>JAVEVQ010000022.1:0-47512 GCA_034004945.1 Methyloversatilis sp. | reverse complement strand
GGCTCCACAGCAGTCGTGCCGCGCGGAGCTTGGCCACTTCCAGATAGAAGTTCATGCCGATGGCGAAGAAGAAACTCAGTCGCCCGGCGAAATCGTCGACGTCCATGCCGCGCGCCATCGCGGTGCGTACGTATTCCATGCCGTCGGCCAGCGTCAGCGCCAGTTCCAGGCCCTGGGTCGCGCCCGCTTCCTGCATGTGGTAGCCGGAGATCGAGATCGAGTTGAAGCGCGGCATGTTGCGCGCGGTGTATTCGATGATGTCGGCGACGATGCGCATCGACGGCTGGGGCGGATAGATGTAGGTGTTCCGCACCATGAATTCTTTGAGGATGTCGTTCTGGATCGTGCCCGACAGCTGGGCCTGCGGCACGCCCTGTTCCTCGCCAGCGACGATGAAGCCGGCCAGCACCGGCAGCACGGCGCCGTTCATCGTCATCGACACGCTGATCTTGTCGAGCGGAATGCCGTCGAACAGGCGCTTCATGTCTTCCACGCTGTCGATCGCCACGCCGGCCTTGCCGACGTCGCCGACCACGCGGGGGTTGTCCGAGTCGTAGCCGCGGTGCGTGGCGAGGTCGAAGGCCACCGACACGCCCTGGGCGCCGGCGGCCAGCGCCTTGCGGTAGAAGTTGTTCGATTCTTCGGCGGTCGAGAAGCCGGCGTACTGGCGGATGGTCCAGGGCCGCGCCGCGTACATCGTGGCCTGCGGACCGCGCACGAAGGGTGCGAAGCCCGGCAGCGTGTCGGCGCTGGGCAGTCCTTCGACGTCGGCGCGGGTGTACAGCGCCTTCACCGTCAGCCCCTCCGGCGTCTTCCAGTCCAGATTGGCGGGGTCGCCGCCGGGCGCGGATTTGGCGGCAGCCTTCAGCCACGCTGCGTAATCGGGGTGGGCGCTGCCCGTCGTGTCGGCCATGGTTCTGTCCTTGCGGATTGCGGGTCGGCGCTGCCGGCACGGCATCGGTCGGATACCGGCTTGACTCAGCGCGCAACGGAGAATACTTTATCCATAATTATGAATGCAAGCGGATGTTGCGTTGCAGAAAACACGGTCGGTCATGATGCTGGCCGTCTGGCTGCACACGGCTTTTCGCCCCTCATCCGCGCTAAGCTCGAAACACACACATGAACAGCGAAACCCTGAATCCCTCCGCCGAAGCCATCGCTCCGCGCGCTCTATATATAGAGGTCGCCGACCGCCTGCGCCGGCTGATCCAGAGCCACGCTATGGCGCCCGGCGAGTGGATAGACGAACAGGCGCTCGCCACCCAGTACGGCATTTCGCGCACGCCGCTGCGCGAGGCGCTGAAGGTGCTGGCGACCGAAGGCATGGTGGTGCTGAAGCCGCGCCGCGGCTGCTACGTCGCGCAGATCAGTGGCGGCGACCTGGAAGAGATCTACCCGATCATGGCGCTGCTCGAAGGCGAATGCGCCGCCGGCGCCGCCCGTCGCGCGTCCGACGCCGACCTGGCCGAACTGGCCGCGCTGCACCAGGCGCTGGAAGACAGCGCCGCGGCGCGCGACATCGACCGCTTCTTCGACGCCAACCAGCGCTTCCACCTGCTCATCCACCACATCGCCGGCAACCGCCGCATGGCGCAGATGATCGACGAGCTGCGCGCAGTGCTGAAGCTGCAGCGGCACGACTCGCTCTATCTGGAAGGCCGGCTGGTCGCCTCGCTGGAAGAGCACCGCGTGCTGCTCGCCGCGCTGCAGGCACACGACGCCGAAGCGGCCCGCCGCGCGATGCAGGACCACATCGAAAGCAGCCGCAAGGCGCTCAGCAGCTGACAGCGCCCCCGGCCGGGGCGTCCACGGCGGCAGGGTGCAGGCTCCGATATGCAGGGGCCGCCGTCGGTCGCGCGATCCCGACTGCAGAACGGGCCGTGGCGGCCGTAAGGGAGAGTGTTACCTTGCCGTTGGCGGAGCGCGATGCAGCCGCCCGGCCCACTCCGGAGTTGCCGTGAAATCCGCCTTCGTCTCTGCCCTGCTCGCACTCATCATGCCCACCGCGCATGCACTCGAACTGCTGGTTCCCGCCTACTTCTACCCGGCCGGCAGCGGCGCGGCCTACTGGCAGACGCTGACCGATTCGGCGCCCGCGGTCGGCATCACCGCCATCCTGAATCCGGACAGCGGCCCCGGCAGTGCGCTCGACACGAACTACACCACCGTGGTCGACAGCCTGCAGGCCGCAGGCGGTCGTGTGATCGGCTATGTGCACACCGCTTACGGCACGCGCAGCGCCGCCACCGTGCGCGCCGAGATCGACCGCTACTACGCGCTGTACGGCGTAGACGGCATCTTCATCGACGAAATGTCGAACGACATCGGCCAGCTCGGCTACTACCGGTCGCTGCACGACTACATCCGCGGCCTGGATGGCGAGGGCTACATCGTCGGCAACCCGGGCACGCAGACGGCGCCGGACTACCTGGCCACCGCCGACGTGCTGGTCACCTTCGAGAGCCCGGCTGCCGAATACGCCGGCTACGAGGCGGATGCGTGGACGCAGACGCAGGACGCCACCCGCTTCGCCCACCTGGTCTACGAAGTGCCGGACGCCGCCGCGATGCAGGCGGTGATCGCCCGCGCACGCGCGATGAACGTCGGCCACGTCTATGTCACCGACGACGACATCAGCAACCCGTGGGACACGCTGCCGTCCTACTGGGCGGCGCAGACCGCCGCCGTGGCTGCGGTGCCGGAGCCGTCCGCCTGGGCGACGCTGGCAGCCGGCCTCGGCCTGATCGGTGCGCGACTGCGCCGGCGCCGCTGAGGCGCTGGACACGCGGCGCCGGCCGCGAACACAATGCCTTCATGAACACCCGTGGCCGACCACCATGCCGCTGACCCCGACCAAGCGCTGGGTCGTGCTTCGCCACACCGGCCACGGGCACCCGTCTCCGCACCGCCTCATGCGACGCGTCTTGCGCCCCCTCTCATTGCGGAGACTCCATGAACTTCAGCTTCCGACCCAAGCTTCTCGACACGCTGCCCGCCTATGACCGCGGACAGTTTTCCGGCGACCTGTCGGCCGGCCTGACGGTCGGCGTGCTGGCGCTCCCGCTGGCCATGGCCTTCGCCATCGCCAGCGGAATGTCGCCGACCGCCGGCATCTGGACCGCCATCGTCGCCGGTTTCCTGATTTCGGCGCTCGGCGGTTCGAGGGTGCAGATCGGCGGCCCGACCGGCGCCTTCATTCCCATCATCTACGCCATCGTCGCCGACTACGGCGTGCAGAACCTGCTGATCGCAACGATGATGTCCGGCGTCATGCTGCTGGCGATGGGCGCCTTCCGGCTCGGCAGCATGATCCGCTTCATCCCGCTGTCGGTGGTGATCGGCTTCACCAACGGCATCGCCGTCGTCATCTTCATTTCGCAGATCAAGGATTTTCTCGGGCTGAAGATCGAGGCGCTGCCGGGCGAGTTCTTCGGCAAGATGCGCGCGCTGTTCGACGCGCTGCCGACGCTGGACCTGCCGACGCTGTCGCTGTCGCTCGCCTCGCTGGCCGTGCTGCTGGGCTGGAACCGGGTGGCGAAGGACATCGCGTGGATGCGCCGGCTGCCCGGGCCGCTGGCGGTGCTGGTGATCGCCACCGCGGCCAACGCGCTGCTGCAGCTTCCGGTCGACACCATAGGCAGCCGCTTCGGCGGCATTCCTCGCGAACTGCCGGACATCGGCCTGCCGGCGCTGTCGCTCGGCCTGCTCGGCAAACTGATCGCGCCGGCGCTGGCGATCGCGCTGCTCGGCGCCATCGAGTCGCTGCTGTCGGCGCGCGTGGCGGACAGCCAGATCGACGACCGGCACGACCCGAACCAGGAACTGATGGCACAGGGCATCGCCAATGTCGCCGCACCGCTGTTCGGCGGCTTCGCCGCCACCGGCGCCATCGCGCGTACCGCCACCAATGTGCGCACCGGTGGCCGCACGCCGATGGCCGGCATGCTGCACGCGGGCGTGCTGCTCGCCATCGTGCTGGCCGCCGCACCGCTGGCCGCGCACATCCCGCTCGCCACGCTGTCGGCCATCGTCGTCGTGGTGTCGGTCAACATGGGCGAATGGCACGCCTTCGCGCCGTCGGAGCTGCGCCGCTATTCGGCGCCTTACCGCACCATCCTGCTCGCCACCTTCTTCGTCACCGTGGTGTTCGACCTGACGCTGGCGGTGGAACTGGGCATGGTGCTGGCCAGCCTGTTCTTCATCTACCGCATGTCCGACCTGACGCGCATCGAGCGCCTGCCGCTGGAAGAGCATTACGGTGTCGAGGCGCTCAGCCGCGCCGATGGCACGCCGCGCATCCTCGCCTGGCGGCTGACCGGTTCGCTGTTCTTCGGCGCCGCCAACAAGCTGGAAAACCTGCTGCTGATGCAGGACGGCCACCCGGACGCGGTCATCCTCGATCTGGAAAAGGTGATCAGCATCGACACCACAGGCCTCGACACCCTGCAGACGCTGCAGCGCAATCTCGCGCGGCGCGGCGCCACGCTCGTCCTGTGCGACCTGAACGAACAGCCGGCCTCGCTGATCCTCCGTTCCGGCTTCGCGGCGCGGCTGGGCGAGGACAACATCGCCGGCAATCTGACCGACGCGCTGCTGCGCGCGCAGCGGATTTCACCTCTGCGGACGGAACCCCGCTATACCTGAGGCGAGGCGCAGGCGGGCAGGCCCCTCCGGAGGCCGGTCGCGGCGGCAAGATCCGATCCTGCGCCGCCGTGATCGGCGATCGGCGCTCCACGACGGCGGAGGGATGAGACAATCCTCATGTTGCAGCGCCACATCCCCGTCGCCCCCCCGCCGGGGCCTCCGTGAAACACGCCCGCTCCCTGCTCTGACATGCCCGCGAACTACGCAAGATTCCTGATCGGTCGCGAGCGCACGCGCTCAGCCAACCGGCAGCTCGGATGGGTGCTGGCCTTCGTGGCCGGCGCCATCAATGCAGGCGGCTTCCTGGCCATCCAGCAATACACGTCGCACGTCACCGGAATGATCTCGGCGCTCGCCGACAACCTTGCACTGGGTCAGCTCGCACTGGTTGTCGACGGCCTCATTGCCGTCCTCGCCTTCCTGTCGGGCGCGATATTCAGCTCGATGCTCGTCAACTTCGCCCGCAAGCGCGGCATGTCGAGCGAGTACGCCATTCCCCTGCTGATCGAAGCAGTACTCATCCTCGTGTTCGGCCTGCTGGGTTCCCGCCTCAGCGAATACGAAACCCTCCTCGTACCGTTCACGGTGGTCCTCCTGTGTTTCATCATGGGACTTCAGAATGCGGTGGTCACCAAGATTTCCAACTCGGTCATCCGTACCACTCACATGACCGGCGTCATCACGGATCTCGGCATCGAACTGGGCAAACTGATCTACTGGAATCGTCAGCCGGACCCGGCGCTGCACGTCCGCGCGGACAGAGACAGATTGAGCGTCCTCTCCGGGCTGTTCTTCAGTTTTCTGCTCGGAGGGATATCGGGCGCGTTCGGCTTCAAGTTTGTCGGCTATCTGTTCACGCTGCCGATGGCCGTGCTGCTGGCCCTGGTCGCGCTGGTGCCGGCGATGGACGACGTCCTGCGGAATCGAAACGGCAGATCGCAGGTCTGACGACCGCTCGCGCATCGAAGTACGGGTCCCGGCCGATACGTCGTTCACCGTATTGGCCGCGCCGGCCGCATTCGCAGAATGGGAGGTCCTGAACCTTCTCTTCCACCCATTCCGCAGCGGAGGCCACTCATGCACCACGGGGACATTTCGAGCAGCAAGGACACGGTCGGCGTCGCCGTCGTCAATTACAAGATGCCGCGCCTGCACACCAAGGCCGAGGTGCTGGACAACGCGCGCAGGATCGCCGACATGATCGTCGGCATGAAGTCCGGCCTGCCCGGCCTCGATCTGGTCATCTTCCCCGAGTACAGCACGCACGGGATCATGTACGACTCGAAGGAGATGTACGACACCGCCTCGGCCATCCCCGGCGAGGAGACCGACATCTTCGCGGCGGCCTGCAGGAAGGCCAAGGTGTGGGGCGTGTTCTCGCTGACCGGCGAACGGCACGAGGAGCACCCGAACAAGGCGCCGTACAACACCCTCATCCTGATGAACGACCAGGGCGAGATCGTGCAGAAGTACCGCAAGATCATGCCCTGGGTACCGATCGAGGGCTGGTACCCGGGCGATTGCACCTATGTGTCGGACGGCCCCAAGGGTCTGAAGGTGAGCCTCATCATCTGCGACGACGGCAACTACCCGGAGATCTGGCGCGACTGCGCGATGAAGGGTGCCGAACTGATCGTGCGCTGCCAGGGCTACATGTATCCCGCCAAGGACCAGCAGGTGACGATGGCGAAAGCCATGGCCTTCGCCAACAACGTCTATGTCGCGGTCGCCAACGCGGCCGGTTTCGACGGCGTCTATACCTACTTCGGCCACTCGGCCATCGTCGGCTTCGACGGCCGCACGCTGGGCGAATGCGGCGAGGAGGAAATGGGCATTCAGTACGCCGCGCTGTCCAAGAGCCTGATCCGCGATTTCCGCAGGAACGGCCAGTCGGAAAACCACCTGTTCAAGCTGCTGCACCGCGGCTACACCGGCCTGATCAATTCGCGCGAAGGCGACAAGGGCGTGGCGACCTGCCCCTACGACTTCTACTCGAAGTGGATCAACGATCCGGAAGGCACGCGCAAGGCGGTCGAAGCTTTCACCCGCGACACCGTCGGCACCGAAGAGTGTCCAATCGAAGGCCTGCCCAACCCCTCTACCGTCGGTCACAAGTGAAGGTGCGGGAACCGGCCGAACTGGCCGATCCGCTGCACGACTGGCGCATCCGGGAGGAACCCTGGTACGCGCCGGTCGGCGGCGAGGTCGCCGCCTTCGAGGCGGCACACGCGCGGGGCCTGCCGCTGATGCTGAAAGGCCCCACCGGCTGCGGCAAGACGCGCTTCGTCGAGCACATGGCCTGGCGGCTTGGCCTGCCGCTGATCACCGTCGCCTGCCACGAAGATCTGTCGGCCGGCGACCTGATCGGCCGCTTCCTGCTCGACGCCGACGGCACCCGCTGGCAGGACGGGCCGCTGACGCGCGCAGTGCGCCACGGCGCGATCTGCTATCTCGACGAACTGGTGGAGGCACGCGCCGACACCACGGTGCTCATCCACCCGCTGACCGACGCGCGCCGGCAACTGCCGCTGGCCGCCACCGGCGAACTGCTGCACGCGCACCCGGACTTCCGTCTGGTCGTGTCTTACAACCCGGGCTATCACGGCGTGCACAAGACGCTGAAGGCGTCGACCCGGCAGCGTTTCACCGCGCTCGAATTCGGCTATCCGGATGCGGCGCGCGAGGCGGCCGTCGTGATGCACGAATCCGGCGTCGAGGCGGCGACCGCGCAGCAGCTGGTGACGCTGGCCGAACGCACGCGCCGGCTGGCCGGCGACGAACTGGACGAAGGCGCGTCGACACGCATGCTCATCCACGCCGGCCTGCTGATCGCCGAAGGGCTGGCGCCGCGCGCCGCCTGCCTGCAGGCCATCGCGGTGCCGCTGTCCGACGACCCCGAAGTCGGTCAGGCGCTGGCCGCCATGCTCGATGCCTGCATCGTCTGAAGCCGCGCAACCCGGCGGCCGGCCACTGCGCATCTATCTGGATGCGCTGTGGTCGGTGCAGCCGCGGCTGACCGCGCTCGCCACCGCGGACGAGCGCCCGCGCGCCATCCTGTCGCGCGCCGGCCTGCGGCCGGTGCTGCACCTGCCGCCGGACGACGCGCGGCTCACTCGCGCCCGCGCCGCACACGCTGCGGCCCACCTCGCATACGGTGGCCCGCCCCAGCCGCGGGCGAAGCTGAAACCGATACAGCGCGTGCTGCTGGAAACGCTGGAGGACGCCCGCGTCGACTGGCTGGCCATGCAGGACCTGCCGGGTCTGCGCACACTGTGGGCGCCTTTCCATGTCGCCGGCCCGGACGACGGCAACGGCTTCGACGCGCTGCTGGTGCGTCTGGCGCACGCGCTGTTCGACCCGGCGCACGCCGATGGTCACGCCTGGATCGCCAAGGTGCGCCGGCTGTTCTTCGCAGCCGACGGCACGCTCGCGCTCGACACGCCGCAGCGGCTGCGCGAGGCGGCGTCGCTGCTCGGCAACGACATCGGCCAGATGCGCCTGAATTTCAATGCCGCCGGCTGGCGGGTCGAACCGGCCTATCGCGACGACAACCACCACCTGTGGATCGCCGACGACAGCCTGCCGCCGTCCGCCACGCCGCTGGAACGCGAGGACGCCGACAGCCACGGCAGCGGTGACGACGACAACGAGGTGCCGGCGGATCGTCCGCCACCGCAGGCGACCGGCGGCGCCGATCAGGGTGAAGGCGGTGCCACCGCCCTGTGGTCGGAAGCGCCGCTGCGCATGTTGAAGTACCCGGAGTGGGATCGCCTGATCGCACGGTTGCGGCCGGACTGGTGCACGGTGATCGAAAGCCGCCCGCTCGAAGTCGACGCCACAGCACTGCGCACGCGACTGCAAGCGCAGATCCGCCGGCTGCCCGCCGCGCAGCGCCGCTCAGCAGGGCGCCCGGGCAGCGGCCGCGAACGCGACGGCGAAGTGCTGCACACCGAGGCGCTGATCGAGGCGGGTATCGCGCTGCGCACACGCACGCGGCCACCGTCCCGGCTTTTTCGCGCGGCGCGTCCGACCGACAGCGGCCGCGACGTGCTGCTGCTGATCGATGCGTCCGCCTCCACCGCGCAACCTTGCGCCGACGGCCGACCGCTGCTCGAGCACCTGCGCGATGCCGCCTTGCTGGCCGCGCACGCACTGGAAGGTGACGGCCACATCGTCCGCGTGTGGGCGTTCGCGTCCGACACCCGTCATCGCGTGCGCGTGCAGCACCTGAAGGATGAACACGACGGCGCGCTGGACATGCGCGTCTGCGCCCGCGCCGCCGGCCTGCGCAGTCACGGTTCGACCCGCATCGGCGCCGCGCTGCGCCATGCTGCCGCGCATGCGCCGGGCGAGCGGCCGCTGATCGTGCTGCTGACCGACGGCGAGCCGCACGACATCGACGTGCACGACCCGCGCTATCTGCTGGAGGATGTGAAGCAGGCGGTAGGCGAGGCACGCCGCGCCGGGGTGACGACACAGTGCGTACACGTCGGCCCGGCCGCGCCTGCAGGCCTGCGCAGTGTCTTCGACGCCGGCCGCTGCATCGCGGCCGATCCGCGGCGCATCGTCGACGTGCTGCTGTGCGGCCTGCAGCGTGGCTGACCCGCGAGTCTGACCAGCGACGGCGTCCGCTGGCACAATCGCGCCTCCGCACGACCGCGCACGCCCATGTTCCACATCGTCCTGTACCAGCCTGAAATTCCGCCCAACACCGGCAACGTGATGCGCCTGTGCGCCAACGGCGGTTTCCGCCTGCATCTGGTGAAGCCGCTCGGCTTCGACATCAGCGACAAGCAGCTGAAGCGCGCCGGCATGGACTACCGCGACCTGATCAACGTGACGGTGCATGAGGACTGGGCGGCGCTGTCGGCCGCACTTGCGCTGCAGCCGGACGACGGCCGGCTGTACGCGCTGAGCACCCGCGGACGGGTGGCGCACACGACGCCTCGGTATCGAGCCGGCGACATCTTCCTGTTCGGCCAGGAAACCGCCGGGCTGCCGGGCAGCCTGCTCGACACGGTGCCGCCGGCGCAGCGCCTGCGCATTCCGATGCGACCCGACTGTCGCAGCCTGAACCTCAGCAATTCGGTCGCCATCGTCGCCTACGAGGCGTGGCGACAGCACGGCTTCGACGGCGCGCTTCAGCCGGACTGAGCGCCGGGCTGCAGGGCGCCGAGGTCGACCTCGTCGGCGCGTTCGAGTACCGCTTCCTGTTCCACCTTGGGGTCGCGCGCCAGCAGCCTTTCGGCCGCCTGTGCCGCGCTGAGGCGGCCGTCGAGCACGTCGGCGACGGCGCGCGTGATCGGCATGTCGACGCCCAGACGGCGCGCCAGCGCGGCGGCTTCGCGTGCGGTCGACACCCCTTCGGCGACGTGACCCAGCTTCTGCAGCACCGCATCGAGCGACAGGCCTTCGGCCAGCATCAGGCCGACGCGGCGGTTGCGCGACAGGTCACCGGTGCAGGTCAGTATCAGGTCGCCCATGCCAGCCAGGCCCATGAAGGTGATGCCGTGGCCGCCCAGCGCTTCGCCGAGGCGGGCGATCTCCGCCAGGCCGCGGGTGATCAGCGCCGCACGCGCGTTGAGCCCGAAGCCCAGTCCGTCGCAGACGCCAGTGGCGATGGCGAGCACGTTCTTCACCGCACCGCCGACCTCGACGCCGGTCAGATCGTCCTGCGCGTACAGCCGCAGACGCGGGCTGTGCAGTTCGGCGGCGATGCGGGTGGCGAAGGCGAGGTCATTGCTGGCCACGGTGATCGCGGTCGGCTGGCCGCGCGCCACCTCGACCGCGAAACTGGGGCCGCTCAGCGCACCGCGGCTGACCGCCTCGGGCAGCACCTCGGCCGCCACCGCATGCGGCAGCAGGCCGGTGCCGGCCTCGAAGCCCTTGCACGCCCACAGCACGGCCGGCACGCCGGACGCCGCGACGGCGCGCAGCGCGTCGCGCAGGCCGGAGATCGGCGTGGCGATCAGCGCGAGGTCGCAGCCGGCGAGCGCGCGCGCGCTGTCGGCATCGATGCGGATGCTGTCGGGCAGTGCGATCTCGGGCAGGTAGCGTTCGTTGCGACGCGACGCGCGCAGCGCCTCGGCATGTGCAGCGTCGCGCGTCCACAGGGTGACGTCGTGGTCGGCCGCGTAGGCGACGGCCAGCGCCGTGCCCCAGGCACCGGCGCCAAGGACGGCGATCTTCATGCCGGGCGGGCGGGGCTCACAGACCCCACACCTGGTTGATGCGGACGAAGCCGCTCTGACCGTCGCGGTGCTTCACGCGCGTCCAGCCGGCCGGCGCCGGTTCGGATACCGGCTCCAGCAGCACGCGGCGCTCGGCCTCGAACACCAGCGCCGCGCTGTCTTCCGGCTTGGCCAGGATGCGCGCCTTGTCCACGCTGACGATGAGGGTGCGCTGCGGCGACAGCGCCGACGACTCGACCCAGGCGAGCATGCCGCCCGGCTCGCGCACCTTGACCCAGCCGGCCTGGGTGCGCACCACCTCGACCGGCGTCTGGCGCGCGATCACGTACTGCTGGCGCGCCTGCTTCGACGGCGCGTCGTACATGACGGCCACGTCGGCAAGCGAGCGATATTCGAGCCCCGCCGCGTAGGCGGCCGGGGCGATGGCGAAGGCGGCCAGCGCCGCCAGCGCGATCTGCTTCATCACTGCACGGTCGGCGCGCCGTCCTCGCCGGCTGCGGCCTGCTGCGTGCGCTGCTGGTAGAGGGCTTCGAAATTGACCGGCGCCAGCACGACCGGCGGGAAGCCGGCGCGGTTGACCGCGTCCGACACGCTCTCGCGGGCGTACGGGAACAGGATGTTCGGGCAGGCGATGCCGAGAATGGGCTGCAGGTCTTCCTGCGGCACGTTGCGGATCTGGAAGATGCCGGCCTGGCGCACTTCGACCAGGAACATCGTCTTCTCCCCGATCTTGGCGGTGACGGTGACGGTGAGCGTCACGTCGAACACGCCCTCCTGCACCGCCTTGCCTTCCGTCTGCAGCTGGATCTGGACGTTCGGATTTTCGCGGGTCAGGAAGATTTCCGGGGCGTTCGGGACTTCGAGCGACAGGTCCTTAACGTAGACCTTCTCGATGGAGAACACCGGGCCCTGGGGCTGTTGGGGTTGCACTGCTTCGTCGGCCATTTTTCGCTTCTCGGTTGGTGATGAACGCTGCAGGTCAGGCCTGCAGCAGCGGGTCCAGCTTGCCTTCGCGGTCAAGTGCGTGCAGATCGTCGCACCCGCCCACATGGAAGTCGTCGATGAAGATCTGCGGCACGGTACGCCTGCCCGTTCTCTCCATCATTTCGGTACGCCGAGCCGGGTCGGTGTCGACCCGCACCTTCTCGATGTCGGTCACGCCCTTGGACACGAGCAGACGCTCCGCCTGCACGCAGTAGGGACAGTAGCCGCTGGTGTACATCAGCACGTGTGCCATGACATCACTTCTTGGTCAGTGGCAGACCGGCCTGTTCCCAGGCGCCGATGCCGCCGTCGAGTGCGAACACCTTCTCGAAACCGGCCTTGCGCAGCGTCGAGCAGGCGCTGGCGGAACGCATGCCGCTGGCGCAGACGATGATGAGCGGGCGCTCCTTGAACTTCTCAAGATCGGCGATGCGCTGGTCGAGCTGGCCGACCGGAATGTGGCGCGCGCCGGCGATGCGGCCCTTGGCCCATTCGGGCTGTTCGCGCACGTCGATCACCTGGGCGTCCTCGCGGTTGATCAGCTGCGTCGCCTGGGCCGGCGTGAGCCGCGGCCCGGAGGTTTTCGTGCGCAGCGTCATCACGAGCAGCGCGACACCGCTGATCAGGGCCGAGATGGCCCAGAGGTAGTTGTTGTTCTGAGTCAGGAATTCCATGGGAGAGAGGTGCTGGCAGGCTGTGGGGCTCGCGGCAGGCGGTCCGCTGTAACGGGGTCCGCATCATCGCCGGTATCGTGTCATCCGGCAACGCGGATGTTCCGACATGTCATCTTCTGTCGAATTTTTACGGGGCCGCGCGCTGCGTTTTCTGGGAAAATGCGCATTTTAGCCCAAGCGCGGTCCGTCCACCTGCAGACCACGAGTCCGCAGTGCAGCACGTCTCACCGGGGCGCCGCGCACACTACACATAGCCCACCCGATATGTACAAGCTCGTTCTGCTGCGCCACGGCGAATCCGTCTGGAACAAGGAAAACCGTTTCACCGGATGGACCGACGTCGGTCTGACCGACAAGGGCGAAATCGAAGCCCGCGAAGCCGGCCGCCTGCTCAACCGCGAAGGCTACCGCTTCGACATCGCCTTCACTTCGGTGCTCAAGCGCGCCAACAAGACGCTCTACGTCGCGCTCGAACAACTGAACCTGATGTGGATCCCGATCCGCCCGACCTGGCGCCTGAACGAGCGCCATTACGGCGCGCTGCAGGGTCTGAACAAGGCGCAGACGGCGCAGAAGTTCGGCGAGGAACAGGTGCTGGTGTGGCGCCGCTCCTACGACACGCCGCCGCCGGCGCTGGAAGAGGACGATCCGCGCCTCGATCGCAAGAACCCGCGCTACGCCGAAGTGCCGGACGAGCAGTTCCCGCGCACCGAGTGCCTGAAGGACACCGTGGCCCGCGTCATCCCGTTCTGGGACGCCGAGATCGCGCCGCAGATCAGGGCCGGCAAGAACGTGCTCATCGTCGCCCACGGCAACAGCCTGCGCGCACTGATCAAGTACCTCGACGACGTGTCGGAACAGGACATCCTCGGCCTGAACATCCCGACCGCGCAGCCGCTGGTGTATGAGCTGGACGAGAACCTGAAGCCGATCCGCCACTACTACCTCGGCGACCAGGAAGCCATCCGCGCCGCCATCGACGCCGTGGCCAACCAGAGCCGCGCCGTGCCGCAGCGCCAGCGTCCGCCCATCCCCGAGACCGAAGAGCCGCAATCGGCCGAACAGCGCGCACCGTGGATGGAGTGACGCGCTGGCTGCTCCGGGCGCTGCTGTGCACGCTGCCCGGGGCCGCCCTCGCCGAGCGCGCAGTCCAGTCCAGCCCGGAACAGCTGCGCGCGCTGCAGCAGCGCATGGAAGCGCTGCGCGATGAACTGAACCAGTCGGAAAGCGCCCACCGCGAAGCCCGCGACGAGCTGCGCAGCTCGGAGAAGGCCATTTCCGACGCCAGCCGCGCGCTGCGCGACATCGCCAGCCGGCGCAAGGCGGTCGAAAGCGCGCTCGCGCAGACGCGCAAGGACGTGGCCGCCGGCGAGGAGCGCCTGCGCACCCAGCAATCGCAACTGGCGCAACTGCTGCGCGGCCACCAGCGGGCCGGCGAAGCCGATGCGCTGCGCCACCTGCTGTCCGGCACCGATCCCAACCAGAGCGCGCGCGACCTGCACTACCTGCGCAGCCTGTCGAAGAGCCAGCTCAGACTGATGGACGAGCACCGTGCGACGCTGACGCGCCAGCGCGAGCTGCTGGCGCAGCAGGACGTCCAGCTCGACGAAGTCCGCTCACTGGAAGCGGAACGCGAGCGCGAACGCGGCAAGCTGCAGGCCGAGCACGACGTGCGGCGCAAGGTGCTCGACCGCATCGCCACCCAGTTGCGCACCGAACGCAAGGAACTGGCCCGGCTCAAGCGCGACGAGGCGCGGCTGAGCCGGCTGATCGAATCACTGTCGCGGCGCAGCGCCCGCAGCACACCGCCGAAGACGCCGGCGGCAGGCCCGGCCGACGACGCGCCGCCACCCGCCGGCCGCGACAGCCGCGGCCCGGTCGTGCAGTCAGCACCGGTGGATCATGGCGGCGTCGCTTTCCCCAAACTGCGCGGCCGCCTGCCCTGGCCGGCCAGCGGCGAACTTGCACGCCGCTTCGGTGCCCAAGGCGCGGAAGGTGGAACACCGCTGCGCGGCATCTTCATCCGCGCGACGGCAGGCGACGTGAAGGCGGTGGCCGCAGGGACCGTGGTGTTTGCCGACTGGCTGCGCGGTTTCGGCAACCTGGTCATCGTCGATCACGGCGACAACTATCTGAGTGTCTATGGCAACAACGAAGCCGTGCTGAAGTCGGTCGGCGCAACGGTGCGCGCCGGCGAGGTGATCGCCTCGATAGGCGCCAGCGGTGGGGCTTCGGAATCGGGTTTATACTTTGAATTGCGGCATCAGGGACAGGCGCTGGACCCGCTGAAATGGGTTGCTCGCTAGGCTGCACCGAGGACGGTGCGGCATCCGTTCCGGCCTAAAAATATGCGGAGTGCAATCGATGCAAAAGAAGCTGCAGCAAACCGGGCTGGTCATGATCGGACTGTGTGCCGGGGTACTGCTCAGTCTCAATTTCTCCGCCAACGCGAACAAGCCGGTCGGCAGCACGCTGCCGGTCGAGGAGTTGCGCCAGTTCGCCGACGTGCTGAATGCGGTGAAGTCGGGCTATGTCGAGCCGGTCGATGACAAGAAGCTGATCACCCACGCGATCAGCGGCATGCTGTCCGGTCTCGACCCGCACTCGGCCTACCTCGACCAGGACGCGTTCAAGGATCTGCAGGCCGGCACCCAGGGCGAATTCGGCGGCCTCGGCATCGAGGTCGGCATGGAAGACGGCTTCGTCAAGGTGGTGTCGCCGATCGAGGACACGCCGGCCTTCCGCGCCGGCGTCAAGGCAGGCGACCTGATCATCAAGCTGGACGACACCTCGACCAAGGGCCTGACGCTGAGCGACGCGGTCAAGCGCATGCGCGGCAAGCCGGACACCAGCATCCGCCTGACCATCGCACGCAAGGGCGAGACCAAGCCGATCGAGGTCACGCTGACACGCGAAATCATCAAGGTGCAGTCGGTGAAATCGAAGCTGGTCGAGCCCGGCTACGGCTATCTGCGCCTGACCCAGTTCCAGGAAGCCAGCGCCGAGGACCTCGCCAAGCACATCGGCAAGCTCTACAAGGAGGGCGAACTGAAGGGCCTGGTACTCGACCTGCGCAATGACCCGGGCGGCCTGCTGCACGGCGCCGTCGGCGTGTCTGCCGCCTTCCTGCCGCCGAAGGCGCTCGTGGTGTCGACCGACGGCCGCACCGAGGACGCCAAGCGCCGCTTCATCGCCGCGCCGGAAGATTACCTGCGCAGCTCGCGCGAGGACTTCCTGGCGACGCTGCCGGCCGGCGCCAAGTCGGTGCCCATGGTCGTGCTGGTCAATTCGGGTTCGGCCTCGGCCTCGGAAATCGTCGCCGGCGCACTGCAGGACCACAAGCGTGCGATCATCATGGGCACCCAGACCTTCGGCAAGGGCTCGGTGCAGACCATCATGCCGCTGGCCAACAACACCGCGATCAAGCTGACGACGGCGCGTTACTACACGCCTAACGGTCGCTCGATCCAGGCCAAGGGCATCGTTCCGGACATCATCGTCGAAGAAACGCCGAACGGCAGCGGCGGCGGCATCCGCCTGCGCGAAGCCGATCTCGACCGCCACCTCGGCAACGACAAGGATCCGGAAGAGGCGGCACCGAAGCCTGCGACCGGCGCCAAGGGCAAGCCGGCGAAGGAGGACGACGAGGACGCCAAGCCGGCCGCGCCGTTCGAGTTCGCCACCGCATCGGATTACCAGTTCACCCAGGCCTTGAATCTGCTGAAGGGATTGCAGATCATCCAGAAAAACTGAGGCCCGCCGTCCGCGGCGGGCCGTGCGGTGATCTGCGGATCGCCGCCGGATGCAGGAGCTGAATCATGGTCGCACATGCCAGCCAGCGTCGTTTCGGCCGCGAACACCGCGCGCCGCGCAAGCCCGGATACGGCCCCCAGGCCGGCCTGATGAAGCACCGCGAACTGCGTTTTTGTCGCCGCTGCCCGCGTCGCGTGGACGAAGCGCTCGCGCTGCTCGCCGCGGTCGGAGGCATCTCCGTCACCGCCCAAGGCGATCGTATCGTCGCCATCGAGTACAGCCTGACCGACCACAGCTTCCGCAGCATTGAGCGGGCACTGCGCGCGCACGGCTTCGTGCTCGACGGTTCGCTGAAGATGCGGCTGATCCGCGCCATGCTCTACTTCTGCGAAGACACCCAGCTGCGCAACCTGAAGCAGCCGGAGCGACTGATCAAGAAGTCGAACGAAATCTACGTCCAGGCCTGGCAGCACCACCCGCACGGCGACCACGACGACACGCCGAGCGAGTTGCGCGAGTACCGCTGACCGTCCCTTTCCCCACCGCTACACGCCGCCGCATCCGTCGGCGGTCACTTCTTCATGAATGACCAGCAACTGCTGCGCTACAGCCGCCACATCCTGCTCGACCCGATAGGCATCGAAGGACAGGACAGGCTGCTCGCCTCGCGCGCACTTATCGTCGGCGCCGGCGGCCTCGGCTGCCCGTCGGCGCTCTACCTCGCGGCAGCCGGCGTCGGCACGCTGGTGATCGCCGATGACGACGAGGTCGACCTGACCAATCTGCAGCGCCAGATCCTGCACCGCGAGCACTCGGTCGGCCGCGCCAAGGTCGAGTCGGCGCGCGACGCGCTGCACGACATCAACCCCGGCACCGAGGTGATCGCGTTGAAGAAGCGGCTGGCCGGCGACGAACTGCTGGAACAGGTGGCGGCCGCCGACGTGGTACTCGACTGCAGCGACAACTTCGCCACCCGGCACGCGATCAACCGCGCCTGTGTGGCGACGCGCACGCCGCTGGTGTCGGGTGCGGCGATCCGCTTCGACGGCCAGGTATCGGTGTTCGACAGCCGCGAGCCGGACGCCCCCTGCTACCACTGCCTGTTTCCGGAGGGCGGCGAGGTCGAGGAGGTGCGCTGCGCGGTGATGGGCGTGTTCGCGCCGCTGACCGGCATCATCGGCACGGTGCAGGCGGCCGAGGCGCTGAAGATACTGGCGCGGACCGGCCGTACCCTGGCCGGCCGCCTGCTGCTGCTCGATGCGCTGGGCATGGAGTGGCGGAGCATCACGCTGCCGCGCGACCCCGGCTGCGCCATCTGCGGCGAAGCCCCCGGCGCCTGAAGAAGGCTAGTGCAGCTTGACGTGCGGCTCGGTGCTCTGCTTGATGAAGCGGGCCACCGCGTCGAGCGAGCTCTTGACCCAGCCGTGCAGCGCGATCTGGTGCATCTGGTAGAGCGAGCGGTACATCATGCGCGCGACCAGGCCTTCGATGAACATGCTGCCGCCGACCACGCCGCCCATCAGGTTGCCGGTGGCGCCGCTCTTGCCGAGCGACACCAGCGAACCGAAATCCTTGTAGCGGAAGGGGCCGGGGTCGCCCTTGCCTTCCAGCCGCATGGCGAAGATCTTCACCAGATAGCTGGCCTGCTGGTGCGCCGCCTGCGCGCGCGGCGGAATCGTGCCCTCACCGCCCAGCCACTGACAGGCCGCGCAGTCGCCGAAGGCGTAGATGTCCGGGTCGTGCGTGGTGACGAGGTGGTCATCCACCACCAGCTGGTTGATCCGGTTCGACTCCAGACCGCCGAAACCGGACAGCATGTTGGGCGCCTTGATGCCGGCCGCCCACACCATCAGATCACCGCGGATGAAATGGCCGCTGGCTGTGGCCAGTCCGTCGTGACGCACCTCGCTGACGCGCTCAGACTTCAGCACGTCGATGCCCATGCCGCGCAGCAGTTGTTCGGCCGACGCCGAAATGCGCGCCGGCAGCGCCGGCAGCACACGGTCGGCCGCCTCGATCAGCGTGATCCGCACATCCTTGCGCGGGTCCATGCTGTGCACGCCAAAGGCGCGCAGCACCTTGCTGGTGTGGCGCAGCTCGGCCGACAGCTCGACGCCGGTCGCGCCGGCGCCGATGATGGCGATCGACACTTCATGCGGTTCGCCGCGCTCGGCACGCGCGTCCGCGCGCATGCAGGCGGCGACCAGCTTCTGCCGGAAACGCTCGGCGTCGTAGGTGGTGTCGAGCGCCATCGTGTGCTCGTCCGCACCCGGAATGCCGAAGGTGTTCACCGTGCTGCCGATGGCGATCACCAGATAGTCGTAGCGCAGTTCGCGCTCCGGCAGCATCGGTTCGCCGTCGAAGTCGGCCACCGCCTCGACGTGGATGGTCTTGCGCGTGCGGTCGATGGCCGTCATGCGGCCGAGCTGGAACTCGAAGTTGTGCCAGCGCGCCTGCGCGACGTACTCGAGCCGGTGCATGTGCATGTCCATGCGCCCGGCGGCGACTTCGTGCAGATGCGGCTTCCAGATGTGGATGGGTGAGGCGTCGACCAGCACGATGTCGGCCTGTCCCTTGGCGCCGTAGCGGTCGCCGAGCTGGGTGACCAGTTCGAGGCCGCCGGCGCCGCCGCCGACCACCACGATGACGGGTTTCTTGGAATTATTCATGATCTCCTCGGAGCGAAGCCCGCCCTGCACGGGAGCGGACGGAGCATTCTGCTACAGGCCCCACCGCTTGTGCAGGGCGGGGCTCCGGGTGTCATGTCTGCGGAACAGTCGACCGTCGAGTGTTCAGCCGCGGCGCAACGAAAGCAGCACAGCAACGATGGTCAGCACGATCAGCCAGATCAGCGACCACTCCGGAATGTCGAGACCGAACAGCGGCGGCAGCTTGGCGCCACAGGCGCCGTCGGCGAAGAAGCCCTGCGGGAACCACTGCGCCGGCGGCAGGCTGTTGACGAAATCCTCGACCGGATCGAGGCCACAGCTGACCGACGGGTTGTACAGCACGTAGACATGGCGCCCGGCCACTGCCGCACCGGCGGCGGCGATCAGCGCCGACACCCACAGACCGCTGCGCGCCAGCGCGCCGCCGAACAGACCGCTCAGCAGGAAGAACACGCCGGCACCAAAGAAGGCATAGCGCTGCAGGATGCACAGCGGACACGGCGCCAGGCGCTCGACGTGCTGCAGCCACAGCGCGAAGGCGAGCAGACCGAAACAGAGGTAGGACAGCAGGAAATAGAGGCGCGTGCGGACTATCGGGGTCATCGGGACTCGTTCTCGTTGTTGGTGCGGCCGGCCGGTGCGTCAGAGCACGTAGCGCGCGAGATCCTCGCTCTGCGCCAGTTCGCCCAGCCGGGCATCCACGTAGGCCGCATCGATGGTGAGCGAGCGGGCGTGCTGGCCGGCGTCGAAAGACACCTCTTCCAGCAGCTTCTCCATCACCGTGTGCAGCCGGCGCGCGCCGATGTTCTCGGTACGCTCGTTCACCGACCACGCCACCTCGGCCAGCCGGCGGATGCCGTCAGGCGCGAAATCCAGCGCGACACCGTCGGTTTCCAGCAATGCGGTGTACTGGCGGGTGAGACAGGCGTCGGTGGCGGTCAGGATGCGTTCAAAGTCATCCACCGACAGCGACTCCAGTTCGACGCGGATCGGAAAACGGCCCTGCAGCTCGGGAATCAGGTCGCTCGGCCGCGACAGGTGGAAGGCGCCGCTGGCGATGAACAGGATGTGGTCGGTCTTCACCATGCCGTACTTGGTCGTGATCGTCGTGCCTTCGACCAGCGGCAGCAGGTCGCGTTGCACGCCCTGGCGCGAAACGTCGGCACCGCCGTGATCCGAGCGTGAGGCGACCTTGTCGATCTCGTCGAGGAACACGATGCCGTTCTGCTCGACCGCGACCAGCGCCTGCTGCTTCACCTCGTCCTCGTTGATCAGGCGCACCGCCTCTTCGTCGGTCAGCACGCGCAAGGCTTCGCGGATCGGCATCTTGCGGCTGCGCCGGCGCTGCGAGCCCATGTTCTGGAACATCGACTGCAACTGGCCGGTCAGCTCTTCCATGCCGGGCGGCGTCAGGATTTCCATCGTCGCCGGCGCCACCGCCACCTCGATGTCGATCTCCTTGTCGTCCAGTTCGCCCTCGCGCAGCTTCTTGCGGAATTTCTGCCGCGTACCGCTCTCGTCGGCGGCCGGCGCGTCGACGCCGAAACCGACCGGTCGCGCCGGTGGCAGCAGCACATCGAGGATGCGGTCTTCGGCGGCGTCCTCGGCACGCGTGCGCACCGCCTTCATCGCCCGCTCGCGCAGGTCCTTGATCGCGATCTCGACCAGATCGCGGATGATGGTGTCGACATCGCGCCCGACATAGCCCACTTCGGTGAACTTCGTCGCTTCGACCTTGATGAATGGCGCGTTCGCCAGCCGCGCCAGCCGGCGCGCGATCTCGGTCTTGCCGACGCCGGTCGGACCGATCATCAGGATGTTCTTCGGCGTGATTTCGCTGCGCAGCGGCTCAGCCACCTGCGCGCGGCGCCAGCGGTTGCGCAACGCGACGGCCACCGAGCGCTTGGCGCGCGTCTGGCCGACGATGTGCTTGTCCAGTTCGGACACGATTTCGGAAGGGGTCATGACTTGATCCGCAGGGGTCACGGCGCTCACCACTCGATGCTTTCTATGGTGTGACTCTGGTTGGTATAGATGCACAGGTCGCCGGCGATGCCGAGCGACTTCGACACCACGTCGCGCGCCGACAGTTCGGTATTGTCGATCAGCGCGCGCGCCGCCGACTGTGCGTAGGCACCACCGGAGCCGATGGCAACGATGCCGCCTTCGGGTTCGAGCACGTCGCCGTTGCCGGTGATGATGAGCGAGGACTCGCGGTCGGCCACCGCCAGCATCGCCTCGAGCCGGCGCAGCATGCGGTCGGTGCGCCAGTCCTTGGCCAGTTCGACGGCGCTGCGCAGCAGATTGCCCTGGTGCTTTTCAAGCTTGGATTCGAAACGCTCGAACAGCGTGAAGGCGTCGGCCGTGCCGCCGGCGAAACCGGCCAGGATGCGGCCCTGGTAAAGCCGACGCACCTTGCGCGCGGTCGCCTTGACGACGATGTTGCCGAGCGTGACCTGGCCGTCGCCGCCGAGGGCGACCTGACCCGGACGACGCACCGAAAGTATGGTGGTGCCGTGATACTGTTCCATCGCAATTCCCGAAAAATGCCGCGGAGGCTGCGCACTTTAAACCATGCCCAGCAGGGCGCTGGTGGCGCTAGAAGCGGCGTTGCTGGATTTCCGCCACCGCGGCGACGCCGATCAGCAGCAGCAGGGCCGCCACCATCGGTCGCACATCGACCAGGCGGGGCTGGCGGCCGGTCGCCTGCACCGCGGTGATCACGTTGAAAAGCAGGCCGGCGCTGATGAAGTCCATCCGGCACAGTTCCGAACAATCGACCTTCATCACGCCCTGCGGCAGATCCGCCGCCTGCAGCGCGGCGAAGGCGTCCTGACGGGCACCGACGATCTCGCCGCGCAGCGCGATGCGCGCGCCCTTGTCGACCGGCGCCGGCTCGGCGGCGACAGGCGCCAGCACCGACGACACCCAGCGCGCGTCCCACGACGGCGGCGACTGTTCGAAGGTGACCGCGTACTGGATCGCGAATTCCTCGAAATTGGCTTCGTCGCCCAGCTGCTGCAGTGCTTCCAGATAGAGCAGCCACTGCGCCGGTCCTTCGGCCTTGCCCGGCTCGATGCGCGGCGCCAGCAGGTCGCGCAGCACGGTGGCGCTGAGCATGGCTACACCGTGACCGCAGCGGCGCAGCGCCACCAGCACGTCGAGCAGCATGCGCGCACCTTCTTCGTCCACGTCGTGCAGGCGGGCGACATCCACCCGCACCACATGCGCCTTGGAACACAGGCGGTCGATCTGGTCGATGGAGGCACGGCTGGCCGCGGTCAGCTTGCCCGCCAGCGTCAGCGTGGGCGGGCCCGCGGTTGCGCCGCGTGACGGCGTCGCCGGCCAGGCCGGCGCCGATCGCTCGAAGCGCTCGGCGTAGGCCAGCGCATGCGCCTCGAAGGCGTCGACACGGCCGAGCGCGTGACAGAGATCGAACAGCATGGCCCACACCTGTTCGGTCGAGTTGCCGAGGTCGCCGAAGGTGGCGCGCTCCAGCGTGGACAGCGCGGCTTCGTCGTCGCCATTGGCGAACAGCATGGCCGCTTCCTCCACCACCGGATGCAGCCCGCTCGACACGTCCTGAACCTGCAGTTCGCCCTTGCCGGTACGGCGGGCGCCCTCCAGCGGGTCGCGCGATACGAAATCGAGCGACATCAAGCCGGCAGACGACGGCGAATCGCTTGCCGGCATGCTGTCGGGCGGGCGCGACGCCGTGGCCGTCCCGGCAGCCGGTGCGGTCGGTCGCGCCGGCTTGCGGGTTTCGACCTGCGGCGCAGGTGTTTTCTTGAAGAAGGAAAAAGCCACGGGTGGGTCCGGATCGGGGCGCGAACCGTAGTTAACGGCGCATCGGTTCACAACTGCAACGATCGGTAACTTTACCTTTCAACCGCGGCCGGCGGCACCCCCGAAGGCGTAAGAAGACGTGACAAGGTGCTGCAAGGGCCGGAATCGGCACCCAGGCAGGACGGGCGCGGCGTTCACCGTGCCCGTGACGGGGACTAAGGTGGTCAGAAGGTGGCGCGCAGGCCGGCCATGATGCTGCGGCCCGGCATTGGTGCGATGCCCTTCAGGAAGGACACGTGGTTGCGCGCCTCGGTGTCGAACAGGTTATTGCCGCGCAGCCAGGCCTCCCAGTTCACGCCGGCCGCCTGGAAACCGTAGCTGGCGAAGGCATTGACCAGCGCGTAGCCGGCAGTCGGCGTGCCGAGGTCGTCGACCCGGTCCTGCCGGCGGGCGCCCTGCACCTCCAGCCGCAGGTTCAGCGCCTCGCGATGCCAGTTCAGCGCCGCCATGCCGCGTACCGGCGCGATGCGCGGCAGCGGCTCGCCTGTGTCGCGGTTGGTCGCGCGCACCATGTCGGCCTGCAGGTCGAGATGCAGTTCGCCGGCACAGCGGCACAGCAGCAGATGGGCCTGCGCCTCCAACCCGTAGAACTTCGCCGGCACTGCCTGGTAGGCGAACTCAGGCAGTTCGCCGGCCGGATCGATCAGGCCGTCCTCCTCGCGCCGGTTGCCGGTACCGGCGAGCGCGATGAAGTTGCGGAAACGGCTGTAGAAGGCGCCGATGCTGCCGCTGTGCTCGCCGCGCTTGATGCGCAGCTGGGCGTCGATCGAGTTCGACTGTTCCTTGTCCAGCGCCGCGTTGCCGACCTCGTAGTTGCCGGTGGCGGCGTGCGGGCCGTTGGCGAACAGCTCGTAGAAGGTCGGCGCGCGCTCGGTGTGGGCCAGCTGGGTGGCGACCGAGAAGGTGTCGTTCAGCGGATAGACCGCGCCGAAGGCGGCGCTGCGCGCGGTGAAACGACGCTCCTGCGCCGGGTCGAAGCGCGGCGTGCCCGGATTGTTCGCATCGTCCGGGCCACCGCCGTCGCTGCCCACCTCGACCCGCTCGACGCGACCGCCGAAGGTGAGCTTGAGGTCGCCGATGCGGGTTTCCTCGAACAGGAAGAGCGCGCGCGTGTCGGTATTGGTCGAGGGCACGAAGGCCTCGTCGCCCAGGGCCGAGAATTCGCTGCTGTCGAGCTGCACGCCGACCACCCCGCGGAAGGGGCCGAGCGGGGCATGCGCCGCCTCGACCCGCAGGTCGGTACCCTTGCTGAAGAAGCGGGTCTCGGGCGAGCCGGCGTCCAGCTCGACGTGCTTGTAGTCGGTATGGCCGGCGCGGAACTTGACGCCGGTGATGAAGCCGTCGATCTCGCGCAGTTCGCCGGCGAGGTCCCAGCGCTCGCTGCGCATGTCTATCGTGATGGACTCTTCGGCCACCGTGCCGTAGGTCGAATCGAACACGCCGTAGGAGGCGCCGACGTAGCCGCGCTCGCCGGCGAAGGAGGCGCCGAAGCCGCCGCCCTCGGTGTCGGCAGCCGAATTGCGCAGCCGGCCATCGGGGATGCGCAGATCGGAGGTCGAGCGGGTGAAGCCGTCGGCGTGCAGATTGAGGCCGTTCTTGCCGAACTCGACGCGGCCGGCCAGCGCACGGGTCGAGTCGGCGCCACCGACGAGGCCATCGACGCGCCCGCTGGGGCCATTCATCGGCGACTGCGGAATGCGATTGTCGAGCGCATTCACCACGCCGCCGACCGCGTTGCCACCATACATCAACGCCGCCGGGCCGCGCACCACCTCGACCCGCTCGACCACCAGCGGATCCACCGTGGTCGCGTGGTCGAAGGACAGCGAGGACGCATCGACGGTGGCGCCGCCGTTGCCGAGGATGCGCACGCGGTCGCCGTCGAGGCCGCGGATGACCGGCCGGCTGGCGTTCGGGCCGAACCAGGTCGAACTGACGCCCGGCAGATTGCCGACCGTTTCGCCCAGCGTGCTGGCGCCGCGCAACGTCAAGTCGTGATCGTCCATCACCGACACCGGGCTGACCAGGTCGGACAGGTCGCTGCCCAGCGGATTGCCGGTGACGACGATGGCGGGCAGGTCCTGGATGGCCTGGGCGAACACCGGAACGGAAAAGGAAACGGAAGCGGCCGCCGCGAAGGCGCCGCCAATGAAGGTCTTGAGCAGCATGAAACGATCTCCCTTGCGCCCGCAAAACGGATGGGCGCGCGCCCGCGTGTCGGCACGCGGGTCTGACTGAGTGAATTCGCGCCCGTCGGGGCGCACCGGTTCAGATCAGGGAGAGCGCAGGCGGTCCGTGCGCACAGGGTTCGGGCGCGGCGCCATGCACGGCCACGCGCAACGACGCTGCGCGCAGCACGTGCGACAGATCGGGCAGCGCGGCGTCGGCTGCCGGACCGGCGAACAGAACGGTCAGGGAGTGGGCGGACAGGCAGTCCGGGCAGACCGGCGCGTGGCCGCTGCCGTCATCGTCGCCCTCGGCCAGCGTGGCAACGCCAGCCTGGGGCAGGTGCTCGAAAGCGTGGACGAGCGTGACCTGCTGCGTACCGATCAGGCACAGCAGCAGGAAAACGAGCCGCAGTGCGGACATCGGTCGCATCACGCCCCTGTCCGGCTTCAGTCGCCGTACAGCTTCTGCAGACGTTCGCGGCGCTCCTGCGCCTCGATGGTCAGCGTCGCGGTCGGGCGGGCGAGCAGGCGGCCGATGCCGATCGGCTCGCCGGTTTCGTCGCAATAGCCGTACTCGCCGGCATCGATGCGGTCGATCGCCTGTTCGATCTTCTTCAGCAGCTTGCGCTCGCGGTCGCGCGTGCGCAGTTCCAGCGTGTGTTCCTCTTCCACCGTGGCGCGGTCGGCGGGGTCGGACACATTGTCGACCTCGCGCATGTGCTCCACGGTTTCATCGGCCTTGCGCAGGATGTCGTCGCGCATGCGGGCGAGCAGGTCGCGGAAGAAGGCGAGCTGCGCCTCGTTCATGTAGTCCTTTTCCGGCATCTTCAGGATGTCGGCTTCGGTCAGCGGCTTGTCGGCCTTGCTGGCGTTCTTGGTGGCCATCCGCATGAACTCCCGGGGATTGGAAAGGCGAAGAGGATACCAATGTTTTGGCAAAAAACTGCGTAACGCTTCACTCGATCCTGAGCAGCAGCCCCTTCAGGTACTCACCCTCGGGAAAAGCCAGCCCGACCGGGTGATCCGCCCCCGCCGACAGGCGCTTCAGCACGCGCGCCGACACCCCGGCGTCGGCCGCCGCGTCGGCGACGATTTTCTGGAAGAAATCGACATCGACGCCGCCGGAGCAGGAATAGGTCATCAGCAGCCCGCCCGGCGCCAGCAGCCGGAAACCGAGCAGATTGATGTCCTTGTAGGCGCGCGCGGCCGACTTCGCGTGCGCGGCCGACGGCGCGAACTTGGGTGGATCGAGGACGATCAGGTCGAAGCGGCGGCCCTCGGCGCGGAAGGTGCGCAGCGCCTGGAACACGTCCGCTTCCAGCCACTCGGCCCGCCCGGCGTCGATCTGCGGGTTGTGCCCGACATTGCGCTGCGCGGTGGCCAGCGCCGGGGCGGAGGAATCGATGGACAGCACCGATGCGGCGCCGCCGCTCAGCGCGTGCAGCGAAAAGCCGCCGGTGTAGCAGAAGCAGTTCAGCACGCGTCGCTCGCGCGCCAGTGCGCCGCACAGCCGGCGGTTTTCTCGCTGGTCGAGATAGAAGCCGGTCTTGTGGCCGCCGGCCACGTCGATCTCGATATTCACGTCGCCCTGCACGCCCGGTTCCGCGATCACCGGGAAGGGCGCATCGCCGTCGCCGATCAGCCAGCCGCTGCGCGGCTCCAGCCCCTCGAGCGCCCGCACGTCCGAGTCCGAGCGCTCATAGACGCGTGCGATGCCGGTCGCGCGCACCAGCGCGTCGGCGATGGTGGTGCGCCATTTCTCGCCGCCGGCGCTGGTGATCTGCAGCACGATCACGTCGGCGTAGCGGTCGGCGATGACGCCGGGCAGACCGTCGGACTCGCCGTGCAGCAGGCGCACACCGCCGCGCGGGCCGAACTCGCCAGCCAGTTCCGGCAGGTCGCGCCGCTGCTCGACCGCGCGCGCGACAGTGCGGCGAAAGAAGGCGTCGTCGATCGATTCGTCGCCGAAGGTCCACATGCGGGCGCGGATCTGCGACGCCGGCGAGAACGCGGCGCGGCCGAGCGCGCGGCCGTTGGCCGCCTGCACCAGCACGGTATCGCCCGGCCGGGCGCGGCCATCGAGGCGGTCGACCGAACCGGCGAATATCCACGGGTGACGGCGCATGAGCGAGCGCTCACGGCCCGGTGCGAGGATCAAGGTGGCCATCGGGGCGCGATCAGCCGAGTTCGCGGATCAGCGCGGCGCCGAGCAGCTCGCCGATGCGCTCCAGATAGAGCGTGCCCATATCCGGCACGAAGCGCGCTGCGTCGTTGGCGCCCAGCGCCAGCAGACCGACCACGCGCGATTCGCGGCGCAGCGGCACCAGCGCCATCGACTGCACGGCCGGGGCCGACTCGCCGAACCAGGCGACGACGCCGAGGTCGTTCACCGGGCCGCAGTAGGGCTGGCGCGCCTCGTTGGCGAACACGCGGATGCGCTCCTCGACCGGCTCGAACACGTCGCCGTCGCGAGTGAGCACGCTGTTCCACAGGCGCAGCGCGGTGTGCGGCACCGAAAACCCTTCGGACAGCTGTTCGCGCAGCGCCGCCATCACGGCATCGAAGCTGCCGGCCGTCATCAGCGCGATCGACAGGGCGTGCACGCGCGTCGAAATGACGTCGTTGTCTTCGCCGAAACGCAGCAGCTCGGCCAGTTTCAGCTCCAGCATCTTGGCCTTCTCGCGCAGCGTCAGGATCTGCCGCTCGGTGATCGAGATGGCGCGCCCGCCGTGCGGGTGCGGCACGTACAGATGGGCGAGCAGATCGTGGTAATCCTCGAAGAACTGCGGGTGGTCCTGCAGGTAACGCGCGACGTCGTCGGCTTTCATGGGGGAACTACTCCAGATGGATGTCGGCTTCGAATACGGTGACGGCGGGGCCGGTCATCAGGACGGGCTGGCCCTCGCCGGCCCAGGCGATGTTCAGTTCGCCGCCGCGCGTGCTGACGCGCACCGGACTTTCCAGCAGGTTGCGGACGATGCCGGACACCACGGCGGCACAGGCGCCGGTGCCGCAGGCCAGCGTTTCGCCGGCGCCGCGCTCGTACACCCGCAGCCTGATGTGGTGCGCATCGACCACCTGCATGAAGCCGGCGTTCACGCGCGCCGGAAAACGCGGGTGCGATTCGATCAGCGGACCCTGCTGCGCCACCGGCGCACGGTCGACGTCGGCCACCACCTGCACCGCGTGCGGGTTGCCCATCGACACCGCGGTAATCGGTACCGCGCTGCCGGCCACGTCCAGCGGCTGGACGAAGGCGTCGGAATCGGACTGGAAGGGAATGCGCGCAGGCTCGAACACCGGCACGCCCATGTTCACCGTCACGTTGATGTCGTCGGCGGCGGTCAGCGTGATCACGCCGCTCTTCGTTTCGACGCGGATTTCACGCTTGTCGGTCAGCCCCTGCTCGCGCACGAAACGGACGAAGCAGCGCGCGCCGTTGCCGCACTGTTCGACCTCGCCGCCATCGGCGTTGAAGATGCGGTAGCGGAAATCGACGCCCGGCTGCTGCGCGCGCTCGACCACCAGCAGCTGGTCGCAGCCGACGCCGAAATGGCGGTCGGCCAGGAAGCGCACCTGGTCCGGCGTCAGATCGACGCGCTGGCGGATCGCGTCGATCACGACGAAATCGTTGCCCAGCCCGTGCATCTTGGAAAAACGGAGCTTCATTCGGTCACCATCGAGCTGTAGTCGCGCCAGACGCAGCGGTCCATCACGACAGTCAGGCCGGCCGCCTGCGCGCGCAATGCCGCCGCCTCGTCGATCACGCCGTCCTGCAGCCACACTGCGGGCAGGCCGAGCGCGATCGCCTGGTCGACAAAAGCACCGACGCGGTCGGCGGCGATGAACAGGTCGACCAGATCGATCTGCCGGCGCAGGTCTTCGGGAATATCGGCCAGCGAGGCATAGGCCGGCTCGCCCAACACTTCGGTGACCGCCGGTCGCACCGGCACGATGCGCCAGCCGAAACGCTGCATGCCACGGGCGACGCGATGACTGGGACGGGATGCATTCGGCGACAGGCCGACCACGGCCACCGTGCGCACGCGGCGCAACAGGTCTGCGATGGCCTGCGGCGCAGGATTCGTAAACATGGTCGTCATTCTACAGGGGCGGGCCGCTGCACACCGGGGGGACACTTGTAGCGCTTGTAGCCCCAGATGTACTGCTGCGGATATCGCCGCACCAGCGCTTCGACATTGCGGTTGATCGCTTCGACCCGCTGCGCCGTATCGCCGTCGACCGGCACTTCGGGCTCGATGAAATGCACATGGAAACCGCGCCCGGCCGGCAGCCGTTCCGCGAACACCATGATGGTGCCGGCCGCCATCGCGGTGAGCCGGGCGGCCAGCGTCATCGTGTAAGCGGGGCGGCCGAAGAAGTCGGCCCACATGCCTTCGCCGTTGGCCGGCACCTGGTCGGGCAGGATGCCGACCAGCCCGCCGTCCTTGATCGTACGCAGCAGGCGGCGCACGCCCGAGCCGTCAGCCGCAGCCAGCGACACGCCGTCGCCGTCGCGCCCCTGCTCCATCAGCGGGCGCAGCCAGTCCTGGCGCGGTGCGCGGTAGAGCACGGTGATCGGAATGCGCGAACCGATCAGCCGGGCGGCGATCTCGAAGGCGCCCATGTGCGGCGTCAGCAGCACCACGCCGCGGCCGCTGGCATGCAGCCGCTCGACGTGCTCCCAGCCGCTGACCTCGACCACGCCCGCCACCACGGCCGGCCGCGGCCGCATCCAGATCCACGGCAGTTCGAGCATGGCACGGCCGGAATGGGCGGCGGCCTCGCGGATCAGCGCGGCGTCGGCGCCGGGTATGGCCGATGTCAGGTTGCGGTCGAACTCGCGCCGGAACCTGGAGGCGCGCGCATGGATCAGACGCCCGGCGACGGCGCCGATCGCCTGCAGCGTGCGCAGAGGAAGGTGGGAAAGCAGCCGGAAGGCCCCCATGGCCACGCGGCTCGCGAGGTCTGACATGGAAAAAAGCTGGATTCGCGAAAACGACAGGACGCGGTAGACTACTGTTTCCGCCGAGTTAAACGAGACAACTTGCAGGGCGGATTAAAAATACTGCTAAAGCGTCGCCTGCTCGCTTCCCGGGGCTGGTTCGACGAACCGCAACAGGGAAGTTACAAGGAGCAGGTGCATGTCAGAGTATTTCTTCACTTCGGAGTCGGTATCCGAAGGTCACCCGGACAAGGTGTCCGACCAGATTTCCGACGCCATCCTCGACGCCATCCTGGCGCAGGACCCGACCGCCCGCGTCGCCGCCGAAACGCTGTGCAATACCGGCCTCGTCGTGCTGGCCGGTGAGATCACCACCACCGCCAACGTCGATTACATCCACGTCGCGCGCGACACCATCAAGCGCATCGGCTACGACAACACCGAGTACGGCATCGACTACAAGGGCTGCGCGGTGCTGGTGGCCTACGACAAGCAGAGCCCGGACATCGCCCAGGGCGTGGACCGCGCCAGCGACGACTACCTGAACCAGGGCGCCGGCGACCAGGGCCTCATGTTCGGCTACGCCTGCGACGAGACGTCGGTGCTGATGCCGCTGGCGCTGCACCTGTCGCACCGTCTGGTCGAGCGCCAGGCCCACCTGCGCAAGGACGGCCGTCTGCCCTGGCTGCGTCCGGATGCCAAGAGCCAGGTCACCATCCGCTACGTCGATGGCAAGCCGGAGCGCATCGACACCGTGGTGCTGTCCACCCAGCACGCGCCGGACATGTCGCTCGAAGCGATCCGCGAGGCGGTGATCGAGGACATCATCAAGCCGGTGCTGCCGCCGGAACTGGTGAAGGGCGAAATCAAGTATCTGGTGAACCCGACCGGCCGCTTCGTCATCGGCGGCCCGCAGGGCGACTGCGGCCTGACCGGCCGCAAGATCATCGTCGATACCTACGGCGGTGCCGCGCCGCACGGCGGCGGTGCCTTCTCCGGCAAGGATCCGTCCAAGGTCGACCGCTCGGCCGCCTACGCCGGCCGCTACGTGGCGAAGAACATCGTCGCCGCCGGCCTCGCGTCGAAGTGCCAGGTGCAGGTGAGCTACGCCATCGGCGTCGCCCAGCCGACCTCGGTCATGGTCGAAACCTTCGGCACCGGCAAGGTTTCGAACGAAAAGCTGACCGAACTGGTGAAGCGCCACTTCGACCTGCGCCCGAAGGGCATCGTACAGATGCTCGACCTGCTGCGCCCGATCTACCAGAAGACCGCCGCCTACGGCCACTTTGGCCGCGACGAGCCGGAATTCAGCTGGGAAGCGATCGACAAGGCAGCGGCGCTGCGGGCGGACGCGGGGCTGTAAGGCACCGACTGCAGGTAAAGGATGAAGGGGCCGCTGACGCGGCCCTTTTTCTTTGTCGTTCTTTTTCCCGGCCTTGGCGGAATTTGCGTACGGCGTGCACCCACCATAAAATGACCTCATGCAGTCACACTAGAGGTGTTTCATGGACAGCATCCAGATCCGCGAAGCCAAGGCGAAATTCTCGGCGCTGATAGAAGCCGCGGAACAGGGTCGTCCGACCACCATCACCCGGCACGGCAAGCCGGCAGCAGTGCTGGTGCCGGTCGAGGATGCGCAGCGGCTGTACGCGCAGAACGCCCCGTCGTTCGCCGACCTGCTGCTGGCCTTCCCGGGCGGCATCGAGCTCGAGCGTAATACAACACCGCTGCGCGATATCGAACTGTGAAGGGCTGGCTGCTGGACACCTCGGTACTGTCGCTGCTGGCGCCCGGGCGACCTGCGCCGGCCGAGACTTTCGCGATCTGGCTGCGCGGACAGGCCGACCGGCTTCACATCTCGACCGTGACGGTCGCCGAGATCGAACAGGGTATCTGCAAGCTCCGACGGGCCGGCGGCATGGAACGGGCAGAACGCTTGAGTCACTGGCTCGACGCGGTCATCGGTCTGCACGGGCAGCGCATTCTTCCGCTCGACGCCCGGGTCGCTCGACTGGCCGGCGCCCTTTCGGATCAGGCGATTGCGACTGGCCGGCATCCGGGCTTCGCCGACGTCGCCATCGCGGCAACCGCCCGCGCTCATGACCTGATGCTGCTCACCTGCAACGGGCGACATTTCGAGCCGCTCGGCATCGCCCACCACGATCCGCTGGACGGACTGCCGGGCAGCTAGAGCGCGCTCACTCCACCGGATGCCTGCCGACGAAGGCATCCACCGAGTTCTCGGCGATCCGCGTCCACAGGTGCTGCTCCGAGCGGAAGCGGTTCCACGGTTCGAACACCTTGCGAAACTGCGGGTTGGCGGCGGCGGTTTCGCGGTACAGCGCGAACGCCTCCTTCTGCAGCGCGAGCAGGATGTCGCGCGAGAACATGCGCAGCTGGGCGCCGCCCTCGATCAGCTTCTTCATCGCCGCCGGATTGCGTGCGTCGTAGCGCGCCTGCATGCCGATGTGGGCCGCCGCGCAGGCGGATTCGAGGATCTGCCGGTACTCAGCCGGCAAGGCGTCGTATGCCTGCCGATTGACGTAGATGGTCAGCTGCGGGCCGGCTTCGGCCCAGCCCGGGTAGTAGTAATAGGGCGCGACCTTGTAGAAGCCGAGCTTCAGATCGTCGTACGGCCCGACCCACTCGGCGGCATCGATCGCCCCCTTTTCCAGCGCCGGATAGACGTCGGCGCCCGGAATCTGCTGCGGCACCACGCCCAGCCGTGACACCACCTGGCCGGCGTAGCCGCCGATGCGCATCTTCAGGCCCTTGAGGTCGGCCACGCTGCGGATTTCGCGGCGGAACCAGCCGCCCATCTGGGCACCGGTGTTGCCGCAGGGGAAATTGACGACGTTGTAGCCGGCGAACAGCTCGCGCATCAGCGCCATGCCGCCGCCATCGACCAGCCAGGCCGCCTGCTGCCGGCTGTTCAGGCCGAAGGGCATGGCGCAGTCGAAGGCGAAGGTCGGATCCTTGCCGATGTAGTAGTAGGACGCCGAGTGGCCGCACTCGACCGTGCCTTCGCGCACCGCGTCGAGCACGCCGAAGGGCGGCACCAGTTCGTTGGCGGCGAACACCTGGATCTGGAAGCGGCCGCCAGTCGCCGCGCTCACCTGCTGCGCCACCTGCTCGGCGGCGGCATACAGCGCATCCAGTGCCTTCGGGAAACTGGAGGCCAGGCGCCAGCGCAGCGCCGGCTGGGCGCCGACCACCGCCGGTGCTCCGGCAAGCGCGGCGAGCGGCGCCGCTTTCAGGAAGCTGCGCCGGTCGGTCATGCTCAGGCGCCTGCGATCCGCATGCGGTCGATCAGGATGGAACCGCTCTGCTTCGAGCCGCGCACCAGCGCGTCGGCGCCGACCTCCTGTATGCCCATGAACATGTCGCGCAGATTGCCGGCGATGGTGATTTCCTGCACCGGGTAGGCGATTTCGCCGTTCTCGATCCAGTAGCCGGCGGCGCCGCGCGAGTAGTCGCCGGTCACGTAATTGACGCCGTGGCCCAGCAGTTCGGTCACCAGCAGACCGCGCTTGATGCCGCGGATCAGTTCATCCAGGCTCTTCTGCCCGGACTGCAGGATGAGGTTGTGCGAGCCACCGGCGTTGCCGGTGGTTTCCATGCCCAGCTTGCGTGCCGAATAGGTGCTCAGGAAGTAGCCGTTCAGCACGCCGCCCTGCACCACCTCGCGGTCGCGCGTGGCCACGCCGTCGTCGTCGAACATGCCCGAGCCCATCGCGCCCGGCAGATGCGGCCGCTCGGAAATATTGATGTGCTTGGGGAAGATCTGCTTGCCCAGGCTGTCGAGCAGGAAGGACGACTTGCGGTACAGCGCACCACCGCTGGTCGCCTGCACGAAATGGCCGAGCAGGCCGATGGCCAGCGGCGCTTCGAACAGCACCGGCACGCGGGTGGTCTTGACGCGCCGAGCGCCCAGACGCGACAGCGCGCGGCGCGCGGCGTAGTCGCCGATCGCCTCCGGCGCCGGCAGGTCGGCGGCATTGCGGCGGCTGGCGTACCAGTCCTCGCGCTGCATGCCGTCGCCTTCGCCGGCGATGACCGAGCAGCTGATGTACTGCCGCGTGCTGGCGTAGCCGGCCATGAAGCCCAGGCTGTTGGCGGAAATGAATTGAGACTGCTGGGCCGACACCGAAGCGCCTTCCGAATTGCGGATGTCGGGCGAAACACCGAACGCCGCGTCCTCGCAGCGGCGGGCCAGGTCGATCGCCTGCTCGACCGGCAGTTCCCAAGGGTGGAACAGGTCGAGGTCGCGGAATTCGGTGGCCAGCAGCGACTTGTCCGGCAGGCCGGCCGCATCGTCCTCGGCGGTGAAGCGGGCGATCGACAGCGCGGCATCGACGGTGGCGCGCATGGCGTCCGGCGAGAAGTCGCTGGAACTGGCGTAGCCGCGGCGCTGGCCGACATAGACGGTGACGCCGATGCCCTTGTCGCGGTTGTACTCGATGGTTTCGACCTCGCCGCGGCGCACCGTGACCGACTGGCCGAAGCCTTCGGACACGTCGACTTCGGCGGCGGTCGCGCCACCGGCGCGGGCATGATCGAGAAGCTGTTGCGCGATGTCGCGCATGCTGGCGTCGGTATAACTGAAACCCTGTCGGGACATGGCGGATTCGTGGTCGGGCAAAGGCTGCAATAATAGCCGCTTGCCACGCTCTGCCCCGTCCTCCGTACCCCCAATGCGCCCCAAATCGATTTCCACCACCGAAAACCCGGACGATCAGGATCTGCCGGACCGCCCGAGCAAGAGCCAGAAGAAGCGTGACGCCCATGCGCTGCAGGACATCGGTACGCAGCTGGTCGCGCTGTCGGCCGAGCAGCTGAAGCGCATCGACATGCCGGAAAACCTGCGCATCGCCATCACCGAGGCGCAGCGCACGCGCAGCCACGAAGGCCTGCGCCGGCAGATGCAGTACGTCGGCAAGGTGATGCGCGGCGTCGACACCGCGCCGCTGGTGGAGGCGCTTGACGCCATCCGCGGCCGCTCGGCCCGCGCCGTCGCGCGCGAACAGATGCTGGAGCGCATGCGCGAGCGGCTGATCGCCGACGAGCAGGTGCTGGGCGACATCGCCGCGCAGTGGCCGGACGCCGATCTCACGCATCTGCGCACGCTGCGTCGCAACGTGCTGCGCGAACGCGAACTGAACAAGCCGCCGCGCGCCTTCCGCGAAATCTTCCGCGTGCTGCGCCAGCTCGACAGCGCGCAGGGCGGCGAAGAGGACATCGAACCCGAACAGGACGAGAACGACGATGAGTGACACACAGGATCTGCTGACGGTCGGACTGGTTTCCATCTCCGACCGCGCCTCGAGCGGCGTCTACCAGGACCAGGGCATCCCGGCACTGAAGGACTGGCTGTCGGCCGCGCTGAAGAACCCGGTCATGTTCGAAACGCGGCTGATCCCGGACGAACAGCCGCAGATCGAGGCAACGCTGATCGAACTGTGCGACAGCGCCGGCTGCGATCTGGTGCTGACCACCGGCGGCACCGGCCCCGCCCCGCGCGACGTGACGCCGGACGCCACCGTCGCCGTGGCAGACCGCGTGATGCCCGGTTTCGGCGAACAGATGCGCCAGATCAGCCTGCGCTTCGTGCCGACCGCCATCCTGTCACGGCAGACCGGCGTGATCCGCGGCAAGACGCTCATCCTGAACCTGCCCGGCCAGCCGAAGTCGATCAAGGAAACGCTGGAGGGCGTCAAGGACGCCGACGGCAACCCGGTCGTGCACGGCATCTTCGCCGCCGTGCCCTACTGCATCGACCTGATAGGCGGACCCTACATCGAGACCGACGACAGCGTGGTGAAGGCCTTCCGCCCGAAGTCGGCGATCCGCCCGGCGAAGACCTGAGTCATCCGGGACCGGCCGCATGCGCCCGCACTGAAGCCAGCGGCCCGCAAGCGCCAGATCGCGACCAGAGGTCGCTCCCACAAGAAAGCACTCCCGATCGGCGGACGGGCCTGACATTCGTGGGAGCGAGCTTGCTCGCGATTCCCATTTATTGAGGCCCGCGACCGGCATGCGCTGCACCGCAGCCAGAAGGCGCTTGCAGGAACGCGCGCAGCGCCTTCACCGCACCAGGAAGGGCAGGTTGGCGGTCGCCACCTTGCCCGTGCGGTCCGTCACCGTGATGAACAGCCGGTAGGCGCCGGGCGTCGCCGGGGCGACGAAGCGCACGCTGCGCGCGTCGGCCTGCAACACCGTCACGTCGATGCGCGGCGGCGCCGCCTCGATGTCACCGCCGATGCGCAGATCGGTGGCTTCCGCCCGCACCACCCATTCCGTGCTCAAGGTCGAGCCATCGAAGGCGTGTGCATCGACGCCCGCCGACAGCTCGCTCCCCGCCGGGAACTCATCGGCCGCAATACCGATGCCGAGAATGCGCGGCGCAAGCACTTTCGGCGGGCGCCCCCACGCGACCGCCAGCGCGTCGGTCATCGCGGTCAGCCGGCCGCGGTCGAGCAGGCTGTGCCAGGTCGCGGTCTGTTCCTGCTTCTCGCCCCACAGAAAGGGGAAGGCGGCGACGATCTGCGGCTGCCCGGCGACGAAGGTCAGCGCGTCGCGGAAGAAGTCCGCCTTCTGCGTGCTGGTGAGTTCGACCGGCGCGCCCCACGGTTTGCGCCCGGCCTGCCACTGACCGAGCGGACCGAGTTCGGCCACCAGCACCGGCTTCGTGATGCCCAGCCGCTGCAGCCGGGCCGGCAGTTCGAAGATCGAGCCGCCGTACAGATTGAGTCCCAGCAGATCGACATGACGGCAGCAGTCGGCCAGCGGCCGCAGCCAGTCGTCGCTGTTGTCGGCCACCACTATGACCGTCGGGTGCTTCGGATCGAGCGCCTTCACGATGCCGGCGATGCGGTCGATTTCGCGCCACAGCGGTCGCGGGTCGGCGACGCCGGTTTCCACCTCGTTGCCCACGCCCCAGGCCAGCAGCGCCGGGTGAGCGCGGTAGCGCTGCACGAAGTCGCGGACGCGCGCTTCCTGCGCAGCGACTGCGCGCGCATCGCCATAGTCGAAACCGTGGCGCGGATGCGCCAGCCACAGGCCCATCACCACCTTCATGCCGAGCGCCTGCGCCGCATCCAACACCCAGGCGTCGCTCTCGCGATAGACGCGCACCACGCGCGCGCCGGCATCGGCCAGCTTCTGCAGCGCCACGCGGTCGCCCTCGAAGGCGGCACCCTGCCAGGCCGGATCGGCGGCGCGACCGGGCAGCGGCAGGCACATCAGTGCGATCAGCGCGAGCAGGGACAGCGCCCGGGAGAATTCACGGAATGCCATATATATATGCACGACGCCGCCAACCGGCGGCCACGAAGCTGAGAGGCGCTACGCCGTCCCGTGTTCCCGCCGCTGCCGTCAGGCGGGCTGGGTCAGCGTCATCAGAATGTCCGCATACCAGGCGCAGTTCAGCCCCAGCGCCTCGTCCATCTTGAGATCGCGCGTGCCGACATCGAGCCGTGCCGAGTGCACGCCGAGCAGCATCCACGGCAGGTCGCCCAGCGCGGCCGGGTCGTCGGGCACGCGCATCACCACCGGGGCGCCGCTGATGCCGCGGTGGGTGCGGGCATCGGTCAGGAAATAGCCCTCCCCCTGAAAGCGCAGGCCGAAGGACGAGGCGATGCCCGCCTGCCTGACGACGGGCATGTGGTGCAGCGTGTCGTGGAAGCCGAGCGGGAAACCGACCACCAGCAGCGAACTGCCGACTTCGATGCGGTCGAGGTCGGCCGACAGGTGAGCTGGCGTGAAGGCGCGCCAGACTGCGGTCGGCGGCAGCGCGGCGCGGTCCAGTTCGATCAGCGCGACGTCGATGGCGCCGGCGCGATCAGCGCCCTGCCGCCACAGGCTCTTGCCGTTGCGGTACAGCGGAATCGAGAAACCGGTCGAGCGCGCCATGTTGGCGGCATCGGTGTGCAGTTCGATCTCGATGCGGTCCGGAAAGTGGCGGCTTGGCTGATCGATCAGCACATGGCGGCTGGTCACCAGATGGAGCCGCCCGTCGCGTTCGAAGAAGAAGCCGCTGGCGTTGGTGAGCGCGCGCGCGCCGTCGAAGGTGCAGATGCGCGCGGCAGCGAGCAAGATGGGTTCTATCATCGGGTTCGGCGGCATGAAACGGCCCTCATTGTGATCGTGTTCAGCAGATATGCCGACAGAAAGCACGTTTTGGGTGCATAGTGTCGGCCGGCGCCGCACGGTTTTCACCGATTCCGGCCGCGCCGTCACTGCAGTTTTCCGGTTTCCTTCTCGCACAGACCTCGTCGTCGGCGACCCGAATCCCGTCGCATCCCAAAGCGATCCCGCAGTCAGCCCCCTGACGCTCCACGGCCCGCGCGCCTGCGGCCCGGCGTCCACATTTCACGCCCACCCGGGAGAACCGCAATGGCCAAGGAAGAACTGATCGACATGAACGGCGTAGTGACGGAAGTCCTGCCCGATTCGCGCTACCGCGTCACGCTGGAGAACGGCCACATGGTGGTCGCCTACACCTGCGGCAAGATGCGCAAGCACCACATCCGCATCATCGCCGGCGACAAGGTGTCGCTGGAAATGTCGCCCTACGACTTCAGCAAGGGACGCATCACGTTCCGTCACATCGAAGGCCGCGGCGCAGCGTCCGCACCGGTACGCCGCACGCATTGAGTCCCTGCTGCGCGGTCAGCGCCCGCGCATCTTGCGGCGCTTTTCGTGCAGTTCCTGCGCCTCGACCGACATCGTTGCGGTCGGCCGCGCCAGTAGCCGGGCGAGCCCTATCGGCTCGCCAGTGAATTCGCACCAGCCGTAACTGCCGTCGTCGATGCGCGCCAGCGCCTCGTCTATCGTGTGCAGGTGCTTGCGTTCGCGATCGCGAACGCGCAATTCCAGTGAATGATCCTCCTCCAGCGACGCGCGGTCCGACGGGTCGGGCGTGCGCTCGAACTCGTGCAGGTGCTGCGTCGTTTCGTGCGCCGACTGCAGCAGCGCGTCGCGCTCGGCGAGCAATCGCTGCCGGAAGAAGGCGAGTTGCTCCGGCGACATGTACTCCGACGGGGGGGATGCGAGCAGGCGGGCTTCGGCGTCCGCCTCGGCAAGGAGGGTAGCGCTCATGGTACGGGCCTTCCGGGTGAGCGGTGGATGGGCGCACGCAGCGGTGCGTGCCCGCCGGCCGCCGCAGGAATCGGCGATCCGGTGCGCTAAAGATACACGTCCCGGATGACGGCGGTGCGCACAACTTTTCCCGCTGTCGACGAATACCGCCCGCCGGCGCCCGGCAGCGATTGACAGGGCCGGCGTCGCCGACGCAAGGTATGCGCCCCGCGATGCCCCGCCCACACCTGTGCTCAGACTTCTCCACACCGCCGACTGGCAGATCGGCAAGCAGTACGGACAGTTCGACGCCGACGAGGCGGCGCTGCTGGCCGAAGCCCGCATCGCCGCGGTCGAGCGGCTGGCCGCGCTGGCGACCGAACAGCGCGTCGATCTGGTGCTGGTTGCGGGCGACGTGTTCGACGCCCAGGGCATCGCCGACAAGACGGTGCTGCGGCTGTTCAATGCGACGCGCGGCTACGCAGGCCCGTGGGTCATGATCCCCGGCAACCACGACGCCGCACTCAGCGAATCGGTGTGGACGCGCGCGCAGCGGCTCAATGCGGTGCCCGACAACGTGCACCTGTGCCTGCGCGCGGAGCCGCTGCAGTTCGACGGATTGAATGCCGTCGTGCTGCCGGCGCCGCTGACCCAGCGCCACACCTACAACGACCTGACCGACTGGTTCGCCGCCGCCAACACGCCTGCCGCTGCCTTCCGCATCGGCATCGCGCACGGGGCGGTGCAGGGTCTGCTCGCCGACGGCATCGATTCGGCCAACCCGATTGCCGCCGACCGCGCCGCCCAGGCACGACTGGACTACCTCGCACTCGGCGACTGGCACGGCTGCCGTCAGGTCGATGCGCGCTGCTGGTACAGCGGCACGCCGGAAACCGACCGCTTCCGCAACAACGATTCCGGCCGCGCGCTCATCGTCGACATCGATGCGCCGGGCGCGCTGCCACGGGTGACGCCGCTGGATACCGGCCGCTACCGCTGGCGCAGCGAGGCGTTCACGCTGCAGGTGGCGAGCGACGTCGATGCGCTGTGCACACTGCTCGGCGCGCTCGCGGCGGACGACGTGCTGCAGCTCGACATTGATGGCCGCACCGACCTCGACGGACTGACCCGCATCCGCGACGCGATCACGCAGGCGCGCGGCCGCGCACGCGCCGTGCTGGCGGACCTCGACCGCGTGCGCATCGAGCCGACCGCTGACGACCTCGAACGACTGGCCGCCGAGGGCTATCTGGGCGAAGTGATCGCCGATCTGCGTGCCGCGCAGGACGGCACCGACGGCGACACCGCGCGCGACGCGCTGGTGCTGCTGGCCGGCCTGCTCGACGCGCGCCGCGCGGAGGTGGCGCGATGAAGATCAGCCGCCTGCGCGTCGACCAGTTCCGCCGCTTCCGCCAGCCCTTCGAACTGCGCGACCTCGACCCCGGCCTGAATCTGTTCGCCGGCCCCAACGAAGCCGGCAAGAGCACGCTGGTGGCCGCGCTGCGCGCCGCCTTCTTCGAGCGCCACCGCTCCGGCACGGTCGAACATCTGCGTCCTTGGGGCGACGCCAGTGCCGCGCCCGAAGTCGAACTCGATTTCGAACTCGCCGGCACGCCCTGCCGTCTGACCAAGCGCTTCCTCGGCAAGAAGCGCTGCACGCTGCAGTTCGGCACGCACACCTACGACGGCGCCGAGGCCGAAGACTTCATCGCCGAACAGCTCGGCTTCGCCTTCGCCGCCAAAGGGTCGAGCAAGGCCGAGCACTGGGGCATCCCCGGCCTGCTGTGGATGGAACAGGGCAGCGCGCAGGACATCCGTGCCGCCGTCACGCACGCCACCGATCACCTGCGCACCGCGCTGAACGCCTCGCTCGGCGAGATCGCCGGCGGTGACGGCGACGACGTGACGAACGAGGTGGAACGGCTGCGCAACGAATTGCTGACGCCGTCCTCCGACCGTCCGCGCGGCGCCTATGCCGAGGCGCTGCAGGCAGAGCAGTCGCTGCGCGACGCGCTGGCGAAGGTGGACGACGATCTGCTCACCTTCCGCCAGAAGGTGGACCGGCTGGCGCAACTGCGCCGCGAGCACGACGCCGACGCCGCTCAGCGGCCGTGGGAGGACCTGCACGCGCGTGCCGCCGCCGCCACAGCGACGCTGCGCGAGGCGCAGTCGCTGCAGGAACGCCTGCTGGTCGAGAAGCGCGCGGCACAGTCACTGCAGGAGCGCGCCGATCTGTTGCGCCAGCAGCTCGACCGCTGGGCGGCCGAGGCGAGCGATGCGCAGTCGCGTGCCGAGGCGGTGAGTGCCACACAGCGCGCGCTCGACGACGCGCTCGCACTGGCCGCGCCCTGGCAGCAGCGCGAACGCGATGCGCAGACGCAGCACGACGCGGCCCGCCACACGCTGGCGCTGACGCGTGCACGCGACAACCGGCGCGCGCTGGTACGCGAGCTGGACGAACTCCGCCGCAAGAGCGAAACGCTGGCCGCCACGCTGGCGCAGGCCGAAGCGGAACAGGCGCGCCAGCTCACGCTGCAGGCCGAGGTTGCGGCCTGCGAAATCAGGGCCGGCGATCTGAACGCACTGCGTGAGCAGGCGCGGCAGCTGCGCGAACTGGACATCCGGCGCACCGCGATCGCCACCCGGCTGCGCTTCGCGCTCGACGCCGGGCGCGAACTGCGCATCGGCGACGACGTACTCAGCGGCGATGGCGAACGCCTGCTGCTCGACGCCACCACGCTGAAGCTGCCCGGCTACGGCCGGCTGCGCATCGAACCCGGCGGCGGCGACCTCGCAGCGCTGGCGCGCGAAGCGGCCGAACTGCGGGACCGCCACGCCGGTGCGCTGGCCCGGCTCGGCCTCGCCTCGCTCGACGCCGCCGAGACGAGACAGCAGCAGCACGCGCACAAGCTGTCCGACCTGAAGGCGGCGCAGGCGACGCTGAAGGCGCTGGCGCCGCAGGGCGTCGATGCGCTGCGCGCCGAACGCGCCGCGCTCGCCGGCCGTACGGCCGAACTGACGCAGCGACTGACGGCGCAGGCGGACGAAGGCGACGACACGCTGCCGCCGGTGGCCGAAGCCGAGGCGGCCGAAGACGCCGCACGCCACGCGCAGGCCGAAGCCACTCGCCGACTGGCCGACGCACGCAACCGTTGCGCCGCGGCGCAGGCGGCGCTGGACGCCGCGCAGCGCGAACTTGGCGCGGCCCGCGCCCGGCTCGACGACCCGGCGCGCGCGCAGCAACTGGCCGACACCCGCGTCGCATTGACCGACGCACTGGCGCAGCAGGAAGCGGCCGCGCTGCGCATCGACGCGCTCGCGCGCCAGCTCGACGCCGCCCGCCCGCAGGCGCTGGCGCAGGACGTCGAGCGCTACACGCGCAGCGCCGAACAGATCGAGCGCAGCTTCGCACAGCGGCGTGACGCGCTCACCGTGCTCGAAGTCGAACTGCAGGCAGCCGGCGCACAAGGCCTCGACGAACGCCGCGCCGGGCTGGCGCGCGACCACGCCGCCGCCGAGCGCCGCGCCGGCCAGCTGGCACGCCGCGCCCGCGCGCTCGACCTGCTGCTGCGCAGCCTGCGCGACAAGCGGCACGCGCTGACGCAGCGATTGCAGGCGCCATTGCAGACGCATCTGAACCACTACCTCGGCCTGCTCTTCCCGGGTGCGCGCATCGCCCTCGACGACAGCCTGAGCCCCGGTCCGCTGACGCGCGACAGCACCGCCGGCAGCGAAAGCGGCGAGGTCGACGAACTGAGCTTCGGCGCACGCGAACAGATGGGCGTGATCGCCCGTCTCGCCTATGCCGACCTGCTGAAGGAAGCCGGCAAGCCGACGCTCATCATCCTCGACGACGCGCTGGTGCACAGCGACGACGCGCGGCTGGAACGCATGAAGCGCGTGCTGTTCGATGCCGCGCTTCGCCATCAGGTGCTGCTGTTCACCTGTCATCCGGACAAGTGGCGCGACATGGGCGTGCCGGTGCGTACACTGGAAGCCGCTTTGTAAGCGGGATTTGCGTCACCGGCCAGCGGCGGAACTGCCTGCGCGGCGCCGGATCGGAGCAGCATCGCCGCCAACCGACGGAGTGCCGATGAATCCCGACAACGCCCTGCTCACCATTGCCCTGTTCGCCGCCTTCGCCGATGGCGTCAAGGATGACCGCGAGCGCGAACACGTGCGCCGTTTCGCCGACTCGCTCGGCGGGCAGGCGCCCGACCTGCCGCGCCTCTACCAGGACGTGCTGCTCAAGCGGGTGACGCTGCGCGACGCGTCCTCAGCGCTGGGCGATCTCGGCCAGCGCCAGTTCGCCTATGAAATGGCGCTGTGCATCTGCGACGCCGACGGCCGCCAGTGCGACACCGAACGCGCCTTCCTCGCCGACCTGAAGCGTCAGCTCTGCCTCGACGGCGACGCGCGGGTGGCCGACGCCGAAAGCAAGGCCGACGCGCTGGCCGACCTCGACCAGTACGTGCCTGCCACGGTCGCCGCACCCGCTGCGGTCGCCGTCGCAGCCGCGCAGCCGGTACCTTCGGACGCCGAGCTCGACAAGACCATCCTGAACTACGCCATCCTCAACGGCGCGCTCGAACTGCTGCCGCAGAGCTGGGCCTCGGTCGCCATCATTCCGCTGCAGATCAAGATGGTCTATCGCATCGGCCGCGCGCACGGCTACGAACTGGATCAGGGCCATATCAAGGAATTCCTCGCCACGGTCGGCGTCGGCCTCACCTCGCAGTACCTCGAACAGTTCGGCCGCAAGCTGCTCGGCGGCCTGCTCGGCAAGGTCGCCGGCAAGACCGTCGGCGGCCTCGGCCGCGCCGCCACCGGCATGGCCTTCTCGTTCGCCAGCACCTATGCGCTCGGCCACATCGCCAAACGCTATTACGCGGGCGGCCGGCAGATGAGCGCAGCGGCGCTGCAACAGGGCTTCCAGCAGATGCTGGAACCGGCGAAGAAGCTGCAGGCCGACTACCTGCCGCAGATGCGCGAGCGCGCGTCCGGCCTGGACGCTGGGCAGATCATGGCGATGGTGCGCGGCGGCTGAGCGCACCCCGGCCCGTTTGCGCTGGCGCAACGGGCACGACGCACCGGCAGTGCACAATGGCGGCCCCCGCAGTCCGCGGGCGATCAATCATGAATGGGTAGGCCGTGAGTTCACTTCCGAAATGTCCGCAGTGCGGTTCCGAATACACCTACGAGGACGGCAGCATGTACGTCTGTCCCGAATGCGCGCATGAGTGGCCGCAGCAGGCCGCCGAAACCACCGATCAGGCGCGCGTCGTCAAGGACGCCTACGGCAACGTGCTGGCCGACGGCGACAGCGTCACGCTGATCAAGGACCTGAAGGTGAAGGGCTCGTCCTCGGTGCTGAAGGTGGGCACCAAGGTGAAGTCCATCCGCCTGGTCGAAGGCGACCACGACATCGACTGCCGCATCGACGGCTTCGGCGCGATGCAGCTGAAGTCGGAGTTCGTGAAGAAGGCCTGATACGGTCGGCACGCCGCATGGCGCGCCGTGCTCAAGACCGCAGCCCGATGACGCGTTTCAACGACGGCGCCGAGCGACGAGCAGCCCGAGTCCGGTAAGCCAAAGAAGCGCTTGCTGCGGTTCGGGGACCGGCGTCACGCTGACGTTGTCGATGAAACCTAGCATGGAGTACTCGACGCGCCCCGCGGTCGCGTTCGCGGCGACCCAGTCGGCTGCGAGCAGGTAATCCGCGTGGCTGGCGAAATCCACTTCGTCGAGCGAGATCTGGGCGGTCGCGCCCCACGTCAGCCCGACGAGACTGGTGCCGATGAACGCACTGCTGTCGATGGCCGTCGGCCAGTTCGGGCCGTCGAAGGCCGCTCCGGATTCGTCACGCAGCAGCACGCCGAAATTCCGGAACTGAAGCGCACTGTAGTGCAGCGTAACGGTAAGGCTCTCAAGCTGTGGCGCGTTTTCGTACCACTCCAGCACGGGCGCGAGATCAATGCGGACGTCGATCGGGGCGTCGAAAGCGAAATCCAGGGCGGGAACGGGAGAATAACCAGGACTCAGCGCGCTTAGCGTGTCGCCGCCGACGTCCGGCGTTCCGTCCGTGAGCACGACTTCGAGATTGTTGCCGCTTGCCTGGACGAGCTGTCCGTTGCGCAGCAGATCGATGGCGAGCTGTCCGCTGTAGCGTGCGAATCCGTCACCGATCTCGACAGGGGAAAGCGCTGTGTCGTGGCCCACCCGACCCGCCAATGTAGTGTTCTCCGCGAGAAACGCATCGAACAGGCTGGGGAGCGGCTGATTGAACGCACGGTACAGCGCGTTGCCCTCGTTGTCGGTCACTACGGCCATCAACCCTTGAGTTGCGGGATGGAAGGCCGTGAAGCTCACGGACTGGGTGGCGGCCACTACCGGCGCGGTCAATACGGAAGCCGCCACGGCGGCGCTGGCTATCAGGACTGTGCGGAAGCTCATCGGCTGGCGAAATCGTAATGAATGACGGGTGGGGCGTTAGCAAGAAGCGCGCCCTTCTCCGCAGGCCTTTGACATGAAAGGCAATGCGGATAGGGTGGAGCCGGATTGACCAACGCGGTGTAAGAACGTCCGACACCTTTCGGTCTGAAAGCACGTCGACAGGTCTCCAGGCTCAGAAGCGCTCCACCTCGACCTTCACGTCGTCGATCGCCAGACCGTGGTCAAAGCTGAAGTTGTTGCGCACCGCCCAGCGCAGCCACAGGCGGCTGCCGGCCGTCCATGCCGGCGTGATGACGCCGCCGAGCGCCTGTTTCGCCAGCGGGTCACGACCGAACACCGGTGCGCCGCTTGGCGTGACGATCAGCGGCGACGGCGATTCGAAGTCGAAGCCGGCGCCCGGGCGTACCCAGTCGACATGACCGAATTCCTCGCCGACACCGTACTCGAACACCAGCACGTTCAGGTCGTCGCAGGCGCCCTGCCGCCACTGCTGGCCTTCGAACGCGACGCGCACCGCGTCGATGCCGCGACCGCCCGCATTGCGAAAGGACACGGCCACGTAACCGGCGAGCTGGCCGGAGGCCGGCGTGCCGAAGTAGCTGCCGCCGGTGCCGACCGCGCCGAGCGCGCGGTTGCTGTCGCCTTCGAGGCCGTAGCTGTAGAAGCTGCCGCCGGCGTCGTCACCGGTGTCGCCGCCGTAGGTCGGCGTCACCAGCGGCTGTTCGACGAAGTTGAGCAGGCGCCAGCCGGGCAGCGTGTCGTTGTCGCGCCAGTCGAAGGCGCGGCTGGCGGCGCCCAGCGTGTCGAAGTCCTGCACGTAGACGAAGCGCCCGGTGGCGTCCGGCGCCACCGCGATGTCGGCCGAAGCCGGCAGCGCAGCCGCGCCGAGTGCGGCGGCGAGCAGGAAAGCGCGTATCGAGGTCATCGCCACCGTCCGCTCAGGCGCGCTTGCGGCGCGCGGCTGCGCCGACGATGCCGAGGCCGGCGGCCAGCAGCACGATCGAGGCCGGTTCCGGCACCGCCGGGATGGCGACGCTGAGCGACACGTTGTCGATGGCCAGACCGTGATCGAAGCCGGCGCTGTTGTAGTCGATCCAGGTGATCCACAGCGTCTGGCCGGCTTCCCACTCGAGCGCGATGTCACCGCCGCGCAGTACGGCATTGGCGTTGCCGTCGGTGGCGAAGCCGGCGGTCGAGGCGGCGTTGGTCACCGTCGAGTTGTACTTGAACGCGCTGCCCGGATTGATCCAGGTGCCCACGCTGGCGAAGCTGTCGCCAAAGCCGTAGCGGAAGTCCAGCGTATCGCTGCCCTGGTTGGATTCGCCAACGCGCCATTGCTCGGCATCCCAGAACACGCTGACGCCTTCGATGGTGGCGCCGCTGTCGTTGCGGAAGGCGGCCGCAGCGTAGCCGGACAGCGCGCTGGAAGCCGGCGAGCCCCAGTAGGCGCCGCCGGAGCCGAGCGCGCCGAGCGCGCGGTCGCTGTCGGCGTTCTGCCCGTAGCTGTAGAAGTAGCCACCGGCGTCGCTGCCGTTGCCGGCGCGGTAGAAGGTCTTGGCCACCTTGGCCGAATCGAACAGCGACCAGCCGGCGATGGTGCTGTCATTGCTCCAGGCGATGTTGCTGCTGCCGTTGGCGGAGGCCAGCGTGTCGAAGTCCTGGAAGTACTCGAAGCTGTCGAACAGGCCGGAGGCGTCGCGTTCGAGCGTGACGCTGATGGCGGCCTGGGCCGGTGCGGTCAGTGCGGCGACCAGGGCGATGGCGAGGGTGCGGACGATCATGATGGCGTTCTCCGTGAGAGGCGGTGGGTTCGGGTTCAGGCGAGCGGCAGCAGCGCGCGCTGGGCGCTGCCGGGCAGCGTGCGCACGGTGGCGCCTTCGCTGAGCGTGTACTGGCGGGACTTGACGGTGCTGACGAAGTACCAGGTGGAGCGGCACTCGTCGCGCGTGGCGGTCAGCACCATGAAGCCGCGGTGACCGGTTTCGGCGTACTTGAGGTCGGGAATGGTGTCGACCATCCATTGCGCGACCACTTCCGGCGCGTCGGTGCGGCGGCTGACTTCCATGCCGGGCGAGGACACGCCAGGTGTGGCGAACTCGACGCC
>JAVEVQ010000083.1:0-10463 GCA_034004945.1 Methyloversatilis sp. | reverse complement strand
GAACACAGCGCCGGCCTCAACGCCGGCCGCTGGGACTACATCTTCTCCTGCATCAAGGTGTTCCGTAACGATCGCGATTTCTGCCTGGCCGATCGCAGCAAGATCACGATGACCGTGCCCTTCATGCGCGCCTACGCACTGTCGCTGATCAAGACCTGCCACAAGCGCGGCGCACCGGCGATCGGCGGCATGAGCGCGCTGATCCCGAACAAGAACGATCCGGACGCCAACGAGAAGGCAATGGCCGGTATCCGTTCGGACAAGCGTCGCGATGCCAACGACGGCTATGACGGCGGCTGGGTGGCTCACCCGGGTCTGGTGCAGGCGGCGATGGAAGAGTTCGTGTCGGTGCTCGGCGACAAGCCGAACCAGATCGAGAAGCAGCTTGACGTGAACTACGGTGCAGCCGACCTGCTCGACTTCCGTCCGGAAGGCCCGATCAGCGAGACGGGTCTGCGCACCAACATCAACGTCGGCATCCAGTACCTGGGTGCATGGATGGACGGCAACGGTTGCGTGCCCATCCACGGCCTGATGGAAGATGCGGCAACCGCCGAAATCAGCCGCGCTCAGGTGTGGTCGTGGATCCGCAGCCCGAAGGGCATCCTGGACGACGGCCGCAAGGTGACCGCCGACATGGTGCGCGGCCTGATCACGCAGGAACTGGACAAGATCCGCGCCCTGCTGGGCGACGCCTATACCGAAACCTACGCTGCCGCCGCCAAGCTGTTCGGCGACATGTGCTTGGCTACCGAACTGGAAGACTTTCTGACGCTGCCGGCTTACGAACGCATGGAGTAAGCCTACCCCACGCAGCATCACGGACGGCGCCCCAAAAGGGCGCCGTTTTTCATTGTGCGGACGCCTTCGTCGGACCGCGGCTTCCGCTGTGGCGGGCGTGATGGACGAAAAAAAGCCCGCTCTGCGGCGGGCTCTCATCGGGCAGAACGATCGGTGATCGTCCGGACCCGGGCTTACTCCATCGGGGAAACCCTGCCCGGGGCGATCTTGCCGTCCGAGCGACCCTTCAGGTAGGCGTACAGACCATCGACCTTCTCACCCTTCAGGAACGGGTGCGGGGGCATGCCACGGTCCGCATGGGTGCCGTCGACGACGATGCCGACGAACTCTTCCTTCGTGTACTTCTTCAGGCCTTCGATGAGCGAAGGACCAACCATGCCTTCCTGGTTCGCGCCATGGCAACGCTCACAGGCGGCCGAACGCCACGTCTTCCAGCCCAGCAGGGTCTTGGCGTCCACCTTGTTGCCCTCGGCAACCTTGTACGGTGCCTCCTGCGCCATCGCGGTCGAAGCCAGCGCGGCCAGCGCGACGGTTGCCAGATGTTTGCGAATCACAATCAGCTCTCCTCAATTGATTGGTGGGTGTTGCAGTGAAAAAAACGATCGTCCGGTCAAAAGGATTACATGACCTGCGTTGGACCGGGAATAAGTGTCGGCTTATGGCTGGCGTTTTCCTGAACTCACAAGCTTACCGCGGCACTTCGATTAAAAAAAGGGTTCTGGCCCCGGAACCTGTCACCGTCCGCCGGTCGATCCAAAACCGCCATCGCCTCGCTGCGATGCAGCAAAATCAAGCACTTCGCGCAGAACCACCTGTACAACGGGCACGACGACCAGTTGCGCGATGCGCTCCAGCGGTTGAAGGACAAATTCGCTCGCGCCGCGGTTCCACAGCGATACAAAAATTTGCCCCTGGTAGTCCGAATCGATCAGTCCGACCAGGTTACCGAGCACGATGCCGTGCTTGTGGCCGAGACCGGAACGCGGCAGCACCATCGCTGCCAGTCCGGGATCCTCCAGATGGATGGCGATGCCGCTGGGCACCAGCAGCGTCTCGCCGGGGCGCACGACCGTGGTGGCTTCGATGCAGGCACGGAGGTCCAGACCGGCGGAGCCGGGGGTCGCGTAGGACGGCGGCAAATCACGCAGCCGCTCGTCGAGAATCTTGTAGTCAAGCGTGGACATCTTCAGGCTTTCAGCAGTCGGGAAATATGTTCGAGGATGGCGCGCGCGACGACGGGTTTGGGCGCCCGCTCGAGTGGATGGCGACCCGCGGCATCGTAGAGCACGACGGCGTTGTCCTCGCCGCCCAGACCATCGGCCACCAGATTGCCCACCACCAGCGGCAGCTTCTTGGCCGCCCGCTTGCCCTGCGCATAGGTGTCGAGGTCATGGCTCTCGGCCGCGAAGCCGACACAGAACGGCGCATCAGCCCGAGCTGCCACGTCGGACAGGATGTCCGGGTTGCGCACCATGTCGATCGACAACGTATCGGCGCTCTTCTTTATCTTGCGATCACTGGGCGCCGCCGGCCGGTAGTCCGCGACCGCAGCAACCGAAATGAATACATCGCAGGCGGCGTAGCGCGACAGTACTGCCTGGTGCATCGCCAGCGCGCTGCTCACATCGACACGTTCGACACCGAAGGGCGTGGCCAGCCCGGTCGGCCCACTGATCAGCGTCACCTGTGCCCCCGCCCTCGCCGCCGCGCACGCCAGCGCATAGCCCATGCGCCCCGAGCTCAGATTGGTGATGACGCGCACCGGATCGATGGCTTCCGCAGTCGGTCCGGCGGTGATCAGCACACGCCTGCCGACCATCGTCTTCGGCGTGAAATGGGCGAGCACCGCATCGAGCAGCTCGGCCGGCTCGACCATGCGGCCGAGACCGACCTCGCCGCACGCCTGCTCGCCCGCAGCCGGTCCGACGACACGAGCGCCATCGCCGCGCAGCGTATTCATATTGCGGACCGTCGCCGGGTGCTCCCACATCTGACGGTTCATCGCCGGCGCCACCATCAGCGCGCAGCGCGCGTCACGCGCCAGACACAGCGTGCTCAACAGGTCGTCGGCGCGTCCCTGCACCAGCTTCGCGATGCAATCTGCCGTGGCCGGCGCGATCAGCAGCAACTGCGCGTCCCGGGTGAGATCGATGTGCGCCATGCCGTTGGGCATGCGCGCGTCCCACAGGTCAGACCACACAGGCTCGCCAGTGATGGCCTGGAAGGTCGCCGCGCCGATGAAATGAGCAGCCGCCTCGGTCATCACGACGCGTACGCGCGCGCCCTCCTTGATCAGCAAGCGCGCCAGTTCCGCCGACTTGTAGGCCGCCACGCCACCGGTGACGGCCAGCACGATGGTGCGCCCGGACAGCTCCGCCTTCGATTTCATGACAATGTAGTATCCTGCACCGAGTCGACGACGGATTGTAACGCGATGGCGATCAAGGACTGGAGCGCGGACCAGCGGCCGCGCGAGCGACTGCTGCTGCAAGGTGCCGAGGCGCTGTCGTCGGCCGAACTGCTGGCCATCTTCCTGCGCGTCGGCGTCAGCGGGAAATCGGCGGTCGATCTTGCGCGCGACCTGCTGGCGCATTTCGACGACAGCGTGACCAGCATGGGCAGCGCCAGCATTGCCGATCTGTGCCGGGTCAAGGGAATGGGAACCGCGAAAGCGGTACAGCTGAAAGCCACGTTCGAGCTGGCACGGCGAGCACTGGGCGAACAGCTGAAGGAGCGTGACGCGCTGACCTCACCGCAGGCGGTGCGCGACTGGCTCAGACTGCGACTGAATGGCCTGACGCATGAAGTGTTCATGGTGCTGCTGCTCGATGCCCAGAACCGGCTGCTGCAGGCGGTCGAACTGTTTCGCGGCACGCTGACGCAAACCAGCGTCTATCCGCGCGAAGTCGTGAAGCTGGCGCTGGCGCACAACGCGGCGGCCGTCATCCTCGCCCACAACCACCCGTCCGGCGTCGCGGAGCCGTCCCGCGCCGACGACCTCCTGACACAGTCGCTGAAACAGTCGCTGGCGCTGGTGGACGTGCGCGTGCTCGACCATGTCATCGTCGGCAGCGGCGAAACGTGCTCGTTTGCCGAACGCGGAATTCTTTGAAGAACTTGAACAAAACCGGATCCATACTCTATAATCGCGAGCTTTTCCGATTCTGGAGCTCGAAACATGTCCCGCGTTTGCCAAGTTACCGGGAAGTCGCCGATGGTGGGTAACAACGTTTCCCACGCCAACAACAAAACCAAGCGCCGCTTCCTGCCCAATCTCCAGCAACGCCGTTTCTGGCTGGAGTCCGAAGGCCGTTTTGTCAGCCTGCGCGTCAGCACCAAGGGTCTGCGCACGATCGACAAGAAGGGCATTGAAACCGTGCTCGCCGAAATTCGCGCACGCGGCGAAAAGATCTGAGATTTCCGGCCACGCCGGAACAATGCAATCCGGCTCAGCCGGCATAGACAGGAAGGAAAGACGTCATGGCCAAGGGCGGACGCGACAAGATCAAGCTGGAATCCACTGCCGGCACCGGTCATTTCTACACGACCACGAAGAACAAGCGCACCAAGCCTGAAAAGATGGAGATCATGAAGTTCGATCCCAAGGCTCGCAAGCACGTGATGTACAAGGAAACCAAGCTCAAGTGAGGCTTCCTCGCCGCCTGGCGTAATGCCCGGGCCGCAATAAAAAACCCGCCAATGGCGGGTTTTTTATTGCCCGCTCGGAAGGCAGGCAGCGCATGGAGCGCCGGAGGGCGCTCCGCTCTTCCGGATCAGCGGACGACCGTCTGCGCCTCGCCCTCGCCGCAACGCTCGATGCGGCCGATGCGGAACACGGTCTCGCCAGCCGCGCTCAGTGACTGCGTCGCGCGATCGGCGTCGGCCGCCGACACGATCACCACCATGCCGATGCCGCAATTGAACACACGGTACATTTCCTGAGCAGCCACGTTCCCGGCCTCGCGTAGCCAGGCGAACAGCGGCGGCAGCGTCCACGAAGACGCGTCAATGTGCGCCGACAGCCCTGCCGGCAGCACGCGCGGCACGTTGTCGAGCAGGCCGCCGCCCGTGATGTGGGCCATGCCCTTCACCAGCCCGGGCGCTTCCTTCATCAGCGCGAGCAGCGGCTTCACGTAGATGCGGGTCGGTTCGAGCACGGTTTCGCGCAGCGTGCGGCCGTGGAAATCGGCGTTCAGGTCCGGCGCGTCGCGTTCGAGGATCTTGCGCAGCAGTGAGTAGCCGTTTGAATGCGCGCCGCTGGAGGCCAGGCCGAGCACCACGTCACCCTCGGCGATGGTTTCGCCGCTGATGAGCTGGCTCTTCTCGGCAATGCCGACCGCAAAGCCCGCCAGATCGTATTCGCCGGCCGGGTACATGCCGGGCATTTCGGCCGTTTCGCCGCCGATCAGCGCACAGCCCGCCAGTTCGCAGCCGCGGGCGATGCCGCCGACCACGCGCGCCGCCGTGTCTACGTCGAGCTTGCCGCAGGCAAAGTAGTCGAGGAAGAACACCGGCTCTGCGCCCTGTACCAGGATGTCATTGACGCTCATCGCCACCAGATCCTGGCCCACCGTGTCGTGACCATCGAGCTGGAAGGCGAGCTTCAGCTTGGTACCCACACCATCGGTACCGGACACCAGCACCGGCTCGCGGTAGTTCTTCGACACCTCGAACAGCGCGCCGAAACCGCCGATGCCGCCGATCACCTCGGGGCGCATCGTGCGCTTCGCCAGCGGCTTGATGCGCTCGACCAGCGCGTCGCCGGCATCGATATCCACACCGGCAGCGGCGTAACTGAGGGGAGCGCGGGAATCCTTGGATGAAGTCATGACGTATGAGGCGCCGGGCGCCGGGAAAACAGGATGAATGAACGGGATTGCAGCGGAATCTTGCTAAACTGCGGAGCGTTTTTGCACCGCATTCGCGCATTCCGCCCCAAGGGTGCGCATTCTACCCCGGCCCGCACCCCGCCATGACCCCTCCCGGCATCAACCGCAAACAAACCCTGCTCTGGGCAGGCGTCGGCGCGGCCATCGTCGGCCTGTTATGGCTGCTGGGACCGACGCTGTCGCCCTTCATGCTGGGTCTGGTGCTGGCCTACATCTTCGAACCGCTGGTCGAACGACTGTGCAGGCGTCGCGTGCCGCGCACTCTGGCCGTGGTGCTGGTCATCCTGTTCGTGATCAGTCTGGTGGTCGGCCTCATCCTCATCCTGGTGCCGGTGATCCAGCAGGAGGTGCGCACGCTGATCGCGCGCCTGCCCGCCTATCTGACCGCTGCGCACGATCAGCTGGTGCCCTGGCTGCAGCAGCATTTCGGCATCACGCTGCAACTCGACGTGGATAGCCTGAAGCGCTTCATCACGAAGAACTGGAGCAGCGCGCAGGACTACCTGATGGTGGCGCTCGAATACGTGAGCAGCCAGGGTGCGGTCATCGTCGGCGTCGTCGCCAACGTGCTGCTGACGCCGGTCGTCATGTTCTATCTGATGCGTGACTGGCGCGAGCTGCGCCATCGCGTTGCCAAGCTGGTGCCGCGCCCGTGGCTGAACCGCACGCTGTCGCTGGTCGACGAGATCGACGCGGTGCTGGCCGAATTCCTGCGCGGACAACTTTCGGTGATGGCGGCACTGGCGCTGTTCTACAGCGTCGGGCTGTGGATCGCCGGCGTCGATTACGCATTGCCGCTGGGCCTGCTGTCCGGCCTGCTCGGCTTCATTCCCTATGTAGGCTTCTCGACCGGACTGCTGCTGTCGCTGCTGGTTGCGTCCCTGCAGTTCCAGGGCTGGCCGCCGGTCATCGGCGTCGTCATCGTATACAGCCTGGGTCAGCTGCTGGAAAGCTTCCTGCTCACGCCCTGGCTGGTTGGCGAACGCATCGGCCTGCACCCGCTGGCGGTGATCTTCGCACTGATGGCCTTCGGTCAGCTGTTCGGCTTCGTCGGCGTGCTGGTCGCGCTGCCCGCCTCGGCCGCCCTGCTGGTCGGCCTGCGCGAAGTGCGGCGGCACTATCTGGCCAGCCATTTCTACCAGGGCGACGCGCCCAAGATCATCGAATGATGCGTCAGCTCCTGCTCGACATCCGTCCGATCGCCGCCCCCAGCCTCAGCAATTTCGTGGCCGGCGCCAATCGCGACCTGCTCGCTCACCTGCGCACCATGACCGGCGACGAACCGGGTGCGTCGGTCTATCTGTGGGGCGACAGCGGCAGCGGTCGCACCCATCTTTTGCGCGCGCTGGCGGCCGAATCGAAGGCGCGCGGGCTTTACCTCGAAGTCGACCAGATCAACTTCACGCCGCCTGACACCCTGATCGGCGCGCTCGAAGCCACGCACGCGAAACTGTGGCTGTTCGACGACATCCATCTGCTGGAGCCGGAGGCGCAGGGCGCGCTGTTCCGCGCGATCAATCTGGCCCAGGCACGCGGCATCACGGTCGTCGCCGCCGGCAACGGCGCGCCGCGCACGCTGCCGCTGCGCGAGGACCTGCGCACGCGCATCGGCCAGATGCTGCCCTTCTGCATCCAGCCGCTGCATGACGACGAACGCATCGAACTGCTGCAGGCACACGCGGCCGCGCGCGGCATGAAGGTCGAACAGGAAGTGTTCGACTACCTGCTGCGTCACGGCCGACGCGACATCCGCTCGCTGCTCGGCATCCTCGACCTGCTCGACGAACATTCGCTGACCCGCCAGCGTCCGGTGACGCTGCCGCTGCTGCGCGAGGTCATGCAGACCCGACTGATCTGATACGGATACCGCCATGGAACTGGTACTTTTCGACCTCGACAACACCCTGCTCGCCGGCGACTCGGACTTCGAGTGGGCGCAATTCCTGATCTCCAAGGGCGTACTCGACCGCGAGCTGTACGAGGCGCGCAACGCCACCTTCTACGCGCAGTACAAGGCGGGCACGCTGGACATCCACGAGTTTCTCGACTTCCAGCTGGCGCCGCTGTCGCGCCACAAGCGCGAACAACTGGACGCTTGGCACGCCGAGTTCATGGTGCAGCAAATCCGCCCGCGCCTCACCGACGGTGCGCGCGGTCTGGTGAACGGTCACCTGGAAAGCGGTGCCCTGTGCGCCATCGTCACCGCCACCAACAGCTTCATCACCGGCCCGATCGCGCGCGAGCTCGACGTACCGCATCTGGTCGCCACCATCCCGGCACAGCAGAACGGCGAGTTCACCGGCAAGCCGCGCGGCACGCCGGCCTTCCGTGAAGGCAAGATCGAGCGCGTCGAGCGCTGGCTGGAAGAGCTGGGGCTCTACCTCGGCAGCTTCCGCCGCACCACCTTCTACAGCGACTCGTTGAACGATCTGCCGCTGCTCAGCAGGGTGAGCAATCCGGTGGCGGTCGATCCCGACCCGACGCTGGAGGCGCACGCGCGTGCGCATGGCTGGCAGATCATGCATCTGCACACCGGCACCGCCGTGCCGGACGAGGCCTGAGCGCGCGCATGGAGCGCAATACGCGTCAGCGCACCGCGATACTCGGCGCCATCGAAGCGGCCGGCCGGCCGCTGTCGCCGGCCGAACTGCACGCGCTGGCGCGCAGCGAAGCACCGGCGCTCGGGCTCGCGACCGTGTATCGCAACATCAAGCTGCTGCTCGAAGAAGGCCGCATCCGCGAAGTCAGCCTGCCGGGCGAGGCGCCGCGTTACGAGGTGGCCCACCTCGGCCACCATCATCACTTCAAGTGCCTGCAGTGCGACCGCGTGTTCGACATCGCCGAATGCCACACCGACTGGAATGCGCTGGCGCCCGCCGGTTTCTCGGTCGAGGCGCACGACGTGACGCTGTTCGGCCGCTGCAGCGCGTGCAGCGGAAAAGGAAATGCGGACGGTGAGCCCTCAGCCGGGCACACGCATCCGCACGACCACGATCACACGCACTGACGGCGACGGCCGAGCGCGCCCACCAGACCGACGCCGGCGATCAGCATCGCCCACGTTGCCGGTTCCGGCACCGGCGCCATCAGCGCGCCAACCGCACCCTCGAACGCCGCCTCTTCCAGACCGTTGTTGAACGCGACGTAGAACGGCGACGACGCCAGCACGCCATTCGCTTCGAGCTGCAGCGTGATCAGGTAGGCACCAGCCAGTGCGCGGTCCGTACCGCCGATCGAGAAGTCCAGATGCGAGTGGATGTCGCCGGCGCCGGACACCTGCGCAATCGCGCCCGCCGGATCGGTGACCGCGCTGTAGCCGAATGAGGTGATCGTGCCCAGCACATCCTCGATCGACACGAAGACAGACGGACCGCTGCTCGTCCACATCGAACCGTTCCACGACTGCAGCACGCCAAGACCGCGGTAGCCGACGACCAGCCCGACGTCGAGCGCGCCCTCTTCCGCAACGAAGCCAGGGTCGTCAGTCTTGAACAGGCCGCCGCTGAAATCGCGGAAATCCGCTTCGAACAGGCGGTAACCATTGGCCGCAACCTGCGCCAGCCCCTCCGGATCGACCACCAGCGCGCCCGCCGCCAAGCCGACTTCGATATCGCCGGCATGATCGGCGGCCTGCGCCGCTACGAAAAACTGTGTTGAAAGAAGTGCGGTCATGCCGAGCGTCCGCAGCACAGAACCGGGTCCGGAATATTTCATCGCTTGCTCCTTAGAGAGGACGGAAAGGAAGTGAACATCGCCGTTAACGATAACGCGATATTATTAGCAATAGCAATCACCGTCCGCCCCGCCGCAGCATGTCCTCTCGCTCCGTCCGTCCCCGCCCTGTGCCGATCCGCTTCCCTGGCATCACCGGAAGCCTGTCCATCCTCCTGCTCACCGCCTGCTGCCGCTGCGCGATCGCGCAGGACAGCACCAACGCCATCGAACTGCCGGCGATCCGCGTCGAGGACACACGGACGTCGGAGCGCGAGAACGAAGCAGGCGCATCCAGACTGCGCGGCGAAGCGCTGCGCGACCGCAAGGGCGCGACGCTGGGCGAAACGGTGGGCGACGAAGCCGGCGTGCACAACGCCTCCTTCGGCACCGGCGTCGGCCTGCCGGTCATCCGCGGCCTCAGCGGTGCGCGGGTAAAGGTACTGAGCAACGGCGGCGGCACGCACGACGCCACCACCTTCAGCCCCGATCACGCATCGACCGCCGATACGACGCAGGCCGATTCGGTGCACATCCTGCGCGGCCCGGCCACCATCCGCTACGGCGGCGGCGCCATCGGCGGCGTGGTCGATGTGACCGACGAACGCATTCCGACGCGACTGCCGCAAAAGGCTTTCAGCGGCGCGGTCGACCTCGGCTACAACACCAACGCCTCGGAACGGATCAGTTCGTTGCGGCTGGACGGCGGCCGCGGCCCGTTCGCGCTGCACGCATCGGCCAGCAGCCGCGATCGCGGCGACGCCCGCATCGCCGGCTGCGCTGTCGACGACGACGCCGTGCAACAGCAGTTCGGCCTGATCAACACGCGCAACAGCTGCGGGCGGCTGTACAACAGCGATGCGCGTGCCGCCTCGGGCACGCTGGGCGCCAGCGTGTTCATTGGCAACGCGCTGCTGGGCGCCGCCGTGAACAACGCGTCGAACGACTACGGCATTCCGCCCGCCCCCGGCCACTCGCACGGCGGCGACGACCGGGTGCGCATCGTGATGGACAACCGCCGCGTCGACACCCGCGCCGAATGGCTGGGCGAAGGCTGGCTGC
>JAVEVQ010000021.1:0-48383 GCA_034004945.1 Methyloversatilis sp. | reverse complement strand
TCGAAAGGCTGGCGCAGCACCTGGACGTCCAGTCCGGGGCGCGCGCGCAACTGGCCGGCCAACGCGTCGACCACCTCCAGTGCGCGCCGCTGCTGCGCACCGAATTCCTCCGGCAGATGGGCGTGCATGATCAGCTCGGCGCGCATCGGTGGCAGTGCGCCGTTGCTCCCGTTCGCCGGATCCGCGGCGAGTCGCCATTCGAGCTTGTCCAGCGTCACCTGTGGCAGCTGTTCGAGTACCAGCCCCAGTTCGCGCATCAGGCTGTCCGGCGTCGCGCTGCGCTGTTCGATCTGCAGGCTGCGCTCATGGACGACGCGCAGGGTGTCCAGCGGCACCGGCGTCGGCGGCAGGCGGCGGATGATGTCGGCGCGCGCGCGCTGTGCGCGCTGCGCGTCGTCGTTCAGGCGCAGCGTGTCCTGCCGCATTTCCAGGCTGTCGAGTGCGCTGTGCGCCGAGAACAGCAGACAGGCCGCCAGTGCCACGCTGCCGGCGGCGCGCAGTGCGAAGCGGGTGAGCCAGATGCGATGGAAACGACGTTCGGCCGGTGGCGCGAACTGTTCCGCCGGCGGGCTGCGCATCAGCGCCTGCACGAACAGTGTTTCGCTGTTCATGTCCTGCGGCGGCGGTCGCAGCCCAAGGCGGACAGCGGCCTGCTCGCTGTCCATCAGTTCGAACTGCAGCGTGTCGCTCGACCGGCAGGCGAGCGCGAAGGCGTCCATGTCCGCCGGCGGAACCAGCACGCGCACCGTCAGCGGCGTGTTGCGGGCGATCAGGCGCTGGCCGAGCAGATAGGGATGCAGCCGTCGCGCCTCTTCTGCGCAGGCGCGCGGCAGGTCGTTGCTGGACAGCGCGCTCAGCGGCGTGAGGCGCGAGAAGCGCAGTCGGCCGCCCTCGAAGAAACTCTGCCGGACGCCGGCCGGGCTGATGCCCAGCAGCAGGGTCTGGCCTTCGGTCAGGCGCAGCCGCTCGAGTATCGGTTCGCTCACCAGCGGCACGCTGTGGATGCCGCTCAGCGCCGCTTCGGCAGCGCGCAGCGCCGCCAGCCAGGGCTCCAGGTGGGCGGGGCGGGTGAGCGCGCAGAACAGCACCTGCTCGTCGCGGCGACCGCTGCGCAGACGGCCGAGCGAGTGCGCGCACGTGAAGGGCGTACCGAAGAAGTGCTGCGCCAGCTTGCGGCGCAGCAGCGACACGCGGTCGGCACCGCGGACGAAGGGCACGTTCTCGGCGACGAAGGCCTCGTCCACCAGATCGCACAGCAGCAGGAAAATGCTGTCGCGGCGCTGGCGCAGGAACTCGGCGAACTGCGCATGGCCCTCGGCGTCGTTGGCGAAGCGGCCGCGCAGCGTCACCTCGCCGGCCCGCCAGCCCCAGGCCACCAGCTGCGTGGCATCGAGATAGAGCACGTGACGGCGCGGCATCAGATCTTCAGCCGGGTCAGCATGTCGTACACCGGTCCCAGCACCGAGAAGGCCACGCCCATCAGCAGCAGGCCGAGCACCAGCGTCAGCGTCGGCTCCATCGCAGCCTGCGCGCGGGCGATCGATTCGCGCACGTCGCGCGTGTAAAAATAGGACACCTCGCGCAGCGCGCGGTCGAGCGCGCCGGTGCTTTCGCCGACGCGCAGCATGCGCACCACGAGAGGCGGAAACAGGCCCACGCTCTGGAAGGCGGCGGTCACGTTCTGGCCCTGGCCGATCAGCATGCCGGCGCGCCGCAGCGAATCGCGCACCGCCTCGTTGCCGACCACGTCCTCCGAGGTGCGCACGGCGTCGATGATGGGAATGCCGGCGCCGTACATCATCGCGAACATGCTGGCGAAGCGCGACAGCACCACCTTGTGCAGGATGGGGCCGACCACCGGCAGATTGAGCTTGATCCAGTCCACCCGCTGGCGCAGCGCCGGGTTGAAGCGCAGCAGTGCAGCGCTGCCGATCACCGCCAGCACGACGAGCAGGATGAGTGCCGGCCACCAGGTCTGCAGGAATTCCGAGGTACCCATCAGGATGCGCGTCTGCAGCGGCAGCTCGAGCCCGGTGTTGCGGAAGAAGCGCGCCAGATCGGGTACCACCATCAGCATCAGCACGCCGATCACGAACAGCAGGAAGGTGCCGACGATGGCCGGATAGGTGAGCAGGCGGCGCGTCTGCGACACCAGTTCGTCTTCCCACTTGAAGGCCTCGACCTGTTCGCGCAGCACCTCCGGCAGGTTGCCGGTGAGTTCGCCGGCGCGCACCAGCGCGCAGAACACCTTGCTGAAGGCCGCCGGGTGCTCGGCCATGGCCTGCGACAGCGAGCGCCCGCCCTCGATGCTCTCGACCAGCGAGGCGACGATTTCGCGCATGCGCGGGTGTTCGGTCGAGTCGCGCAGATCGGTCAGTGCCTCGATCAGCGGCACGCCCGAGCGCACCAGCTGTTCCAGATGGAAGCTGAAGTTGATCAGTTCGATGCGCGGCAGGCTGTGGCCGAACAGCGGTTGCGCGTGCTTCATCGGCTGGCCGTTCACGAAGTCGAGCTGCATGCGCTTCAGGCGCATTTCCAGATCGACCAGATTGGCGGCGTCCATGCGGCCGAACACCATGCGGCCCTGCGCGTTCATCGCCTTGTACGAGAAGATGGCCACCGCGCTACCTCGCGTACCAGTCCGGCCCACCCTGGCTCATGCGCTCGGTCAGGTCGACCACGCGCGCCAGCTCTTCCAGTGAGGTCGAACCGTCGAGCACGCGCCGCAGGCCGTCCTCGGCCAGCGTGCGGAAGCCCTTGGCGCGTGCCGCATTGCGCAGTTCGCGCGCGGTGGCGCGGCGGGCAACCAGTTCGTCGAGGTCGGAATCCATGCGCAGCAGTTCCATCACCGCCAGCCGGCCACGGTAGCCGGTGAATTCGCAGGCCGGGCAGCCGACGGCGTCGTGGATGTCCGGCGGGCTGCCGTCGCGCACGCCGAGCAGATGGACTTCGTGCGGTTCGGCCGCGCGCGCGCGGCGGCAATAGACGCACAGCCGCCGCAGCAGGCGCTGCGCGATCACGCCGATGATGTTGCCGGCCATGATGTCCGGCAGGATGCCGATGTCGAGCAGGCGCGGAATGGCGCCCAGCGCGGAATTGGTGTGCAGCGTCGAATACACCTGGTGACCGGTCATCGCGGCGCGGAAGGCCATGTCGGCGGTTTCGGCGTCGCGGATCTCGCCGACCAGGATGATGTCCGGGTCCTGCCGCATCATCGAGCGCACGCCGTTGGCGAAGTCGAGTTTGACCGATTCGGCGACCGAGGTCTGGCGGATGAGCGCCATCGGGTACTCGACCGGATCCTCCAGCGTCATGATGTTCACGCCTTCGGAATTGATGTGGTTCAGCACCGAGTAGAGCGTGGTGGTCTTGCCGCTGCCGGTCGGGCCGGTGGCGAGGATGATGCCTTCCGGCCGCGCGATCATCAGTTTCAGCTGGTCGAGCTGAGACTCGGCCAGGCCGAGGCCGTCGAGCGGCACGATGCCGCGCGCGCGGTCGAGAATGCGCAGCACGATGTTCTCGCCGTGCAGCGTCGGTTGCGACGATACGCGGAAGTCGACCGGGCGGCCGCTGACGGTGAGCGAAATGCGGCCGTCCTGCGGCGCGCGCATTTCGGCGATGTTCATGCCGGCCATCACCTTGATGCGCACCGCCATCGCCGGCCAGTAGGAGCGGTGCAGCGCACGGATCTGCCGCAGCAGGCCGTCGATGCGGTAACGGATGCGCAGGAAGCCGGCTTCCGGCTCGAAGTGGATGTCTGACGCTTCGCGCTTGACCGCGTCGGTCAGCAGCGCGTCGATCAGGCGCACCACCGGCTGGCTGTATTCGTCGGCCGAGGCGGCCAGCGCGCGGTAGTCGACCTCGCCGGTTTCCAGCTCGGTCAGGATGCCCTCGATCGACAGCTCGTGGCCGTAAGCCTGGTCGATCGCGTGCGCCAGCTCGGTTTCGCCGGCCAGCACGGTATCGAGATCCATGCCCTCGGGCAGCAGCGCGCGCAACTGGTCCAGCGCGACGATGTCGTTCACGTCGGACACCGCGACCGTCAGCCGGCGCGCGGCCGGTGCGTAGTTCAGCGGCAGCAGCAGGTGGCGCTTGGCCAGCGCCTGCGGCACCAGACGCAGCGCGTCGGCATCGACCAGCGCGTGCGTCAGGTCTACCGTGCGCTTGCCCAGCGTGACGCCGAGCGCATCGCGCAGCGTCGCTTCACTGACGAAACCGAGCTGCACCAGCAACCGGCCCATCGGAATGTTCTGCCGCTGCTGTTCCTGCAGTGCGATGCGCAGCTGGTCCTCGGACACCAGCCCCTGGGCCAGCAGCATCTGGCCAAGCGGCTGGCGTTGCGGTTTGACCGGTGCATTCATCGCGTCAACGTGCCTCCAGCGACTGGATGCGGGTGGCGACCGCATCGGCGTCGAAGGCGGCCGCCTGCTGCGCGCGCAGCGACATCGCCTCGCGGTAGTACTGCAGCGCCAGGCGGGGCTGACGCAGCTGGTCCAGGGCGACGGCGAGGTTGTAGGCGTGATCGGGCTGCTCGGGCGCCAGCGTGTACGCGTTGAAATAGGCCTGCTGCGCTTCGCGCCAGCGTGCCTGCGATGCGTACAGAGAACCGAGCGCGAAGGCGGCGGCGGCCGATTTCGGCTGGGCAGCCGCGATGTCGAGCAGGCGTGCCTCCTGGATCGCCGGGTCGACGTTGTCGCTCAGTGCGACGCGGGCCGCCGTGTCCGACGGATCGACCTCGGCAATGCGCCGCATCAGCTGGCGCACGCCGGCCTCGTCGCGGTTGTGCTGGGCCAGCGCCGCCAGACCGTGCAGCGCGTCCGGGTTGCGCGGGTCGGCGCGCAGAGCGCGCTCATAGGCGACCCGGGCGCGTTCGTACTCGCCGGCCTGGAAGGCGGCATAGCCGTCCGCCACGTCCTGAGGCACGGCCGGAGCGTTGCGGGTGATGCGGATCGGCGCGGCGATGGGCGTCGACGGCGGCGAGGCTTCGTTTGCCGGCGGGTTGGCCGTCACCTGACCGGACAGGAAGCGCGACGAATCCGGCGCCGGCGGCGTGGCGATCTGCGCGGCGGGAAACGATGGCCGCTCAGGGGCGCTGGGCGGTGCGGCCGGTGCGGCATCGGCCGGCGCTGCGAGGGCGATGGAGGGCTGTTCGACGACAGGGCCGACCTGAGCGGCAACCGGTGCGGTCGTCGGGGGGCGTGCCGGGGCCGCGATCGGCGCCGTAGCGGGAGAGACGGACACCGAATGGCCGCTCTCCAGTGAAGACAGCTGCCAGGCCACCCAGCCGCCGACACACAGCAGCAGCAGCGCGCCGCCGCCGAGCAGCCAGTTCAGGGTCGATGGCCGCGACGGCGGCTTCTTCGCGTCGAACAGCAGGCGTGCCGCCTCGCTGCCCGGGCTGGCGGGCGGCGGCACGGACGGCGTGGGCTCCGGCACGTCGAGCCCGGCGAAGCGGGCGGCCTGGGCGATCTCGTCGTCGATCAGTTCGAGCTCGTGCGCTGGCGTGATGCGCGGGGCGGCGGGCGCCGGCGGCGGCTCGACCGGGGGCGTGTCGCCCCCGCCCCCGCCCCCGCCCTCGTCGTCTCGGCGCTTCGCCGCCTCGGCCTTCTTCAGTGCCTCCAGCAGCAGGCTCACGGTGCCGGCTCCGCGGTCGGCCCCTTCGGCGGCTGCAGCGTCGGCGGCGGAAAGGTTGGCGTCAGGAAGTCCCGACCCGGCAGCGCGCCGCTCAGCGGCGCGTAGTCGCCATCCAGGCTGGCGTCGGCGATCACCACCGGGCGGATCAGCACCACCAGTTCGGTCTTGCGCGAGGTTTCGTTGCGCGCGGACAGCAGCGGACCGAGTATCGGCAGCGCCGACACGCCGGGAATGCTGTCGCGCCGGAAATTGATCTCGTCCTGCATCAGCCCGCCGAGTACGGCGGTCTCGCCGCTGGCCACGCGCATCACCGATTCGAGCTCGCGCGTCTGGATGACCGGCACCAGATTGGGCGCGCTGAGGTCGGGGGTCGGGTCCTGCGCGTCGCCCACCTTGCGCGAGATCGTCGGTCGCACGTTGAGCAGCACGAAGCCGTCAGCGCTGATCTGCGGCGTCACCGCCATCACCAGACCGACCGACACCGAGCGCGGCGTCGCGGTGAAGCTGCGCACGGCCTGGGTATTGGTATTGGCGACGACGTCGGACTTGATTTCGAAGTAGACGATGTTGTTGACCACCTTGAGCAGCGCGGTCTGGTTGTTCAGCACCGACAGCTTCGGGCTGGACAGCACCTTCACGTCGCCATAGGTTTCGAGCAGCTTGATGCTGTCCGACAGCTCGCGGTTGCGCCCGAGGCCGATGGCGAAGGGCTGGTTGGTGGTGAAGTCGGTCGACGTCGTGTTCAGCGACAGCGTCGCGCCACCGCGCTTGCCGCCGCCGGCGAAGGCGGTCCAGTCTATGCCCTGCTGGTAGTTGTCGGTCAGCTGCACCTCGGCGATGGTTGCTTCGATCAGCACCTGGCGGCGCGCGATGCGCGTCACCTGGGTGATGAATTCCTGCACCTTCTCGTGCTGACGCGACGTCGCGCGCACATTGATGACGCCGGTCTCGGGATTCATGATGACGGCCGCCGCTTCACGGAAGGTGACCCGGCGCTCGGCCGGCGCCGCGGTGCCCTCGGCACCGGCCGCCGGGGCCACCGGCGCTTCGCTGCTGTCGGCCGGCAGCAGCTTGTCGGTTTCGCGCAGCAGATCGCGGATGTTGCGTTCCAGCGATTCCCAGAAGCGGTTCCGCGCGACGTTCTCGATGCGCGTGCTCGAGCTGTTGCCGGCGGCCGTCGCACCGGTGCCGACGACGCTGGCAGCGCCGCCGCCGGCGGCGCTGCTGACGGCGGCCGACGTGGTCGAGGCGATCTGCGTGTTGATCGACACCGCGCCGGTCACATCGCGCGACATGTTCACGTAGTCGACGCGGTAGCTGCGCAGGAAGGGGGCGTCCGGCATCACGACCAGATTCGCGCCGTCCAGCTCGAAGCGCATGTCGACCTGGTGGGCGATGCGCGCCAGCAACTGCGGCAGTGTCTGGTCGATCGCGTTCAGCGTGACCGCGCCCTCGATGCCCGGGTGGATGTCTACATTGACCCGTGCGTCGCGTGCCAGCGCGAACAGCAGTTCGCGCACCGGCACCTGATTCACCACCACGCTGTAGGTTTCCGTCTTGTGCCGCGGTTGCGGTTGCGGCGGGGCGAGCGCCCGGGTGACCGGCGGCGGGATGTCGTCGGCCGGCCGGGCCGCGGCCTTGTCGGCCAGCACGTGGGCGGTCGAGGCGGGCTGCGGCGCGTGCGCGGCGCAGCCGGCGAGCAGCGCCATCAGGACGGCGGGCAGACCTGTGCGGAAGGGAAGGTAGGGCTGTCCGGCCCGGGTGTCGGCCGGAGCGGCACGCATCGATGCGGTCATGGTCGCGATGGCGGACGGAGTTCGGGAAAGGATGGTACGCGCAATCATTGGCGGATCAAGCCGATGCGTGAGCCATCGTACACGATAAATTCCAATGTCATTGAATGTCGGCGCGCAGGCTGCGCAGCTGGCGCACCACCGGGCGGGTGCCGCGTATCCACTCGGGCATCGCGTCGACCGCCTGCTGCGCGCTGCGCAGATCGGCGAAGTCGCCGTAGATCACCGCCAGCTGCGCCTCGCCCGCAGTGTCGGTGCGATAGGCGCGCAGCTGCTGAGGGTCGAGCGCGCGGCCGGCGCGACGGATGTAGTCGAGCACGTGGTCGGCGCGGCCGGCGGGTACCGACATCAGCTGCACGAACCAGCGCTCGCCCGGCGCCGTCGTCGACCAGGCCCGGCTCGCCGCCAGCAGCGACTCCAGCGGATCGGCCGCCGCGTGTGCCGGCGGCGTGGCCGGCGTATCCGCGCTCGCAGACACGTCTGCCGGGGCGGGCGTTGCCGCCGGTGGTGTTGTTGCGGCCGCCTCCGCGCGGGCAGACGTAGCCTCGGCGACCGGCGGCATGACCGCCCGCTCGCTGCGCCCGAGCAGGTAGCCCGCGCCGAGCAGCGCGGCGGCGCCCAGGGCGAGCAGCGCGTTGCGCATCGCCGTGCGCGGTGCTGGCAGATCGGCCCGCGTCTGCGTGTCGGCGACCGCGCGCTGCGCATCGGCCAGCGTCACCGCGTGGGCGCTGCGGGCGAAGGCGGCGAGCAGGGCCTTGTCCGCCAGTACGTTGATGCGCCGGGTGAGGCCGCCGGAATCGCGCGCGATGCGCGCCGTCGCTGCCCGCTCGAACACAGCCGGGCCTCGATAGCCGGCGGCGCGCATGCGGAAGTCGATATAGGTCGCGACGTCGTCCGGCGCCAGCGGGTCGAGCCGGAAGTGCTGCGTGATGCGGTCCTTCAGCTGGCGCATATCCGGCCGGTCGAGCAGGGCGTCGAGTTCCGGCTGGCCGAACAGCGCGATCTTGATCAGCTTGTGGCGCTCGGATTCGAGATTGGACAGCAGGCGTATCTGTTCCAGCGTTTCGGCCGGCATCGCGTGCGCTTCGTCGATCAGCAGCACGATCTGACGGCCGGCCGCGAACTCGGCGACCAGCGCTTCCTGCACCGCGCGCAGCAGCCGGTGAGTGCTGTCGCCGGCAGCGTCGGCGCAACCCAGTTCGTCGGCCAGCACGGCCAGCAGTTCGCCGCGGTTCATCAGCGGGTCGGCCAGATAGATCGCACGCAGATGAGGCGGCAGCCTGCCGATCAGCACGCGCGCCAGCATGGTCTTGCCGGTGCCGACCTCGCCGCTCACCTTGACCAGGCCCTCTTCACGGCCGAGCGCGTAGACCAGCGCGTCGAGCAGCGCGCTGCGGTTGGCGCCGCCGAAGAAGAAGTCGGCGTGCGGAGTGATCAGGAAGGGCGCTTCGCGCAGGCCGAAGTGATCGAGATACATGTCAGTCGCGCGCGCCGGCGTCGCCGTCCGGCGCTTCCATCCGGTGATACAGCGTGGTGCGCGCGATGCCGAGCAGGCGCGCCGCCGCACTGACGTTGCCGCGCGCCAGCCGCATCGCGGCCTCGATGTACGCGGATTCCCATTCGCGCAGCCTGGCGTCGAGGCGGAAGCCGCCGGCGCGCAGCTCGGCGGTGGCGACGTCGATCAGGTCGCCGCCCTCGTGCGCAGCGGCGCCGCTGCGTGTGGTCGGATCGAACTCGGCCAGCAGGGCCTCCCGCCCGACCTCCTGGCCCGGATACTTGGTGGCGAGGCGGATGACGATGTTGCGCAGTTCGCGCACGTTGCCGGGAAAGCCGTAGTCCAGCCAGGCTGCGCGCGCAGCAGTGTCGAGGGTGAAGGGCGGGCGCGCGAGCTGGGCGCAGAACTGGCTGCGGAAATGGTCGAGCAGGCGTAGCCGGTCGTCGCCCATGTCGCGCAGCGGCGGCAGCGAAATGGTGAATACGCTGAGCCGGTGGTAAAGGTCGGAGCGGAAGCGGCCGGCGCGCACCTCGGCGCCGAGGTCGCGGTTGGTGGCGGCGACGATGCGTGCGTTGGAGCGCCGCAGCTGGGTTTCGCCGACGCGCTGGAACTCGCCGTTCTCCAGCACGCGCAGCAGCTTGGCCTGCAGGTCCAGCGGCAGTTCGCCGATCTCGTCGAGAAAGAGCGTGCCGGCAGCCGCTTCCTCGAAATAGCCGGCGCGAGCCGTCTGCGCGCCGGTGAAGGCACCGCGGGCGTGTCCGAACAGCGTGGGTTCGACCAGGCTGGGCGAGATGGCGGCGCAGTTCAGCGCGAGAAAGGGGCGGTCACCGCCGCCGACCGCGTGCAGGCGGTTGGCCACGATGTCCTTGCCGGTGCCCGACTCGCCCTCGATCAGTACCGGGTAGGGCAGGCTTGCATACTGCTCGATCTGCGCGCGCAGGCGTTCCATCTGTGCGCTGACGCCGATCAGGGCGGGCAGCGGTGGCGGCGCGTCCTCATGGCAGGTCCGGGCGAGCTGGCGCAGCAGTGCGTTGAGCGCCTGCGGTTGCGCCGGTTTGGCGACGAATTCGGTGGCGCCGAGTGCGCGCGCGTGGCGGGCGACGATTTCCTCGCCCTGGCCCGACAGCACGACGATGCGCGTGTCCGGCGAATGCGCCAGCAGGTCGGCGATCAGAGCGTAGCCTTCATCGGGGCGGTGCGGGTCGGGCGGCAGGCCGAGATCGATCAGCGCCAGCGCCGGCGGCTTCGGCTGCTCACGCAACCATCGGATGGCCGCATTGCGCGACGCATGGCTGACCACCTCGAAATCCGTTTCGAGCAGGAAGGACAGCGAGTCGGCGATCAGCGGATCGTCGTCGACGATGAGCAGTCCTGGGCGGCTCGCGGCACGTGTCGCGGTGGATCGGGCTGAGTTCGGCATGGGTGCCGGCCATGATAGCGCAGCGCACAGCGGTGGATTCTGCCTGGCGAGCCGCGCTGGCGCGTCTGCTACAATCCGCGGCCTTTACCACAAGACCGTTCCGCGCTCGTGTCCGCTTCTCCTCCGGCCGAAGACATTCTGGTCGACATGTCGAGTGTCGACTTCGCGTACGACAAGCGGCCCATCCTGACCGGCATCAATCTGCGCATTCCGCGAGGCAAGCTCGTCGCCATCATGGGCGGCAGCGGCTGCGGCAAGACGACCCTGCTGCGCCTGATCGGCGGTCAGCTGAAGCCGACCGCCGGCCGCATCCAGGTGGCCGAGCACGATCTGGCCAAGCTGTCGCGCCGTGACATGTACGCGTTGCGCCGGCGCATGGGCATGCTGTTCCAGTTCGGCGCGATGTTCACTGACCTGACGGTGTTCGACAACGTCGCCTTCCCGCTGCGTGAGCACACCGACCTGCCGGAAGACATGATCCGCGATCTGGTGCTGATGAAGCTGCACGCGGTCGGCCTGCGCGGCGCGCACAAGCTGATGCCGAACGAGCTGTCGGGCGGCATGGCCCGCCGCGTGGCACTCGCGCGTGCAGTGGCGCTCGATCCGATGCTCATCATGTACGACGAGCCCTTCGCCGGCCTCGATCCGATCTCGCTGGCGGTGGTCGGTCAGCTCATCCGCAAGCTCAACGACGCGCTGGGCGCCAGTTCCATCATGGTGACGCACGACGTGCATGAATCGCTGGAAATCGTCGATTACATCTACTTCCTGTCGGGCGGCAAGGTGGTGGCACAAGGTACGCCGGACGAGATACGCGCCTCGACCGACCCCTTCGTGAAGCAGTTCGTCAATGCCGAAACCGACGGGCCGCTGCCCTTCCATTACCCGACTGACGATTACCGCAAGGCCCTGATGGAGGCCCGTTCATGATCGCGCGCGTTTTCCGCGCCATGGGCGCACGCACCCTCGACGGCATCTGGCGGCTGGGTTTCGCCACGCGCTTCTTCTTCGCCATCCTGCTGCGCTCGGGCACGGCGTTCGCGCGCTTCCAGCTGACGATACGCGAGGTGTTCTCGACCGGCGTGCTGTCGCTCATCATCATTCTGGTGTCCGGCTTCTTCGTCGGTCTGGTGCTGGGCCTGCAGGGTTATGAAACGCTGCAGCGCTACGGATCGAGCGAGGCGCTCGGCATCCTGGTGGCGCTGTCGCTGGTGCGCGAACTCGGCCCGGTGGTGGCCGGCCTGCTGTTCGCCAGTCGCGCCGGCTCGGCGCTGACCGCCGAAATCGGCCTGATGAAGACGACCGAGCAGCTGAAGGCGATGGACATGATGGCGGTCGACCCGATCGCCCGCGTCGTTGCACCCCGCTTCTGGGGCGGCGTCATCTCGATGCCGCTGCTGGCGGCGCTGTTCTCGACCATGGGCGTGTTCGGCGCCTGGTTCATCGGTGTCGTGTTCATCGGCGTCGATGACGGTGCGTTCTGGTCGCAGATGCAGGCGTCGGTCGATTTCCGCTACGACATCGTGAACGGCGTCATCAAGAGCGTCGTTTTCGGCTTCGCGGTCGCGCTGATCGCGGTTTTCGAAGGTTATGACTCGGCGCCCACCGCCGAGGGCGTGTCGCGGGCGATCACCCGTACCGTCGTCAATTCGGCGCTGGCCATTCTGGCGCTGGACTTTGTGCTGACCTCCTTCATGTTCAGGGGCAATGGATGAACCGTACCGTTCTCGACCTGTGGGTCGGTGTTTTCGTCGCTGTCGGCGTGGCGGCAGTGTTGTTTCTGGCACTAAAGGTTGGCAACCTTGCGTCCGCTAACATCGGGGAGACATACAGGCTGCAAGCCAACTTTGATAACATCGGCGGCCTGAAACCGCGTGCGCCCGTCAAAAGCTCGGGTGTCGTGGTGGGCCGGGTGACGGAAATCACCTTTGACCCCAATCTGTATGTCGCCGTGGTGAAAATGGATGTGGACAAGCGCTACAGTTTTCCGCGCGACACCTTCGCAACCATTCTGACCTCGGGTCTGCTGGGTGAGCAGTACATCGGTTTCGAAGTCGGTGGCGACACCGAAATGCTTCAGGCCGGTGCCACCATCACCAAGACGCAGTCTGCAGTGGTGCTTGAAAAGCTGATCAGCCAGTTCATGTTCAACAAGGCTGCCGAGAGCCCGACCGCTCCTGAGCAGTGACGTACCGAATGCATAGCCGGGAAGCCCGACAGATGACCAAAACCAACAAGCAGTCGAATTTCAACATCCGCTCGGTGCTTGCCGCCACCGTCGCCGCTGCGCTGTTCACCGGCTGTGCGACCTCGGGCAACCCGAAGGATCCGATCGAGGGCTACAACCGTGCGATGTTCTCGTTCAACGAGACGGTCGACAAGGCGGTGATCAAGCCGGTCGCCCAGGGCTACGACTTCGTGATGCCGGACCCGGTGCAGACCGGTGTGTCCAATTTCTTTGCCAACATCGCCGACCTGTGGACGGGTATCAACAACCTGCTGCAGGGCAAGCCGGTCGATGCGCTGTCCGACGCCGGCCGTGTGCTGGTGAACTCGACCATCGGCATTCTCGGTCTGTTCGACGTCGCGACGCCGATGGGCCTCGAAAAGCACGAGGAAGATTTCGGTCAGACCCTGGGCCGTTGGGGGGTCGGTGACGGCGCCTACGTCGTGCTGCCGATTCTCGGCCCGCGCACCGTGCGTGATACCTTCGGTCTCGCTGCGGACATCTATGTCGACCCGGTGCGTGACGCCGATGGCCATCGCGGCTACCGCAATACCGCCATCGCGCTGCGTGCGGTCGATACCCGCGCCAACCTGCTGAAGGTCGAGGACGCGCTCGAGGCGGCAGCGATCGACAAGTACGCCTACGTTCGCGACGCCTATCTGCAGCATCGTCGCAGCGCCATCCACGACGGCAACCCGCCGCGCGAGGCCGATGATTCTGCGGCGCTGCCGAGCGAGAACCTTCTGACGATGGAGCCGCTCGAATCGACGTGGACGATGATGCTTGTCGGCGCACCGGAGGCACCGGACGTTGATGTTGCGAATGCGTCCGGGTCGGCTGTCGAACCGATGGATACCGCAGCCGCCTCGTTCTGATCGGCAAGCCCGGCGACACGCCGGGCAGTGCGGTCGCCACGGCCTGTCGTGTTCCGACAGGCCTCTTTCTTTTCCGGGAGCACATATGTTCAAGCGCTTTGTTCAATTCCTGATGGTTGCCTTCGCCGCAAGCGCGGTGGCGCAGGCAAACGTGCTGAAGGCGCCCGACGTGCTGGTCAAGGAAGTGACCGAGGATGTCCTGACCACGCTGCGTACCGACCCGGCGATCAAGGCGGGCGATGTCGTCAAGACCGCCGAACTGGTCGAAACCCGGGTGCTGCCGCATTTCAACTTCACGCGCATGACGGCGCTGGCGCTCGGCAAGGAGTGGCGGGCGACGACGCCGGAACAGAAGAAGGTGCTGACCGAGGAATTCCGCACGCTGCTGGTCCGCACCTATTCGAACGCGCTGACCAGCTACCGCAACCAGACCATCGATTACCGCCCGTTCAAGATGGGGGCTGCTGACACTGACGTGACGGTGCGTACCCAGATCAACCAGCCCGGCGGTCGCCCGATTCCCCTCGACTACGCGCTGGAGAAGAAGGACGAGGGCTGGAAGGTGTACGACGTGATGGTGTCGGGCGTCAGTCTGGTGACCAATTACCGCGAAACCTTTGCCGCGGAGATCCGTGCCGGCGGTGTCGATGGCCTGGTCAAGACGCTGCGCGCCAAGAACGCCTCGACCGCACCGGCTCCGGTGCCTGCCGCGGCTTCAGCGGCCAAATGATTTCGCTCGACAACGGCGTGCTGCGCGTCAGCGGCACGATGCGTCTGCCCGAAGCGATGGCACTGCGCGATGCCGGTCTTGCGCTGCTGCCTTCGGCAAAGTCGATCGATCTGTCGGCAGTCGAGGACGTCGATTCTTCCGCCATAGCCGTGCTGCTCGCCTGGGAGCGAGCGAGCGGCGGCAGCGATGGCCCGCTGCCGGTCACCGGCGCTCCGGCCGGACTGACCAGTCTTGCCCGGCTGTACGAGGTGTCGTCCTATTGCGGGCTGGACGCCGAAGACGCGACCGCTCGCTGATATGTGTTTCTTCCGGCCTCCTGCGGGGGGGCTGGCATTGCAGTCCTTTCATGTCTGATTCCACCGCTGCCTTGCTGATCGAGGGCGTCTGCAAGCGATTCGGTTCGCTGCAGGCGCTCGACCACGTCACGCTCGAAGTGAAGCAGGGCGAGTTCTTCGGCCTGCTTGGCCCGAACGGCGCCGGTAAAACTACGCTGATTTCGGCCATGGCAGGCCTGTGTCGTGCCGATTCCGGCTCGATCCGCGTGCTCGGGCACGACACGGTGACCGACTATCGCGCCGCGCGCGCCCGGCTGGGCGTGGTGCCGCAGGAACTGGTGTTCGATCCCTTTTTCACGGTGCGCGAAACGCTGCGCATCCAGTCCGGCTACTTCGGTTTGCGTCGCAACGACGACTGGATCGACGAAATCCTGCAACGGCTGGATCTCGAAGCGAAGGCCGACGTAAACATGCGGCGCCTGTCGGGCGGCATGAAGCGTCGTGTGCTGGTGGCGCAGGCGCTGGTGCACCGGCCGCCGCTGATCGTGCTCGACGAGCCGACCGCCGGCGTCGACGTCGAACTGCGCCAGGGTCTGTGGGCCTTCGTGCGCGACCTGAACAGGCAGGGGCACACGATTCTGCTGACCACGCACTATCTGGAGGAGGCGGAAAGCCTGTGCGGGCGCATCGCCATGCTGAAGCAGGGCCGCGTGGTGGCGCTGGAACGGACCGCCGACCTGCTGTCGCGCCGCGTGCAGCAGACGCTGCGCCTGCGCCTGGGTGGCGGCGCTGCGCTGCCGGCCGAGTTTCGCAGCACGGCGCGGGCGACGCCCGATGGCCGGGTCGCCATCGTGCTCGACAGCGCCGACGCGGTTGCCGCCTGTCTGGCGCGATTGCACGCGGCCGGCGTCATGCTCGACGACATCGAACTGGTGAAGCCCGATCTCGAGGACGTGTTCATCGCGATGATGCAGGAGGCGGCCTGATGAGCAGGGCGCTGCGCACCCTGCTGCACAAGGAACTGCTGCGTTTCTGGAAGGTGAGTTTCCAGACGGTGGGCGCTCCGGTGCTGACTGCGCTGCTCTACCTGCTGGTGTTCTCGCACGTGCTCGACCGTACGGTCGAAGTGTATGGCGGCGTCGGCTATACCGCCTTCCTGGTGCCCGGCCTGGTCATGATGAGCCTGCTGCAGAACGCCTTCGCCAACAGTTCGTCGTCACTGATCCAGTCCAAGGTGACCGGCAACATCGTGTTCGTGCTGCTGCCGCCGATTTCCTACCGCGAGTTCTTCGCCGCCTACGTGCTGGCGGCGGTCATCCGCGGTCTGGTGGTGGGCGCAGGCGTCTGGCTGGTGACGCTGTGGTTCGTCGAGCTGCCCTGCGCACACCCGCTGTGGATTCTGTTCTTCGCCACCGTGGGAGGGGCGATCATGGCAAGTCTTGGCGTGATCGCAGGCATCTGGGCCGACAAGTTCGACCAGCTGGCCGCTTTCCAGAATTTCGTCGTGATGCCGCTCACCTTCCTGTCGGGTGTGTTCTACTCCATCCATACGCTGCCGGACTTCTGGCAGGCGGTGTCGCACCTGAACCCTTTTTTCTACATGATCGACGGTTTCCGTTACGGCTTCTTCGGACAGTCGGACGTTTCGCCGTGGGTCAGCGCCCTGGTCGCGGGCGGCAGTTTCGCGGTGCTTGCGGGCATCACGCTGAACATGCTGGCGCGCGGCTACAAACTGAGAAGTTGAACATGGTCACCCCCGAAAGCATCCAGGCTTCCATCACCGCCGGCATCGACTGCCAGCACTGTCAGGTCGCCGGCGACGGCCAGCATTTCGAGGCCATCATCGTGTCCTCGGCCTTCGAGGGTCTGCGCAGCGTGCGCCGCCACCAGCTGGTCTATGCAGCGCTGGGCGACCGCATGCGCGAAGAGATCCACGCGCTGTCGATGAAGACGCTGACGCCGGACGAGTGGAAGGCCTGATCGACCGATGGACAAGCTGTTGATCGAAGGTGGTCATCGCCTGCACGGCGAGGCCGAAATGTCGGGCGCGAAGAACGCGGCATTGCCCATACTGTGCGCCGCGCTGCTGACGCGCGAACCGCTCACGCTGACCAATGTGCCGCAGCTGAACGACATCGGTACCATGCTCAAGCTGCTGATGCAGATGGGTGTGGCGGTGCAGCGCGACGGATCGACCGTCACGCTGGATGCGTCCGGTCTGAACAATCCGGTGGCGCCCTACGAAATGGTGAAAACCATGCGCGCCTCCATCCTGGTGCTCGGCCCGCTGGTCGCGCGCTGCGGTGAGGCGCGCGTGTCGCTGCCCGGTGGCTGCGCGATCGGCGCCCGTCCCGTGGATCAGCACATCAAGGGCCTGCAGGCGATGGGCGCCGAGGTGGCGGTCGAGCAGGGCTATGTCGTCGCGCGCACGTCGCGGCTCAAGGGCGCGCGCCTGTTCACCGACATGGTGACGGTGACCGGCACCGAGAACCTGATGATGGCCGCCGTGCTCGCCGACGGCGAAACGGTGATCGAGAACGCCGCGCGCGAGCCCGAAGTGGTCGATCTGGCGAATTGCCTGGTCGCGATGGGCGCGCGGATCTCCGGCGCCGGCACCGACGTGATCCGCATCCAGGGTGTCGAACGCCTGCATGGTGCGACGCACCGCGTCATGCCGGACCGCATCGAAACGGGTACCTATCTGTGCGCCGCTGCCGCGGCGGGCGGGGAGATCCGCCTGACCGGCACCTCGGCCGGCTACCTGGACGCGGTGATCGACAAGCTGATGGATGCCGGTTGCGACATCCGCACCGAGAAGTCGCCGTCGTTCGAGGCCATCGTGCTGAAGGCGCCGGACAAGCTGAAGGCGGTGTCCATCCGCACCGCGCCCTATCCGGCCTTCCCGACCGACATGCAGGCGCAGTTCATGGCGATCAATACGGTGGCCGAAGGCACGGCCATCATCCGCGAGACGATTTTCGAGAACCGCTTCATGCACGCGGTCGAACTGGCCCGCCTGGGCGCCGACATCCGCATCGACGGCAATACCGCGGTAGTGCAGGGCGTGGCGCAGCTCGACGGCGCGACCGTGATGGCGACCGACCTGCGCGCCTCGGCCGGCCTCATCATCGCCGGCCTGGTGGCGCGCGGTGAAACGCTGATCGAACGCATCTATCATCTGGACCGCGGCTACGAACGCATCGAGCAGAAGCTCAGCGCGCTCGGTGCCACCGTCCGCCGCGTGTCCTGAGGACACGCCATCCACACGAGGCACACCGTGCAAGGCATCACCCTGGCGCTGTCCAAAGGGCGCATCTTCGAAGAAACGCTGCCGCTGCTGGCGGCAGCCGGCATCGTGCCGACCGACGATCCGGAATCGTCGCGCAAGCTCATCATCGGCACCAACCGTCCGGACGTGCGTCTGGTCATCGTGCGCGCGTCCGACACGCCGACCTATGTGCAATACGGTGCAGCCGACCTCGGCATCGCCGGCAAGGACGTGCTGCTGGAGCACGGCGGCGCCGGCCTCTACCAGCCGATCGATCTGAACATCGCCCGCTGCCGCCTGAGTGTCGCCGTGCCGGCGGGTTTCGATTACGAACAGGCGGTGCGCCGCGGCGCGCGCCTCAAGGTGGCGACCAAGTATGTGCACACCGCACGCGAACATTTCGCCGCCAAGGGCGTCCACGTCGACCTGATCAAGCTGTACGGATCGATGGAACTGGCGCCGCTGGTGGCGCTGGCCGACGCCATCGTCGATCTGGTCAGCAGCGGCGGCACCTTGCGTGCGAACAATCTGGTCGAGGTCGAACACATCATGGACATCAGCTCGCGTCTGGTCATCAATCAGGCGGCGCTCAAGGTGAAGCACGATCTGCTCACTCCCATCCTGGAGGCGATTCAGGGGGCGGTGCAGGCATGAGCGCGACGAAGATCAGCCGGCTCGATTCCGGCGCACCCGATTTTCTCGACCGGCTGGACACGCTTCTGGCCTTCGAAAGCTCGACTGACGACGCCATCGAGACGGCGGTTGCCGGCATCCTGCGCGACGTGCGGGCACGCGGCGACGATGCGGTCATCGAGTACACCCGGCGTTTCGACCGCATGGACTGCGCCGCCATGGTCGAACTCGAACTGCCGCGCAGCGAGCTCGACGCCGCCTACGCCGGACTGAACGATACGCAGCGCGCCGCGCTGGCCGAAGCGGCCGACCGTGTGCGCCTCTATCACGAACGGCAGAAGCAGGATTCCTGGGAATACGCCGAAGCCGATGGTACCCGCCTCGGCCAGAAGGTGACGCCGCTCGACCGCGTCGGCCTCTACGTGCCGGGCGGCCGGGCGTCCTACCCCAGTTCGGTGTTGATGAACGCCATTCCGGCCAAGGTGGCGGGCGTCAAGGAACTGATCATGGTGGTGCCGACGCCGGGCGGAGAGCGCAATCCGCTGGTGCTGGCCGCCGCAGCCATCACAGGTGTCGATCGCGTGTTCACGATAGGTGGCGCGCAGGCGGTTGCCGCGCTGGCCTATGGCACGCAGACCATTCCGCAGGTGGACAAGATCGTCGGCCCGGGCAACGCCTATGTCGCGAGCGCCAAGCGGCGCGTGTTCGGCACGGTCGGCATCGACATGGTGGCCGGACCGTCCGAGGTGCTCATCATTTCCGACGGCCACGGCAATCCGGACTGGGTGGCGATGGACCTGTTCGCCCAGGCCGAGCACGACGAACTGGCGCAATCCATCCTGCTGTGCACCGATGCGGCCTTCCTCGATCGCGTGCATGCGTCGATCGACCGCCTGCTGGCGGAAATGCCCCGTCGCGACACCATCGCCACCTCGCTCGCCAATCGCGGCGCGCTGATCAAGGTGCGCGACCTGGCCGAAGCCTGCGACCTCGCTAACCGCATCGCGCCCGAACACCTGGAAATCTGCACCGAGGATCCGCGCGCGCTGGTCGACAGCATCCGTCACGCCGGCGCGATGTTCCTCGGTCACTACTCGGTCGAGGCGCTGGGTGATTACTGCGCCGGCCCGAACCACGTGCTGCCGACCATGCGCAGCGCGCGCTTCTCCAGTCCGCTGGGCGTGTACGACTTCCAGAAGCGCACCTCCATCCTCGATATTTCAGCCGAGGGCGCGCAGAAGCTGGGCCGCATCGCGTCGGTGCTGGCACATGGCGAGGGCCTGCAGGCGCATGCCCGCTCGGCGGAAATGCGGCTGAAGGACTGACTTCCACGCGGCCACGACCCGGCGTACAGTGGCGCCCGGGTCGTGCGCCCGACCTGACCGGTCATGCGCACGTCGTTGCAGCAGTGAACCGATCAGGGAGCAGCCATGCAGCAGTCCGAACACTCCGAAGCGCCACGAGCCGTCGGAGATGCGCAGGATCTACCTTTCCCGGTGGTGCGTGAGGTCGGGCTGTTCGCCTGCTTCGGCTGGCTCGGCCGCGCGCTGCAGGACATGCGCGCCAGTCCGGGCGGCAGCCTCTTCTACGGCGCCTGTTTCGCCTTCATGGGGCTGGTGCTGACCTCCGTGTTCCGTCACGCCTATCACCTCACTTCCGCGCTGGTGTGCGGCTTCCTGCTGCTCGGCCCCTTCCTGTCGCTGGGACTGTACGACCTGTCGCGCCAGCGCGAGGCGGGTCAGCCACCGGTGCTGGCGCACTCGCTCACCGCGGGCGGCCACAATGCCGGCGCGATCGGCGTGTTCGCCGTCATCCTCATCATCATCTTCCTCGTGTGGGCACGAGCGTCGCTGGTGGTGTTCGCGCTGTTCTACACGACGCAGATGCCGTCGGTGGATCACTTCCTGGAACAGGTGCTGACGCTGCAGAACGTCGAATTCCTGATGGCCTATGCGGTGGTCGGCTTCATCTTTGCGTCGCTGGTGTTCGGCGCCAGCGTGGTCGCCATCCCGCTGATGCTGGATCGCCGGCAGGACGCCGTCACGTCGATTCTCGCCAGTCTGTTCGCGCTCGGTCGCAATCCGGGACCGATGCTCGTATGGGCTGCGCTGATCGTGATGTTCGCGGTCATCGGCTTCCTGACCTTCTTCCTCGGCCTGATCGTGCTGATGCCGCTGGTCGGGCATGCCACGTGGCACGCCTACCGGGCGCTGATCGAACCGCTTCAGCACCCGGCAGCCGTCGCCTAGCGCCGACGGAACAGGCCCAGCACGCCGATCCCGGCCATCATCATCAGTGCCGTCGACGCTTCCGGCACGGCGGAGACCGCGAACGCGGTGGTGTCGGGCACCGCGTCGGCATGAGCACCGTCGGTGAATGCGGTCCAGTTGGCGGCGTCATTCACCAAGGCGCGGTAGCTTGCATGGTCGGCGGCGCCGCTGCGTGTTCCCGAATAGCTGGCGTAATCGGTGCTGGCGGGCAGGGCGATCGCGTTCACTCCGGCTGTGAGGCCGGCTGCGCCCAGCGCGGTCGCGGCGGCCACCGCGGCTTCCGACGACACCGCGGCAAGGAAGGTGGTGGGCGTCGAGGCGCCGCTGCCGACATAGGCGTAGAGCGTGTCGGCCGTGCTGCTGAGTGCGGCGTTGCCGGTGCTGCTCAGGCTGCCCATCGACACTGCGCGACCCGCCTGGTCGATATCGCTGAAGCGGATGACGGTGCCGGCGGCGATGACGGCGGCGCCGGTCTGCCAGGTGTGAAAGCCCTCGGCACTGGTGAAGGCGGCGCCGTCCCAGTTGCTGTCGGTGAAATGGATGGTGCTGTTGGCGGCCAGGTCGGTCAGCGCGACGATGGCCCAGCCATCCTCGTCGGCGTTGAAGGCGGTAAACGCGATATCGCCCGTTCCGAGCGCCTGTGCGCCCTGTGCCGACAGGCACAGCGACGCGATGCACAGCATTCTTGCTGAAAACATGAACCCCTCCTTTTGCATGAACGAGGCCGTTCCGGATGGAACGGCCTGCCGGGGGTGGTGTGTCTCCAGCGGCCACCGGGCCGCTCAGGCGATGTAATGGTTGATGTGTGTGCGCCCACCCGACATCAATCTATGACATCGGTCCGGAATATGCAAAAAGAATATTCAGCGGAAGGTCAGGCCGGTCCAGCCCTGCCTGCGCAGGCAGTCATACAGTCCGCGGGTGACGGTGCCGGCCGTGGTGTCCGGCGCGTGCGCCTCGCCGAGCGTTGCCAGGCATTGCGTCTGGTCCGCGATCAGTTCGGTGGTGCCGGCACCCATCTTCGACCACATGGCAATGCGCAGCCGGTCCAGTGGATCCTTCGGAACGACGGGGGCTGGTGCGCTGGCGGTGCGCGTCGCCGGAGCGGGCGGGGCAGATCCGTCCCGCGGCGTCGCAGCCTCCGCCGCGGACGCCGGCTGCATTTCAGCGACCGCTTCGCTGTCCTCCACCGACACCAGCGTGATCTGCGACAGTTCCTCGGTCGAACGCGTCCACCAGCCTTTAGCCTCCATGCACTGGATGAAGGCGGTCCGCTCCGTCGTGGTGCCCATGCAGGCGCGTTCGTCGCGGCGGTAGTCGGCGCCGCCTGCGCCCTGCTTGAAGGACACGCTGGTACAGCCGGCGAGCAGGCCGAGCGTCAGTGCGGACAGAAGGAGCGGGCGGGTGAGGCGCATGGCTGAACGGGTGAGGAAAGAAGACCTCTCCCGTTCAGCAAGAAGTGCTCCAGCCGGTCAGACGATGTCCTGCAGGGCCTCGACCAGCGCGTCGCACTGCGCATTGGTGCCGACCGTGATGCGCAGGAACTGGTCGATGCGCGGCGCCTTGAAGTGGCGCACCAGAATGCGCCGTTCGCGCAGCTGGGCGGACAGCGCGGCCGCGTCGTGTCGCGGGTGGCGCGCGAACAGGAAATTGGCGGCCGACGGCAGCACTTCGAAGCCGAGCGCGGTCAGCTCCTCCGCCAGCCGCTCGCGGCTGGCGATGACGCGGCGGCGCGTCTGGTCGAACCATTCGCGATCCTCTACTGCGGCGGTCGCGCCGGCCAGCGCCAGGCGGTCGAGCGGGTAGGAATTGAAGCTGTCCTTCACCCGGGTCAGACCTTCGATCAGTGGTTGCTGACCGATCGCGAAGCCGACGCGCAGGCCAGCCAGCGAGCGCGATTTCGACAGCGTCTGCGTCACCAGCAGATTGGGGTGGTCGGCCACCAGTGCGACCGCCGATTCGCCGCCGAAGTCGATGTAGGCCTCGTCGATCACGATCGGGCTGTCCGGCAGCGCCGAGGCGAGGCGATCGATGTCGGACAGTGGCAGCAGGCGACCGGTCGGCGCATTCGGGTTCGGAAAGATGACGGCGCCCGGGCGGGCTTCGATGTAGTCGTCGACGCGGATGGCGAACTGCCCGTCCAGCGGCACGCACTGATGGTCGATGCCGTACAGGCCGCAGTAGACGGGATAGAAGCTGTAGGTGATGTCCGGAAACAGCAGCGGGCGGTCGTGCTTGAGCAGACCGATGAAGGTGTGCGCGAGCACTTCGTCCGAACTGTTGCCGACGAACACCTGTTCGGCGCCCACGCCGAAGTGCGCGGCGATCGCTTCGCGCAGCGCCAGCCCGGTCGGTTCCGGGTAGAGCTTGAGCCGGTCGCCGTCCACGTCCAGTTCCGCCTGCATCGCGGCGACGGCGCGCGGGCTGGGCGGATAGGGGTTCTCGTTGGTATTGAGCTTGATCAGCCCGTCGATCTTGGGTTGCTCGCCCGGCGTGTAGGGCGAGAGGGTGTGGACGACGGGGCTCCAGTACTGGCTCATGATGGTGCGGGCGGCGGTGCGGCGGTTGGTTGGCGGGGTGCTGCGGAGCACGCGGGCTGGCGTGGCCTGCTGCAAGTCGATGTTATCATCCGGCCATCCCTGTTCCGGCGTGCAGCCGGGACGAATCACCGAAGCGACCATCTTCATGCGGCAAGCCGAAATCACGCGCAACACCCTGGAAACCCAGATCACGGTGCGCATCAATCTCGACGGAACCGGCCAGGGCAAGCTGGACACCGGCGTGCCCTTCTTCGATCACATGCTGGACCAGATCGTTCGGCACGGCCTGATCGATCTCGAAATCACCGCCCGGGGTGACCTGCACATCGATGCCCACCATACGGTGGAGGATGTCGGCATCACGCTGGGCCAGGCCTTCGCCAAGGCGGTCGGCGACAAGAAGGGCCTGCGTCGCTACGGCCACGCCTACGTGCCGCTGGACGAGGCGCTGTCGCGCGTCGTGGTCGACCTGTCCGGCCGGCCGGGGCTGGAGTACAACATCGACTTCACCCGCGCCCGCATCGGCGATTTCGACGTCGACCTGACGCGCGAGTTCTTCCAGGGCTTCGTCAATCACGCGCTGGTCACGCTGCACATCGACAATCTGCGCGGCATCAACGCACATCACCAGTGCGAAACCATATTCAAGGCCTTTGCCCGCGCACTGCGCGCCGCCAGCGAGCGCGACGAACGTGCGGCCGGCCAGATGCCGTCGACCAAGGGTTCGCTCTGAGCCCGTCCTGACGCCAGCGTTTCACCCTCTTCCGATTCGGCCGCACTCATGACTCGCGTTGTCATCATCGATTACGGCATGGGCAATCTGCGTTCGGTCGCCAAGGCGATCGAACATGTCGCGCCCGCAGCCGAGGTCATCGTCAGCAGCGACGCGCGCGTCGTCGCGGGCGCCGACCGCGTCGTATTCCCGGGCCAGGGCGCCATGCCGGACTGCATGCGCGAACTCGACGCGCGTGACCTGCGCGGCGCGGTGCTCGATGCCGCCGCGAACAAGCCTTTCCTCGGCATCTGCATCGGTCTGCAGATGCTGTTCCAGCACAGCCAGGAGGGCGATGTGCCGGGCCTCGGCGTGCTCGCCGGCGACGTGAAGCGCTTTGTCGATCCGCGCGACCCGGTGTCCGGCGCCCGCCTGAAGGTGCCGCACATGGGCTGGAACGGTGTCAGTCAGACGCGCGCGCACCCGATGTGGGCCGGCATCGCGGACGGCGAACGCTTCTACTTCGTGCACAGCTACTTCGTGCAGCCGGTCGACGCGGCGCTGACTGCCGGCGAAACCAGTTACGGCGCAGCCTTTACCAGTGCAATAGCGCGCGATAATATTTTTGCGGTGCAGTTTCACCCGGAAAAGAGTGCGCAAGCCGGATTGCGCCTGCTGGCCAACTTCATCGGCTGGATGCCCTGACACCTGGTGCCCGACGATGCCGTCGGGGACTTCTCCCTTCCACTCTCCCTGACACGACACGACTCGCGCCATGCTGCTCATTCCCGCCATCGACCTCAAGGACGGCCACTGCGTACGCCTGAAGCAAGGTGATATGGACGTGGTGACCGTATTTTCGGAAGACCCGGCTGCCATGGCCCGCCACTGGCTCGACGCCGGCGCCCGTCGCCTGCACCTGGTGGACCTCAACGGTGCCGTCGCCGGCAAGCCGAAGAACGAATCGGCGATCAAGGCCATCGTCAAGGAACTGGGTGATGAAATCCCGATCCAGCTCGGCGGCGGCATCCGCGACCTCGACACCATCGAGCGCTATCTCGACGACGGCATCAGCTACGTCATCATCGGCACCGCGGCGGTCAAGAGCCCGGGCTTCGTCCATGACGCCTGCGGCGCCTTCCCCGGCCACATCATCGTCGGTCTCGACGCCAAGGACGGCAAGGTTGCGGTCGATGGCTGGTCGAAGATGACCGGCCACGACGTGATCGATCTGGCCAAGAAGTTCGAGGACCAGGGCGTCGAGGCCATCGTCTATACCGACATCGGTCGCGATGGCATGCTCAGCGGCGTCAACATCGATGCCACGGTGAAGCTGGCGCAGGCGCTGCGCATTCCGGTCATCGCGTCGGGCGGCATCACCAATCTGGACGACATCCGCGGCCTCTGTGCCGTCGAGGACGAAGGCGTGATCGGCGCCATCACCGGCCGGGCCATCTACGAGGGCACGCTGGATTTCGCGGCCGCACAGGCCGAAGCGGACCGCCTGAACGGCGAAGGCTGAACCTTTTCATCGCGCAGGGCGCGAAACATCCATGCTAGCCAAGCGCATCATTCCCTGTCTGGACGTCAACGCCGGCCGTGTGGTCAAGGGCGTCAATTTCGTGTCGCTGAAGGACGCCGGTGATCCGGTCGAGATCGCCCGCCGTTACGACGAGCAGGGCGCCGACGAGCTGACCTTTCTCGACATCACGGCCAGTTCCGACGCGCGCGACATCATCCTGCACGTGGTCGAACAGGTGGCCGAACAGGTGTTCATCCCGCTGACCGTCGGCGGCGGCGTGCGCGCGGTCGAGGACGTGCGCCGCCTGCTCAATGCCGGCGCCGACAAGGTGAGCATGAACACGGCCGCGATCAAGGACCCCGATCTGGTGGCCCGCGCCTCCGGCAAGGTCGGTTCGCAGTGCATCGTCGTCGCCATCGACGCCAAGCGCGTCGAGGATCGTGACGGCCGGCCGCGCTGGGAGGTGTTCACGCACGGCGGCCGCAATCCGACCGGGCTCGACGCGGTCGAGTGGGCGCAGAAGGTCGAATCGCTGGGTGCCGGCGAAATCCTGCTCACCAGCATGGACCGCGACGGTACCAAGAACGGCTTCGACCTGGCGCTGACCCGCGCCGTGTCGGACGCCGTACGCATTCCGGTCATCGCCTCGGGCGGCGTCGGCAACCTCGATCATCTGGTCGAAGGCGTGGTCGAGGGCGGGGCCGACGCGGTGCTGGCGGCCAGCATCTTCCATTTCGGCCAGCACACGGTGCGCGAGGCCAAGGAACGGATGCGCGAGCGCGGCATCGAGGTGCGTCTGTAATGGCGGCGCCGACCTGGACAGACGCCATCGACTGGGACGAGAAGGGGCTGCTGCCGGTCATCGTGCAGGAGGCATCGACCGGTGACGTGCTCATGTTCGCCTGGATGAACCGTGAGGCGCTGGTCCGTACGGCAGAACTGCGCGAGGCGGTGTTCTGGTCGCGCTCGCGCGGGAAGCTCTGGCACAAGGGCGAGGAATCCGGCCACACGCAGAAGGTGCTCGACATCCGACTCGACTGCGACCGCGACGTGCTGCTGCTGAAGGTTGAACAGACCGGCGGGATCGCCTGTCACACCGGTCGCCACAGCTGCTTCTTCCATTCGCTCACCGATGGCCACTGGGACGAGGTCGACCCGGTCATCAAGAACCCGGACGAGATATACAAATGATCGATATCGAAGTGCTGCGCCGCGTCGCGCAGACCATTGCCGAGCGCAAGAGCGCCGAGCCGGGATCGTCCTACGTGTCCTCGCTGTTCCACAAGGGCACCGACGCGATCTGCAAGAAGGTGGCCGAGGAAGCGGCCGAGACCATCATGGCGTCCAAGGACGGCGATGTCGGCCATGTCGTGCGCGAGGTGACCGACCTGTGGTTTCATTCGATGGTGCTGCTGGCCCATCACGGACTGACCGTGGACGACGTGCTGCACGAATTCCGTCGCCGTGAGGGCATTTCGGGCATCGACGAGAAGCGCGCGCGCACGAACGGCTGATCACGCTCGCAATACGGTAATACACGTATTTGAAACTCCCGACCTCACGGACAGACTGACACCATGCACGACCCCAACTGCATCTTCTGCAAGATCATCGAAGGCAAGATCCCGTCGCGCAAGCTGTACGAAGACGATCTGATCTACGCCTTCCACGACATCAATCCGCAGGCGCCAGTGCACTTCCTCGTGATCCCGAAGATGCACGTCGCCACGCTGTACGACGCCGACGGAACGCATGAGGCCGTGCTCGGCCGCATGCTCTCCAAGGCGGGTGAACTGGCCCGTACGGCAGGTGCCGACGATGGTTTCCGCACCATCATCAACTGCGGAAAGGTGGGTCGGCAGGAGGTGTATCATCTTCACATGCATGTTCTGGGCGGCGACCATCCCCTGCCGCCCATGATCGTTTCCGAGAGGTAATCCCATGGGTTCATTCAGCATCTGGCACTGGCTCGTCGTGCTCGTCATCGTGCTTCTGGTGTTCGGCACCAAGAAGCTGCGCAACATCGGCTCCGATCTCGGCGGCGCGGTCAAGGGCTTCAAGGAAGGCATGAAGGGCGCCGAGGGCAGCGCTCCGGCAGACCAGCCGACCCAGAGCGTCGGTCACACGATAGACGTGAAGGCGGAAGAGAAGGTCAAGTCCTGATCGCCGCGGCCGCCGGCCGCTCCTTCATTCACCGGGCGGGCTGTCGGCCCGCCCGGCTCATTTCCACGTCCCCATGTTCGACATCGGTTTCTCCGAATTTTTCATCATCGGCATCGTGGCGCTCATCGTGCTCGGTCCCGAGCGCCTGCCCCGCGTGGCCCGCACGGCCGGTCATCTGCTGGGCCGTCTGCAGCGCTACGTCAGTGACGTGAAGGCGGACATTTCGAAAGAGATGCAGCTGGAGGAACTGCGCAAGCTGCAATCCCAGGTCGAACAGCAGGTGCGCGAGGTCGAGCGGCAGGCCAGCGAGGCGACCAGTTCGGTCACCAAGGAGGTCGACGGCCTGAGTGACCAGATGCGCGCCGCGATGGCCGAACAGGAAAAGTACGCGGCGATCGAGCAGGCCGGGGCGGTGCAGATCGCCGAGCCGGCGCCGGCCGCAGCGCCTGCGCCGGAGCCCGTTTCCGGCCAGCTCTCCCTCGATATTCCGCCGCCGGAAGTCAAACCGGTGTCGTCCGACAAGACATGAGCGAGCAGACCGAAAGTTTCATTTCCCATCTGGTCGAACTGCGTGACCGCCTGCTGCGTGCTGTAGCGGCCATCGTCATCGTGTTCATCTGCCTGATGCCGTGGGCCGGCGACATCTACGATCTGCTGGCGCGTCCGCTGATGGTCGCGCTGCCGGAGGGTACGAAGATGATCGCCACCGGCGTCGTCACGCCCTTCTTCGTGCCGGTCAAGGTGACGATGATGGTGGCCTTCCTGATCGCCCTGCCGGTGGTGCTCTACCAGGCGTGGGCCTTCGTGGCGCCGGGCCTGTATGCGCACGAGAAGCGGCTCGGGCTGCCGCTGATCGTTGCCAGCACGCTGCTCTTCCTCGCGGGCATGGCCTTCTGCTACTTCTTCGTGTTCAAGACGGTGTTCCACTTCATTTCGGAGTTCGCTCCGAAGAGCATCACGCCGGCGCCGGACATCGAGCAGTACCTCAGCTTCGTGCTGACCATGTTCACCGCCTTCGGCGTCACCTTCGAGGTGCCAGTGGTGGTGATCGTGCTGGTGCGCTTCGGCATCGTCAGCATCGAAAAGCTGAAGGAGGCGCGCCCTTACGTGATCGTCGGCGCCTTCGTGGTGGCCGCTGTCGTCACGCCGCCGGACGTGGTGTCGCAGCTGATGCTGGCCATTCCGCTGTGCGTGCTGTACGAACTGGGGATCGTGGTGGCACGTTTCACCGGCCGCTCGCCGGCCCGCGACGACGAGCGGGACGCGGCGGCCTGACCTTTCGCCTGACCCTTACTCGCGGTTCTTCGCGGCGACGCCGTTGATCGGGCGCTTGCCGACATTGACCACGACCTCGCGTTCGCCGCCACTGCGATAGACTTTCAGCGTCGCCTGCTGGCCCGGCACCAGCGCCGCAATCAGCTGCAGCATGCCGCTGGCGTCCTTCACCTTCTTGCCGTCGACCTCGAGCAGCACGTCGCCCGGACGCACACCACCGCGGTCGGCCGGGCTGCCGCGCATCACGCCGGCGATCAGCGCACCGCCGCTCATCGGGTACTTGAAGCTCTCGGCCAGTTCCGGCGTCAGTTCCTGTACCTCGACGCCGACCCAGCCACGGGTCACCGAGCCGCTGGCGACGATCTGTTCCATCACGCTGCGCGCCGTGCTGACCGGAATCGCGAAGCCGATGCCGAGCGAACCGCCGCTGCGTGAGTAGATGGCGGTGTTGATGCCGACCAGATTGCCGTTGGCATCGATCAGCGCACCGCCGGAGTTGCCCGGGTTGATGGCGGCATCGGTCTGGATGAAGTTCTCGAAGGTGTTGATGCCGAGCTGAGAGCGGCCGAGCGCCGACACGATGCCCATGGTGACGGTCTGTCCAACGTCGAAAGGATTGCCGATGGCCAGCACGACATCACCGATGCGCAGTGTGTCGTTGTCACCGAAACTGACGGCCGGCAGCTTGCCGGGCGCCTTGACGCGCAGCACGGCGAGGTCGGATTCAGGGTCGCTGCCGATCAGCGTAGCCGGGTACTTTCCGCCGTCGTTCAGCGACACCTCGATTTCGTCGGCTGCCTCGACCACGTGGTTGTTGGTCAGCACCACACCGTCCTCGCTGACGATGACGCCGGAACCGAGCCCCATCTGACGCTGCGGCTGGCTGCCCAGGCGGTCACCGAAGAAGTGACGGAACACCGGGTCGTTCATCAGCGGGTGCTGGGGTGTGCGCACGGCCTTGGTGGTGAAGATGTGCACCACCGATGGCAGCGCTTTCTGCGCGGCATCGGCGTAACTCACCACCTTCGCGGCTTCGATGCGTGTCGTGACGGGGGGTGGTTCAGGCAGCAGCGTGCTGATTGCGGGCGCGGCAGCCCCGCCGTTCTGCAGCGGCGTCGAACGGCTCGGCAGCCATTCCGGTTTCAGCGTCGCGACGACGAAGAGCACGGCCAGCGCGGCAGTGACCGATTGAGCAAAGACCAGCCACAGACGCTGCATAATTCGGCAATCAGAACGGGGGAAGAATGGACAGGACGCAGCTGCAACGACATCTGGATGACCTGCTGGAAGCCGCGCGCTTCAAGGATTATTGCCCAAACGGCCTGCAAGTGGAAGGCACGCGGGAGGTCGCCCGCGTGGTCTGTGGCGTCACTGCCAGCCTGGCCCTGATCGATGCCGCCATCGAGCGCGGCGCGCAGGCCATCCTGGTGCATCACGGCTGGTTCTGGCGGGGCGAGGACGGCCGGATCACCGGCATGCGGCGCGCCCGCATCGCCCGGCTGCTGGCGCACGACATCAATCTGTTCGCTTACCACCTGCCGCTGGACGCGCACCCTGAACTGGGCAACAACGCCCAGCTCGGGCGCGTGCTCGGGCTGACGCCGAGCGCCGTCGCGGGCGACCAGGGGCTGCTGTGGATAGGTGAGCCTTCCGCGCCGGCCAACGCCGGCCAGCTGGCCGAGCGTTTCGGTGCGGCGCTTGGCCGCAGGGCGCTGCTGGTGGGCGACGCACAGCGTACGGTGCGGCGCGTCGCCTGGTGCACCGGCGGTGCTCAGGGCATGTTCGAACAGGCGATCGACGCCGGGGCCGACCTCTATCTGTCAGGCGAGATTTCGGAACAGACGACGCATACGGCGCGTGAGTCGGGCGTGCCCTACATCGCGGCCGGCCATCATGCGACCGAGCGCTATGGTGTGCAGGCGCTGGGCGAGCACCTCGCGCGAACCTGCGGCCTTCAGGTGGACTTCGTCGATATCGACAATCCCGCGTGAGCGCGCCCTAGAGCAGGGCGAGGCGGGAGGCGCTGGTATTGGTGACCGGCGGATTCGCGATCAGCCACTCCAGCATGCTCTTCAGCAGCAGGATGTCGTCGATCACGCCGAGCGGGAAGCCGACGCGGGTGCCGGCGCGGTTGTCGCGCAGCAGTTCGGTCAGGTAGTCGAGGCACTCCTGATTCGGCCAGGTGGCGCTCACGCGCGCCATGATGTGGGCGAACTGTTCGACCGATTCGGAAGTGATCGGGCCGCTGAAGTGCTCCCAGTCCGGTACCTTCACGTTGAATGCGCGGTTCAGTTTGGGCGCCAGATCGTCGTACTCGCCGCGCCGCCCGCCCTTGTGGTAGAGGTCGAGCAGCTTGAGCCACGGGATCAGCGACTCCTTCGGGTAGTCGCGCAGGAATTCGGACAGGGTCTGCGCAGCGCCTTCGGAGCGGCCGAAGGACATCATTATCTCGGCCAGCTCGAGCACGTGTTCGTGTGACGGCGGCGTTTCCTCGTTGGCCGGCGGCGCACTCTGGTCGATGCTCAGCGTGCTGCTCACGGGGATGCCGGTATTGCTGCTGACCAGGCGCGGGCCGCTTGCCGCCTGTGCTGCGCTCTCCCCACCGCCCAGGCTGCTGGCCGAGCCGACGAAGGTATCGAACTCGAGGTCCAGTCGCGCGGGTTGGCGATCTTCGGCCGGCGCTTCGGGCGCCAGTTCGAAATCGACGCTCGAGCTGCCGACCGCCGGCAGCGCATCCGGCTCGGCGGCGTGCGTCGTCGCATCGGCGTCGCTCGTCTGCGCGGCGATTCGCACGTCGTCCATGTGTTCGACCGGCGCCTCGCCCGGGAAGTAGCCGATGGACGACACCACCGCCTGCGCCATGGCCGTCGCCGTGCTCGGGTCGGCAGGGGGCGCTTCGGCGCGTACCGGCCGCGACCATGTCGGTGCGGGAATGTCGGCGAAAACCGGCGGCGCGTCGGCGCCGCCCTGCGCGTATTCGGTGTCGGCCGCGCGTTGATCGCGCCGGCGCGGCGGCGCGGTGTTCGCCAGGCTGGCTTCGATCTCGCGCTGGCGGCGGGCGCTGGCTTCGGCGACGGCCTGGGCGCGGCGGCGCCACAGCCAGCCACCGCCGAGCACGGCGCCGGCGGCGAGCAGGCCCAGGCCAGCAACCATCCAGTTCATGCCAGGGGCAAGCGGTTCCACGTCGGCCGCGGTGTCCGGCGGCAGTTTGGTGATCACCTTGACCGGTTCGTTGGTCAGGCCGGGCGGCGGTGGCAGCGTTTCGGTCGCCGCCTCCTCGACTTCGGCGGGCGGTTCGACCACCGGTGCGCTGCTGTCGACCGGCGCTTCTGCCGTCACTGCCGGCAGGGGCGGCGCTTCGGTGGGCGTGGCCGCCGGCGCACGGGCGGCGTCCAGGGCGCCGCTGCTCCGGTCGAGCTGCTTCTGCAGCGCTTCCAGCCGGGCCTCCAGCTGCTTCACCTTGTCGGCGATCGCCAGATGGGTCGCGATCTGCTCATCGAGTGCGGCGAGCAGTTTCTGTTCGGTGCGCAGCGCTTCGCGCTGGGCTTCGCTGGCCTCCGGCCGCGCTGCCATGCCGCCCGACATCTTCAGACCGTTGCCGGAATCCAGACCGGGGGCGACGAACAGCCGATCTCCGGCCGGTTGCGCAGCTTCGGTGCGACGTGGCTTGCGCGCGGCCCGCGGCTTGGCAGGTGCCGGCTCGACCTCGCTGCGTCCTGCTTCGCCCGCCGCCGCCAGCGTGGCGGTTGCGGGTGCTGTGGCCGGCCTGACGCGCTCGCGCGGGGCAGGGGCCTCCGTCGGCGGGCTGTCCTGCGTGGTGGCGGTGATCGGCTGCATCAGCACCGTGTACTCACGCACCACCTCGTGGCCGCAGCCGACGCGCACGCCCACCATCAGGATGGGCTCGTTGATCGGTGTGCCGCTGCTGATGAAAAGTGTGCGACCTTGCGTGCGCAGGCGTCCGGCGGTGAGCCAGGGCAGGTCATCCGCGCCGGCGGAGGCCGGCACGTCGATCGAGAAACAGCTGCTTGCAGGGACGTCGTCGCCACTGCCGAGCAGGGCAACCTCCGCGCGGAAGGGCTCACCGATCGCCGAGCGCGCCTTGATCGCCCCGAGTCCCAGCGCCATCGCGTGCGGTGCGTGCAGGCCGACCGCCAGCAGCGCGGCCGCGAGCAGTGTCGGGCGCAGCCGCGACCGTGTGCGTTCGAACGCAGTGGCTGGCGTATGCAATTGAGGAAACTCCGTGCCGGAATGCAGATGGCGATCCGTGATCATGTGTTCTTTTTCGGCAGGCCGAGGGGAAACTTTACTTTAGTGGCGCGTGCTTTCGTGAGCCGCGCCAGACAAGGCGATGCGGGAAGAGGCAAAATTGTGTGTCACGACAGTTACGCTGGAGCTCGCATGCACCCGATGTTGTTCGAACTTTCTCCGCCCGCCTTGCCGATCCGCGGCTCCGCGGCGCGTTTTCCGGTGCGCCGCATCTACTGCGTCGGCCGCAATTACGCTGACCACGCGCGCGAGATGGGTCATGACCCGGCCCTCGAGCAGCCTTTCTTCTTCTCCAAGCCGGCTGATGCGCTGGTATGTGCGCCGGCCTCGGTGCCCTATCCGTCGGCGACGTCGGACCTGCAGCATGAGGTCGAACTGGTGGTCGCGCTGCATGCGGGCGGCCGCAATCTCGACGCAGCGCGGGCGCGCGCCTGCATTTGCGGTTACGGCGTCGGCCTCGATCTGACGCGCCGCGACCTGCAGCGCGCGGCGCGCGACAAGGGGCAGCCGTGGGACATGGGGAAGGGATTCGACAGCAGTGCGCCGGTGTCCGAACTGGTGCCGGTCAGCGTCTGCGGGCATCCGCGCAGCGGGGCCATCGAGCTGTCGGTGAACGGGCAGCTGCGCCAGCGGGGCGATCTGTCCGACATGATCCTCGACGTCGAAACGCTGATCGAGCGCCTGTCCCGCCTGGTCGAGCTGCGCGCCGGCGACCTGCTGTTCACCGGCACGCCGGCCGGCGTGTCGGCACTTCTGCCCGGTGATCATGTGAGCGCCGAGATTGCCGGCGTCGGCTGCCTGCAGATCGAAATCGTCCCCCCGCTGGACTGAATTGTTTCGCTGCAGTGCAGCGATGCTCTGTATAATTATGGATTACGTGATCCGGCCCGCACGCCGGAATGCGGGTATCGACCGCCAACAGGCGTCGCGATGCGCAACAAGACTCGTCAGGGCTACAAGCCGAAGCGGGCGTTTCACCATCCTGTGCAGACAACAAGGCGAGGAATACGCATGAAGATCCATGAGTATCAGGCGAAGGAGGTATTGCGCCGTTTCGGTGTGGTCACGCCGCGCGGAGTACCGGTTTTCGAGGTTGATCAGGCTGTGGCCGCAGCGGAATCGCTGGGCGGCAAGGTCTGGGTGGTCAAGGCGCAGATCCACGCCGGTGGCCGTGGCAAGGGTGGCGGCGTCAAGGTGGCGAAGTCGCTCGACGAGGTGCGCGAATTCGCGAAGCAGATCATGGGCATGCAGCTGGTCACGCACCAGACCGGCCCGGAGGGCCAGAAGGTTCGCCGCCTGCTGATCGAGGAAGGCGCCGACATCAAGAAGGAATACTACGTCGCCGCGCTGACCGATCGCGCGACGCAGAAAGTGGCGATGATGGCCTCGTCGGAAGGCGGCATGGACATCGAGGAAGTCGCCCACAACACGCCGGAAAAGATCATCAAGGTGTTCATCGACCCGCTGGTCGGCATGACCGACGCGCAGGGCAAGGAACTGGCCGACGGCATCGGCGTTCCCGCCGCGTCGCAGGCGCAGGCGATCGACACCTTCAAGAAGCTGTATACCTGCTACATGGAAACCGATGCCTCGCTGGCGGAGATCAATCCGCTGATTCTCGAAGGCAACGGCAACATCAAGGCGCTGGACGCCAAGTTCAACTTCGATTCGAACGCGCTCTACCGCCACGAGGACATCGTGGCTTTCCGCGACCTGGATGAAGAGGATCCGGCGGAAATCGAGGCATCGAAGTTCGATCTGAGCTATGTGTCGCTGGACGGCAACATCGGCTGCCTGGTGAATGGCGCCGGCCTGGCCATGGCCACCATGGACGTGATCAAGCTGTACGGCGCCGAACCGGCCAACTTCCTCGACGTGGGTGGCGGCGCCACCACCGAGAAGGTGACCGAGGCGTTCAAGATCATGCTGCGCAACCCCAACGTGCGCGGCATCCTGGTGAACATCTTCGGCGGCATCATGCGCTGTGACACCATCGCCACCGGCGTCGTCGCCGCGGCGCGCGAAGTGCACCTGACGGTGCCGCTGGTGGTGCGCATGAAGGGTACCAACGAGGAACTGGGCAAGCAGATTCTGGCGGACTCGGGTCTGCCCATCATTTCGGCCGACAGCATGGCGGATGCGGCACAGAAGATCGTTGCCGCCGTGGCCGGACACTGAGGGGAGAACCAGACATGTCGATTCTGATCAACAAGGACACCAAGGTCATCACCCAGGGCATCACCGGGAAGACCGGCCAGTTCCACACCCGCATGTGCCGCGACTACGCCAATGGCGCGAACTGTTTCGTCGCCGGCGTGAATCCGAAGAAGGCCGGCGAGGACTTCGAGGGCATCCCCATCCACGCCACCGTGGCTGAAGCGAAGGCCGCCACCGGCGCCACCGTGTCGGTCATCTACGTGCCGCCTCCGGGCGCAGCTGCGGCGATCTGGGAAGCGGTCGAAGCCGACCTCGACCTGGTCATCTGCATCACCGAAGGCATTCCGGTGCGTGACATGCTGATGGTGCGCAACAAGATGAAGGCCAAGGAAGCGGCCGGCGGCAAGAAGACATTGCTGCTGGGCCCGAACTGCCCGGGCCTGATCACGCCGGACGAAATCAAGATCGGCATCATGCCGGGCCACATCCACAAGAAGGGCCGCATCGGCGTGGTCAGCCGCTCCGGTACGCTGACCTACGAAGCGGTCGGCCAGCTGAGCGAGATCGGCCTCGGCCAGTCGAGCGCGGTCGGCATCGGCGGCGACCCGATCAACGGGCTCAAGCACATCGACGTGATGCGCATGTTCAACGACGATCCGGACACCGACGCGGTGATCATGATCGGCGAGATCGGCGGTCCGGACGAAGCCGAGGCGGCACAGTGGTGCAAGGCCAACATGAAGAAGCCCATCGTCGGCTTCATCGCAGGCGTCACCGCGCCCCCGGGCAAGCGCATGGGCCACGCCGGTGCGCTGATCTCGGGCGGTGCCGACACCGCCGACGCCAAGCTCGCCATCATGGAAGAGTGCGGCTTCACCGTGACGCGCAATCCGTCGGAAATGGGCAAGCTGCTCAAGGGTCTGCTCTGATCCTGAAGCACTGAGTTGTTGTTGCAGTGCACAGGGCCATCGCGCAAGCGGTGGCCCTTTTCATTTGTGCCCGTCATGAAGCTCTGTCGGTAGAATCCGCGCTTTCGCATTCCGGGCGCAACACGATGGATTTCTCTTCTCCCGAATTCTGGCTTGCCGTTGGCCAGATCATCATGATCGACATCCTGCTGGGCGGCGACAACGCGGTCGTGATCGCGCTCGCCTGCCGCAAGCTGCCGCCGGCGCAGCGCCGGCTGGGCATCATGTGGGGCACGGCCGGTGCGGTGTTCCTGCGCGTGATTCTCATCATGTTCGCGCTGACCCTGCTCAAGGTGCCCTACCTGAAACTGGTCGGCGCACTGCTGCTGCTTTGGATCGGTATCAAGCTGTTGATGCCGGAGGACGACGACGAGCACGCCAACATCAAGCCCAGCGACAAGCTGTGGGGCGCGGTGAAGACCGTCATCGTGGCCGATCTGGTGATGAGCGTGGACAACGTGATCGCGATTGCCGGCGCCGCCGAAGGCGCGGGCGGCGACCATCAGCTGCCGCTGGTCATTTTCGGCCTGCTGGTGTCCATCCCCATCATCGTCTGGGGCAGCCAGCTGGTGCTGGGACTGATGACGCGCTACCCCTTCATCGTCACGCTGGGCGCCATGCTGCTCGGCTGGATCGCCGGCACGATGGCGGTGACCGACCCGGCCATCCTGCCCTACGTGCCGCTTGACGCGGCCAGCACGGTCGACAAGCCGGAAGCGGCGGCCCTGGTGCGCTACGGCGCCGGCATCGTCGGAGCGCTGCTGGTGCTGGCGGTGGGCAAGATCATCGCCTCTCGCCAGAAGCCGGTCGATTTCCCGATCCAGTAATCAAGCGCCGGCGCGCGACAGCTCATGGCCCTCTATCTCACCGAGGACGACGTCCGTCAGGTGCTGACCCTGCCGGATGCGCTGTCAGCGGTGGAGGACGCCCATCGCTGGCACGCCGCCGGCGAGGCGATCGATACGCCACGCGCGCGCAGCCGTACGCCCAGCTCTGCGCTGCACATCCTGCACGGCGCGGTGCTGCCGCTCGGCGTGATGGGCTACAAGAGCTACACGACGAGCCGTGAGGGTGCGCGCTTCTGGGTGCATCTGTTCGACGTCGCCAACGGCCGGCCGCTGGCCGTACTGGAGGCGGATTACCTCGGCATGATGCGCACCGGCGCGACGGGCGGGCTGGCCGCCCGCGTGCTGGCGCGCGAAGACGCGCACCGTGCGGTCGTGTTCGGTGCCGGCTGGCAGGCGCGCAGCCAGATCGAGGCGTTGTGCGCGGTGCGTGATATCGAGCGCATCGAGGTTGTGGCGCGCAAGCGCGACAAGCTCGAAGCTTTCTGCCGCGAGCAGTCACAGCGCCTCGGGCAGGACATCGTGCCGGCGAACGACATCGAATCGGCCGTGCGTGGCGCCGATGTGGTCGTCACCATCACGACCGCGACCGACCCGCTGTTCGACGGTCGCTGGCTCGGCGAGGGCGCGCACGTCACCGCGGCCGGATCGAACGCGCTGATCCGCCGCGAGATCGACGAAGCCACCATACGCCGCGCCGCCGTAATCGCGGTCGACGCACGCGCCACGGCACTGCGTGAATCCGGCGACCTGCTGCCGGCACTGGAGAAAGGTCGGCTGAGCGAGTACGGCATGACCGAACTGGGCGAACTGCTGGCCGGCATGAGGCCGGGGCGTCGCAGCGCCGCCGACATCACGCTGTTTGAGTCCCAGGGCATGGCGATACAGGACCTGGTGCTTGCCGCGCGCCTGGTCGAAAAAGCCCGTGTCGCCGGTCTCGGACGCGATCTTCCCTACTGATACCGGCAGCCGATTTCCGCGGCGCAGCGGATTCGGTACGGCAAGCGTGAAATTGCACCGCGCCGTGCCAAGCGCCGTTTGACTGTGTTGAGGCTGAACTGCAAGAATATGTGACAGACGTCTGTTTTTTCGCGTGAGTTGGCCGGCGCGAGAGCGGATGGCATACACAACAAGCCGACAGGCACCGTCCCCGTCTCCGGGAGGGGCGACAACTTTGCGGGGGTGAGCGTGACCAAGGCCGCTATCTGGAAGACCGACTGGTTCCTTGGCGCCGTCATCAGCCTGCTTTTCCTGTTCTCCGCCCAGTCCGACCTGATCCAGAGTCTCGAGCGCAAGGCCTACGATGTGGTCGTCAGCGCAAGCGACCGCACACCCAGTCCGCGCATCGCCATCATCGCGATCGACCAGCAGAGCATCGACAACATCGGCCGCTGGCCGTGGCCGCGCGACGTGCATGCGCGCATGATCGACAAACTGGCGCAGGCGCAGTCCAAGGTTGTCGGCACGACCATCTTCTTTGCCGAACCGCAGATCGACCCCGGTCTGGCCTACATCAACAAGCTGCTGGCCATCGAGTCGCAGGCGCGTTCGGCCGCCGCGGTGCCGCCGGCGGAGGGCGAGATTGAGCAGGCGCCGCCCGTCAGCGGAGCGCTGGACGCCTTCTCGGCCGTGCTGCGCGAAGCGGAGGTGGCGCTGAACACCGACCGGCAACTTGCCGAAAGCGTGTCCCGGGCCGGCAACGTGGCGCTGCCCATGCTCTTCCTCGATGGCGAGCCGCAGGGGCGGCCGGACAAACCGCTGCCCGAGTTCGTGCGCCGGATGGCGCTGAAGAATGTCGAGGGCAGCGAGCCGCTGCCGCCGCTGACGCTGGACGTATCGGCCGGCGTGATCGAGCCGCTGGGCAAGGGGGCGGCCGCGGTCGGTCACCTGAATCCGTCGATCGACCGCGACGGCGGCCTGCGCCTGCAGCCGCTGGTCATGACGCACTTCGATCAGCTCTATCCGTCGCTGCCGCTGCTGATCGCCGCGAAAAGCCTGAACCTCGGCGTGGACGACATCCGCGTGAAGCTCGGCGAGTCGGTCACGCTGGGACGACTGAAGGTCGCCACCGACCCGGGGCTGGGCATGTACAGCTTCTATTACCAGGGCGAGGGCGGCAAGCCGCCTTTCCCGGTCGATTCCTTCTTCGACGTGATGAGCGGCAAGATACCGCTCGACAAGTACCGCGACAGGATCGTGCTGATCGGCCAGACCGCACCCGGCATCGGCAATTTCTACGCCACGCCGGTGTCGCCGGCGATGTCCTCGGTCGAGGTGATGGCGCACGGCCTGTCCAGCATCCTGCAGGAGCATTTCTTCGTGTCGCCTTCCTGGGCCTGGGCGGCCGAGTTCGGCGTGTTCCTGCTGATCGCCCTCTATCTGATCGTGCTGCTGCCGCGGCTGAAGGCCGGCCTGGGCGCCGGCGTCACGGCGGCGCTGTTTATCGCGCTGCTGGCCACCCACTTCGTGCTGATGACCGGCCAGCTCATGTGGCTGCAGCTGATGCTGCCGGCGGCGCTGCTGCTGGTCGGCCACCTGCTGCTGACCACCAAGCGCTTCCTGGTGACCGAGCGCGGCAAGGTGAAGTCGGACGAACAGTCGGCCGAATCCAACCGCATGCTGGCGCTGGCCTTCCAGGGGCAGGGCCAGCTCGACATGGCGTGGGACAAGTTCCGTCAGGTGCCGCTGTCCGATGCGGTGATGGAAAACCTCTACAACCTCGCCCTCGATTTCGAGCGCAAGCGCCAGTTCAACAAGGCGGAAGCCGTGTTCCGTCACATGGCCGACTTCAATCCGAAGTTCAAGGATCTGGAAACCCGCGTCAAGCGGGCCAAGGCGATGTCGGAAACCGTCATGCTGGGCGGCGCCGGGGCGGGGCGCACCAACACCGGCATCCTCGAGGACGGCACGGTGGAGAAGCCGATGCTGGGCCGCTACCAGGTCGAGAAGGAACTGGGCAAGGGGGCCATGGGCGTGGTCTATCTGGGCCGTGACCCCAAGATCAACCGCGTGGTCGCGATCAAGACCATGGCGCTGTCGCAGGAATTCGACGAAGAGGAACTGGCCGACGTGAAGGAGCGCTTCTTCCGCGAGGCGGAAACCGCCGGCCGGCTGAACCACCCGAACATCGTCACCATCTTCGATGCCGGCGAGGAGCACGACCTCGCCTACATCGCGATGGAGTTCCTGAAGGGTCGCGACCTGGTGCCGCAGACCAAACCGGGCCATCTGATGCCGCTGCCCAAGGTGATGGACATCGCCGCCCGGGTGGCCGATGCACTCGCCTATGCGCACGGCAACAACGTGGTGCACCGCGACGTGAAGCCGGCCAACATCATGTACGAAGCCGAATCGGACCAGGTCAAGGTGACCGACTTCGGCATCGCGCGCATCACCGACTCGTCGCGCACCAAGACCGGCATGGTGCTCGGCACGCCGTCCTACATGTCGCCCGAACAGCTGGCCGGCAAGAAGATCGACGGCCGTTCCGATCTGTTCTCGCTCGGCGTGATGCTGTTCCAGATGGTCTGCGGCAAGCTGCCCTTCGAAGGCGATTCGATGGCGCAGCTGATGTTCCGCATCGCCAACGAACAGCATCCGGACATCCGCGACCTGCGTCCGGACGTGCCGGACTGCCTGTCCGCCATCATCGACCGCGCGCTGGCCAAGGATGCGGACGCCCGTTACCAGACCGGCACCGACATGGCGGCCGACCTGCGTACCTGCGCCGGCAATCTCACCCAATCCCTCTCACAGGTCGACTTCAGCATCTGACATGAATCAGGATCTCAGCCCTTCACTGCAGATGGTCAGCCGCTCCGATTCCGGCATGGTGCGGACGCACAACGAAGATGCCGTCGCCATCCACCCCGCGATCGGCGTAGCGGTGCTCGCCGACGGCATGGGTGGTTACAACGCCGGCGAAGTGGCGAGCGGCATGGCCACCGCGGTGATCAGCACCGAACTCGAACAGGGCCTCATCGAGGGGCGCAAATCGATATCCGAACTGCTGGAAGCGGTGATCGGCCACGCCAACGAGTCGATCTACCGCGCGGCCGAAAGTCAGCCGCAGTATTCCGGCATGGGCACCACGCTGGTGATGGCGGTGTTCCGCGACAACCACATATCCGTTGCGCATATCGGCGATTCGCGCATGTACCGGCTTCGCGGCGACGTTTTCGAGTGCGTCACGCGCGATCATTCGCTGTTGCAGGAGCAAATCGACAGCGGCATGATTACGGAGGAAGACGCCAGACGCTCGCAGAACAAGAACCTCGTGACACGGGCGCTGGGTGTCGATCCGGTGGTCGAACCGGAAATCCATACCTACGAGGTCGAGACCGGCGATGTCTACCTGTTCTGTTCAGACGGTCTGAACGACATGGTCGAGAACGAGGACATCGAACTGACGCTGAAGGCGCTGTCGGCCAATCTCGATCTGGCCGCAGAACAGCTGGTGCAGATGGCGAACGACAATGGCGGGCGCGACAACGTTTCGGTGATACTGGTCAAGGTTCTGCAGCCTTTCCCGGTTGCCCGGCGCGGCTGGCTTGCGCGACTGCTCGCATGGTTGAAGTAAAGGACTGGAAAATGGCAAAACTCATACTCAGCATGGATGGTCTGGTCCTCAAGGAGCTGCCGCTCGCCAAGGAGCGCACGACCATCGGGCGCAAGCCGCACAACGACATCCAGATCGACAACCTCGCGATCAGCGGTGAGCACGCGGTCATCGTCACCATCCTCAACGATTCCTTCCTCGAGGATCTGAACAGCACCAACGGCACCTATGTAAACGGTCAGCCGATCAAGAAGCACTTCCTGCAGAACAACGACGTGGTGGAACTGGGCAAGTACCGCCTGAAGTACATCAACGACACGCCTGCCCAGGCACCGGCGCCGGACTTCGAGAAGACCATGGTCCTGCGCCCGGACATGATGCGCAAGCCGCCGGCGGAGGCGCCGACCGCGCCGCCAGTGGTGCCGATGCGCTCCGCGATCGAGACGCAGGCCGGCTTCCGTGCCGGTGCGTCGGTGCCGGCCGGCACCTCGATGGGGGGTGGCATGCCGCCGCCCGCGCCGGTCGCGTCGCCGCAGCCGGCAGCGCCTGCCGCGGCGCCGAACCAGATCGGCGCCATCCAGATCCTCAACGGCGCCAATGCGGGGCGTGAGCTCGAACTGACGAAGACGCTGACCACGCTCGGCAAGCCGGGTCTGCAGGTCGCGGTGATCACGCGGCGGCCGCAGGGCTACTTCATCACCCATGTCGAGGGCGCCAACTTCCCGGTGGTCAATGGCAGCCAGCTCGACGCCCAGGCGCACCCGCTGAGCGATCACGACGTGATCGAGATTGCGGGCGTCAAGATGGAGTTCTTCATCAAGCGCTGAGCCGGCACGCCTCGCTCATGTTGCTCCGTCCTGCGCATCGCGCTGACCGGTCGGCGACCTGCCGGCCGGCCTCTGATCGCTCGCCCCACACCGGGGCGGCACGGTGAATCAGCACGTGCTGAAGTACGGCATCGGCCTGGTGCTCATGCTCGTGCTGCTCGGGCACGCCGCCCGCTTCTACCAGATACCGGTTCTCGGCAATCTGGACCACATCGCCTACGACACCAAGCTGTCGCTGACCATGCCGCGCACGCGCGACGACAGGGTGGTCATTCTCGACATCGACGAGCGCTCGCTGGCCGAAGTCGGCCGCTGGCCCTGGGGGCGGGAGCGCCTGGCGACATTGATGGACAAGCTGTTCGATCACTACGGCGTGATGCTGCTGGGTATCGACGTGGTGTTCGCCGAGCCCGATACCAGTTCCGGTCTGCCCATGCTCGAGGGCTTGGCCGCCGGACCGCTCGCCGACAACGAGGGCTTCCGCGCCGCGCTCGACGGGCTGCGACCACAACTCGATTACGACAAGCGCTTCGCCGCGTCGCTGCAGAACCGCCCGGTGCTGCTGGGCTACTACTTCAGCGATCGGGGCGACGGACTGAGCACCGGTGCGCTGCCCGACCCGGTGCTGCCGGCCGGGACTTTCCGTGGCCGCAACATCGCGTTTGCCAGTTTCAACAGCTTCGGTGCCAATCTGCCGCTATTCCAGGCGTCGGCACTCGGCGCCGGTCATTTCAATCCGCTGCCCGATTTCGACGGTCTCAACCGCCGCGTGCCGATGCTGGTCGAGTACAAGGGCGCCTACTACGAATCGCTGTCGCTGGCGGTCGTGCGCACCCTGCTGGGCAGCCCGAAGCTGGTGCCGGGTTACGCCGAGGGCGGGCTGTTCGGGGTGAGTGCCCGCGACTACGCCGGGCTGGAATGGCTGGAACTGCCGTCGGCGCGCGGAACCCTGCGTCTGCCGGTGGACGAGAACGTTGCCGCGCTGATTCCCTATCGCGGTCCGCAGGGCAGCTTCGCTTACTACTCGCTTGCGGATGTGCTGGCCGGACGCACGCCGGTCGACGCGCTGAAGGGGCGTGTCGCCTTGCTGGGCACGACCGCGCCCGGCCTGCTCGACCTGCGGGCGACACCGGTCGGCAGCACCTATCCGGGTGTGGAAATCCACGCCAACCTGATCGCCGGCATGCTGGATGGCCATATCAAGGACCGACCGCAGTACGTGACCGGATTCGACGTGGTCGTGCTGCTGCTGGTCGGCGGCCTGCTGCTGTGGGCGCTGCCGCGCATGTCCCCGATGAATGCCACGCTGCTGTCGGCGGGCATGCTGCTGCTGCTGCTGGGCATGAACTTCGCGTTCTGGCAGTTCGCCGACTTCGTGCTGCCGATCGCGGCCAGCCTGCTGCTGGTGGTCGGGCTGTACGCGCTCAACATGTCTTACGGCTACTTCTTCGAATCGCGCTCGAAGCGGCAGTTCGCACGCATGTTCGGCCAGTACGTGCCGCCCGAACTGGTCGAGGAAATGAGCCGCAACCCCGAGCACTACAGCATGGAAGGTCGCAACGCCGAACTGACGATACTGTTTTCCGACATCCGCGGCTTCACCAGCATTTCGGAAGGGCTGGAACCGAAGCAATTGACGCAGCTCATGAACGATTACCTGGGTGCTATGACTTTCGTCATTCAGGATCAGCGCGGTACGCTCGACAAATATATCGGCGACGCGATCATGGCCTTCTGGGGGGCGCCGGTGGACGATCCGGCGCACGCGATCCACGGGGTGACGGCCGCGTTGCAGATGCAGTCGAGACTGGCCGAACTGAACAGTCACCTGACCGCTCGCGGCTGGCCGGAGCTGAAGATAGGCATCGGTGTGAACACCGGCACGGTCACCGTCGGCGACATGGGGTCGCCGGTACGCAAGGCCTATACTGTGATGGGCGACGCGGTCAATCTGGCGTCGCGCCTCGAAGGACTGACCAAACAGTATGGCGTGGGCATTCTCGTCGGCGATGAAACGCGGCGCGCCGTCAAGGGCGTCGTGTTCCGCGAGGTGGATCGCGTGCGGGTGAAGGGCAAGGACGAGCCGGTATCGATCTACGAGCCGCTGGCGATGGAAGCCGATTTCGATCGCGCGCGGCTGGAAGAGCTGAAGTTGTGGAATCAGGCGCTGCGCCAGTTCAGGAATCAGGAGTGGGATCAGGCTGAACTGACACTGTTCAACCTGCAGCGCATGGACCCGGGGTGCGTGCTGTATGGCTCCTACGCGGAGCAGATCGGACACTATCGCCGTTCGCCGCCCGGCAAGGGCTGGGACGGGGTGCGCACCTTCGATACGAAGTAGACGGACGAGATTGACGTACGAGATTGGCTTACGAACTCGACTTACACGCGGGAAACAGATGAGGATAAGGGTGCTCGGTTGCAGTGGTGGCATAGGGGGGGCGCACCTGCGCACCACGTCGCTGCTCGTCGACGACGACATCCTGATTGACGCCGGAACCGGTGTCGGTGATCTGTCGATCGCCGAGTTGGCACGCATCGACCACGTGTTCGTCACCCACAGCCACCTCGATCACATCGCCTGCCTGCCGCTGATGGTCGATACGGTGGGCGAACTGCGTTCGCGTCCGCTGACCGTATGGACCACCGCGCCGACGCTCGAAGTGCTGCGGCGCCACATCTTCAACTGGTCGATCTGGCCCGATTTCACCGAAATCCCTTCGGTAGAGCGACCGTTCATGACCTTCCGCGAGCTGCGTGTCGGCGACGAGATCGACATGGGCAGCCGGGCGATCCGCGTGCTGCCGGCGCAGCACACGGTGCCCGCGGTCGGTTACGCGGTGCGTTCGTCCGGCGGCACGCTGGCCTTTTCCGGCGACACCACCGTGTGCGATGAATTCTGGGACGCCGTCAATGCGTTGCCTGACCTTCGTCATCTGATCATCGAAACCGCCTTTCCCGACCGCGACCGCCAGCTTGCCGTGATGTCGCGCCACCTGTGCCCGGACATGCTTGCCGGCGAGCTGGAGAAGCTGCGTCACCCGGCCGATATCTATATCACCCATCTGAAACCAAGCCAGATGGACATGACCATGCGCGAGATTGCCGACACACTCGGCTCGCGCAAGCCGCACATGTTGCGCAACAATCATGTTTTCGACTTCTGACCACTCGGCGCGCCAGGACGGCCGCTCGGGTCGGCGGTAACGGGGTGAACAAATGAGTGCAGTACTACCGCCGGCCAGCGATCTGGGCGCGATGAGCGATGTGTCGAGCCGGCTGGCGTTCTTCAAGAATCTGCAGGGCGTGACGACCAAAATTCACGCCACCACCAATATCGACGAAATCATGCTTGAACTGTCGCAGGAAATTTCTGCGCTGTTCAACGCGGACCGCCTGACCATCTACGTGCTGGGCGACGACCGGTCGACCATCGTATCCAAGGTCAAGACCGGCCTGAATTCGTTCAAGGATCTGCGCCTGCCGCTCACCGAGCAGTCGATTGCCGGTTTCGTCGGCATGAGCCGCAAGCTGCTCAATATCCGCGATGTCTACGATGAGGCCGAGCTGAGGTCGCATTCGGCCAGCCTGAAGTTCCTCGACGGCGTGGACAAGAAGACCGGCTACCGCACCAAGCAGATGCTGGTCGCGCCGATTCTCGACCCGGAAAAGAAGGATCTGCTGGGCGTGGTCCAGCTGATCAACAACAAGTCCGGCCAGCCCTTCTCGGCGCTGGCCGAAGAAGGCCTGCTGAGCATGGCCCACACGCTGGCGGTGGCTTTCCAGCAACGCAGCAAGCCGACGCACGTGGTCAAGTCAAAATACGACTACCTGGTCGTCGATGGCGTCATGTCGCCGCAGGAATTCGATCTTGCCTCGCGTGCGGCACGGCGCAAGGGCGTCGATGTCGAGGACGTGCTGATACGCGATTTCCAGGTCAAGCAGCAGGCGATCGGCGCGTCGCTGTCGAAGTTCTTCGGTGTTGCCTACGAACCCTTCAAGCCCGAGCGGGTGAAGCCCTTCGACCTGATCAGGAACCTCAAGCGCGAGTACCTCGAAGAGCAGCAATGGGTGCCGGTGGAGGACTCCAGCGAAGGCATCGTGGTCGTTGCGCTCGACCCGGAGAAGGTGAAGGGTGCGCGCGTCGTCAACAACATCTTCCCGAAGGCCAAGCTGGTCTTCCGCGTCACCACCACGAAGGAATTCGTGCAGACGCTGGATCAGTTCTACGGCTCGACGATGGACGACACCAGCGTCGGCGACCTGCTGTCCGACATGCTGGAAGAGGACGAGGTGCACGACGTTGGTGGCGACGACGTCACGGCGGCTGCCGACAACGAACTGGTCCGGCTTGTTAACAAGATCATCATCGACGCCTACCAGCAGGGCGCATCTGACATCCATATCGAACCGCGTCCGGGCAAGGACAAGACCCAGGTCCGCTTCCGCAAGGACGGCACGCTGCACCCCTATATCGAGGTGCCGGCGAGCTATCGCAGCGCGCTGGTCACACGCCTGAAGATCATGTGCGACCTCGACATCTCCGAGCGTCGCAAGCCGCAGGACGGCAAGATCAAGTTCCGCAAGTTCGGCCCGCTGGACATCGAACTGCGGGTGGCCACCATTCCGTCGGCCGGCGGCGTCGAGGACGTGGTGATGCGTATCCTCGCCGCCGGCGAACCGATACCGATCGACAAGCTGGGCGTACTGCCGCACAACCTGTCGCGACTGAAGGAAGCGGTGAGCAAGCCCTACGGCCTGTTCTTCGTATGCGGTCCGACCGGCTCCGGCAAGACGACCACGCTGCATTCCATCCTCAGCCACATCAACACGCCGGAAACCAAGATCTGGACCGCCGAGGATCCGGTCGAAATCACGCAGAAGGGTCTGCGTCAGGTACAGATCAACAAGAAGGCCGGGCTCGATTTCGCCGCCATCATGCGCGCCTTCCTGCGCGCCGATCCGGACGTGATCATGGTCGGTGAAATGCGCGATAAGGAAACCGTGGCCATCGGCATCGAAGCGTCGCTGACCGGTCACCTGGTGTTCTCGACGCTGCATACCAACAGCGCGCCGGAATCCATCGTCCGCCTGCTCGACATGGGCATGGACCCGTTCAACTTCGCCGACGCGCTGCTCGGCGTCCTGGCCCAGCGGCTGGCCAAGCGCCTGTGTCCGAAGTGCAAGGAGGCCTATCACCCGGACGCCGCCGAAATGAAGCACTTCCTTGAGGAGTACTGCGAGGAGCTGCGCAATACCGCCGACTTCAAGGTCGATGCGGAAGGGGCGATGGATCGCGTGTTCAAGGGCTGGATCAAGGCCTACGCCGACGACAAGGGGCGCTTCACGCTGTACCGGCCGAAGGGCTGTCCGGACTGCAGCAATACCGGCTACCGCGGCCGCCTCGGCCTGCACGAACTGATGCTCGGTACCGACCGCATCAAGAAGAACATCCAGGAGCGCGAACGCGTCGCCACGATGCTCGCCACGGCACTGGAAGAGGGCATGCGTACGCTGAAGATGGACGGCATGGAAAAGGTTCTGTCCGGGCTGACCGACATGAAGCAGGTCCGCGCGGTCTGCATCAAGTAGCGCGCCGCCGCACATGGACAAGTTCGACGACCTGTTGCGGCGCTTCGAGGATCTCAATGAGATCGGCGCCGCACTGTCGAACGAACGCAATATCGAAGCACTGCTCGAAAAGATTCTGCTCGCCGCCAAAGCCATTACCCACGCCGATGGCGGCACGCTCTACCGCACCGACGAAAGTGGCGAGCACCTGCGCTTCGAAATCATGCGCACCGACTCGATCGGCATCGCGATGGGCGGTACCAGCGGCAAGCGCATCGTGTTTCCGCCGCTGCCGCTGCATCTGCCGGGCGGCCTGCCGAATCTGTCCATGGTCGCCGCCTACTGCGCGCTGAACC
>JAVEVQ010000020.1:33101-48756 GCA_034004945.1 Methyloversatilis sp. | reverse complement strand
GCGATATTGGCCATTTCCTTGCCCAGCGTGGTCGGGCTGGCCGGCTGACCATGTGTGCGCGACAGCATCGGAACATCGGCCAGTTCGTGCGCCATGCCGCGCAGGCGCTCGATCACGGCGTCGAGTGCCGGCAGCAGCACTTCGGCGCGCGCCTCGTTCAGCATCAGCGCGTGCGACACGTTGTTGATGTCTTCCGAGGTACAGGCGAAGTGGATGAACTCGGACACGCCGGTCACTTCGGCGTTCTTCGCCAGGCGTTCCTTGAGCCAGTACTCCATCGCCTTCACGTCGTGATTGGTACGCGCCTCGATGGCCTTGATCGCGGCGGCGTCATCGACACTGAAATCGCGGATGACCGCATCGAGTTCGTCCAGCGTGGCCTGCGAAAAGGCCTTCACCTCGGCGATCTGCGGGCTGGCGGCCAGCGCGCGCAGCCAGGCGATCTCGACGCGGACGCGATTGCGGATCAGGCCGTACTCGCTGAAATGGCCGCGCAGCGGGTCGAGCTTGGCAGCGTAACGGCCATCCAGCGGCGACAGCGCGGAAAGGGTGTGGGCACTCATGAGGAACCTGCGGAAAGAAAGGAAAGGGATTGCCCGACGCACGTGCGTCGTGCAACGCAACACGAATTTTATCATGTGCTCACGGCACCCCCGGCGCGGTCGCCTGAGGCGGGACGCTATACTTCCGCCGTCGTCAAACGGTGCTGTCCATGAAACTCGTCGGTTCCCTCACCAGCCCTTATGTGCGCAAGGCGCGCGTCGTGCTCGCCGAGAAGAAGATCGAATGCGAATTCGTAATCGATTCGCCCTGGGTGGACAGCAGCGGCGTACCGGACCTGAACCCGCTGGGCAAGATTCCGGTGCTGCTGCTCGACGACGACACCCGTCTGTACGATTCGCGCGTGATCGTCGAATACCTCGACGGGGTCGCGCCGAACAACAAGCTGCTGCCGTCGACTGCGCGCGAGCGCGCGCTGGTCAAGCGCTGGGAGGCGCTGGCCGACGGCATGACCGACGCCGCCGTCACCATCGTGCTGGAGCGGCGCCGTCCGGACGACGAGCGCAGCGCGGGCTGGATCGCCCGCCACCGCGTCAAGATCGATCGCGCACTGGTCGCGCTGGCGGCGGATCTGGGCGACAACGCGTGGTGTCATGGAAACGGCATCACGCTGGCCGACATCGCGGTCGGCTGCGCACTGGGCTATCTCGATTTCCGCACGCCCGAACTGGACTGGCGCGCCGCCCACCCGAATCTCGCGCGCCTGCAGGAAAAGCTGATGCAGCGTCCGTCGCTGGCGGACACGGTGCCGCGCGAGTAATCAGCGACGGTCCGGCGCAGCGCGCGGCCGGACCCTGCGAGCGACCTTCAGACCGCCGGCGTCGCCCCGGTGATGATGCCGCCGCCCAGACACACCTTGCTTTCGTACACGACGACGCTCTGACCCGGCGTCACCGCCCACTGCGGCTCGGCAAACACGATTTCGCAGTGCGCATCGTCCACCGCGTCGATGCTGCACGGCGCGTCCGGCTGGCGGTAGCGGGTCTTCGCCGCATACACCCAATGCGTGTGCGGCGGGCGTCCGGACACCCAGGACAGATCGCTCGCCACCAGACTGCCTGACAGCAGCGCCGGGTGGTCGTGGCCGCGCACCACGTAGAGCACGTTCTTATCCATGTCCTTGCGCGCCGAGTACCAGGCCTCGTGCTCGCCCCCATCGTCCGCCATGCCCTTCAGCCCGCCGATGCCCAGGCCCTTGCGCTGGCCGATGGTGTGATACATCAGCCCATCGTGCCGGCCGAGCACGCGGTCGCTGTCGAGATCGCGGATCTCGCCCGGCGTCACCGGCAGATAGCGCTGCAGGAACTCGCGGAACGGCCGCTCGCCGACGAAACAGATGCCGGTCGAATCCTTCTTCGCCGCGTTCGCCAGACCGGCGTCGGCAGCGATGCGCCGCACGTCGCGCTTGTACAGGTGACCGACCGGGAACATCGTGCGCGACAGCTGCGCCTGATTCAGCCGGTGCAGGAAATAGCTCTGGTCCTTGGTGCCGTCCTCGCCCTTGAGCAGCTGGAAGCTGCCGTCGAACTCCCTGACCTGCGCGTAGTGGCCGGTGGCGATGCGCGTCGCACCCAGCTGCATCGCGTGGTCGAGAAAGGCGGTGAACTTGATCTCGGCATTGCACAGCACGTCCGGATTCGGCGTGCGGCCGGCCTGGTACTCGCGCAGGAAGCTGGCGAACACGCGGTCCTTGTACTCGGCCGAGAAATTGACGACCTCGAGTTCCATGCCGATCACGTCGGCGGCCGACACCGCGTCGATCAGATCCTGTCGCGTCGAGCAGTAGTCGTCGGTGTCGTCGTCCTCCCAATTCTTCATGAACAGGCCGACCACCTTGTAGCCGGCCTGCTTCAGCAGCAGTGCCGACACCGACGAATCGACGCCGCCGGACATGCCGACGACGACGGTTTCGCCATTTCCGGGTGCGATACCCGCCAGTGCCTCATTCATCCGGGTAGCCCCCATCCTTCCATTGTTCGATGTCCATCACGACTGCCGGCTCCGCATGGTCGCGAAACCAGGTGTCGACCGCCCAGCGGCCGCCGCCGTCGTTCTCTTCTATCGTCGCGCTGAAGTGCTGCATGATGAGCCAGCTGCGTCGCCGTTCGATGCCTGTCACATGGTGAAAACGGAGGGCACCCGCCGCCTGCAGCGTTTCCAGCATGCGTTCCGTGGTCTGCGCGTGATCGATGCAGTCCATGCGCCCGTAGGCGCCGTCGTCCAGGAAATCGCCGGCGCGATCCACATGGATCGGCGACTGCTCACCCGCCCAGCGGTACATGCGGGCGATCGCGTCCTGCAGCCGCAGGCGCTCTTCCGCCGCATCGACCGCCAGCTGCAGCTCGTTGCGCAGCGATCTCATGTGACTTTCGCTGTAGATGACGGTCTGCTTCGTCAGACAGCTGTAGTTGAAACAGACGTCGAGCGCGGTGACGCGGTCCGCCCGTGCAAGCGTCGGGCAGAGCAGCAGCGCAAGCAGGCAGGCCGCTCGGCGCATCAGGAAAAATGCCGCACGACCGTCAGCGGCAGTCGAATGCCGGCCAGCCAGTCCTGCACGCAGGCCCACACCAGCGGACTGCGGTGACGGGCGCGACTGGCTTCGATTTCCCCCGGAGTCATCCAGATCGCGCGGACGATGCCGTCGTCCAGCGCACGACCGGCGATCTGCTCGCCGGCGTCACCGGCAAAGGCGAAGCGCAGATAGGTCACTTCACCGTCGGGCCGCCGCCACTGGTAGATGCCGACCAGTTCGCGCGGCACGAAAGGATGCGCCGTTTCCTCGATGGCCTCGCGCGCACAGGCATCCACCAGCGATTCGCCCTCTTCGAGATGGCCGGCGGGCTGGTTCAGCATGAGTCCGCCGGACGTGTGCTCTTCCACCATCAGGAAGCGGCCGCGCGCCTCGATCAGCGCGGCCACCGTGACGTTGGGCTTCCAGATGCGTTCGCTCATGCGGTGATTTTAACGCGGCATGCACGCCGCGACCGCCGCCTGACGGTCGGCTTCAGCTAAAATCATCGGTTTACCGCAATCTCTGGAGTGTTTCCCATGTCGATGGCCGACCGCGACGGTTTTATCTGGTACGACGGCAAGATGGTGCCCTGGCGCGAGGCCACCACGCACGTACTGACGCATTCCCTGCATTACGGTCTGGCGGTCTTCGAGGGCGTACGCGCCTACAACACGGAAATCGGCACCGCCATCTTCCGCCTCAAGGAACACACCGACCGGCTGTTCAATTCGGCACACATCTACATGATGAAGATGCCGTACAGCCGCGAGGAACTGATGGAAGCGCAGCTCGAAGTGGTGCGCGCCAACAAGCTCGAGTCCTGCTACATCCGCCCGATCGCCTTCTTCGGTTCGGAAAAGATGGGCATTTCGACCCGCGGCGCCTCGGTGCACGTGTCGATCGCCGCCTGGCCCTGGGGCGCCTACCTCGGTGAGGACGGCCTCAAGCGCGGCATCCGCGTCAAGACCTCATCCTACTCGCGCCACCACGTCAACGTGTCGATGTGCCGCGCCAAATACTCCGGCACCTACGCCAACTCCATCCTCGCCAACATGGAAGCGACCGAAAACGGTTACGACGAAGCGCTGCTGCTCGACGTTGACGGTTTCGTCGCCGAGGGCGCGGGCGAGAACCTGTTCGTGATCAAGGACAACAAGATATACGAACCGGAAATCGCGTCGGCGCTGGTAGGCATTACCCGCGCGTCGGTGATCGAGATCGCCGCCGAGCTGGGCTACCAGGTGGTATCCAAGCGTCTGACCCGCGACGACATCTACACCGCGGACGAAGCCTTCTTCACCGGCACCGCGGCCGAAGTGACGCCGATCCGCGAACTGGACGGCCGACTCATCGGCGCCGGCAGCCGCGGCCCGATCACCGAGAAGATCCAGGCACGCTTCTTCGACGCGGTGAACGGCCGGGCGCCCGAATACCACCACTGGCTCACCCGAATCTGAACCCGTGCGCGGCACCTGCCGCGCATCTCCCCGTTCCGCGGCGCCTGCGGGCGCCCTTCTCCGTTCGGAGCACATTGCCATGACCCAAGCCGGTAACGATTCCAGCCGCGACCACGCACGCGAAATCGAAGTCAGCGCGAACGACCTTCCGCTGCATTGCCCGCTACCCGGCGCGCCGCTGTGGGCGCGCCACCCGCGCGTCTTCCTCGACGTGACCAAGACCGGGCAGGCCGCCTGTCCCTATTGCGGCACCCTCTACAGCTATCACGGCCCGGCGATCGCCGGCCACTGAGCGCGGCGCGGATGGAAGTCCAGCGCAAGACCTTCTTCGCATCGGCGCAGGAGGCGGAAACGGCCTTCTACGACGCGCGCAACCGCGGCGACATCGAAGGCATGATGGCCGTCTGGGCCGACGAAGACGACATCGTCTGCATCCTCGCCGGCTGCCAGCGCGCCAGTGGCTATGAGGCTGTGCGCGAAGCCTGGCGGCGCAGCTTCGCCGCCGCGCACGCCGATGTGCGCATCGGCAACGCGCTGGTCATCCAGGGGGCACTGCAGGCCATACACAGCGTGCAGGAAACGGTCACCGTGGCGGGCGAGCGCCAGCCGCGGCCCGTGCTCGCGGTAACCAACGTCTATGCGCGCGGGCCGCTGGGCTGGCATATGGTGCTGCACCACGCTTCGCCTCTGCCGGCCGCGCACGACGTCGGCGACGCGCCGAAGATTCTTCACTGACTCCCGCGCCCGGCGTGACCGCCCCGCCGCCCTTCCGTCCCGCATCGTGGCTGCCTGGCGGCCACGCGCAGACCATCTGGCCGCGCTTCATCGCGCAGGCCATGCCGACGCTCGTACGCGAACGCCTCGACACGCCGGACGGCGATTTCGTCGACATCGACTGGCTGCCGCGGCAAGCCGGGCAGCCACTGGTGCTTCTGTTCCACGGACTCGAAGGCAGTTCCGGCAGTCATTACGCCAAGGCGCTGATGCACGCGCTGGCCGCGCGCGGCTGGAACGGTGCCGTCGTGCATGCGCGCGGTTGCTCGGGCGAGCCGAACCGGCTTCTGCGCGCCTACCACTCGGGCGACAGCGCCGAACTCGACTGGCTGCTGCCACGTGTCGTACCGCGCAACGAAGGCCGGCCGGTGTACGCGGTCGGCGTGTCGCTGGGCGGCAACGTGCTGTGCAAATGGCTGGGTGAACAGGGGCAGGCGGCCTCGAAGTGGCTTACCGCCGCCGCCTCGGTCTGTGCACCGGTCGACCTGGGCGCCGCCGGCCGCGCGCTGGATGAAGGCTTCAACCGCGTCTATACGCAATATTTCCTGCGCACGATGAAGCCGCGCGCGCTGCTCAAGGCGCAGCGTTTCCCCGGCCTGCTGGACGAAGCGGCGATCGCCGCCTGCAATTCGATCCGCGCCTTCGACGACGCGGTCACCTCGCGGATCCACGGTTTTCGTGATGCCGACGATTACTGGACGCGCTGCGCCTCGCGTCCGCTGCTGAAGGCGGTGCGCACGCCGCTGCTGCTGCTGCAGGCGCTGAACGATCCGATGGTGCCCGCCTGGTCGCTCGCCACACCCGATCTGCTGTCGTCCGACGTGCGACCGGAATACACCGCACAGGGCGGCCACGTCGGCTACGTCAGCGGCGCCCCGAAAGGACGACTCGACTGGCTGCCGCAGCGGGTGCTGCACTTTTTCGAGCGCGGCGACTGACCCGCATCAGGCTGCGCCTGCAACCATGCTCAACGCGACCGCCTCGGCCACTTCGATGCCATCGACCGCCGCCGACAGGATGCCACCGGCGTAGCCCGCGCCCTCGCCCGCCGGATAGAGGCCACGCGTATTCAGACTCTGGTAGCTGACCGGATCACGTTTGATGCGGATCGGTGACGAGGTGCGCGTCTCGACGCCGGTCAGTACGGCGTCGTGACGGCCGAAGCCCTTGATCTGTCGATCGAAGGCTGGGAAGGCCTCGCGCATGGCGTTGATCGCATACTCCGGCAGCGCACTGGCCAAGCTGCCCAACGTGACGCCCGGCTTATAGCTCGGCTCCACCTCGCCCAGCGTTTTCGACGGGCGACCGGCCACGAAATCGCCCACCAGCTGGCCAGGCGCGCTGTAGTCGCCGCCACCGAGTTCGAACGCGTGCGATTCCAGCGAACGCTGCAGGTCGATGCCCGCCAGCGGATGACCGGGGTAGTCCTGTTCCGGCGAAATGCCGACCACGATGCCGGCGTTCGCGTTGCGCTCGTTGCGCGAATACTGGCTCATGCCATTGGTCACCACGCGCCCTTCCTCGGAGGTCGCGGCCACCACCGTACCACCCGGGCACATGCAGAAGCTGTAGACCGAGCGACCGTTCTTCGCGTGATGCACCAGCTTGTAGTCGGCGGCGCCCAGTACCGGATGACCGGCGAAGTCGCCGAAGCGGGCGCGGTCGATCAGGCTCTGCGGATGCTCGATGCGGAAACCGACCGAAAACGGTTTGGCCTCGACGTAAACGCCCTTTTCGTAAAGCATCGCGAAGGTATCGCGGGCACTGTGGCCGATGGCCAGCACGACGTGGTCGGTGGCGATTTCCGTGCCGTCGGCCAGTTTCACGCCACGCACCGCGCCGTCCTCGATCGCGATGTCCTCGACCCGCGCCTGGAAGCGGATCTCCCCGCCCAGCGACTCGATCTCGGCGCGCATCCTCTCGACCATGCCGACCAGGCGGAAAGTGCCGATATGCGGCTTGCTCACGTAGAGAATTTCCTCCGGCGCGCCGGCCTTGACGAATTCGGTCAGCACCTTGCGGCCGTAGTGCTTCGGATCCTTGATCTGGCTGTACAGCTTGCCGTCGGAGAAGGTACCGGCGCCGCCCTCGCCGAACTGCACGTTCGACTCCGGATTGAGTACCCGCTTGCGCCACAGGCCCCAGGTGTCCTGTGTGCGCTCGCGCACCGCCTTGCCCCGTTCCAGCACGATGGGCCGGAATCCCATCTGCGCCAGCACCAGCGCCGCGAGAATGCCGCACGGCCCCATGCCGATCACCACCGGCCGGTTGCTCAGTCCGTCCGGCGCGCGCGCAACGAAGCGGTATTGCGTGTCCGGCGTCGGTTGCAGGTGCGGCGACGGCTTGTGCGCACGCAGCACTGCCGCCTCGTCGCGCAGTTCGACGTCCAGCGTATAGATCAGATGGATGGCTGAGCGCCGACGCGCATCGTAGCCGCGACGGAACACATGGACGGCGAGCAGATCGGCATCGGGAATGTTCAGCCGTTCCAGCACGGCGGCGCGCAGCGCTTCTTCCGGGTGATCGAGCGGGAGTTTTATTTCGGTCAGTCTGAGCATCGGGACAGGGCCTTGTCTATAAGCCAGCCCGCCAGTTTACCGGCTCAGCCGACGCGCGGCATCCGGGAAATCAGCCGCCGGTGATCTGCCGGATCACTTCGGCCTTTGCCGTGTCGTAGTCGGCCTGGGTGATGAGCCCGCCGTCGAGCAAGGACTTGAGCTTGCCCAGCCGCACCTCGGGCGGCTCGGCAGCCGGTGCGGCCGGCGCTGGCGTCGCGGTGCCGGCCTGTGCGCTGCGCATCGCGTCGGTCATCACCTGCCCCATGGTCAGACCGGCGCCCAGGCTGGCGCCGATGCCGGCCAGCCCGCCCTCGTTCTGAGCGGCCAGCGGAATCGCGCTGGCGGTCTGGTACTGCGCGTACGTGGCCATGTTGCCGGCCATGCTCATCGATATCCGGGTATCGAGCGCCTTCTGCAGTTCGTCCGGGAGCGAGATGCTCTCGACGACGAAATTGTCGATCGCCACGCCGTAGCGCTCGAACACCGGCGTCATCGCCGCCTTCACCGCGTCCGACATCACGCCCAGGTTGGCGGCCATGTCGAGGAAGGGTGCGGTCGAATTGCCCAGCGTGCTGCTCATGGTCGACACGACCAGATTGCGCAGCTGCATTTCGAGGTCGTCGACGGTGTAGATGTCGCGCGTGCCGCTGATCTCGGTGAAGAACTTCTTCGGGTCGGCCAGCTTGTACGAATACATGCCGAAGGCGCGCAGCCGCACCATGCCGAAATCCTTGTCGCGCACCGTCACCGGCTGCGGCGTACCCCACATGCGGCCAAGCTGCAGCCGCGTGCTGAAGAAGTACACATCGCTCTTGAAGGGCGACTGGAACAGCTTGTCCCAGTTCTGCAGGTAGGTGAGGATGGGCAGCGTGTTCGTGTTCAGCGTATGCAGGCCGGGACCGAACACGTCGGCCACCTTGCCTTCATTGACGAACACCGCCATCTGCGACTCGCGCACCGTGAGCTTCGCGCCGTACTGGATTTCGAAGTCCTGCATCGGGTAGCGCCAGGCCAGCACGCCATCGCCGTCCTCGTTCCACTGCAGTACGTCGATGAACTGTTTCCTGATGAAATCACCGATACCCATCATCGACTCCTTTCAGATGCCTCTTCGCCCGCCGAACCGGCGGTGCGCCCGCACTCTAGCTGCTGCCCCATGCCACCGCAATCCTGCGCCGAACCCGATTCCCGGGCCAGCGCGACGCCGGCTTGATCGACCGGCACCTGCACTCCCGGACCCGGACCGAAGCGCTCCAACTCGTCGGGCGAGGCGGCCGGCAACCAGACGTCGACCTGCAGGATGGCGCCGGTCGCATCGGTCGCGTCGAACATGCGTGCCTCGACCGCTCCGCCGTGCAGGCTGACGATTTCACGGCAGATGGCAAGGCCGGCGCCGGTTCCACCGCCCGGCGGACGCTGCGTGGCAACCAGACCGAATGGGTCGAACAGGCTGTCCAGTTCCGGCTCCGTCATGCGGGGCCCGTTGCTGCACACGCTCACCGTCACACCGCTGCGTCCGTCACGCGATCCGGGCGACAGCTGAACGCCGACGGCATGGCCGGCTGACGATCGGCGGATCGCATGTTCGAACAGGGTGCGCAGCGCCTGCTGCAGCCGCACCGGGTCTGCGTCCGTCATCACGTCGGCGCCGCCGGCCTGCAGCGTCACGCCGTTCTGCCCTGCGCCCTCACAGGCGCGCAAGGCCTCGTCGATCAGTGCGCGCGGAGAGCACAGGCTGCGCTCCAGACGCAGCGTGCCGGCACCCAGGCGCGACAGGTCGAGCAGTTCGTCGACCTGCGCCAGCAGCCGTTCGCCGTTCTCGCGGATCACCTCGAAGCGGTGACGCGTGACATCGCACAGCGGTGGCCGGCCGCGCAGCGCGATGCGTGCAAAGCCGAGAATGGCGTGTATCGGCGTGCGCAGTTCGTGCGACACACCGGCGAGGAAAGCGCTCTTCGCGCTGTTGGCCAGATCGGACGAACGCTGCGCGACGGCGCTCTCCTTCAGCTGCGTCTCGACCAGTTCGGTCAGCCGGTCACGGTGACGCAGCAGTTCGGATTCGGCATGCTGGCGCGCCCGCTCGCGCAGGCCGGCTTCAAGAATGAGGCCGAAGGTGCTGGCCGCCACCTGCACACTGGCCAGACGTTCGTCGTCGATCCGGCCGTCCTTGGCCGCCAGGCCGATCAGACCGGTCAGCTGCTCGCCGCGGGTGACGGCGATGCACAGCAGGCCGCGGCCGGCGGCCGAATCGGCGCCGGCGGCGACGATGCTGCCCGATGTACAGCCGTGGCAACCCGACTCGAGCACGCCTTCGATCAGATCGGCACGTTCGCCGAGCCAGTCGGTCTCGCGGCAGGCGAGCAGACCGATATGCGCCGTGCCACTGGCGTCGTGGCCGATCTCGCCGAGAAAGCCGTCATCGCAGCCCGACAGCTCGCACAGGATGTCGAGCATGCCGGCGAACACCGCATCGGCCGGCTCGCCGGCGATGAAACGCGCCTGCAGCCGACCGAGCATGGCGAACTGGTCGCGGCTGCGCGCCAGGGCGGCCTCGACGCGCTTGCGTTCGCTGATGTCGCGCGCGTAGCCGACGGTGCCCAGCAGGCCGCCGTCCTCGTCCAGCACCGGCGCGGTCCATGCCTCGAACCACTGGCGTCGATCGCCGCTGTCGATCACCGATTCGGAGTACTTCGGTGCCCGGCTCTGCAATACCTCGATGTCCTCGACGCGATAGGCAATCGCCTGCTCGGTCGGCCACAGGTCGTCGTCGTCGAGGCCGCGCGCGTCATCCGGATGGGCCAGCCCGCCGGCTTCGGATAGCGGCCGGTTGACGGCGAGAAAGCGCAGATCGCGGTCCTTCAGCCACACCATGAAGGGGAAGTTGTCGAGCAGCGCCCGCTGGTAGCGCATCGCGCGCCGCAGCTCGCCCTGCATGCGGTAGGGCTCGCTCATGTCCTGAACGATGCCGGCCAGGCGAGGCGCGTCACCCTCCAGCCCCGACTCCAGGCGCCCCTCGAACAGCACCCGGCGCACTTCGCCGCGACCGTCGGTCAGACAGACCTCGGCGCGGTGACGCGCACCGGCCTGGGCAGCGCGCCAGGCCCGCTCGAGCTGCCCGCGGTCTTCGGCGGCGACGTGGCCGAGCAGATCGTCGAAACCGCGCACGCGGGTCGCATCCAGACCCAGAATGGCCAGCGCCCGCGGCGACCAGTCGAAGGCGCCCGCCTCGTGCTCCCAGGTACCGGTGCGCCCGAGCGTCTGCGCGCGTTCGAGCACGCCGTGCAGATGTTCCAGTTCGCGCCGGGTGGTGTCGAGCCGGGTCCCGGCCGCCCACAGCGCGACACAGGCGATCAGCGTCGGCACCAGCGTGAGCGCGACGCCGGACTCCGTCGAACGCGCATGCACCGTGGCGCCGAACAGCTGCGACAGATCGGCTGCCAGCAGCCCGCCTGCCAGCGCAAGCAGCAGGTAGGCCAGCCAGTGACGGGCGAGATGGCGACCGCAATGGAACAGCGAGTTCATCGGCACGGGGAGGTCAGCACGGTTCGGACGACCTGTATTGAACGGCCGCCGACCGGCGAATCTTGAGCATGGGCCTGAGCAGCCGGACAATGTGAAAGGCATCACGGACCGCAGCCGGCTCCGGCGCATGAAATCACCATGCACGATGCGCGTCGAAGCGCCTGCGCGCTAGACTGACAGCGAGTATCAGGACATGCAGGAGGCGCAGTTGCCGTCCGCCGACACGCCGCAGCCGAAACCGATCCCCAACGACAGGCGCATCCGCGGCCGCACTGACCCAGGCGCGCGCAGCCTGTCGCCCGGCAATCGCCTGTTCCTGCTGTGGCCGCTGATCGCCATCGTGCTGTTGCTGCTGGCCCTGGCCGCACTGAGCATGGAAATCATGTCCGGCGCCCGCGCCTATGTCAGCGGCGAAAGCCTGTGGAGCAAGGGGCAGAAGGCGGCGGTGGTGCATCTGCTCGATTACGTCGCTTCGGGCGACGAGGCTGACTACGCGGACTACCGGCGCAACATCGGCATCACCCTTGGTGACCGCCGGGCACGCGAGGCGCTCGACCGTCCGGATCCGGACCGCGCCGCGGCGGCGCAGGGCTTTCTCGACGGCGGCAACGACGCGGGCGACGTTCCGGCCATGATCCGCCTGTTCGTCTGGTTCCGCTGGGCACCGCCGATGCGCGAGGCGATCGATCTGTGGGCCGAAGGCGACCGGCTGATCGGCGAGATCGACGCCGTGGCGCGCGTCGCCCAGGGGCAGATCAGCCGCGGCGGCCTGACGGCAGACGAACGCGCGGTGCTGACGCTGCGCGTGCGCCAGCTCAACCAGACGCTGGAACCGGTGGCAACCCGCTTCTCGTGGACGCTCGGCGACATTTCCCGTCGCATACATCGCGGCCTCAACGTGGCGATGCTGGTGGTCACCGGCCTGTCGCTGGTCGTCGGCGTGCTGCTGACGCGACGCATGCTGCGCGAGTCACAGCAGGTCGAACTCGATCTGCGGACCAGCGAAGCCAGCCTGCGCGAGGCGCAGCGTCTGGCCGAAGTGGGCAGCTGGACGCATCGCGTCGATCGCGGGCAGACCGAGTGGTCGGACGAAGCGCGGCGCATGCTGGGTGGCGTCGACGGCGGCTGGATGCCCGCCTGGGGCGATTACCTGGACCGCATCGCCGATGCCGACCGCGGACGCATCGAAGCGGCATGGAAAGCCGCCCGCATCGAGGGCCGGCCCTACGAGGCCGAGTACCGCATCCAGGTGCCGGGCCGCGGCCCGCGCTGGATACACGAGCGCGGGCATCCGGTCATGGACGACAGCGGCCGGGTGGTCATCATCGACGGCACCGTGATGGACGTATCCAAGCGCCGCGACGCGGAGGAACGCGTTCGCCAGCTCGCCCACTACGACGAGCTGACCGGCCTGCCCAACCGCACCCTTTTCCACCTCGAACTGCAGCGCGCGCTGGTCGCCGCCGAGGCGCTGGACACCCGTCTCGCGCTGATGTTCATCGACCTCGACCGCTTCAAGATCATCAACGACACACTGGGGCACGACGCCGGTGACCTGGTGCTGGTCGAGGTGGCGCAGCGCCTGCGCGCGTCGCTGCGCGACACCGACATCGTGGCCCGCCTGGGCGGCGACGAATTCGTCGTGCTGATCGAAGGCATCGAAGCCAACAGCGAGGCGGCTGCCGTCGCACAGAAGGTGCTGGAGCAGATCGGGCGTCCGATCGCCATCGACGAGCGCGACTACTCGGTCACCGCCAGCATCGGCATCAGCCAGTACCCGACCGACGGTCAGGACGTGCAGACGCTGCGCAAGAACGCCGACCTCGCGATGTATCGCGCCAAGGAAAAGGGCAAGAACCAGTACGAGTTCTACTCTGTATACATGAGCCGGCGCTCGTCGCAGCAGCTGGCGCTGGAGGCGGATCTGCGCCAGGCGCTCGAGCGCGGCGAACTGGTCGTGCACTACCAGCCGCGGGTGCGCGTGGCCGACGGCGCGGCGCACATCGTCGGCTGTGAAGCGCTGCTGCGCTGGCAGCACCCGCAGCGCGGCCTGCTGCCGCCCGGGCAGTTCGTCGGCATGGCGGAGGAAACCGGCCTCATCGTGCCGATCGGTCTGTGGGTGCTCGAGACCGCCTGCCGCCAGAACGCCGCCTGGCGCCAGGCCGGGCTGCCGCCGATCAGTGTTTCGGTCAATGTGTCGGCCCGTCAGCTGGGCGATCGCGGCTTTGCCGACCAGGTCGGCCGCGCGCTCGAACGCAGCGGCATGGCGGCCGATGCACTGGAACTGGAAATCACAGAAAGCCTGCTGATGGATCACCCGGAGCGTTCGGTCAAGCTGCTGCACGCGCTCAACGCGCTCGGCGTGCGCATCGCCATCGACGATTTCGGCACCGGCCACTCCTCGCTCGCCTACCTGAAGCGCTTCCCGATCGACTGCATCAAGATAGACCGCGCCTTCGTCGCCGACCTGCCGGACGAGGCAGACGCCTGTTCGATCGCCCGCGCCATCGTCGCACTGGCGCACAGCCTGCAGCGGTCAGTCGTGGCCGAAGGCGTGGAGACCGCGGCCCAGCGCGACTTCCTGCTGCAGCAGGGCTGTGACGAGTTCCAGGGCTTCCTGTTCAGCGCGGCGGTGGACGCCGACGCGTTCGCGACGCTGCACAGGGCCGCGACCGAGCCGGTAAACGCCTGATAGTCCGGGACGGCAGGTTGCGGTGCGGTAGAATCCTCGCCGGAAGTCCGCCGGGCAACCGCGGCGCGCAAGCGCGGAGGAAAGTCCGGGCCCCGCAGAGCAGGATGCCGGCTAACGGCCGGGCGCAGCAAGCCGCGCGAGAGCGTGGCCCAAGGCGACGGAAAGTGGAACAGAAAACATACCGCCGATGGCCGCAAGGCACAGGCAAGGTTGAAATGGTGCGCCCTCGGGCGGGCGGCAACGCCGGGTAAGAGCCCACCGCGTGTGCGGCAACGTGCACGGCATGCAAAACCCCATCCGGGGCAAGGCCAAATAGGGAAGCCATGACGCGGCTCGCGTCGCTTCCGGGTAGGCTGCTCGAGCGGCGTGGCAACACGCCGCCCAGATGAATGGTTGCCGGTGCGTTCGCGCACAACAGAACCCGGCTTACAGGCGGACTTCCACTCCTGCCCGCCCCTCTCCCACGATTCAGCCCCTCGGCTGCAAACCCGCCCCACTTTCGTCCACTTCGTCCCACGAAGCGGCATGGCGCGGGCATCTGTTCACACCGCACATTCAGTTCATTTTCTATCCCATTAAAAACAAAGGGTTTTTATTTCGCGAGTTCGTGGAAAATTACCGCTAAGTCCTTGTTGCAGAAATAGATTTAGCGGATTCCAGCTATTGACCACCCGACGCTTGATAGCTAAAGTGGAGCAATATTGGATAAAAAGTGGAGTGATTGTGGAAGAGACAGTTCTGACCGCCACTCCAGCCCGTCGCCGCTGACGGGCTTACACGGGCACGCGCATGTTCTACGGGACGACCCGCCTCACCATGGATGACAAGCACCGCATCGTCATCCCCGCTCGTCCGCGCAAGAAGCTGATGGACATGTGCGAGGGCGAGGTGGTGATGACGGCGCGCACCCGCGAACACATCCTTCTCTATCCGCTGCCCGAATTCGAGGCCCTGCTCGCCCGCCTCGACCAGCTGTCCGATCTCGATCAGGCGAGCAACGATTTCAAGCTCAGCTTCACCGCCAATGCGCGCGACGAAACCATCGACCGCGCCGGCCGCCTGCTGCTCGGCGCCGATCTGCGCGAACGCGCCGGTCTGAGCAAGAGCGTGGTGCTGGTCGGTCGCGGCAACCGCTTCGAACTGTGGAATGAAGCGCGCTGGAACGCCGAAGCCGCGGCACGTGATGCACGCGAGGGCGCTGTGCCCCTGCCGTCTGAAGTCATCAGTTCCTTCAGGCTCTGAGAATGGTGCCCCCACGCTCACTTCGTTCGCTGCCCCCCACGGGGGCTGCGCTCGCCCTTGGGACGGCCCGGCGGGCGGCGCTCGTGCCCCCACGCTCACTTCGTTCGCTGCCCCCCACGGGGGCTGCGCTCATCCACGGTCGGCTTTGCACAGCCGACCGGTTGCGCGGGCGGCGAGCCATGCTCGCCGAAACCCCCGCTACACCCCTTAGGACGGCCCGGCGGGCGGCGCTCGTGCCCCCACGCTCACTTCGTTCGCTGCCCCCCACGGGGGCTGCGCTCATCCACGGTCGGCTTTGCACAGCCGACCGGTTGCGCGGGCGGCGAGCCATGCTCGC
>JAVEVQ010000020.1:0-33091 GCA_034004945.1 Methyloversatilis sp. | reverse complement strand
GGACGGCCCGGCGGGCGGCGCTCGTGCCCCCACGCTCACTTCGTTCGCTGCCCCCCACGGGGGCTGCGCTCATCCACGGTCGGCTTTGCACAGCCGACCGGTTGCGCGGGCGGCGAGCCATGCTCGCCAAAACCCCCGCTACACCCCTTAGGACGGCCCGGCGGGCGGCGCTCGTGCCCCCACGCTCACTTCGTTCGCTGCCCTCCGACGGCGCAACGTCCGCACTTCGGGCGGCCCGGCAGACGGCGCTTCCGTCCTCGCAGACGTCCGGGCGGGGTTGAGATGGAACACATCCCCGTACTGCTCGCCGAGGCGCTGGACGCACTGGCGGTGCGTCCTGATGGCGTTTACGTCGACGGCACCTTCGGTCGCGGCGGGCACAGCCGCGCGCTGCTCGCGCGCCTGGGTCCGGGCGGCCGGCTGATCGCGCTCGATCGCGATCCGTCGGCCATCGCCGCCGGTCAGGCCATCACCGACCCGCGCTTCACGCTGGTGCACGCGCGCTTCGCGGAAATGGGCGCAGTACTCGAACAACTGGGCGTGCACGGCGCGGATGGCGTGCTGCTCGACATCGGCGTGTCGTCACCGCAGCTCGACGAAGCTGCGCGCGGCATGAGTTTCAGGCAGGACGCACCGCTGGACATGCGCATGGACACCAGCCGGGGCGAAACAGTGGCGCAGTGGCTCGCCCGCGCCGACGAAGCAGACATCAAGGAGGTCATCAGGGACTATGGCGAAGAACGGTTTGCTTCAGCGATTGCAAAGGCGATTGTTGCTGCTCGGAGCGAGCGGCCTGTCGACACCACATACCAGCTTGCCCAGATCGTGGCGGCCGCTGTCCGCACGCGCGAGGCGGGCCAGCATCCGGCGACGCGCAGCTTTCAAGCTCTACGGATTTTCATCAATCAGGAGCTTGAAGAGCTGTCGCTAGTGCTGCCGCAGGCGCTGGCCGCACTCAGGCCGGGCGGCCGGCTGGCGGTGATTTCCTTCCACTCGCTGGAGGATCGCATCGTCAAGCGCTACATGGCCGATCAGGCCTCGCCGCCGCAGCCACCGCGCAACCTGCCATTGCGTGCCGACCAGTTGCCAAAACCGACGATGAAGCTGATCGGCCGCTTCCGCGCCGGCAACGACGAGCTGGCGCGGAACCCGCGCGCACGCAGCGCCACGCTGCGCGTGGCAGAGAAGGTGGCCTGACATGCTGCGCCTGAACTTCGTGCTGATCGCCACGCTGGTTGCCAGCGCCATTTCGCTGGTGTCGGCGCAGCACCGCTCGCGCGCACTGCACACCGAACTCGAACGCGAGCTCACGCGCATGCGCGTGCTCGAGACCGAGTGGGGTCAGCTGCAGATCGAACAGGGCTCGCTGGCTGCGCACGCGCGCATCGCCGGCCTGGCCGAATCCAAGCTCAAGATGCGCGCGCCGGAACGCGACCGCGTCATCGTCATCGACCCCTCCGAGGCCGGACAATGAAGTTCGCCCACAACCCGCTGCTCGCAGAACTGCTGCCCGCCTGGCGCGCCCGCCTGATGCTGGTGGTCATGATGGCGCTGTTCGGCGGTCTGGTGGCCCGTGCCTTCTGGCTGCAGGTGGTGAACGACGAGTTCTATCAGCGCAAAGGTGAGGAACGCTTCTCCCGCGTGCTGCCGACGCCCGCTTCGCGCGGTCGCGTGCTCGACCGCAACGAGCAGGTGCTGGCGATGAGCACACAGGTGTCGGCCATCGTCGCCGAATCGCGCCCGACGCGGACCGACGCCAAGGCCAACCCGCGCGACATCGGTGCCGAAAAGCTCACGCCGGCACAGATCCGCCAGCTGGCCGAACTGCTGGGCATGGACCACCGCGAGGTGGCGCGCAAGATTCCGGAGAACCGGGGTCGCAGCTATCTGAAGCGCCAGGTGCCGCCCGAGGTCGCGAAGCAGGTGCTGGCGCTGAAGCTGCCGGGCATCCGCTCGGAACCCGAGTACCGTCGCTATTACCCGCACGGCGAGGTGAGCGCGCACGTGGTCGGCTTCACTGGCATGGACGACAACGGTCTCGAAGGCATCGAACTGGCGATGAACCGTCCGCTGACCGGCAAGGTCGGGGCGCGCCGGGTCATCACCGACGCCCGCCGCAACGTGGTCGAGGACGTCGAGGTCCTGTCGACGCCGCGCGAAGGCGGCGACGTGCGTCTGGCCATCGACACCCGCCTGCAGTTCCTGGTGCACAGCCGTCTCAAGCAGGCGGTCACCGAGCACAAGGCGCGCGCCGGCAGCGTCGTGGTGCTCGATTCGCGCACCGGCGAAGTGCTGGCACTGGCCAACTGGCCGACCTACAACCCGAACAACCGCGAACAGCTGTCCGGCCCACCGCTGCGCAACCGCGCCTTCACCGACACCTACGAACCCGGTTCGACCATTAAGCCCTTCATCGCCGCGATGGCGATCGAGAGCGGTCGCTACACTTTCGACACGCCGATCGACTGCGCCGGCAAACTCACCTTCGGCCGTCACTCGATCGGCGATGCGCATCCGCACGGCACGCTCAGCCTGGCCGAGGTGATCCAGAAGTCGTCGAACATCGGCGTCGCCAAGATCGCCGGCACCTTCGCGCCGTCGGAAATGTGGGAGAAGTACGACCAGCTGGGTTTCGGTTCGCCGCTGCGTCTGGGCTTCCCCGGCGAGGCGGGTGGTCGCCTGCGCCCGGCAGCCAGCTGGAAGCCGGTCGAACAGGCCACCATGTCCTACGGTCATGGCATGTCGGTCACGCTGATGCAGATGGCGCGTTCCTACCTCGTGTTCGCGCGTGACGGCGACCTCATACCGCTGTCGCTGACCCGCGTCGACGCGCCGCCGATCAACGGCCTGCAGGTGTTCTCGGCACAGACCGCACGCGAAGTCCGCCGCATGCTCGAAATGGCGGCCGGCGCGGGCGGCACTGCACCGAAGGCGCAGATTCCGGGCTATCGCGTCGCTGGCAAGACCGGTACCGCGCACAAGCTCGAAGGCGGCAGCTACGCGAACAAGTACATCGCCTCCTTCGTCGGTTTCGCGCCGGTGTCCGACCCGCGCTACATCGTCGCGGTGATGATCGACGAACCGTCGAACGGCGTGCACTACGGCGGCCAGGTCGCCGCCCCGGTGTTCTCCGACATCATGAACGCAACGCTGCGCGCCACCGGCGTACCGCCGGACGCACCGGTGCCTGTGCTGCAGATGGCGCGCAACAGCGCGACCGGCAAGGAGGGCTGGTGAGCACCGACCGCTCTTCCGCCGTCGTCGCCCGCGTGCGCGACACGCTGTCGCGGCGCGGTGTCGTGCCGCGCGCGCTGCGCGCCGATTCACGTCAGGTACAGGCGGGCGACCTTTTCTTCGCCCTGCCCGGCCAGCGGACCGACGGTCGTCGCTTCATCGACGCCGCCATCGAGCGCGGTGCCTGCGCGGTGCTGTGCGAAGCGGGCGCTACGTCGCCAGACGCCGCAGTACCGGTGATCGAGGTCGATTCGCTGCGCAGTCACGCCGGCGCGCTCGCCGACGATCTGCTCGACTACCCCTCCTCTGCGCTTCACGTGATCGGCATCACCGGCACCAACGGCAAGACCTCGGTCAGCCAGTGGGTCGCCCAGGCGCTGGATCTGCTCGGTACGCGCTGCGGCGTCATCGGCACGCTGGGCAGCGGCCTGCCCGGCCAGCTCTCTGAATCGGTCAACACGACGCCGGACGTGGTCAGCGTGCACCAGACACTGGCCGACCTGCGCGCCGCGGGCGCCAGCGCCTGCGCGATGGAAGTGTCGTCGATCGGCCTCGACCAGGGACGCATCGACGGCGTCCGGATCCACACCGCGGTGTTCACCAACCTGACCCGCGACCACCTCGACTATCACCCGGACATGCAGCATTACGCGGCCGCAAAGGCCACCCTGTTCTCCCACCCCGGCCTGTGTGCCGGGGTGATCAACACCGACGACGCTTTCGGCCGCTCACTGGCGGGCGAAGTCGCGACGCGGCTGCCGGTCACCGGCTGCGCGCTCGACGCCGAGCTGCCGCAGGGCGTGCACGGGCTGCGCGCCCGCAACGCCGATCTGGCGCACGGCCTGCGCTTCGACATCGAGCGCGGCAACGAGCGGGCGCATGTCGACGCCGGGCTGGTCGGCCGCTTCAACATACAGAACCTGCTCGCCGTCACCGGCAGCCTGCTGCATGCAGGCGTGGCACTCGCCGACGCAGCGCGCGTGGCCGGGCAACTGCTGCCGCCACCCGGCCGCATGCAGCGGCTCGGCGGTCACGGCGAGCCGCTGGTCGTGGTCGACTACGCACACACGCCGGACGCACTGGAGCAGGCGCTGCGCGCGCTGCAGCCGGTGGCCGAAGCACGGCGCGGCAAGCTGCTGTGCGTGTTCGGCTGTGGCGGCGACCGCGATCCGGGCAAGCGGCCGCTGATGGGGGCCGTCGCCTACGAACACGCTGCCCGCACCTGGATCACCTCGGACAACCCGCGCAGCGAAAACCCCGACGCCATCCTCGACGACATCGCCGCCGGGCTGCCAGCCTGTGCCGACGTGCTGCGCGAGGTCGATCGCGCACTCGCGATCCGCGCCGCCATCTGCACGGCCGACGCGCGCGACGTGGTACTGATCGCTGGCAAGGGACACGAGCACTATCAGGAACGCAAGGGCGTGCGCACGCCCTGGTCCGACGCCGACCAGGCCGCCGCCGCCCTCGCCGTCCGCGGAGGCGTGCAATGAACGCGCTGTGGAAGGCCTCCGACGTCGCGGCCGCCTGCGGCGGCACGCTGAGCGGCCCCGACGTCGACATCGCCGGCTTTTCGACCGACAGCCGCGCGGTGAAGACCGGCGACCTGTTCGTCGCGCTGCGCGGCGAGCGCTTCGACGCGCATGACTTCATCGCCAACGTGCAGGCAGCGGGTGCCGCCGCAGCGGTGATCGCCGCCGGCTGCGCGCACAACACGGGCACGCTGATCCGTGTCGCCGATACCCGCACGGCACTGGGCGACATCGCCCGCGCCTGGCGCAGCCGCTTCACGCTGCCGCTGATCGGCGTCACCGGCAGCAACGGCAAGACCACGGTGAAGGAAATGATCGCCGCCATCGTGCGCGCGCACGCGCTCGGCGTCGGCTGGAATCCGGACACGACGGTACTGGCCACGCGCGGCAACCTGAACAACGATGTCGGCGTTCCGCTGATGCTGTTCGGCCTGCGCGACACGCACCGCATGGCGGTGATCGAGATGGGCATGAACCACCCGGGCGAGATCGCCTGGCTGGCCGGTATGGCCCGACCGACCGTGGCGCTGGTGAACAACGCCCAGCGCGAGCACCTCGAATTCATGAACAGCGTGGCCGAAGTCGCACGCGAGAACGGCGACGTGTTCGACGCGCTCGGTGCCGACGGCATCGCGGTGGTCAATGCCGACGACGATTTCGCCGACTACTGGTGCGGCCGCAACGCAACGCGGCGCGTGCTGCGCTTCGGCCTCGACCACGTCGCCGAAGTGTTCGCCACCGCCACGCCCGAAGGTCTGGGCTATCGCCTCGACCTGCGCGGCGCCTTCGGCACGGCGCGCGTCGTACTGCGCGTCCCTGGCCTGCACAACGCGCGCAACGCGCTGTGCGCGGCCACCGCCGCACTGGCCGCCGGCGCCGACATGGCGGCCGTGGTGTGGGCACTGAACCGCTTCGAGGGCGTCAAGGGTCGCCAGCAGGTGCGCGCTGGCCTGACCGGCAGCACGGTGATCGACGACAGCTACAACGCCAACCCCGATTCCGTGCGCGCCGCCATCGACGTGCTCGCCACCGCCGGGGGCCGTCGCATCCTGGTGCTCGGCGACATGGGCGAGGTCGGTGACCAAGGCCCCGAATTCCACCGCGAAGCCGGCGCCTATGCGCGCGAACGCGGCATCGACGCGCTGCACGCGCTGGGCGAGGCCTCCACGCACGCCGTCGCCGCCTTCGGCGCCGGCGCCCTCCACTACGCCGATCACGCCTCGATCGCCGACGCGCTGCGCCCGCAGCTCGACGCCCGCACCACGGTGCTGGTGAAGGGCTCGCGCTTCATGCGCATGGAGCGCGTCGCCGAGGCGCTGCTCGCACACACCGGACAGGACAACCATGCTTCTTGAACTTGCCCGCTGGCTGGCGCAGGACATCCGCGCATTCAACGTATTCAACTACATCACGCTGCGCGCGGTGCTGGCGATGATGACTTCGCTGGCCATCTGCTGGATGTTCGGCCCGATGCTCATCCGCAAGCTGACCGAGTACAAGATCGGCCAGGCGGTGCGCGACGACGGCCCGAAGTCGCATCTGACCAAGGCCGGCACACCCACCATGGGCGGTGCCCTCATCCTGATCGCGCTAGGCATCACCACGCTGCTGTGGGCCGACCTGTCCAACCGCTACGTCTGGGTAGTGCTCATCGTCACGCTGGGCTTCGGCGCCGTAGGCTGGGTGGACGACTGGCGCAAGGTGGTCGATCGCAACCCGAAGGGCCTGCCGGCCAAACCGAAGTTCTTCTGGTCTTCGGTGTTCGCCGCCGGCGCCGCCGTGTACCTCGGCCTGACCGCCCAGGTGCCGGCTCAGCTCGAACTGATCGTGCCCTTTTTCAAGACCGTGGCCTATCCGCTGGGCGCCATCGGCTTCATGGTGCTCACCTACTTCGTCATCGTCGGCACCAGCCACGCGGTAAACCTGACCGACGGCCTCGACGGCCTCGCGACGATGCCGGCCGTAATGGTCAGCGGTGCGCTCGCCATCTTCGCCTACGTCGCCGGCAACGCGGTGTTCTCACGCTATCTGGGCGTGCCCTTCATTCCCGGCGCCGGCGAGCTGGCCATCTTCTGCGGCGCGCTGTGCGGCGCCGGCCTCGGCTTCCTCTGGTTCAACGCCTATCCGGCCGAAGTGTTCATGGGCGACGTCGGCGCGCTGGCGCTGGGCGCCGCACTCGGCACGGTGGCGGTGATCGTGCGTCAGGAGATCGTGCTTTTCATCATGGGTGGCCTGTTCGTCGCCGAAACGCTGTCGGTGATGATCCAGGTGCTCTACTTCAAGTGGTCCGGCGGCAAGCGCATCTTCCGCATGGCACCGCTGCATCACCACTACGAACTGGGCGGCTGGAAGGAAACGCAGGTGGTCGTGCGCTTCTGGATCATCACGCTGATGCTCGTGCTGTTCGGCCTTTCCACGCTGAAGCTGCGGTGACATGAACGCCCCCCACGCACTCTCCGTCCACACGGCACAGGCCCCGCACCGCCGGCGCCGTGCGCCATCCTGCGGGTCGCGGAGCGCACGATGAGTCTGTTCGGCACCCACGTCCTCGTCCTCGGCCTCGGTGAATCCGGCCTGGCCATGGCACGCTGGTGCGCCCGCCAGGGCGCCGAGTTGCGCGTGGCCGACAGCCGTGCCGCGCCGCCGGGGCTCGATGCGCTGGCGCGCGACATTCCGGCGGCCGAGCTGCGCTGCGGGCAGTTCGACGACAGCCTGCTCGACGGCATCGCGCTGCTCGCGCTGTCGCCCGGGCTGGCGCCGCACGAACCCCTGGTACAGGAAGCGAAGCGTCGCGGCATCGAAGTGGTCGGCGAAATCGAACTGTTCGCACGCGCGCTGCGCGATCTCGGCTGGCGGGAACGCACGAAGGTGATCGCCATCACCGGTACCAACGGCAAGACCACCACCACCACGCTGACCGGCGCGCTGTGCCGCGCCTGCGGCCTGGTCACCGAGGTGGCCGGCAACATTTCGCCGGCCGCGCTCGACGCACTGATGCGCGTGCTCGACGCAGGCACGGTGCCGGACGCCTGGGTACTGGAACTGTCGAGCTTCCAGCTGGAAACCACCGAGACGCTGGACGCCGATGCGGCCACCGTGCTCAACGTGACGCAGGACCATCTCGACCGTCACCCGGGCGGCATGCCGGGCTACGCGGCGGAGAAGGCGCGCATCTTCGGCACGCACACGGTGCAGGTGCTGAACCGCGACGATCCCTGGGTCGACGCGATGCGCCGCGACGGCGCACGCGCGGTCAGCTTCGGCGACGGTGCGCCGACCGCCGGCGACTACGGCCTCGCCGAGCGCGACGGCGTCTGGCTGATGCGCGGCACGCAGCCGCTGCTCGCACTCGACGACATGAAGCTCGCCGGCCGCCACAATGCACACAATGCACTCGCCGCCCTCGCGCTGTGCGAGGCGATCGGCCTGCCGCAGGCGCGCTGCGTCACCGCGCTGCGTGACTTCGCCGGCCTGCCGCATCGCGTCGAAACCGTGCTGGAACACGCAGGCGTCCGCTTCATCGACGACTCCAAGGGCACCAATGTCGGCGCCACCGTCGCCGCGATCGAAGGTCTCGGGCGCCCGCTCTGCATCATCCTCGGCGGCGACGGCAAGGGACAGGATTTCGCCCCGTTGGGTCCGGTGTGCGCGCGCCACGCCCGCTTCTGCGCGCTGATCGGCCGTGACGCGCCGGCCATCGCCGAAGTGCTCGCTGCCCACAGCGTTCCCCATCGCAGCTTCGTCACGCTGGAAGAAGCCACCCGCGCCGCCTTCGCCGCCGCGCAGGCGGGCGACGCGGTGCTGCTGTCGCCGGCCTGCGCCAGCCTAGACATGTTCCGCAACTACGCACACCGCGCCGAGGTGTTCATCGCCGAAGCGCGTCGCATCGCGGCTGAAGGAGTGCGCCCGTGAGCGGCAGCATGCGCCTCGATACCTCACGCTTCGGCGATTCGCCGAAGCCGGCCGAACTCGACCCCTGGCTGCTGTGGCCGGCGGTCGCCCTGCTGCTGATCGGCCTCGTCATGGTGTACTCGGCGTCGATCGCCGTCGCCGACAGCAGCCGCTTCACCGGCAACAAGCAGGAGTTCTTCCTGATCCGCCAGGCGGTGTTCCTCGCCATCGGTGGCGTGGCGGCGCTGATGGCCTTTCAGGTGCCGATCCGCACCTGGCAGGCCTGGTCGATGTGGCTCTTCCTCGGTGGCATCGTACTGCTGGTGCTGGTGATGATTCCGGGCATCGGCAGCGTCGTGAACAACTCGCGCCGCTGGATCAACCTGGGTCCGGTGAACCTGCAGCCGTCCGAACTGGTGAAGCTGTTCACCGTGCTCTACGCCGCCAGCTACATCGTGCGCCGGCTGCCCGAGATGCACTCCTTCCGCCGCGCCTTCGTGCCGATGACCCTGGTCATCCTGCTGGTCGGCGCGCTGCTGGTGGCGGAGCCCGATTACGGCGCCTTCGTCGTCATCGTGCTGATCGCCTTCGGCATGCTTTTCCTCGGCGGCATCAACGGCAAGCTGTTCTTCTCCCTCGGCGTGGTCGCGCTGGTCGGCTTCGCGCTGATCATCCGTTTCAACGAATTGCGCTGGGGCCGCTTCATCGCCTTCCTCGATCCGTTCAACAACGACCCGCTGGGCAAGGGCTATCAGCTCACCCACTCGCTGATCGCCTTCGGTCGCGGCGAGTGGTTCGGCGTCGGCCTCGGCGGCAGCGTCGAAAAGCTGCTCTACCTGCCCGAAGCTCACACCGACTTCCTGCTGGCGGTGATCGGCGAGGAACTGGGGCTGGTCGGCGTGGCGACGGTGATCGGCCTGTTCGCGCTGGTGGTGCACCGCGCCTTCGCCATCGGCCGCCGCGCCCTGCTGCTCGAACGAGCCTACGCCGGGCTGGTCGCCCAGGGCGTAGGCATCTGGTTCGGCGTGCAGTCCTTCATCAACATGGGTGTGAACGTGGGCATCCTGCCGACCAAGGGTCTGACGCTGCCGCTGATGAGCTACGGCGGCTCGGGCATCCTGGTCAATTGCGTCGCGCTGGCCATCCTGCTGCGCATCGACTGGGAGAACCGTCGATGAGCGGTACCGCGCTGATCATGGCCGGCGGCACCGGCGGCCACATCTACCCCGGCCTCGCGGTGGCCGACGAGCTGCGCGCACGCGGCTGGCGCATCGTCTGGCTGGGCAACGCCGACGGCATGGAAGCGCGCATCGTGCCGCCGCGCGGTTACGAACTGCAGTGCATCCGCTTCACCGCACTGCGCGGCAAGGGCCTGCTGCGCAAGCTCATGCTGCCGCTCAATCTGCTGCGCGGTTTCTGGCAGGCGCTCGGCGTGCTCGGCCGCGTGAAGCCGCAGGTGGTGCTCGGTCTTGGCGGCTACGTCACCTTTCCCGGCGGCATGATGGCCGCATTGCGCGGCATCCCGCTGGTGCTGCACGAACAGAATTCGATTGCCGGGCTGGCCAACCGCGTGCTCGCCGGCGTTGCCGACCGCGTGCTCGGCGGCTTTCCGGATGCGCTGCCGAAAGCCGAATGGACAGGCAACCCGGTGCGCGCCGACATCGCCGCACTGCAGGCACCGGCCGAGCGCTTCGCCGGCCGCAGCGGTCCGCTGAACATCCTGGTGGTCGGCGGCAGCCTCGGCGCCCAGGTGCTGAACGACACAGTGCCGCAGGCCCTGGCGAAGATTCCCGAAGGCGAGCGTCCGCAGGTGATCCATCAGGCCGGCGAACGCAATATGCCGGCGCTCGAGGCGGCCTACGCGGCAGCGGGCGTGCGCGGCACATTGCAGCCTTTCATCCAGGACATGGCCGGCGCCTACGCGCAGGCCGATCTGGTCATCTGCCGCGCCGGCGCGCTCACCGTCGCCGAACTGGCGGCCGCCGGCGTCGCCTCGGTGCTGGTGCCGCTGCCGCACGCGGTCGACGACCACCAGACCGGCAACGCTCGCTTTCTCGCCGGCGCCGGAGCGGCTGAACTGATGCCGCAGACGGCGCTGAATGCCGACTCGCTGTCCACCCTCATCCGTTCGCTCGACCGCGCCCGCCTGCTCGACATGGCACAGCGCGCACGCGCCCTCGCCCGTCCCGGCGCGACGTCCGAGGTGGCCGACATCTGCGCAGCACTCGCGCAAGGACAACAGAAATGAAACACAAGATCAGCCACATCCATTTCATCGGTATCGGCGGATCCGGCATGAGCGGCATCGCCGAAGTGCTGCTCAACCAGGGCTACGTGGTCAGCGGTTCGGACATCGCCGACAACGCGGTCACGCGCCGCCTCGCCGCGCTCGGCGCGCGTGTCGTGCAGGGTCACGCGGCCGACAACATCGCCGGTGCCGACGCGGTCGTCACCTCGACCGCGGTCAGTGCCGACAACCCTGAAGTCGTGCGGGCGCGCGAGCGACAGATTCCCATCGTGCCGCGGGCGCAGATGCTGGCCGAGCTGATGCGCATCAAGCAGGGCGTGGCGGTCGCTGGCACCCACGGCAAGACCACCACCACCTCGCTGATCGCCAGCTGCCTGGCCGAAGGCGGGCTGGACCCGACCTTCGTCATCGGCGGCCGGCTCAATTCGGCCGGCGCCAACGCGCGCCTGGGCACCGGCGAGTTCCTGGTGGCCGAGGCCGACGAGTCCGACGCCTCCTTCCTGTTCCTGTCGCCGGTCGTGTCGGTCGTGACCAATATCGACGCCGACCACATGGATACCTATGGCCACGACTTCTCGAAACTGAAGCAGGCCTTCGTCGACTTCCTGAACCGTCTGCCCTTCTACGGCGTCGCGGTGCTGTGCGCCGACGACGCCAATGTGCGCGAAATCATTCCGCAGGTGCCGAAGCAGATCATCCGCTACGGCCTCGATCCGAACGCTCAGGTGCGCGCCGAGAACGTGCGCGCCGACGGTACCCGCATGCTTTTTGACGCGGTGCGCGTCAATGGCACGACCACCCGCATTCCGGTCGAACTGAACCTGCCGGGCCTGCACAACGTACGCAACGCGCTGGCCGCCATCGCGGTGGCCAACGAGGTCGGTGTGTCCGACGACGCCATCGTGCGCGCGCTCGGCGAGTTCAAGGGCGTCGGTCGCCGCTTCACCCGCCACGGCGAGATCGCGCTGCCGGCCGGCGGCAGCTTCACGCTGGTGGACGACTACGGCCACCACCCGGTCGAAATGGCCGCCACGCTCGAAGCGGCGCGCGGCGCCTACCCCGGCCGGCGCATCGTGCTGGCCTTCCAGCCGCACCGCTACACGCGCACCCGCGACTGTTTCGAAGACTTCGTGCGCGTGCTGTCGGGCGCCGACGCGGTGGTGCTGACCGAGGTCTATGCCGCCGGCGAAGCGCCCATCGTCGCCGCCGACGGCCGGGCGCTGGCGCGCGCGCTGCGCGTCGCCGGCAAGGTCGAGCCGGTATTCGTCGAAGACATCAACGCGTTGCCGCAGACCCTGCTCGACACGGTGCGCGACGGCGACGTCGTGCTCGGCATGGGCGCCGGCTCCATCGGTCAACTGCCCGCCAAATTCGCACAGGACATCCAGAAATGACTACCCACGACACCGCCGCACTGGGCAAGGTCGCCGTGCTGTTCGGCGGCAGTTCCGCCGAACGCGAAATCTCCATCATGTCGGGCAGTGCGGTGCTGGCGGCACTGCAGGAACAGGGCGTCGATGCCCACGCCTTCGACCCGGCGGAACGCGACCTGTGGGAACTGAAACGCGACGGCTACGACCGCGCCTTCATCGCGCTGCACGGCCGCGGCGGTGAGGACGGCACGATACAGGGCGCGCTCGAATGCCTCGGCATTCCCTACACCGGGAGCGGCGTGATGGCCTCGGCCATCGGCATGGACAAATGGCGGACCAAGATGGTGTGGCTGTCGGCCGGCCTGCCGACGCCGCGTTACAAGCTGCTGCACGCCGGCAGCGACTTCCGCGCCGTGGCCAACGAACTCGGCCTGCCGCTGTTCGTGAAGCCGGCACGCGAGGGCTCCAGCGTGGGCGCCACCAAGGTGACCCGGATCGAGGATCTTGAAGGCGCCTACGAAAAGGCCGCCCGCTGCGACCCGCTGGTGCTGGCCGAGCAGTTCATCGCCGGTCGCGAGCTGACGGCGCCCTTCCTCGGCGACATGGCGCTGCCGCTGATCCGCATCGAGGCGCCGCAGGGCAACTACGACTACCAGAACAAGTACTTCAGCGACGATGTGCAGTACCACTGCCCGAGCGGCCTCGACGCCGACCTCGAACAGGAGATACAGGATCTGGTGATGCGCGCGGCGCGGCTGATCGACTGCCGCGGCTGGGGCCGCGCCGACCTGATGCTGGGCGAGGATGGCCGCCCCTGGCTGCTCGAGATCAACACCTCGCCCGGCATGACCTCGCACTCGCTGGTGCCGATGGCCGCACGTGCGGTCGGCATCGAGTTCGGCGAGCTGTGCCTGCGCATTCTGGAGTCGGCACGCCTTGGCTAAAAAGCCCTCAGCGCGCAACAAGGCTGCGCAGCGCCGCGACGACGGCGGCCTGTGGGACAGCCCGCGCGCGCTGACGATGATCGCCGACGTGATCCTGCTGCTGGCGAGCGCGACCATCGGCTATGCCCTGGTGATCATGGTCACCCGCATGCCGGTGCTGCCGCTGCAGTCGGTGACGCTGACGCGTGCGCCGGCCAACGTGAGTGCCGCGCAGATCGAGGACGCCGCGCGGCGCGCCGTCACCGGCAGCTTTCTCACCACGGACATCGAGCGCGCACGCACCGTGTTCGAAAGCCTGCCCTGGGTGCGCCAGGCCACCGTGCGCCGCGTCTGGCCGGGCTCGCTGGAGATCGACATCGAGGAGCACGTCGCCGTCGCGCGCTGGTGGGTGCCACCGAACGTTCCGGCGCGCATGGTCAATGCCCAGGGAGAACTGTTCGTGGCAGAACACGAGGCGTCACTGCCGCTGTTCATCGGCCCGGACGAGGACTCGGCAAGCATGCTGGCGCGCCACCTCGAGTGGAGCGATCTGCTGACGCCGATGCAGCGGCAGATCGACAAGCTGGTGCTGACGCGCCGACAAGCCTGGCAGGTGCAGCTCGACGACGGCACACGGCTCGAACTCGGTCGCGAGGAGGAGAAGTCGCCGATCGCCGAGCGGCTCGCGCGCTACGTGAATACCCAGCCGGAAATCCTGCGCGGCGGCGGCCAGAAAGTGATCTACGCCGACCTGCGCTACCCGAACGGCTACGCAATACGAATGAGCAGCACTGAACACCAGGACAGACCATGACAAGAGACAGCAAGGACCTCATCGTCGGCCTCGACATCGGCACGTCGAAAATTTCGGCCGTCGTCGCACAACTCGGCAGCGACGGGCGACTCGACATCCTCGGCCTCGCGACCCAGGAGGCGCAGGGCCTGAAGAAGGGTGTCGTGGTCAACATCGAAGCCACCGTAGATTCGATCTCGCGCGTGATCCAGGAGGTCGAGTTGATGGCCGACTGCAAGGTGCGCGAGGTGTTCACCGGCATCGCCGGCAGCCACATCCGCAGTTTCAATTCGAATGGCGTCGTCGCCATCAAGGACAAGGAAGTCACCCGGCTCGATCTCGAACGCGTGGTCGAAACCGCGCGCGCGATGCCCATCCCGGCCGATCAGGAAATCCTGCACACGCTGACCCAGGAATTCATCATCGACGGACAGGACGGCGTGCGCGAGCCGATCGGAATGAGCGGCAAGCGACTCGAAGTGCGCGTGCACATCGTGACCGGCGCCGTGTCCGCGGCGCAGAACATCATCAAGTGCGTGCGCCGCTGCGGCCTCGAGGTCGTCGACCTGGTACTGCAGCCGCTGGCCTCCAGCCAGGCGACGCTGTCCGAGGACGAGAAGGATCTGGGAGTCTGCCTGATCGACATCGGCGGCGGCACCACCGACATCGCCATCTTCACCCAGGGCGCGATCCGCCACACGGCGGTCATCCCGATCGCCGGCGACCAGATCACCAACGACATCGCGATGGCCCTGCGCACACCGACCGCCGAGGCGGAAGACATCAAGCTGCGCTACGGCGTGGCGATGTCGGCACTGGCCGACGCCGAGGACATGATCGAGGTGCCGGGCATCGGCGACCGCGGTCCGCGCCGCATGTCGCGTCAGGCGCTGGCCGACGTGATCGAGCCGCGCGTGTCGGAGCTGTTCGAACTGGTGCAGGCCGAGCTGCGGCGCAGCGGCTACGAGGAACTGCTGTCGTCCGGCGTGGTGCTGACCGGCGGCAGCGCAACCATGCGCGGCATGGCCGATCTGGCGGAGGACGTGTTCCACCTGCCGTCGCGCGTCGGCGTGCCGGAATGCAGCGGCAAGCTCGCCGACGTGGTGCGTCATCCGCGCTACGCGGCGGCGATCGGGCTGGTGATGGAAGGCGCCGCGCAGCGTCGTCGGGGACAGGTTGCACGTGAAACGAGAAACGTCCGTCAGGTGCTGGCCAACATGCGTTCCTGGTTCGAAAGAAATTTCTGAAATTCAGGACGCAAACGGCATCTACGGCATGCGTTGCACTAAGTTTAGTCGTATACTTGCGCGCAATCACTAAATCTAGTGGTGGCGCGCGTTTTGTAGCCATAAGGGCCTTCAGGCTCGGAGGCGTTCGTGGAAAACAGGAGGGCGGATATGTTCGAGATTCTCGACAAGGAACCGGTGGGTGCGGTGATCAAGGTGATCGGCGTCGGTGGAGCCGGTGGCAACGCGGTTGATCACATGATCCGTGAAGGTGTGAACGGCGTCGAATTCATCGCCGCCAACACCGACGGCATGGCACTCACCCGCAACCTCGCCCCGGTCAAGATCCAGCTCGGCAAGAACGGCCGCGGCGCCGGCGCCAAGCCGGAAGTGGGCCGCACCGCCGCCGAGGAGTACCGCGAACACATTGCTGATCAGCTGCGCGGTGCCGAGATGGTGTTCATCACCGCCGGCATGGGCGGCGGCACCGGCACCGGCGCCGCCCCCATCGTCGCTGAAGTGGCGAAGGAGATGGGCATCCTGACCGTCGCCGTCGTCACCAAGCCCTTCGACTACGAAAACCGGATGCGCGCCGCTGAATCCGGCATCGACGAACTCGCCCGCCACGTCGACTCCCTCATCGTCGTGCTGAACGAGAAGCTGATGGAAGTCCTCGGTGAGGACGCCAGCCTGGAAGACGGTTTCAAGGCTGCCGACAACGTGCTGCGCAACGCCGTCGGCGGCATCGCCGAAATCATCAACATCCCGGGTCTGGTGAACGTCGACTTCCAGGACGTACGCACGGTGATGGGTGAAATGGGCCGCGCGATGATGGGCTCGGCCGAAGCCGCCGGCATGGACCGCGCACGCATCGCTGCCGAACAGGCCGTCGCCAGCCCGCTGCTCGAAGGCGTCGAGCTGTCGGGCGCCCGCGGCGTGCTGGTCAACATCACCGCCAGCCGCTCGCTGAAGATGAAGGAAGTGAAGGACGCGATGGAAACGGTGCGTGCCTTCGCCGCCGAAGGCGCCCACGTCATCTTCGGCACCGTGTTCGACGATTCGATGGAAGACCGCCTGCGCGTGACCGTGGTCGCCACCGGCCTCGGCGCCCCGCGCGCGATGAGCAGCAAGCCGCCGATGACCATCATCCGCACCGGTACCGACGACGTCGCCATGCCGGCCGCCGCGATGGGCACCGACTACTCGCACCTCGACATCCCGGCCGTGATGCGCGGCCGTGGCGGTCGCACCGCATCGAGCGCGGTCGAAGCCATGCGCGCCAACGGCGTCGAAACGCTGGACATTCCGGCCTTCCTGCGCAAGCAGGCGGATTGATACCGGCTTTGCAGCAACCCGTCCGGCCACCCGCCCGGCCGGACGGATACGCTCCGTTACAGGGGCGTGACGCGGAGGTGAGGTAAAATTGAACTTTCGCTTTCAGTCGCCCTGCCTGCCATGATCCGGCAACGTACCCTCCGCTCCATCGTCCGCGCCACCGGCGTCGGTCTGCATTCCGGCCTCAAGGTCAACCTCGAACTGCGCCCTGCTCCGGCAGATACGGGTGTCGTGTTCCGCCGCGTCGACCTGACGCCTCCGGTCGAACTGCGCGCCGACGCGCACGCGGTCGGCGACACACGCCTCGCCTCATGCATCGGCCGCGAAGGCGCAACGATCTCGACCGTGGAGCACCTGATGTCGGCGCTTGCCGGCCTTGGCGTCGACAACGTGTTCGTCGACGTCGACGCGCCCGAACTGCCCATCATGGACGGCTCGGCTTCCACCTTCGTCTATCTGATCCAGCAGGCCGGCATCGTCGAGCAGGCAGCGGCGAAGAAATTCGTGCGCGTGCTGCAGACGGTCGAGGTGAAGGACGGCGACAAGTGGGCGAGGCTCGATCCGTACGAAGGTTTCAGCCTGGAATTCTCGATCGAGTTTCGCCACCCGGCGATCGAACGCACCGGCACCCAGGTCAAGGTGGATTTCGCCCGCCAGTCCTACATCGACGATGTCGCCCGCGCGCGCACCTTCGGTTTCATGCACGAAGTCGAGTACCTGCGACAGAACGGCCTGGCCCAAGGCGGCAGTCTGGAAAACGCCATCGTGATGGACGAGTACCGCGTGCTCAACAGCGACGGTCTGCGCTACGCTGACGAATTCGTGAAGCACAAGGTACTGGACGCCATCGGCGACCTGTACATCCTCGGCCACCCGCTGCTCGCCGCCTTCAGTGCGCACAAGTCCGGCCACGCGCTGAACAACGCACTGCTGCATGCGCTGCTGGCGCAGGAGGGCGCCTGGGAGTGGGCAAGCTTCGACCAGCCGGCGAAGACGCCGTCAGCGGTGTCGAACCAGTACCGGCCTCTGGTGGACGACGCAGGCTCGGCCCCGGCCTTCGCCTGAGCGGCACGTGCTCATACTGCGCCTGATCGGCATCCTGCTGATCATCACGGTCGGCGCGAGCTTCCTCGGCTACGTGCTGACCCGCGACCCGCGCTACCTGAAATTCGCGTGGACGCTGCTCCGCTACGCGGTAATCGCGACGCTGGGCATTCTCGCGCTGTTCCTGCTCGAACGCGTGATCATTCTCTAGCGCGCGCGACCAGCAGTTCCAGCGCGCTGCGCAGCGGACTCGCCGGATCGAGCGCCGCCGCCCCCGAAAGCAGCTCGCGACGCGCCGATTCGCTGACCGGCCGGGGTGGGACCGAAGCAGTAATCCGAGGCGGATCAAATGCTTGCACCTTCACCCTGACTTCGGTAACCTCGCCGCAACTTTCCTGCAGCGCCAGCCTTGCGCTGGGCAGCAACTGCTTCAGCCGGTGAGCGACGGCGCCCGATGAGGCGCTGACCACCACCACACCCTGCTTCACGTTCATCACCCGACTGACCTGCGCCAGTTCGGTCGGCAGGAATTTTTCGTAGGCCCTCTGCACGCGAGCGATCAGCCTGACGTGCGACGCCAGATTTGCCAGTGAGTCCTGTGCATTGAGATGGTCGTGCAGGCGACGGGCAGACATAAGAAGACTTAGGGAGCGGATGTGCAGATTATTCTGGTTTCCGACCGCCTGACAACCGCCAAGGCCATCACCATCCGGCCCTGGCACCTCGCAGGCGCGCTGTTCGCGTTCACGGTACTCGTTTTCATGCTCGCCTCGGCGTTCTCCTTCATCACGCTGAAACACGCCAGCGCGTGGCGACTGCCGGTGATCGACGAACTCATCACCGCGGCACGCAACGAGGAAATCCAGCGCAGCGAGCAGTTCGTGCGCGAGAACCTGAACACGATGGCGGTCAAGCTCGGTCAGATGCAGGCGCAGCTGATACAGCTCGACACACTGGGTACCCGACTGGCCAAGCTCGCCGGCGTCAAGGCACCGGAGCCGGTCGTCAATACGGCCCCGCCCGGTCGCGGCGGGCCGCTGATCGACGAGAACACGCTGTCCGCGGACGAACTTGAAGCGCAGATGAAGCAGTTCTCGGATCTGCTGGCGCAGCAGGACGACTACCTCGGTGTGATCGAATCGGAACTGCTGCTCGACCAGGCCACCCTGTCGCTGGTGCCCTCCACGCTGCCGGTCAGCGGCGGTACCTGGAACGCCTCGGGCTTCGGCTGGCGTATCGACCCGTTCAACGGGTCACGTGCGATGCACGAGGGCGTAGACTTCGTCGCCGAAGTCGGCACCCCGATCATCGCCGCAGCGGCAGGTGTCGTGACCACGGCCAATTTCCATCCGCAGTACGGCAACATGGTCGAGATCGATCACGGACGCGATCTGGTCACCCGCTACGCACACGCCAGCAAGCTTCTGGTCACGCCCGGCACGCTGGTACGCCGTGGTCAGAAGATCGCCGAAGTCGGCAGCACAGGTCGCTCGACCGGTCCGCATCTGCACTTCGAGGTACGCGTCAGGGATGTCGCGCAGAACCCCACCCGTTTCCTCGAACTGGCGCGGCGGGCGCTGCCCGCAAACGCACGGCAGGCATCCGCCGATATCCACGCGCACTGAAACCTGAGTCAGGTCGGGCTGGCCGCCCGCGGTGCCCGGCCGGGGCCCTCGCCGCCGCGGGGCTGCCAGCAGGCACATGCTAGAATCGCTGTCTTTTCCGCCATCGGTTTGCCCGCGCCGGGCTTCTGTCCTCGATGATTGCATCCCTGTTCACCAAGCTGTTCGGCAGCCGCAACGATCGCCTGCTGAAGAAATACCGTCCGGTCATCGCCCGCATCAACGCACTGGAATCCGAACTGTCCGGATTGAGTGACGAAGCCCTCACCGCCAAGACCGCCGAGTTCCGGCAGCGTCTGGCCAACGGGCAGACCCTGGACGACCTGTTGCCCGAAGCCTTCGCCGTCGTGCGAGAGGCGAGCAAGCGGGTGCACGGCATGCGCCATTTCGACGTGCAGCTGATCGGCGGCATCATGCTGCATTCGGGCAAGATCGCCGAAATGCGCACCGGCGAAGGCAAGACGCTGACCGCAACCCTGCCGGTCTATCTGAATGCGCTGTCCGGCAAGGGCGTGCACGTGGTGACGGTGAACGACTACCTCGCCAGCCGTGATGCCGAACAGATGGGCAGGCTCTACGGCTTCCTCGGCATGACGACCGGCGTAAACCTGTCGCGCATGCCGCACGACCTGAAGCAGGCCGCCTACACCTCGGACATTACCTACGGCACCAACAACGAATTCGGCTTCGACTACCTGCGCGACAACATGGTGTACTCGCAGGGCGAGCGCGTACAGCGCGGTCTGAATTTCGCCATCGTCGACGAGGTGGACTCCATCCTGATCGACGAGGCGCGCACGCCGCTGATCATTTCCGGTCAGGCCGACGACCACACCGATCTGTACGTCAAGCTCAATGCCGTGGCGCCCCTGCTCTCGCGCTGCGAAAAGGAGGACGGACCGGGCGACTACTGGGTCGACGAGAAGGCGCATACCGTGCTGCTGACCGAAGCCGGTCACGAGCACGCGGAAGATATTCTGGTCCAGCACGGCCTGCTCGAAGCCGGCCGCAGCCTGTACGAGCCGGCCAACATCACACTGGTGCACTTCCTCTACGCCAGCCTGCGCGCGCACAACCTGTATTTCCGCGACCAGCAGTACGTGGTGCAAAACGGCGAAATCATCATCGTCGACGAATTCACCGGTCGCCTGATGCCGGGCCGCCGCTGGTCCGACGGCCTGCACCAGGCGGTTGAAGCGAAGGAAGGCGTGCAGATCCAGGCCGAGAACCAGACGCTGGCCTCGATCACCTTCCAGAACTACTTCCGCATGTACGGCAAGCTGGCCGGCATGACCGGTACCGCCGATACCGAAGCCTACGAGTTCCACCAGATCTACGGTCTCGAAACCGTCGTGATTCCGACTCACCGGCCGATGATCCGCAAGGACATGAACGACCTGGTGTACCGGACGGCGAAAGAGAAGTATGCGGCGGTGATCGCCGACATCAAGGACTGCCACGAGCGGGGCCAGCCGGTGCTGGTCGGTACCACCTCGATCGAAAGTTCGGAGCTGCTGTCCAACCTGCTGAACAAGGACAAGCTCGCGCATCAGGTGCTGAACGCCAAGCAGCACGAACGCGAGGCCGAAATCGTCGCTCAGGCCGGCCGGCCGGGCGTGATCACCATCGCCACCAATATGGCCGGTCGCGGTACCGACATCGTGCTCGGCGGCAACGTCGAGAAGCAGGTGCAGGCGCTCGAACAGGACCAGAGCATGGGCGACGCCGACCGCGCCGCACGTGTCGAGAAGCTGCGCAGCGAGTGGCAATCGCTGCACGAACAGGTGATCTCCGCCGGCGGCCTGCACATCATCGGCACCGAGCGCCACGAGTCGCGCCGCATCGACAACCAGCTGCGCGGTCGTTCGGGCCGCCAGGGCGACCCCGGTTCGTCGCGCTTCTACCTGTCACTGGAAGACCCGCTGATGCGCATTTTCGGCGGCGAGCGCCTGAATGCCATCATGCTGCGGCTGAAGATGCCGGAGGGCGAGGCGATCGAGCATGCGATGGTCAACCGCTCGCTCGAATCCGCGCAACGCAAGGTCGAACAGCGCAACTTCGACATCCGCAAGCAGCTGCTCGAATACGACGACGTGTCGAACGACCAGCGCAAGGTGATCTACGAACAGCGCAACGCGCTGCTCGAAGCCGAGAACATTTCGGAAACCATCACCGCGATGCGCCACAGCGTGCTCGAGGACACCTTCCGCCAGTACGCGCCGGCCGAAAGCGTCGAGGAACAGTGGGATCTGGCGGGTGCCCAGGCCGCCTTCCTGTCCGAGTTCCGCATCGACGCGCCGTTCGCGGAGTGGCTGTCGGCCGAGCCCAACCTCGCCGACGAGGACCTGCTCAAGCGTGCGCAGGACGTGTCGGACGAGCAGTACGCGGTCAAGGTCGCGCTGGTCGGTGCCGATTCCTTCGGTCAGTTCGAGCGCAACGTGATGCTGCAGAGCCTCGACAGCCATTGGCGCGAACACCTCGCCGCGCTCGACCACCTGCGCCAGGGCATCCACCTGCGCGGCTATGCGCAGAAAAATCCGAAGCAGGAATACAAGCGTGAAGCCTTCGAACTGTTCGAGAGCCTGCTCGACCAGGTACGCGGCGAAGTCACCCGCGTGCTGATGAACGTCGAAATCCGCTCGCCCGAGCAGATCGAGGAAAGCGAACCGACCCCGCCGCCGCTCGACAACATGCGTTTCACGCATGCCGACTTCGACCCGGCGATGGCCGGTGAAGGCGTCGATCCGCTGGCGCCGCCGGCCGGCAACAACGCGCCGGCACAGCCGGCCGCCGCGGGCCCCAAGGTCGGCCGCAACGACCCCTGCCCCTGCGGCTCGGGCAAGAAGTACAAGCAGTGCCACGGCCGCCTCGCCTGAGCCCGGTCCGGCAATGAAGGAGGCGGCCTGCGGGCCGCCTTTTTCTTTGGCGCAGCCGGCCTACCCGCATACACGTGGAGTTGATCCGTCGCATGAAAGCATCACAACGCGCGCAGTCGATATCGCCCTTCTTCGCGATGGAGATCGGCAAGCAGGCGGCCGCGCTCGAGGCGCAGGGCCACCGCGTGATCAAGCTGAACATCGGCGAGCCCGACTTCGGCGCGCCGCCAGCGGTCATCCGCGCAATGCGCGAACTGATGGACGGGCGACCCATGCCCTACACCGCCGCGCTCGGCCTGCCCGAACTGCGCCAGACCATCGCCGACTTTTACCGGCAGATGCATGGCGTCGACCTCCCCGCCTCGCGCGTCGTCGTGACCGCCGGCGCCTCCGCCGCGCTGCTGCTGGTGACGGCGGCGCTGGTCGATCCGGGCGACGAAGTGATCGTCGGCGACCCGTCCTACCCCTGCAACCGGCAGTTTCTCGGCAGCTTCGGCGCACGGGTGAAGCTCGTCCCGACGACAGCCGCCACGCGCTACCAGCTCGACGCGGCGACCGTGCGGGCGAACTGGAGCGACACCACCCGCGGACTGATGCTGGCCACGCCGTCCAACCCCACCGGCACCGCGGTGCCGCCAGCCGAACTTGCCGCGATCTGCGACTGGGCGCGCCACCACGATGCCTGGCGCATCATCGATGAAATCTATCTGAACCTGCAGGACACCGATGCGCAGGGTCGCCCGGCGCCGACCGTGCTGGCCAGCGACCCGGACGCCTGCGTCATCAACAGCTTCTCCAAGTACTTCGGCATGACCGGCTGGCGCCTCGGCTGGTGTGTGGTGCCGGAAAACATGGTGGCTGTGGTCGAACGGCTGGCGCAGAACTACTACATCTGCCCGCCGACGCCGGCACAGTTCGCCGCGCTGGCCTGCTTCACGCCGGAATCGATCGCGGTGTGCGAGGCCCGCCGCCGCGAATTCGCGCAGCGCCGCGCGCAGGTGATCGCGGGTCTGGCCGACATCGGCCTGCCGGTCGACGTGCCGCCTGACGGCGCCTTCTACGCCTGGTTCGACGTACGCCACACCGGGCTGGACGCCTGGACCTTCTGTCAGCGCGCGCTGCAGGAGGCCCACGTCGCGCTGACGCCGGGCCGCGACTTCAGCGAACTCGACCCGGAACGCCACGTCCGCCTGTCCTGCGCCGCCTCCTCCGACGACCTGACCGAAGGACTGTCACGGCTGGGCAGATTCGTCACTGGCCTGCGGTCGTGAAGGTGTGGCGCTCGCGGTAGCGGCTGGAACAAGAGGCAGTGGGGCCTTGTGGGAGGGAGCGAGCTTGCTCGCGATTGCGACCTGTAACGAGGACCTCGGCTCGCACCGGCCGCGTCGCGGCCAAGGCCGCTCCCACAGAGATCGCGCCCGACCCCGGGGCCGGAGCCGGGGTTCTGTGGGAGGGGTCTTCTGACCTCGACAGCGGCGGTGAGCTGCACGTGGCGCCGGGTCGAGGCGCCGTCGGCAGCAATGGCTGCCTCCCATACAGATCCCTCGCGCGATCGTGTGCCGAAGACTGTGGGAGTGAGCTTGCTCGCTATAGCCGCCTGCACCGAAGCCGGCGACTTGCCAAAGCCGCATCGCGACCGGAGGTCGCTCCCACAAAAAGCACGCCCACTCCGCCGTCCGAGTTGGATTTCCTGTGGGAGGGAGCTTGCTCGCGATGAAGTCTGCGCCAGTCGAACGCGTTACCGCCGCTTCGCCGGCAACGGCCTGAACTGGCGGGTGTCGTCGAAGTAAGCAGGGTCGGTGTTGGCGGGCGTCATGCCCGGGAGTCCGAGCACAGGAAGCGGTTTCAGGTCGCGCGGCGACTGGGGCCAGCGGCCATCGGCAATCCTTGCGGCCAGCCAGTCATCGAGCGTCCCGGTGTCGGTCGGCGCTTCGTCGGCATGCAGGTAGAGCGCCTTCGCGCACAGGCCGACGTGCGGCGCCAGCGCCTTCTCCATCAGCGCGTGACCGATCACGTGCAGCGTCGCGCGCTCGACCGAGCGACGCCGCTCGAACAGTGCCGCGCGCCAGCGGTGCGAACGCAGCGCGTCGATCAGCGCCGCGTCGTCGCTCACCAGCACCAGTCCGTCCTCGTCGAACTGGGTCAGCGCGTCGCGCACCGGCCCGCGTTCACCGGCGGGCCGGGCGGCGATCTCCGCGCGGTGGCGCGCGTTCATCGCCGCCTTGATGCGCGGGTAACGCAACCAGACCAGCGCATTGAACAGGTCGTGCCAGTTCGCGTCACGGGTAGCGACACGGCCGGTGGCAGCGATGCGGGCTTCGTACCCGCTTTCCGCAGTCGCGTCCGCAACGAAGGAGATCGGCAGGCCACCGTCGGTGACAGGTCGCCCCAGCCCGGCGGCAAGCCGATCGAGCTCGACGGCCGGCGGCGGAACAATGCCGGGAATGTGTGCCAGCAGGTGATGGATGCCCGCGTGCAGCGGTCCGTCGCCGACGCGCTCGGCCAGCGTCGCGCTCAGGAGCCGCTCGCCGCCGCCTTGACCGGCACGAAGGTGAACTGCTCGTCCTTCTTGCGGAAGGTGCCGAGAGCGACCGGCTCGGTCGCCGGCTTGTCGATCACCGCAAACACGCAGTCGGTGGTGTTCACCGCATACCAGCGGCTTGACCCCTGACGAAGGATGTAGCGGTTGGGCTCGCCGCCGTCGAACACGGTGACGACGGCGGTGTTGAGCCGCGCCGGCTTCATGTCGAAGCGGCGCTGGCAGGTGGGCATGCGCGACACGATTACCGCCAGTTCGTACTGGTCGCTCCAGAAATACGGCTTCTCGCGGTTGATGATCAGGGCGTGTTCCTTGCCCTCGATCATGAAGGCCGCGTTGTCGATCTCGCAGCCGGCGGCGAGCGCGGCCAGCGGCAGCAGAAGCAGGCGCAGATGTCGTGTCATGGATGGACGTTCGGCTTCACTCGATTCGCCAGGCCACGCGCTCACCTGCGCGCAGCGGCACCAGTACATCACCATCGGCAAATTCCTGGCTGGCCTTGACCTCCCACGACTCGCGGACCAGCGTGATCTGCGACGTATTGCGCGGCAGGCCGTACCAGTCCGGACCGTTGAAGCTGGCAAACGCCTCCAGACGGTCGAGCGCGCCGGCCGCATCGAAGGCCTCGGCGTACAGCTCGATGCCGGCGTGCGAGGTGTAGCAGCCGGCACAGCCGCAGGCGGCTTCCTTCGCACCCTTGGCGTGCGGCGCCGAGTCGGTGCCGAGGAAGAAACGGCGATTGCCCGAGGTGACCGCGGCCACCAGCGCCTCGCGATGCACTTCGCGCTTGAGCACCGGCAGGCAGTAGTGATGCGGCCGCACGCCGCCGGCGAATATCGCGTTGCGGTTCATCAGCAGGTGATGCGCCGTCACGGTGGCGGCGATGTTGTCGCCGGCCGCGGCGACGAATTCGGCCGCGTCCTTCGTCGTGATGTGCTCGAACACCACGCGCAGCGCCGGGTGGTGCGCCAGCAGCGGACGCAGCACGCGCTCGATGAACACCGCCTCACGGTCGAACACATCGACGTCGCCGTCGGTCACTTCGCCGTGGATCAGCAGCGGCAGGCCGCGTTCGGCCATGCGCGCCAGCGCGGCGTCGCAGCGCGCCACGTCGGTCACGCCGGAATCGGAATTGGTGGTGGCACCCGCCGGGTAGAGTTTCACCGCCTTGACGAAGCCGCTGTCGCAGGCGCGGTCGATCTCGTCGGGCGAGGTGTTGTCGGTCAGGTAGAGCGTCATCAGCGGCTCGAACGCCGGCAGGCCGGGCGTCGCCGCGTGTGCGGCGAGGATGCGCTCACGGTAGGCGCCGGCCAGCGCCACCGTGGTGACCGGCGGGCGCAGGTTAGGCATCACGATGGCGCGCGCGAAACGGCGCGCGGTATCCGGCAGCACCGCCGTCAGCGCTGCGCCGTCGCGCAGATGCAGGTGCCAGTCGTCGGGGCGGGTGAGGGTCAGTCGATTCAAGAGCGTTCCAATCCAGTCAGCAAGACTGCCGGCGCCACGCCGGCGAGGTTCAGCACGCGATTATCCCGCATAGTCGCCCGCCGGCCCAACCGCGAGCGGCCGCCGGCAATGATAGGCCGCGACCGCAGGCCGATCAGTCGGCTTCGTCGTCCTGCGGCGCATCGACGGCGTTCGCCATCGCGTAGTCGTACAGCAGCTTGCGCGGCGCTCCGGTGATGGCCTGAGCCACTTTCACCGCGCGGCTGGGCGGCAGTTCGTCGAGCAGCAGATCGAGCGTGCGCCGCGCGGCGGCGTCCAGCCCTTCCTCCGGCTGCGCGCCGGACAGCAGCAGCACGAACTCGCCCCGCTGGTGATTGGCGTCGGCCGCCAGCCAGGCCGGCGCCTCGGCCACCGGCAGACGCACAATCTGTTCGAACAGCTTGGTCAGTTCGCGCGCGATCACCAGTTCGCGTTCCGGCTGCATCACCGCCGCGATGTCGGCCACGCACTCGACGATGCGATGCGGCGCTTCGTAGAACACCAGCGCGCAGTCCTGGTTGCGCAGCAACTCCAGCATCTTGCGGCGCGCCGCCGACTTGACCGGCAGGAAGCCGACGAAGCGGAACTGGGCGTCGAGCAGGCCGCTGGCCGACAGCGCCACCACCGCCGCACTCGGCCCGCTGATCGGCACCACGCGGAAACCGGCCTCCTGCACCGCGCGCACGACACGTGCGCCCGGATCGGACACCGCCGGCGTGCCCGCGTCCGACACCAGCGCCACGCGTTTGCCTTCGCCCAGTGCGGCAATCAGCCGCTCGGCGCCGCTGCGCTCGTTGTGCTCGTGCACCGCGACGAGCTGCGCGCGCAGGCCGAGGTGACGCGCCAGACGCGACGTTTCGCGCGTGTCCTCGCAGGCGATCAGGTCGGCCGCACGCAGCGCGCCGATGGCGCGCGCCGACAGTTCGCCCAGATGACCGATGGGTGTGCCGACGACATACAATGCCGATGTCCTGAATTCGGATGGAGTGTCGTCGTGAGTGGAAACAGGAAGATCGGGCGTGTCCATCGGGCGGCGGAGTGCAGGCGGCCTGCCATTCTGAGCGTCGCTGCCGGTCGCCACAAGCATCCATGAGCACACGGGCGCAGCACGGCGCCGCCGCCGAACAGCTCGCGGCCCGCTTTCTCGAATCGAAAGGCCTGCGCGTGCTCGGCCGCAACCTGCGCTGGCGCGACGGCGAACTCGATCTGGTGTGCGAGCAGGGCGACACGCTGGTCTTCGTCGAGGTGCGCATGCGCCGCGACGGCCGCTTCGGTGGCGCCGCCGCCAGCGTCGGTCCGGTCAAGCAGGCGCGGCTGATCCGCGCCGCACAGCACTGGCTGGCCGAACACGGGCGCCGCGCGCAGACCCGCCCGGCCCGCTTCGACGTGATCGCGCTGTCGGCGCTCGACGCCGACAGCATCGACTGGATACGCGATGCGTTCGGTCTGTAGCGCCCTGCTCGCGCTCGCCTGCGTCGGCGCACACGCGGACGGCCTGCGCCTGCTGGCGCAGCGCTCGCCGCTGGCCGGCGCGCAGTATCACCGGCTGGGCGAGGTGTGGTCGCAGCTGGCGGTGGGCGACGCACTGACGCTGGAGCGCGAACCGGGCAACCGGCACGACACGCGCGCGGTAAAGGTGCTGTGGCGCGGCATCATGATCGGCTACCTGCCGCGCGCCGCCAACTTCGAAGCGGCGGACGAGATGGACGCCGGCGCCCGGCTCAGCGCACGCATCGGTCAGCTGACCCCCGACCCCGATCCGTGGAAGCGGCTGCGCGTAGACGTCTGGATCGAACTGGGGCGCTGAAGGCCGTCGCTCCGCTCAATTGCAAGCGCAGGTATCGGACTGCAAGAAGGCTTCACAAAGACGGCCCGCCGGGCCGATCTTGGTACACTCCGGCCACACTCAACGCCGCGAGCTATCATGAATCTGGTTTCACGCATTTCCGAGCACTTCATCGACAGCGCGCAAACCAAGCTTTCGTCCACCGAAGTTCTCGCCGCGCCGATCGCCGACGCCGTCGAACTGATGGTGGAAAGCCTGATGGCCACCGGCAAGATACTCGCCTGCGGCAATGGCGGATCGGCCGCCGACGCCCAGCACTTCGCCGCCGAACTGGTCGGCCGTTACGAGCGCGAGCGCCCCGAACTGGCCGCCATCGCGCTGACCGTCGACAGTTCCATCCTGACCGCGGTCGCCAACGACTACAGCTTCGAACAGGTGTTCGCCAAGCAGGTGCGTGCGCTGGGCCAGCCGCAGGACGTGCTGCTGGCGATCTCGACCTCCGGCAATTCGGCCAACGTGATTGCCGCGATCGACGCCGCACACGAACGCGAAATGCGCGTGGTCGCGCTGACCGGCCGCGGCGGTGGCCGCATCGCGGAACTGCTGACCGAACGTGACATCCACATCTGTGTGCCGGCCGAGCGCACGGCACGCATACAGGAAGTGCATCTGCTCACCCTTCATTGCCTGTGCGACGGCATCGACTGCATGCTTCTAGGAACCGAATGATGACGACACCCCGCAAGATTTCCTCCCTCACCCGCCCGCTGCTGCTGGCCGCCCTGATCGGTGTTGCGGTACCGATGCTGCAAGGCTGCTTCCCGGTGGTCGCCGCCGGCGCCGGTACCGCCGTCATGTCGGCGCTGGACCGTCGGACCAGCGGCACCCAGGTCGAGGACGAAGGCATCGAACTGCGCGCCAGCAACCGCCTGCGCGAAAAGCTCGGCAGCCGCGCCAACGTCAGCGTCACCAGCTACAACCGCAACGTGCTGCTGACCGGACAGGTCGCCGACGAGGCAACGCGCGCCGAGGCCACCGCCATCGTCGGCGAGGTGCCGAACGTGCGCGGCATCAGCAACGAAACCGAGATCGCCGGCGTGTCCTCGCTGACCCAGCGCTCGAACGATGCGCTGATCACCTCCAAGGTGAAGGCACGCATCCTCGATTCGCAGCGGGTCAAGGCCAACCACGTCAAGGTGGTGACCGAAATGAGCAAGGTCTATCTGATGGGTCTGCTCACCGAAACCGAAGCGAAGGCCGCGAAGGAAGTCGCTGCCTCGACCTCCGGCGTGCGCAAGGTGGTGGCCATCTTCGAAATCGTCAGCCCGGAAGAGGCGCGCCGCCTCGACGCGGCCGGCGGCAACAACAGCCCGAAGCAGTAAGCCGAGCCCGACCTATCCGGCGGCGAGACGTCGCCGGATGGCGCGCAGCACGCTGCCGATCAGCGGCAGCTTCTCGTAGAGCTCCTGCGCCGCGTCCCAGTAGTCGCGATGTTCGGCCACCCGGCCCTGCGCGTCGAAGCGCAACCGGGTCGCGCCGACGATGGCCTGCGCACGGCCGCGCATGACGAAGTGCATGGTCCATTCCAGCCACGCCGCGTCGCCCTCACCCATCGCCGAATGCACTTCGAAGCGCGGCGCCTCAACCTGCTCGAACATGTGGCTGAAGATGCGTGCGACTGCGGCGCGCCCACGCACGTCGTTGAACGGGTCGCGGAAGCGCGCGTCGTCGGCGTAGAGCGCGGCGAGCGTGTCGACGGTGGCAGGTGTCAGCGTCTCGAAAGTCGAGATCAAGGTGCGCAGACGGTCATCGGCGGGCATTCGGACATCTCCATTTTTCTGGCGCTGGTGGGTGATCAACCGTCGAATCGCGAGCGAGCTCGCTCCCACAAAAGACCGAAGCCGGGACTTCGTGGGAGCGAGCTTGCTCGCGATAGCAGCCTGCATCGAAGCAACGCACCTGCATAAGCGTCGCAGTGTCACCCGCGCGAGCGCGACTCCCAGATCTTCTGCAGTCGCTTGACCGAGACCGGCACCGGGGTGCGCAGTTCCTGCGCGAACAGATTCACCCGAAGTTCTTCCAGCAGCCAGCGGAATTCATCGAGGGAGGGGTCGGCCACGCCTGCTCGCGCGCGGGCGATGCGCTCGCGCTCCCACAGCGTGGCGAGCGAGGTCCACTCGGCCATCGCGCGCGCATCGCGCGCCGGGTCGGCGCGCAGCTTGTCGATGCGCAGCGCGATCGCCTTCAGGTAGCGCGGATAGTGGGTCAGCCGCTCGAAGGGCGTGCGCTCGATGAAGTGCTTGCCGACCAGGGCGTCGAGCTGGGCGCGCATGTCGGCGCCAGCGTCGGGGTGCGCCTTCAGCGCGATCAGCTTCTTGTTCAGCGCGGCGTATTCGGCGAGCACGGTGCCCGCGAGCCGGCCGATCTCCTGCGCCACCAGCGATATGCGCGGTCTTGCCTCGTCGCGCCGGGTGGCGAAGGCGGCGGCGTCCTGCGGCCACGGCTCCATCATGCAGCAGCGTTCCAGCGTGGCGGCGACCAGCTGGGCGCGCAGGTCGGCTTCGCTGCCCAGGTTCATGAACTGCATCGCCATGTCGCGCAGGCCGGGCAGGCTCTTTTCGATGAACTTGACCTGGTCGCGCAGTTCCAGCGCGAACAGCCGACGCAGACCGCGGCGATGCACCTCGTGTGCGGCTTCGGGCGTGTCGAACACGCGCACGCTGACCGCGTCGCCGTCGTCCTGCAGCGCCGGAAAGCCGATCACCATGCGACCGGCGACCTCGACTTCCATCAGTTCCGGCAGCTCGCCGAAAGCCCAGCTCGTGTAGCGCCCCTCGCCCGCCGTCTGCGTGGCCGCAACCGCCTGAGGCGCCGGCTCGGCTCTGCCCTTCTTCGCTGCAGGCTGCGGCACCGACGCCTTGGCGACGGCGTCGCGCGCGCCGAGCGCGGCCAATGCGTCGGCCATGCTGCCGCGCGCACTGGCCGCCCGCGTGTCCGCGGCGGGCGCGGGTGCGGGCGTGGCGACCTTCGGCGGTGCGGCGACCGGTGCCGGCGATGACGACGGCTGCGCCGTCGGTAACGCGATGCGCGCCTGTTCGAAGCGGCGTGCCACCTCGTCCTTCAGCCGCGTGCGCAGTTCGGCCAGATTGCGCGACTGGCCGAGCACACGGCCGTGCTCGTCGATCACGCGGATGTTCATGATCAGGTGCGCCGGCAGGTTCTCGGCGCGGATCGCGTCCGGCGGCAGCTTGAGGCTCACATACACCTCGATCGCACGCGCCAGCACCTTCACCAGCGGTTCCGACTGGTCGTGCTGCTGGGCGAGGAAATCGGCAACGAAGCCGCTGATCGGCTGGATGCGGTGGCGCAGCTTGGGCGGAATCGTCTTCGCGAGCTGCACCACCTTTTCCTCGATCAGCCCAGGCACCAGCCAGTCCAGCCGTGCGGCCGGAATCTGGTTAAGCAGCGTCAGCGGCACGGTCAGCGTGACGCCATCGTCGGCCGCATTCGGTTCGTGCCGGTACTCGAGCTTCAGGCGCTGGCCGAGCAGGTCCATCTTCGCCGGGAAGCGCTCGCTGCTGACACCGGCCGCTTCGTGCCGCATCAGCTGTTCGCGCGTCAGGTGCAGCAGCTTCGGGTTGTCGCGCTCGGCGTCGCGGCGCCAGCGTTCGAAGCCGCGCAGGTCGATCACGTCGGCCGGCACGATGGAATCGTAGAAGGCCTCGATCAGCGATTCGTCGACCAGCAGATCCTGGCGGCGCTGCTTTTCCTCCAGCCGCTCGATCTGCGCGATCAGGTCGAGGTTGTGCTGCAGGAACTTCATCTGCTTCAGCGCGACGTCACTGACGTCGCCATTGACCAGCGCCTCGCGGATCAGCAGTTCGCGCGCGAGCTTCGGGTCGGTCTTGCCGTACTGCACCGCGCGCTTGGCGTACAGCGTGATGCCGTGGATGACGCCGCGCTCCCAGGCCACCGTCTCGCCGCGGCTTTTCGACCAGTGCGGCTCGTAGGTCGAGCGGCGGATCAGGTGGGCGCCCACCTCTTCCACCCACTCGGGTTCGATGCGCGCAATGCAGCGCGCGAACAGCCGCGTCGTCTCGACCAGCTCGGCGCACATGATCCACTTGCCGCCCTTCTTCGCCAGCGCCGAGCCGGGATGCGGCCAGAACTTGATGCCGCGCGCGCCCAGATAGGGCGGCTCGCCGGCGCGCGCGTCCTCGATGCGCAGGCCGAGGTTGCCGAGCAGGCCGGTCAGCAGCGCGCGGTGCAGCGCGTCGAAAGTCGCCGGCTGTTCGTTCTCGGGCCACTCGTGCTCAGCGCACAGCGTGTGCAGCTGGGTATGCACGTCGCGCCATTCGCGCATGCGCAGCCAGTTCAGGAAGTTGGCGCGACACCACTCGCGCTGCTTGGCCTGCGACTGGTGATGCCACACCTCGTCGAAGGCCGCCCAGGCCTTCAGGTACCACAGGAATTCGCTGCGCTCGTCGGCGAACTTCGCGTGTGCCTGATCGGCCGTGCCGGCGCGTTCCTCGGGCCGGTCGCGCGGGTCCTGCACCGACAGGCCGGCGGTGATGATGAGCACCTCCTTCAGCGCGCCGTGATTGCGCGCCGCGAGGATCATGCGCGCGACGCGCGGGTCCAGCGGCAGCTTGGCCAGTTCGCGGCCCAGCGTCGTGAGCCGGCGCTCCTCGTCCACCGCGCCCAGTTCCTGCAGCAGCTGGTAGCCATCGGCGATCGCGCGCGGCGCCGGCCGGTCGATGAAGGGGAATTCCTCGACGTCGGTCAGGCCCAGCGATTTCATGCGCAGGATCACGCCGGCCAGCGACGAACGCAGGATTTCCGGGTCGGTGTGCGCGGTACGCTGATTGAAGTCGTCTTCGCCGTATAGCCGGAAGCAGACACCGCTGGACACCCGGCCGCAGCGGCCGGCGCGCTGTTTCGCCGCCGACTGGGCGATCGGCTCGACCTGCAGCTGTTCGACCTTGTTGCGGTAGCTGTAGCGCTTGACCCGCGCGAGGCCGGTATCGACCACGTAGCGGATGCCCGGCACCGTCAGCGAGGTTTCGGCGACGTTGGTGGAGAGGATGACGCGCCGGCCGTTCGAGCCCTGGAACACGCGCGCCTGCTCCTGCGCCGACTGGCGCGCGAACAGCGGCAGGATGTCCGGCTTCACGCCGGGCAGCCGCG
>JAVEVQ010000082.1:0-10825 GCA_034004945.1 Methyloversatilis sp. | reverse complement strand
TTCATGTCGATACCGAGGTCATGCACCAGGCGGCGCAGCGTGCTGCCCTTGTTCACGCCGCGCGGCAGGAAATCGAGGTAGCGGTCGGCCGAGTACAGCAGGTCGCAGTTCTGCTCCTTGGCGATGCGGTGCAGCTCGTCGGTCACCGCGTCGCTGTCGCAGAAATAGGAGCAGCGCCGCTGCTGCGGCACCTCCTGTCGCTGCAGGCCCGGAATGCCTTCCAGTGCCTCGCTGACCACGCGCTCGCCCGGCCACAACGCATCGATGTCGGCCTGCAGCGGCTGCACAGCCTGTCGGGTGCGTCCATCGACCACGGTGGCACCGACGTCGGCGATGACGTAGTGCGGCACCGGGATGGCTGCATCGGACAGGATGGGCAGCACGGCTTCGAGACCGCGGCCGGTGACGAACACCAGCGTGATGTCCGGATCGTTGCTGATCAGTTGATAGAGCTGCTGGCGCGCGTCGGTGTCGCCGGCGAGAAAGGTGCCGTCCAGATCGGTGGCAATGAGCATGTCGTACTCCCTGTAGCAAGGTTGAAGGTCGGGTGAAGGTCAGCGGGTCTCCGTGGTCGGTGTTTCGGTGTCGGGGCGGGCAGTGCCCGCCAGTTCGAAGGCGGTTGATGTCGTGCGCACCATGGGCAGGAAGCGCGTCTGCAGTGCGATCTGCGCGGGCACCCGGCGCAGCAGCGAGGAGGTGAGCAAGGCGAGCACGCCCTGGGCCAACGCGAACCACATCGGCAGCGCGTCGGGACCGAGAGCGGCCATCGCCAGACCCGCGGCCAGCGGGCCGAGCGCTGCACCTATGCCGTGCACCAGCAGCAGTCCGCTGCTGCCGGCCAGCACTTCGTGCGGGTCGAGCCGGTCGATCAGGCGAGCCATCGCCATCGGGTAGAGCGCGAAGGCGAAGCCGCCGTAGAGCAAGCCGGCGGTGGCTGTCGCGTCGGCGCCGAAGGGCAGTGCGAACATCGGCAGCAGCGCCAGCAGCGCGGCGGCAAAGGCGACCAGCGTGATGACGCGGCCGCGGTCGTGGCGGTCGGACAGCAGGCCCAGCGGCCACTGGAACAGCGCGCCGCCGACGATGGTCGCGCTCATGAAGGCGGCCACACCGGACGCACCCAGCCCGCTGCGGTCGGCCCATACCGCGCCCAGACCCCAGAAGGCGCCCATCGCAAGGCCGGAAGCGAAGGCCGCATCGAAGGCGATCGGTGCCTTGCGGTACAGGCTGCGCAGCGCCGGCGCCGCCGCATTGTCGATCTGCGGCTGGCTCAGGCGCGTCGCCGCCACCGGCATCACCGCTGCGCACACCAGCAGCGCGGCCAGCACGAACAGCGTATGCGTGGCGGCATCGCCGACGTGCAGCAGTTGCTGGGCCAGCGCCAGCGCGCCGAGGTTCACGCCCATGTAGGTGGCGAACACGCGGGCGCGCTGTGCCGGTGCGGCCTGGCTGTTGAGCCAGCTTTCGACGATGGCGTACAGCCCGACCATGGCAATGCCGGTGATCAGGCGCACCGGTGCCCACACCCAGGGCGATACCCACATCTCGTGCAGCAGCACGCTGCAGGCCACCGCCGACGTGAAGAAGGCGAATGCGCGCACGTGGCCGACGCGGCGGATCAGTGCCGGTGCGACGCGGGTGCCGATCAGGAAGCCGGCGAAGAACAGTGAGCCGAGCAGACCCATGAAGGGGCTGCCGTATCCTTCGATGCCGCCGCGCACGGCGAGCAGCGTGGTGAGCAGGCCGCTGCCGAGCAGCAGCAGGGCGACGCCGCCGAGCAAGGCGGCCAGCGGTGCGAGGTGGACGAACAAGGCTTCGACTCCGCTTGATTGGAGGGGAAGCGACCGGACGCTGAGTGATGCGGTGCGACGGGCGACGGTGCCCGCCTGTCACGAAAGGCCGCGCTGAGGGACTGCTGGCACTGGCTGTTTGACAGCCCGCAAGGATAACAGCAGGGCGTTCCGGGTGCTGTAGGAACTCGCCGACCCGTCGACGCTCCATCTGCGCCATGGCCGCAGCTCGGCTGCCGCCGTTTACACTGCATTTACCTGTCGGCGGTTCACACCGCCTTTCGATTAACAGGCACCCACAATAATGACCGGGCCGCGACCGTCTGTCGTACCCAACAACGTCCTTCCATCCCGATGACCACACACGGACACGATGCCGCTCCGGCCACGCGCAAGCCGCGCTGGCCCTGGATCATGATGCTGCTTCTGCTGGCCGGCCTGACCGCCGGCTGGTTCTATGCCAACGAACGAACGAAGCCGGCGGAAGGCGCCGGCGGGCCGCCCGGCATGCGGGCAGGTGGTCCGCCGGGCGGCGCCCCGGGTGGTGCGCGCCGCTTCGGTGGCGAGACGCGGGTCGGCAGCGCGACGGCCCAGCGCACCGATCTGCCGGTGCATCTGGCCGCGCTGGGCACGGTGACGCCGATCGAGAGCGTGGTGGTGCGCAGCCGGGTCGAGGGCGAACTGCAGTCGCTGCATTTCATCGAGGGGCAGCGGGTGAAGAAGGGCGATCTGCTGGCGCAGATCGATCCGCGCGCATTCCAGGTGGAACTGGCGCAGGGCGAGGCGGCGAGGGCGCGCAACGCGGCGCTGCTGGCCAATGCGAAAGAAGATCTGGCGCGCTACGAAACGTTGCTGGCGCAGGATTCGATCGCCGCCCAGCAGGTGACCAATCAGCGCTCGCTGGTGCGCCAGTACGAAGCGGCCGTGCTGGCCGACGACGCCACCATCGCCAGCGCCCGGCTGTCGCTGCAGTACGCGCGCATCACCGCGCCGATCAGCGGTCGTGTTGGTCTGCGCCTGGCCACGCCCGGCAATATCGTGCGCAGCTCGGACGCTGACGGCCTGCTCACCATCACGCAGGACGCGCCGATTTCGGTCGTGTTCGCGCTGCCCGAGCCGCAGCTGGTGGCGGTGCGCAGCGCCATCGCGCGCGGCGGCCTGCCGGTCGAGGCGCGTGACCGCGACAACCGCACCGTGCTGGCCACCGGCACGCTGCGCATCCTGGATAACCAGATCGACGTCGCCACCGGTACGGTGAAAGCCAAGGCGATGTTCGATAACCGCGACGGCGCGTTGTTTCCGAACCAGTTCGTCAACGTGAAGCTGCGCGTCGACACCATCGCCGACGCCATCGTCGTACCGGTGTCGGCGATCCAGCGTGGTGCCAGCGGTCCTTTCGTCTACGTGGTCGGCGACGACCTGACCGCAGTCATGCGGCCGGTGAAGACCGGTGTGCTCGAAGGCGAACTGCAGCAGGTGATCGAAGGCCTGCAGCCGGGCGAGCGCGTGGTGACCGACGGTGTGGACCGCCTGCGCGAGGGCGACAAGGTGAAGCTCGACGACGCACCGTCCGCGGCGCGTGCCGGCAATGGCAGCGACGGGGGCGGCGCGCGACGCGGTCCGCCGCCGGCGCAGTGAAGCGGCACCGATGAATCCGTCCCGCCTGTTCATCCTGCGACCGGTGGCCACCTCGCTGCTGATGGTGGCGCTGCTGGTCGCAGGCTTTCTCGCCTACCGTCTGCTGCCGGTGTCGGCGCTGCCGCAGGTCGATTACCCGACCATGCAGGTGGTCACCTTCTACCCGGGCGCCAGTCCGGAGCTGACCACCTCGCTGATCACCGCGCCGCTGGAGCGCCAGTTCGGCCAGATGCCCGGCCTGGTGCAGATGAATTCGCTCAGTTCGGCCGGCGCCTCGGTGGTGACGCTGCGTTTCGGGCTCGACATATCGCTCGATACCGCGCAGCAGGAAGTGCAGGCGGCGATCAATGCCGCGAGCACGCTGTTGCCCAACGAACTGCCGGCGCCGCCGATCTACAGCAAGGTGAATCCGGCCGATGCGCCGGTCATGACGCTGGCGGTCAGTTCGAAGGCGGTGCCGCTGCACCTGCTCGAAGAGGCGGTGAGTACCCGGCTGGCGCAGAAGATTTCGCAGCAGTCTGGCGTCGGTCTGGTCAGCATTTCGGGCGGTCAGCGGCGCGCCGTGCGGGTGCGCGTCAATCCGTCGGCGGTCGCTTCCTACGGCCTGAGTCTTGAACAGCTGCGCGCCGCGGTGGTGGCCACCAGTTCCAATCAGGCCAAGGGCAGTTTCGACGGCCCGACCCGTGCCACCACGCTGGACGCCAACGACCAGCTGCGCTCGGCCGACGAATACCGGCGCAGCGTGATCGCCTGGAAGAATGGCGCACCGATCCGGCTGCAGGACGTGGCCGAGGTGGTCGACGGCCCGGAGAACCGTCTGCTCGCCGCCTGGGCCAACGAGACGCCGTCGCTCATCCTGAACATCCAGCGCCAGCCGGGCGCCAACGTGATCGACGTGGTCAGCCGCATCAACGCGCTGCTGCCCGAGCTGCAGGCCTCGCTGCCCGATGCGGTCGACGTGCAGGTGCTCACCGACCGCACCGAATCCATCCGCACCTCGGTGCGCGACGTGCAGATCGAACTGGTGATGGCGGTGCTGCTGGTGGTCGCCGTCATCTTCGTGTTCCTGCGCAATGCGCGCGCCACCGTCATTCCGGCGATCGCGGTGCCGCTGTCGCTGATCGGCAGCTTCGCCATCATGTATCTGGCCGGCTTCTCGGTGAACAACCTGACGCTGATGGCAATGGTGATCGCCGCCGGCTTCGTCGTCGATGACGCCATCGTGATGACCGAGAACATCGCCCGTCACCTGGAGATGGGCAAGAGCGCGATGCAGGCCGCGCTCGACGGCGCGAAGGAGATCGGCTTCACCATCATTTCGCTCACCGTGTCGCTGGTGGCGGTGCTGATCCCGCTGCTGTTCATGCAGGACGTGGTCGGCCGGCTGTTCCGCGAATTCGCGCTGACGCTCACCATCGCCATCCTGCTGTCGGCGGTGGTGTCGCTGACACTGACGCCGATGATGGCCGGGCGGCTGCTGAAGGCCGAGGGCGAACACGCGCACGAGGGCTGGTACGCGCGCCTGCTGGCCGGCTATTCACGCACGCTGCGCTGGGTGCTCGACCATCAGCCGCTCACGCTGGTCGCGGCCGTCGCCACCTTCGTGCTGACCGCGCTGCTCTATCTGGCGGTGCCCAAGGGCTTCTTCCCGGTGCAGGACACCGGGTTGATACAGGGCATGTCGGAAGCCGAACCGACCATCTCCTTCGCCGCGATGAGCGCGCGCCAGCAGGCGCTGGCCGAGGTCATCCTGCGCGACCCGGACGTCGACAGCCTCAGTTCCTTCATCGGTGTCGATGGCCAGAACCCGACACTGAACACCGGCCGCATGCAGATCAGGCTGAAGCCGCTGTCCGAGCGCAGCGACCGCGCGCCGGAGATCGCGCGCCGGCTCGAAGCGGCGGCGCGCGAGGTGCCGGGCGTCGCGCTTTACCTGCAGCCGGTGCAGGACCTGACCATCGAGGACCGCGTCAGCCGCGCGCAGTACCCCTTCGTCGTGCAGGCCACCAACCACGAGGATCTGCTGGAGTGGGTGCCCCGGCTGGCGGCGGCGCTGCAGCAGTCGGACCGGCTCACCCAGGTCACCACCGATCTGGCCACCGGCGGCCTGCAGGCCTATGTCGACATCGACCGCGCCGCCGCCGCCCGCGTCGGCGTCACCGTCGCCGACATCGACGCGGCGCTGTACAACGCCTTCGGCCAGCGCCTGATCTCGACCATCTTCACCCAGTCCAGCCAGTACCGCGTCGTGCTCGACGTGCAGCCGCAGTTCCAGATCGGCCCGGAGGCGATCTCTCAACTGCACGTGATGTCGGCGGACGGGCTGCAGGTGCCGCTGGGCACGCTGGTGCGCGTCGAGGAGCGCCCGACGCGGCTGGCCATGGGCCGCCAGGGCCAGTTCCCGTCGGCCACGCTGTCGTTCAACCTGCCGGACGGCGTGTCGCTCGGCGAGGCGGTGGAGGCGGTCGAATCGGTGCGCGCGCAGCTGGGCATGCCGGCGACCATGACGCTCAGGTGGGAAGGCGCGGCCGAGGCCTTCCGCGCCTCGCTGAGCGACACGCTGTGGCTCATTCTGGCCGCGGTGGTGACCATGTACATCGTGCTCGGCGTGCTGTACGAAAGCTATGTGCATCCGCTCACCATCCTGAGCACGCTGCCGTCGGCGGCCATCGGTGCGCTGCTGGCGCTGCTGCTGGCCGGCCACGCGCTCGACATGATTGCGGTGATCGGCATCATCCTGCTGATCGGCATCGTCAAGAAGAACGCCATCATGATGATCGACTTCGCGCTCGAAGCCGAACGCAACGAAGGCATGGCGCCGCGCGATGCGATCTATCAGGCCTGCATGCTCAGGCTGCGCCCCATCCTGATGACCACCGCCGCGGCGCTGCTCGGCGCGCTGCCGCTGGTGTTCGGCGGCGGCATGGGTTCCGAGCTGCGCTTCCCGCTCGGCCTCACCATGGTGGGCGGCCTGCTGGTGAGCCAGGTGCTGACGCTGTACACGACGCCGGTCATCTATCTGGCCTTCGGGCGGCTGTTCAAGCTGCGTCACGCGGCCATCGACGCGGCGGAGGGCGGTCACGCATGAGTGCCTGGGCGCTGCCCATCCGGCGTCCGGTCGGCACCGCGCTGCTGACGGCGGCGATCGCGCTGGCCGGTGCGCTGGCCTTCCGGCTGCTGCCGGTGTCGGCGCTGCCGCAGGTCGACTTCCCGACCATATCGGTCAGTGCGGCGCTGCCCGGCGCCAGCCCGGAGGTGATGGCGGCGACCGTGGCGACGCCGCTGGAGCGCACGCTGGGCCGCATCGCCGGCGTCACCGAAATGACCTCCAGCAGTTCGCAGGGGAATACGCGGGTGACGCTGCAGTTCGATCTCGACCGCGACGTCGAGGGCGCGGCACGCGACGTGCAGGCGGCGATCAACGCGGCGCGCGCCAGCCTGCCGACCAGCCTGCCGTCCAACCCGAGCTACCGCAAGGTGAATCCGGCCGACGCGCCCATCATGATCCTGGCGATCACGTCGGACACGGTGCCCATTCCGCGGCTGTACGACGTGGCCTCGACCGTGCTGGCGCAGAAGCTGGCGCAGATTCCGGGGGTGGGCGAAGTGACCGTCGGCGGCGGCGCGCTGCCGGCCATCCGCGTGCAGGTCAATCCGGAAGCGCTGCACCAGAGCGGCCTGACGCTGGCCGACGTGCGCAACCGCATCACCGAATCGAACGTGAACCGGCCCAAGGGTTTCGTCGAGAACGGCGAGCGTTACTGGCAGATCGAGGCGAACGACCAGGCGCGCCGCGCCGAGGACTACGTGCCGCTCATCCTGCGCCACACCTCGGGCGCGGTGCTGCGTCTGGGCGACGTGGCGCGGGTCGAGGATTCGGTGCAGGACGTGCGCAACCTCGGCCTCACCAACGGCAAGCCGACAGTGCTGCTGGTGCTGACCAAGCGACCGGGCAGCAACGTGATCGAGACGGTCGAGCGGGTGCGCGAACTGCTGCCGGAACTGGGCGCCAGCCTGCCGGCGGCGGCGCGGATGGAGGTGGCGATGGACAGTTCCGTCACCATACGCAGCGCGCTGCACGAGGTGGAGATCGCGCTGGTCATTTCGATCGCGCTGGTCATCCTGGTGGTGTTCCTGTTCCTGCGCAACGCGCGGGCGACGCTGATTCCGGCGGTCGTCGTGCCGGTGTCGCTGGCCGGCAGCTTTGCCGTCATGTACCTGCTCGGTTTCAGCCTGAACAACCTGTCGCTGATGGCGCTCACCATCGCCACCGGTTTCGTCGTCGACGACGCGGTGGTGGTGATCGAGAACATCGCCCGCCACATCGAGCGCGGACTGAAGCCCTTCGAGGCGGCGGTGGCCGGCGTGCGCGAAGTCGGCTTCACCGTGGTGGCGATCAGCCTGTCGCTGGTCGCGGTATTCATTCCCATCCTGCTGATGGGCGGCATCGTCGGCCGGCTGTTCCGTGAATTCGCGCTGACCATGTCGGTGGCGGTGCTGGTGTCCATGGTGGTGTCGCTGACCGCGGCGCCTATGCTGGCGGCGCGCCTGCTGCGGCACAGTCCGGTCGAGCAGGAAGCGCGCTGGCAGCGCGCCCTCGGCCGCGTGTTCGACGACCTGCAGATCGCCTACGCGCACAGCCTCGATTGGGCGCTGCGCCACACGCGCATCGTCATGCTCATCTTCCTCGGCGCCATCGCGCTGAACTTCTGGCTGTTCTCCATCGTGCCCAAGGGCTTCTTCCCGAACCAGGACACCGGGCGGCTGTTCGGCAGCCTGCGCGCCGACCAGAGCACGTCCTTCCAGGCGATGACGAAGAAGATGGCGCAGGCGGTGGAGGCGATCAGGAGCGATCCGGCGGTGGACAACGTGAGCGCCTTCACCGGCGGTGGCCGCGGCGGCGGCGCCAACAACGCCAGCTTCTTCGTCAATCTGAAGCCGCTGAAGGAACGCGGTGCGTCGGCCGAACAGGTGATCGGCCGGCTGCGCGGCAAGCTGGCGCGCATCGAGGGCGTGCAGCTCTTCCTGGTGGCGGCGCAGGATCTGCGCGTCGGCGGGCTGCGCTCGTCTTCGCAGTACCAGTTCACGCTGACCGCCGACAGCCTGCGCGCGCTGCGCGAATGGGCACCCAAGGTGCGCGACGCGATGCGCGACCTGCCGCAGCTGGTCGATGTCGGCACCGACCAGGAAGACCGCGCCTCGCAGACGCGGCTGGTCTATGACCGCGACACGCTGGCCCGGCTCGGCCTGACGCCGGGCATGGTGAACCAGGAGCTTTACGACGGCTTCGGCCAGCGTCAGGTGAGCACGCTTTACGAACCGCTGAACCAGTACAAGGTGGTGCTCGAAGTGGCGCCCGAACGCGCGCAGGATCTGTCGGCGCTGGATTCGGTGCGCATCGCCACCGCCGACGGCGGGCTGGCGCCGCTGGACAGTTTCGCGCGGGTGGAGCAGGGCGTCATGCCGCTGTCGATCGCCCACCTCGACGGTCGCGTGTCGACCACCGTGTCCTTCGGCACCGCCGAAGGCGTCACGCTGGCGCAGGCGATGGACGCGGTGCGCGCGGCGATGGCCGACATCGGCGTGCCGGCCAGCATCAGCGCCGGCTTCCAGGGCTCGGCGCGCGCCTTCCAGCAGTCGCTGGACAACCAGCCGCTGCTGATACTGGGCGCCATCATCGCGGTCTATCTGGTGCTGGGCATCCTGTACGAAAGCCTGATCCATCCGCTGACCATCCTGTCCACGCTGCCGTCTGCCGGCATCGGCGCCATCCTCGCGCTGATGGCCTTCAACATCGAATTCGGGCTGATCGCGGTGATCGGCGTGCTGCTGCTGATCGGCATCGTCAAGAAGAACGCCATCATGATGATCGACTTCGCGCTCGACGCGGAACGCACGCGTGGCTTGGAGCCGCGGGCGGCCATCCGCGAGGCCTGCCTGCTGCGCCTGCGTCCCATCCTGATGACCACGCTGGCCGCCATGGTTGGTGCGCTGCCGCTGGCCATCGGTTTCGGCGAAGGGTCGGAACTGCGCCAGCCGCTGGGCATCGCGGTGGTCGGCGGCCTGGTGGTGAGCCAGCTGCTGACGCTGTACACGACGCCGGTCACCTATCTCTACCTCGAACGCTTCAGCCGCTTCTGCGGCCGCCTCATCGCGCGCACGCCGCGCACGGTCTCGCCATGAACAAGATACTGCCGCTCCTTCTGGCCGCGCTGTTCGCCGGCTGCACGACAATCGGCCCGGACCACCAGCGGCCGGCCTTCGACCTGCCACAGGACTACCGCGCCGCCGACGGCTGGAAGCCGGCCGAGCCGGCCGACCACCTGCCGCGCGGCGACTGGTGGCGGGCTTACGGCGACCCGGCGCTGGACGAGCTGATCTCCCGCGCCGACCGCGCCAACCAGAATCTGCGCGTGGCGCTCGGCAATTACCGCCAGGCGCGCGCCGCGGCGCAGCAGGCGCGGGCCGGCTTCCTGCCCGAGGTCGGGCTCAGCGCGTCCGCCCAGCGCAGCCGCAGCGCGGCGATCCAGGGACGCTCGGCCAACCAGTCGAACACCACCCAGCTCGGCCTTGACGCCAGCTGGGAAGCCGATCTGTGGGGGCGCATCGGCCGCGAGGTCGAAGCGGCCGGTGCCGAGCTGCAGGGCAGCGCCGCCGATCTGGCGTCGGTGCGCCTGTCGCTGCAGGCCGAACTGGTGCAGAACTACTTCCAGCTGCGTGCCGCCGACAGCCAGCGCGCGCTGTACGCGCGCACGGTCGCCGCCTACGAGAAGGCGCTGGAGGTGGCGCGCAACCGGGTTGCCGCCGGCGTCGCCACGCGCGGCGACGAGGCGAGTGCGCTGGCCCAACTGCGCGCGGCGCAGGCGCAGGCGGTCGAACTCGACCTGACGCGCACCCAGCTCGCCAACGCCATCGCGGTGCTGGTGGGCGAGGCGGCGTCCAGCTTCTCGCTGGCCGAGGCCGACTGGCAGGGCGCGCCGCCGGCCACACCGGTCGGCCTGCCGTCGGCGCTGCTCGAACGCCGGCCCGACATCGCCGCCGCCGAGCGTCGCGTCGCCGCCGCCAACGCGCGCATCGGCGTCGCCCAGGCGGCGTGGTTCCCGTCGCTGACGCTGAACGCCTCGACCGGCTACGCCGGCAACAACTTCGCGCAGTGGTTCAACGCGTCCAATCTGGTGTGGTCCTTCGGCCTGTCGCTGGCACAGGCGGTGTACGACGGCGGCCGGCGCGACGCGCAGATCGAATCCGCCCGCGGCGCGCACGAAGTGACCGTGGCCGAGTACCGGCAGACCGTGCTCGGTGCGCTGCAGGAGGTCGAGGACAATCTGAGCGCGCTGCGCCTGCTCGCCGACGAGGCGGTGCTGCGCGAACAGGCGCTCGCCGCCGCGCGCGAAGCCGAG
>JAVEVQ010000081.1:0-10988 GCA_034004945.1 Methyloversatilis sp. | reverse complement strand
AAGTGCCCGGCATGGTCAAGGCTAGTTGGTAACAGGGGTACAAGATGAGCATGAGTGATCCGATTGCGGACATGCTGACCCGCATCCGCAATGCACAAATGGCACAGAAGGGCTCTGTTGTCATGCCTTCCTCGAAGATCAAGGTGGCGATCGCCGGGGTGCTGCAGTCAGAAGGTTATATCGACGGTTTCAGCGTTCGCACCGATGGCGGAAAGGCGGAGCTCGAACTGGTCCTGAAATATTACTCGGGCCGCCCCGTCATTGAGCGAATCGAGCGTGTCAGCCGTCCTGGACTCCGTGTTTACCGCGGCATGGACGATCTGCCGCGTGTGATGAATGGTCTGGGTGTGGCCATCGTTTCGACGCCGCGCGGCGTCATGACCGATCGCAAGGCCCGCGCCGAGAAGGTTGGCGGCGAAGTGCTGTGCATCGTGGCTTGAGGACGAAGACATGTCACGTATTGCAAAGAATCCAGTTGTTGTGCCGAAGGGCGTCGATGTTGCCCTGAGCAACGGCGAACTGTCGGTCAAGGGACCGCTCGGTCAGATCAGCCGCGTGATTCATCCGGCGGTTTCCGTGACGGTAGATGGCGGAGAGATCCGTTTCAGCCAGATCGAGGGGGCCGAGAACTCCAAGGCGTTGTCCGGAACCATGCGCGCGCTGGTCGCGAACATGGTGCAGGGCGTCACCCAAGGTTTTGAGCGCAAGCTAGCGCTGGTTGGCGTCGGTTACAAGGCGCAGGCGCAGGGCGACAAACTGAATCTGTCTCTCGGTTTCTCGCATCCGGTGGTTCATCAGATGCCGGACGGCGTCAAGGCTGAAACGCCGGCGCCAACGGAAATCCGCATCAAGGGTGTCGACAAGCAACTCGTTGGTCAGGTTGCCGCTGAAATCCGCGCTTATCGCGCGCCCGAGCCGTACAAGGGCAAGGGTGTTCGCTACGCGGATGAGGTGGTGGTGATCAAAGAGACCAAGAAGAAGTAAGGGTGACGAACATGGACAAGAACATTTCCCGTCTGCGCCGCTCCCGCCAGACCCGTGCGCGCATCGCCCAACTGAAGGCCGTTCGTCTGTCGGTTCACCGCAGCAACAGCCACATCTACGCGCAGGTCTACTCCGGTTGCGGCACCCGCGTGCTCGCAGCGGCCTCGACCATCGAAGAGTCCGTGCGCAAGGAAGTGAGCAACGGCGGCAACGTCAAGGCGGCGACGCTGGTCGGCAAGCTGATTGCGGAGCGCGCTCGCGCGCAAGGCATCGAGCAGGTGGCGTTCGATCGTGGTGGCTTCAAGTACCACGGCCGTATCAAGGCGCTCGCTGAGGCTGCCCGCGAAGGCGGTCTCAAGTTCTAACTGATCAGGCGACTCAAGCGATGGCTAAACCGCAACGCAAGCAAAACCAGGCCCAGGAAGAACGCGACGACGGCCTGCGTGAAAAGATGGTGTCGATCAACCGTGTCACGAAGGTCGTGAAGGGTGGTCGTATTCTGGGTTTCGCGGCTCTGACCGTGGTCGGTGACGGCGACGGCGGAATCGGTATGGGCAAGGGCAAGGCGCGCGAAGTGCCGGTCGCTGTCCAGAAGGCGATGGAAGAGGCGCGTCGCAAGATGGCGCGCGTCAGCCTCAAGGATGGCAGCTTCCATCACCCGATCGTCGGCCACCATGGCGCCTCGACGGTGCTGATTCAGCCTGCCGCACCGGGTACCGGCATCATCGCCGGTGGTCCGATGCGCGCTGTTTTCGAAGTGATGGGTGTGACGGACGTCGTCGCCAAGTCGCTCGGCTCGTCGAATCCCTACAACCTCGTGCGCGCAACGCTCAACGGCCTGCTGCGCATGAGCACTCCGTCGGAAATTGCCGCGAAGCGCGGCAAGACCGTGGCGGAAATTCTCGGCTGAGGTCTGTGATGGCTGAAAAAACTCTGAAAGTCACGCTGGTGAAGAGCCTGATCGGTCGCAAGCAGGATCACCGCGCCACCGTGCGCGGCCTGGGGCTGCGTCGTCTGCACCACACCGTCGTCCTTGAAGACACGCCGGCGGTTCGCGGCATGGTCACCAAGGTGTCTTACCTGCTGAAGGTCGAGGCTTAAATGGAACTGAATGACATCAAGCCCGGTGAGGGCTCGAAGCACGCTCGCCGCCGTGTTGGCCGCGGCATGGGCAGCGGCCTGGGCAAGACCTGCGGCCGGGGCCACAAGGGTCAGAAGTCGCGTTCGGGTGGCTGGAAGAGCGTCGGCTTCGAAGGCGGCCAGATGCCGCTGCAGCGTCGTCTGCCGAAGCGTGGTTTCACCTCGCTGACGCGTGCCCGTAACGAAGAGGTCAATCTGTCCTCGCTTTCTCGTCTGCCGGTTGAGGATGTCGATCTGCTCGTGCTGAAGCAGTTCGGTCTCGTGTCGCGTGACGCGCTGTCTGCCAAGGTGGTTCTTTCGGGCGAAATCACTCGCCGCGTTGTGCTCAAGGGCATCGGCGCGACCAAGGGTGCGCGCGCCGCGATCGAAGCCGCTGGCGGCCAGGTCGGAGAGTAAGCGTTGGTTACTGCCGCCCAGCAGCCCGGCCGTAGCGCCAAGTTCGGAGATCTGTGGCGTCGCCTGTGGTTTCTCGCAGGTGCGCTGCTGGTCTATCGCCTCGGTGCGCATATTCCGGTCCCGGGTATCGATCCTGCTCGTCTCGCGGAACTGTTCCAGGGGCAGCAGGGCGGCATCCTCGGCGTGTTCAACCTGTTTTCCGGTGGTGCGCTTTCGCGTTTCACGATCTTCGCGCTGGGGATCATGCCGTACATCTCGGCATCGATCATCATGCAGCTGCTCACCGTCGCGGTGCCTTCTCTGGAAGCGCTGAAGAAGGAAGGCGAGGCAGGGCGTCGCAAGATCACGCAGTACACGCGGTACGGGACACTGGGGCTTGCGCTGTTCCAGGCTATCGGCATTTCCGTCGCGCTCGAGTCGCAGCAGGGTCTGGTGCTCGATCCGGGGATGATGTTCCGCTTCGTGACGGTGTCGACTTTGATCACTGGAACGATGTTCCTCATGTGGCTGGGCGAGCAGATTACTGAGCGCGGCATCGGCAACGGTATATCGATCATCATTTTTGCGGGTATCGCTGCCGGGCTTCCGGGCTCTATCGGCGGCCTTCTCGAATTGGTGAATACCGGCGCCATGCACGAACTGACTGCCCTGTTCATCGTGGCCCTGGTGTTCGCGGTGACGGCGGTCGTGGTGTTCGTCGAGCGTGGTCAGCGCAAGATTCTGGTGAACTACGCGAAGCGGCAGGTCGGGAACAAGGTGTACGGCGGGCAGAGTTCGCATCTGCCTCTGAAGCTGAACATGGCCGGTGTGATTCCGCCCATCTTCGCCTCGTCGATCATCCTTTTCCCGGCGACGCTTGCCGGGTGGTTCGCAACGACGGACAGCACACGCTGGTTGAAGGATCTGGCGGCGACCTTGTCGCCCGGGCAGCCGATCTATGTCTTGCTGTATGCAGCCGCGATTGTTTTCTTCTGCTTCTTCTATACGGCGCTCGTTTTCAACGCCAAGGAGACTGCGGACAACCTGAAGAAGAGCGGTGCCTTCGTTCCGGGCATCCGTCCGGGCGAACAGACAGCGCGCTACATCGACAAGATCCTGACGCGTCTTACCCTGGTCGGTGCGGTGTACATCACGTTGGTTTGCCTGCTGCCTGAGTTCCTGATTCTGAAGTGGAATGTTCCGTTCTATTTCGGCGGCACGTCGTTGCTGATCATCGTTGTAGTGACGATGGATTTCATGGCCCAGGTTCAGGCGTACGTGATGTCTCATCAGTACGAGAGCCTTCTGAAGAAGGCGAATTTCCGCGGGGCTGGGTTCCCGACGCGTTAGGTAGCTATGTCCAAGGAAGATGTCATTGAAATGCAGGGTGAAGTTGTAGAAACCCTGCCGAATGCGACGTTTCGCGTGAAGCTCGAAAACGGACACGTGGTTCTCGGGCACATATCCGGAAAGATGCGGATGCACTACATCCGCATTCTTCCCGGTGACAAGGTAACGGTGCAGCTCACGCCTTATGACCTGAGCAAAGGTCGCATCGTGTTTCGCGCCAAGTAGGTCCGGCGTTTGGTTCCAGTTGGAGAAATGGGATGAAAGTCCAAGCATCTGTAAAGCGCGTCTGCCGCAAGTGCAAGGTGATCCGTCGCCACGGTGTCGTCCGCATCATTTGTGCTGATCCGCGTCACAAGCAGCGTCAAGGTTGACGTTCGCTAGTGGTCTTTGATAACATTTAAGGTTTCGCTTTTCGGGGTGACTGCATGGCCCGTATCGCCGGCGTTAACATTCCTAACCACCAGCACACCGAGATCGCTCTGACGGCGATTTTCGGGGTTGGTCGTTCCCGCTCACAAAAGATTTGCGACGCTGCCGGCATTGCCCGCACGACGAAGATCAAGGACCTCTCGGAGGCCGAAATGGATCGGCTGCGGGAAGAGGTCGGCAAGTTCACCATCGAGGGTGACCTGCGCCGTGAAGTGACGATGAACATCAAGCGCCTGATGGATCTGGGCTGCTATCGCGGTGTTCGTCATCGTCGTGGCCTGCCGCTGCGTGGTCAGCGCACCCGCACGAATGCCCGTACCCGCAAGGGTCCGCGCAAGTCGATCGCTGGCGCCAAGAAATAAGCAATAGGACACGATCATGGTCAAGAGTGCTGCAAAAGTCCGGAAGAAGGTCAAGAAGAACGTCGCGGAAGGTATCGCGCACATTCACGCTTCCTTCAACAACACCATCATCACGATCACCGACCGTCAGGGCAACGCCCTGTCGTGGGCAACGTCGGGCGGCGCCGGCTTCAAGGGTTCGCGCAAGAGCACGCCGTTTGCAGCACAGGTGGCCGCCGAGGCCGCCGGCAAGGTCGCTGTCGAATGCGGTGTGAAGAACCTGGAAGTCCGCATCAAGGGCCCCGGCCCGGGTCGCGAGTCGGCCGTTCGTGCGCTGAATGCGCTCGGCATCAAGATTTCGTCGATCACCGACATCACGCCGATCCCGCACAACGGTTGCCGTCCGCCCAAGCGTCGGCGCATCTAAGAGGAATTAGAGAATGGCTCGTAATCTCGACGCGAAGTGCCGTCAATGCCGTCGTGAAGGCGAAAAGCTCTTCCTGAAGGGCGAAAAGTGCTTCACCGACAAGTGCGCCATCGAGCGCCGTTCGTATGCGCCGGGTCAGCATGGTCAGAAATCTGGCCAGCGGCTGTCCGGTTTTGGCCAGCAACTGCGCGAAAAGCAGAAGATCCGCCGTATTTATGGCGTGCTCGAGCGTCAGTTCCGTCGCGTGTACGCAGAAGCCGAGCGCCGCAAGGGCCAGACCGGCGAGAACATGCTGCAGCTGCTGGAAAGCCGCCTGGATACGGTCGCATTCCGCATGGGTTTTGGTGCTTCGCGTGCCGAATCGCGTCAGGTCGTGCGTCACAACGGCGTGCTGGTTAACGGCAAGCGCGTGAACATCCCGTCGTACGAAGTGCGTCCGGGTGATGTGGTCGAACTGACCGAACGTGCCAAGGGCCACCTGCGCTCGAAGGGCGCGCTCGAAGCCCAGGCTTCGCGCGGCTTCCCCGAGTGGCTGGATGTCGATTCGAAGGCTGCCCGCGGCGTTTTCAAGTCGCTGCCGGCCCGTTCCGACCTGCCCTCGACGATCAACGAAAGTCTGGTCGTCGAACTGTACTCCCGCTGATCGCTGGTGCGATCAGCCTGCTGACGTCACTGAGGACTGCAGATGCAAAGCAATGCTCTCTTGAAACCGCGAATCATTGACGTACAAAATCTTTCCCCGGCTCACGCACGTGTTGTGATGGAGCCGTTCGAACGCGGGTTCGGGCACACGCTGGGCAACGCGCTCCGTCGCATTCTCCTGTCGTCGATGCCCGGCTACGCGCCGACCGAAGTGCAGATCGAAGGCGTTCTGCACGAGTACTCGACGCTGGACGGCGTTCGTGAAGACGTGGTCGACATCCTGCTGAACCTGAAGGGTGTCGTGCTGAAGCTGCACAACCGTTCGGAAGCCTATCTGCGCCTGTCGCGCAATGGCGAGGGTGTGGTTACTGCTGGCGATATCGAAGTCACGCACGATGTCGAGATCGTCAATCCGGAGCACGTGATCGCTCACGTTGCGCCCGGCGGCAAGCTTGATCTCCAGTTCAAGATCGAACAGGGTCGCGGCTACGTGCCGGGCACCGTTCGCCAGGGCTCTTCGGAGAGCAAGTCGATCGGACACATCGTTCTCGACGCGAGCTTCAGCCCTGTTCGTCGTGTGAGCTACTCGGTCGAGTCGGCTCGTGTCGAACAGCGTACCGATCTCGATCGCCTGGTGATGGACGTCGAGACCAATGGTGCTGTCGAACCGGAAGAAGCGGTGCGTTACGCCGCCCGCGTCCTCGTCGATCAGCTGTCGGTGTTTGCCGAGCTGGAAGGTACGGCTCCGGCTGTCGAGCAGCGCAAGCCGGCCGTGATCGATCCGATCCTGCTGCGCCCGGTCGATGATCTGGAGCTGACGGTGCGTTCGGCCAACTGCCTCAAGGCCGAGAACATCTACTACATCGGCGATCTGATTCAGCGCACCGAGAATGAGCTGCTGAAGACCCCGAATCTGGGTCGGAAGTCGCTGAACGAAATCAAGGAAGTGCTCGCCTCGCGTGGTCTCACGCTGGGCATGAAGCTCGAGAACTGGCCGCCTGCCGGCCTGGATCGGGCGTAACACCGTACCGGCGCACGGCGCCGGATACAAGATGAACCGGCCACCTGCCTGACCCGCGGTGGCCGCATAATTTATACGGAGTCATCATGCGTCATCGTAACGGTCTCAGAAAGCTCAATCGCACCAGCTCGCATCGCGAAGCGATGTTCCGCAACATGGCCGTGTCGCTGCTGCGTCACGAAGCCATCAAGACGACGGTACCGAAGGCCAAGGAACTGCGCCGCGTCGTCGAGCCGCTGATCAACCTCGGCAAGACGCCCAATCTGTCGAACCGTCGTCTCGCCTTCTCGCGTCTGCGTGACCGCGAAGTCGTCTGCAAGATTTTCGACGTGCTCGGTCCGCGCTATGCGAACCGCAACGGCGGCTATCTCAGCATCCTGAAGATGGGCTTCCGCGTCGGCGACAATGCACCGATGGCATTCGTGCAGCTGATGGATCGCCCGGACGAGAGTGCCGAGCCGGTTGAAGTCGCCGAATAAGCGAGTTCTGCCTGCCCAAACAAAAAGCCCCGCTCAGCGGGGCTTTTTGTTTGGGCCTTCACTTCGCCTCGAGCGCCGACGAGACGCCATGTTCGCGGTGCCGCGGTGCCGTGGAGGCGGCTTCAGGCGGCGCTGGCGCTCTCGTCCGGCCAGAGCGGCATGCGTTGCTGCAGGACTTCCCGGAACACCTCGCCGAGCATGACGAGCACAGGTCCATCAGGTGCTCCGTCTGTGCCCAGCAGTACGCCGACCGGTTGTTCCGAAAGCACTTGCAGGGTGGTGAAGGTCTCACGCGACGCGGGGTGACTCGCGTTTTCGACCAGGGCCACCGGCGTTGCCGGATCGCGCCCGTAGCTGATCAGTTCGCGCGCAATCGCCATCGATTCATGCGAGGCCATGTAGAGGGCCAGTGTCGGCGTGTCGGCATTGGCACGCAGCGCCTGCGAAGGGTGCTCGCCTTCGCCGGCGCGAGGCGTCAGCAGCGCCACGCTGCGAGCAACGCCTCGACGGGTCAGCGACACGCGGAGTTGCGCGCTGGCGGCACTTGCCGCCGTGATGCCGGGCACGACCTCGTACTCGATACCGGCCGCAGCCAGGGCATCCATCTCCTCCTGCGCGCGGCCGAACAGCATCGGATCGCCACCCTTCAGGCGTACCACGCGTGCGTGCGTGCGTGCCGCATGAATGAGCTTCTGGTTGATGAAGCGCTGCGCGGTTGAATGCTTGCCGCAGCGCTTGCCGACCGCAACATGCTTCGCCTGAGGTGCGAGCGACAGCACGTCGTCGCCGATCAGCGCGTCGTGCAGCACGACGTCGGCTTCGGCAAGCAGTCTGACCGCGCGCACGGTCAGCAGGTCGGCGGCGCCAGGGCCGGCGCCGACCAGCCAGACCTTGCCGGGAGGGCGTTGTTCAGCCTGCCTTGACATGGAGGCCGCACTCCTTGCTTTCAGGGTTTTCCCACCACCAGCGGCCGGCGCGGATGTCCTCGCCGGGCGAAATCGCACGGGTACAGGGCTGGCAACCGATGCTCGGGAAGAAGCGTTCGTGCAGTTCGTTGTACGGGACGTCATGGGTATGGATATAGACCCACACCTCGCGCTCGGTCCAGTCTGACAGCGGATTGAATTTCTCGATGCCGTGACTTTCGTCGAACTCGCGCCTCGGCAGCGCGCTGCGGGTGGCGGACTGCTGTGCGCGCATGCCGGTTATCCAGGCCTTCTTGCCGGCGAGCGCACGCTTGAGCGGCTCGACCTTGCGCATCGCGCAGCAGGCCTTGCGCAGTTCGACCGAGTCGTAGAAGGCGTTGATGCCGTGCTTGCGCACGTATTCCTCAACCGCCTCGTGACGCGGGAAAAAGGTCACCGGCCGGGCGCCGTAGTGCTGCTCCGCCTTCGCCATCAGGTCATAGGTTTCCGCTGGCAGGCGGCCGGTGTCCAGCGTGAAGATCTCGATATCGAGCGCGTTGCGCCGGATCAGGTCGGTCAGCACCATGTCTTCGGCGCCCATGCTGCTGGCGAAACCGATCGGCTGGAACTCGGCCGCGGCCTGCTTCAGCAGACCGGACGCCGCCTCCGCCTTCTGCGCTACCGACGCGCGCATTGCGTCGGTGATGTTCGGATGGATCAGCGGATTCTTCATGCGATCGCCTTCTGCCCGATGCGGCGACGGAACACCGGCGTGATGCCGTCGGTGGACGTCTGGTAGGGCGTGGTGAAGTCGTTCAGCGCCGCGATGCAGCGCTCCGGGTTCTGGTCGGCGCGCAGCAGGTAGGCGTCGAAGCCGGTGCGGCGGAAGAAGAACATCTGGTCGCGCAGCACGTCGCCCAGCGCGCGCAGTTCGTTGCGGTAGCCGTAGCGGGTGCGCAGGATGAAGGCGATCGAGAAGCCCCGGCCGTCGATGAACTTGGGGAAGTTCACGCCGATCAGCGGCAGACGGTTCAGATCGCCATCGAGGCTTTCCGCCAGCTCGGCCGGCTCCTCGTGGCTGTCCAGCCAGACCGCGATCTCGCCAGCGGCGACGCGCGCGGCCAGTTCCTCGCGACGGCGAAGCCATACGGTCAGCGGAATCATCACCTTGCCGGCCGGCACTGCACAGGCGGCGACGACGTCTTCGGGAGCGGCCGGTTCGCCGGTCAGCTTGAACATGACCACCTTGCCGGCGGCCTTGCGCACCGGTTCGGTCGACTCGGGCAGCTTCACCCAGGTCCATTCGTTCGGTGCGAGCGCGTTACCGCGGATCAGGTCAGCCATGGGCCACCTCGGCTTTCTTTGCGGTTTCGCCGTACACGCGGGCCTTGAACGGCGCGACGCCGAGGCGGCGTACGGTGTCGAGGAAGCGCTCTTCCGGCGTGCGTGCCTCGACATAGGTTTCGATGAGCTTCTTGATCACGCCCGGCACTTCGTCGGCCGCGAACGAGGGGCCGATCACGTCGCCGAGCGAGGTGGTGTTCCCTTGGGCGCCGCCGATCGACACCTGGTACCACTCGGAACCCGCCTTATCGACGCCGAGAATGCCGATGTGGCCGACGTGGTGGTGGCCACAGGAGTTCATGCAGCCGGAAATGTTCAGTTCAAGATCACCGATGTCGTACAGGTAATCGAGATCGTCGAATTCGGCCTGGATGGCCTGCGCGATAGGGATGGACTTGGCGTTCGCCAGTGAGCAGAAATCGCCGCCGGGGCAGCAGATCATGTCGGTCAGCAGACCGATGTTGGGTGTCGCCAGTCCGTGCGCACGGGCGCTCTGCCACAGGTCGTAGAGGTCCGCCAGTGCGACGTCGGCCAGCACCAGATTCTGTTCGTGCGTCACCCGCAGTTCGCCGAAGCTGTAACGGTCGGCGAGGTCGGCCACCGCTTCCATCTGTTCCGAGGTGATGTCGCCCGGAGCCACGCCATGCGGCTTCAGCGACAGCGTGACCGAGCGATAGCCCGGGCGCTTGTGTGCGCGCACGCAGCGCGACACCCAGCGGGCGAAGGCGCGATCTTCGGCGAGGTGCGCGTCGAAAGCGGCGTCGCGGGCCGGGCGGGCCGGGGCGTCAGGGTCGGAGAAGGCGGCGCGGGCCAGTTCGAGTTCGGCCTCGGTGACGGTTGCAATGCCGTCGCGCTCGATCTGCCATTCCTCATTGACCTGACGCGCGAACTCCTCGGCGCCGATCGCCTTGACCAGGATCTTGATGCGCGCCTTGTAGGCGTTGTCGCGGCGTCCGTAGCGGTTGTAGACGCGCAGCACGGCGTCGAGATAGGTCGGCAGGTGCGGCCAGGGCAGGGCGTCGTGAATGACGCTGCCGAGGATGGGGGTACGCCCCATGCCGCCACCGACGATGACGCGCACCAGCACCTCGCCCTTGTCGTCACGGTAGAGTTGCAGGCCGACGTCGTGCGCATAGGTCACCGCGCGGTCTTCAAGCGTGCCGCTGACGGCGATCTTGAACTTGCGCGGCAGGAAGGCGAATTCCGGGTGGAAGGTCGACCACTGGCGCAGCACCTCGCAGTACGGACGCGGATCGACGATCTCATCCGGCGCGACGCCGGCGAACGGGTCGGTCGTGATGTTGCGGATGCAGTTGCCCGAAGTCTGGATGGCGTGCATTTCGACCGTCGCCAGTTCTGCCAGGATGTCGGCGGTGTCTTCCAGCTTCGGCCAGTTCAGCTGCATGTTCTGACGCGTCGTGAAATGGCCGTAGCCGCGGTCATAGCGGCGGGCGATGTCCGCCAGCTTGCGCAACTGCACGCTGGACAGCATGCCGTAGGGCACGGCGATGCGCAGCATCGGCGCGTGGCGCTGGATGTAGAGGCCGTTCT
>JAVEVQ010000019.1:0-49641 GCA_034004945.1 Methyloversatilis sp. | reverse complement strand
CCGATGATCTGCGTCAGGCCAGCAGCGACGGCCAGAGGGTTTTCGCTCGGGAAGTACTCCTCGAAACCGGGTGAGGTCACGCCGGGGGTCGCGAACTCGACGCCGACCGCGCGCCCGGCGAAATCCGCCAGGTCGCTGGCCCAGGCGTTGTGCGTGTCGCCCGACAGCACGACCAGATTCTTGTCCAGCGCACGCGCGGTACCGAGCACCGTTTCGCGTGCAACGGCGTAGCCGTCCCAGGCGTCGAGGTTGTACGGAATCGCCGGCTGCGCGAGCACCGCTTGCTCCTGCGGCGTCAGCGTGGCCGGCGCGGTCTGCGCCTTCACCACCAGCGCGCTGTAGGCGGAGAAGCTGATCTGCCCGAGCACCAGCGGCGCCGGAATGTTCATGCGCCCCATCAGCACCTGCTGACCGAGCACGTCCCAGGTGGTGTCGGACTTCGCCAGTTGCAGGCCGAGCCAGTCGTTCTGCTCGGCGCCCAGCAGCGTGCGGTTCGGATCGGCCAGATCGGCGGCGAAGCGCGCGCCGTCGAAACCGGTGGCACCGAAGTAATCCGCGTAGTCCATCTGCCGGTCGCGGCCGATGACGCGCGTGTCCAGCATATGCAGCGACAGCAGATTGCCGAAGCGGAAGCTGCGGTAGATGCGTTCCGGTTGCGCCGGATCGGCAACGCGGGTCGGCATCCACTCGTGATAGGCCTTGATCGCCGCCGCACGCCGCTCGGCGAACACGCCTTCCAGCCCTTCGCTGTGGTTCTCGGCGCCGTCACGCCAGGTGTCGTTGGCGATTTCGTGGTCGTCCCACACGGCGATCACCGGCAGCGCCGCGTGCAGCGCCTGCAGGTCCGGGTCGGTGCGGTACTGCGCGTGACGGATGCGGTAGTCGTCCAGCGTCAGTATTTCGCCGGCCGGCTCGGACACGCGACCCAGCGCCGCTGCGTCGCCCGAGGCGTAGCCGCCGCGCGGGTATTCGTAGATGTAGTCGCCCAGATGGATCGCCGCGTGCAGGTCGTCCAGCTTGGCCGCTTCGGCATAGACGTGGAAATAGCCGGCCGGGTAGTTGGAACAGGAAAACACCGCAAGCTTCACCTGCTCGACCGCACCGGCCGGCAGCGTGCGCGTACGGCCAACCGGCGACAGCTGGCCGTCGGCACGGAAGCGGTAATAAAGCCGCGCAGCCGCCGGCAGGCCGAGCACGTCGGCCTTCACCGTGTAGTCGATGTCCTCGCCGGTGAGCACGCGGCCGCGCCGGATGATGCGGCTGAAGCGCGCGTCCAGTGCCACTTCCCACAATACGGCGACGGTGCCTGGGCGGGTCGGCGACAAGCGGGTCCAGATGATGACGCGGTCGGACAGCGGATCGCCGCTGGCCACGCCGTGCTGGAACAGGCTGTCGGTCGCGGCCAGCGCGGTGGCCGAGCGGACGACGGCGGAACCGGCCAGCGCACCGGCGCCGATGCCGCGCATGAAGTCGCGGCGGGAAAAGACATTGCGTGACATCGGGAAAGCTCCGGGCGGAAGAAGTTGCCGCGGAGTGTGGTGAGCGCCGGTGACAGGTCGATGACGGATTGTTGAACGCGTGATCAAGACGGCGACATGCGCCTGTCACATGGACTGCCTATCTTGCGTCGCAACAACCGCATTCCCGGAGTCGCCCGATGAAGAACACCCTGCTCGCGCTGGCCGTCGCCGCCGGTCTGTCGCTACCCGCTCACGCCGTCATGCTCGAGAGCGCCACGCTGAACGGCAATCTGCTCGACACCAGCTTCAGCACGCCGTCGCTGATCGCGCTCGACGTATCGCTGCTGAACAACGCAGCGCTGAGCTTCAGCTTCGTGCTCGATGCAGACGACATCGCCGCAGGCGGTGCCGACTTAAATGCCATCCTGCGCGACGTCAGTGGCTTCGGTATCGGCTCGCTGAACGTGACGACGGGCGGTGCGCCCGTCACATGGACAGCAGGTTCGGTGCGCGCAGCAACGGAAAATGGCGATCTGCTCGACACCGACTTCTTCGCTGGCGCGACCGTTACCGAGCTGTACTTCGGCAACCCCTTCTACGAGGACGGCCTCACCGACTGGCGCATCGCTTTCACCGGTCTGAACGCGGGCGACCGGTTCACGCTGGACATCACGACCACGCCGGCCGTGCCCGAACCACGCGAGTGGATGATGATGCTGGGCGGTCTGGGCATGATCGTGCTGAGCGCGGCGCGCAAGCTCGGGCGCTGACGGCTCACCAGGGTCGCCTGAGGGGTCTGCGGCCGACCCACGGCGGTATCGCGAGCAAGCTCGCTCACAAGAAACCCTGCCGGATCGTCGCCGGAGCCGTGCTTTTGTGGGAGCGAGCTTGCTCGCGATGTGGCCGCCGCAGTCCACCAGCCTCGATTCAGGCTGCTGTCGGGGTCAAGACCCCCCACAGAATCCCGGCTCCGACCACAGGTCGGGCGCGATCCCCGTGGGAGCGGCCTTGGCCGCGATACGGTGGTCGAGCACCGACTACACAGGGGCAGAGCGCACGCGCGCGCCCGGCCAAGCCTCAGCCGCGACCCAGCCACTGCTTCAGCAACTCCTTCGCCGCCGCGCTGGCGCGTGCCGCCGGGCCAATCTTCGCCTGATCGGCCGGTGGCGCGTCGAGCTGCACACTGAACTTCATCAGTTCGTCGCGCCGGAAGGCGTGGATCTTCACCTCGTCGCCGGCGTTGCGGCGCTTGAGCAGCGTGTCGAGAGAGCCGGCGGTGATGCGCAGGTTGTCCAGCGCCACCAGTACGTCGCCGGCGGACAGGCCGGCGCGCTGCGCGGCGCCGTGGTCCAGCACCTGGGTAAGCTTCACGTTGTCGCCGTCGTTCGCGGTCTTCACGCCGAGCACCGGCGCGCTGCCGGCCGCCTCGAACGCGAGCTCAAGACCGACCGCGTGCAGCAGTCTGTCCAGCGGCAGGTCGTCGGTGCCTTCGGTCGCTTCGTCGAAGAAGCGCTTGAGCCTGAACCCGCTGACCGCTTCGGCGGCACGGCAGATGCCGTCCTCCGGCACGCCCTGCCCGCTCTGCCCGTGGTCGGCCCACAGCTTGCGCATCACGTCGTCCAGCGACACCGCGCCGCGGCTCTTGCTGCGCAGTGTGAGGTCGAGCGCCAGCGCCACCAGCGCGCCCTTGGCGTAGTAACTGACGATGGCGTTCGGCGCGTTCTCGTCCTGCCGGTAATACTTGATCCAGGCATCGAAGGACGAGTCGGCCACGCTCTGCTTGAGCCGGCCACTGCCGCGCATCACCTGGGTGACGGTCTTGCCCAGCAGCTTCAGGTAATCGTCCTGCGTGATGACGCCGGAGCGCACCAGCGCGAGATCGTCGTAGTAGGAAGTGAAACCTTCGAAAGCCCACAGCAGCCGCGTGTAGTTCTCGACCCTGAGGTCGTAGGGCACGAAGGCCGCCGGCTTGATGCGCTTCACGTTCCAGGAGTGGAAATACTCGTGGCTGCACAGTCCGAGGAAGCCGCGGTAGGCATCGCTCATCGCGGCGGCGCCGGGTGCCGGCAGGTCGTTGCGCGAGCACAGCAGTGCGGTGCTCGAACGGTGTTCGAGCCCGCCATAGCCGTCGCCGACCGCCATCACCAGGAAGAGATAGCGCTCGAACGGCGCCGGCTCGCCGAACAGCCGGATCTGCCATTCGCAGACACGCTTCAGGTCGGCGCACAACCGGGCGGCGTCGATGTCGTGCCGACCCGTCACCACCACCTCGTGCGGCACGCCGCATGCCTTGAATTCGTACAGCGCGAACTCACCCATCTCGACCGGGTGGTCGATCAGTTCGTCGTAGCTGGTCGCCCGGTACGCACCGAAGCCGTGACGCTTGGCGCCGCTGCGGCCGCCTGCCTCGGGCAGCGTCGTCGCGACGCGCCATTCCTTGTAGGCGCGACCGGCCGGCGGACGGATGTCGATTTCGCAGGGCTGCTGTTCGCAGCCATGCACCATCAGGAACACGCTGCTGCCGTTGAAGAAGCCGTGCGTGGTGTCGAGGTGAGCGGCGCGCACCGACAGGTCCCACGCATACACCTCGTAGCGCACGCGCAGCGCGCCGTCGCACGGTGCGGCGCGCCAGGTGTGCTTGTCCAGCTTGGTCAACGGCACCGCGCGCACGCCGTCGCGCGCGTCGATGCGCACGATGTGGCGGGCGAACTCGCGGATCATGTAGCTGCCGGGTATCCAGGCAGGCAGGGACAGCAGCTGGCCGTCGGCCGCCGGCTTGTCGATGTCGAGTTCGACCTCGAACAGGTGGGCTTCGGGATGGATGGGCGTGATGCGGTAGCGGACGGCGCTCATGTCGGCGTTCTGGCGTGGAGACAGCCGCGATTTGACCACAGCACCGGCTGCCTGCGTCATCGCAGGCGGTCCGCATCGTCCTACAGCGACCGACCACCACGCCGACAGGCCGCGACAGCGCGAGCGACTACAGTCAGCTCATGGCTTGACGCCATCCTCTTCATCGCACCAGGAGAACCGCCATGCAGATTACCGCCACCCGTCCCACCCTGCTGAAGCCCGCCGTCCGCCTGGCCACCGCCGCCGCGCTGGCGCTGACACTGGCCGCCTGCGGCGAGTCCGCGGACAACGCGACGGTGGGCCAGAAGCTCGACTCCGCCATTTCGCAGACCGAGAAGAAGGCGGATGAACTGGGCGCCAAGGCCGAGGGCGCGCTCGACAGCGCACAGGCCAGGGCCGAAGCCGCCGCTGCCGACGCCAAGGCTTCTGTCGAATCCGCCGCCGAACGCATGGGTGAAAAGATCGACGACGCCACCATCACCGCAAACGTTGCCGCGCGTCTTGCCGGCGATCCCGATCTGAGCGCGCTGAAGATCGACGTCGATACCGCCGACGGCAAGGTGACGCTGAGCGGCCCGGCACCGACCGAAGCAGCGCGCGCCCGCGCCGCCGAACTGGCGGCTTCGGTCAAGGGCGTGACCGGCATCGACAACAAGCTGGTCGTTACCGCCGGTTGATCCCTCCGCGCAGCACAGTGATCCGCCGCGCCCGGTCGCGGCGGCAGGAGGCGTCTCGCGACGGCGGGAAAGATATAATCCCGCCTGATGCGAGGACACCATGACACTGAAGAAAACTGATCAACTATTCGAGGCAAACCGCCGCTGGGCCGAACGCATGCGTGCGGACGACCCGCAGTTCTTCGAGCGGCTGGCCACGCTGCAGGCGCCCGAATATCTGTGGATAGGCTGCTCCGACAGCCGGGTACCGGCCAACCAGATCGTCGGCCTGATTCCGGGCGAGGTGTTCGTACACCGCAACGTCGCCAATGTCGTCGTGCAGACCGATCTGAACTGCCTGTCGGTCATGCAGTACGCGGTGGATGTGCTCAAGGTGAAGCACATCCTCGTGGTCGGCCACTACGGCTGCGGCGGCGTACGCGCCGCGCTGCACGACATGCGCTTCGGCCTGATCGACAACTGGCTGCGCAACGTGCAGGACGTGCGCAACAAGCACCGCGACCTGCTCGACGCGGTCAGCGCCGGCGAACTGCAGGAAGACCGGCTGTGCGAACTGAACGTGATCGAGCAGGCTATGAACGTCTGCGAAACCACGGTCATCCGCGAGGCCTGGGCCCGCGGTCAGGAGGTGCGCGTGCACGGCTGGATCTACGGTCTGAAGGACGGCCTGGTGCGCAACCTGCGCATGGAAGCCGGCAGCGAAGATGAACTGCAGGGCGCCTACGATCTTGCGCTGAGTTCCATCACCTGATCTGTCCGCGCCCGTCGGGCGCCAGGCCTGGTGATAGTCCGTTCGGACTATCACCAGGCCGCCGTCATTCTTTTCCCTGTCAAACACGCATCCCAGACTTCGCGCGTCCGACCGGCGCATGCCGCGCCGTCGTGGACTTCCCCCACGAACACGTCAGCGAGGAGTCTCCATGTCTTCCCAGTTCCACCCCGACAACACCGAGTCGATCAACCCGTCGTCGAATGAAACCATTCGCGACGTGATCGCCGAATTCAACGGCCGCCGCAACTTCATGAAGGGCTCGATCGGCACCGCCGTGCTGGCCTCGATGGGCGGCTTCAGTCTTGAAGCGCTGGCTGCCGGCTATGTGCCCAGCCCGTCGCCGACCAATGGCGGCATCGGTTTCACCGGCGTGCCGGCCAACGTGGCACCGATGACCGACGGCATCACCGTGCCGGCCGGATACACCGCCAAGATATTCATCGCCTGGGGCGACGCGATCGGCAAGACCGGCCCGCACGCCAACACGCACTGGGACCCGAGCACCGCGATGACCGCCGAGCGCCAGCTGACGACCTGGGGTGCGCACAACGACGGCATGCACTTCTTCCCCTTCCCGGCGGCCGGTGCCCGCGGCATCGCCAGCGACCGTGGCCTGCTGGTGTCGAACCACGAGTACGTCGATCCGGGTCTGGTCTGCAACACGCTGACCTATGCCACCGACGTCATCACCAAGCCCATGGTCGACGCGCAGCTCGCCGCGCACGGCGTCAGCGTGATCGAAGCACGCAAGATCGGCGGTGAGTTCAAGGTGCAGCGTCCGAGCGCCTTCGCCCGCCGCGTCACCGGTGCCACGCCCTGTAAGCTCAGCGGTCCGGCCGCCGGCCACGCCATGGTCAAGACCGCCGCCGACCCGACGGGCACCAACGTGCTCGGCACGCTGAACAACTGCGCCCACGGCTACACGCCCTGGGGCACCTACCTCGCCTGCGAAGAGAACTTCAACGGCTATTTCGGCACCACCGCTGCCAAGCTGGCCGCGCAGCCGCTGACCGCGCACGAGCGTCGCTACGGCATGAGCCAGGCCGGCTTCGGCTACCGCTGGCACGAAGCCGACGCGCGCTTCGACTTCCGCGACAACCCGAACGAAGCGAACCGCCATGGCTGGATCGTCGAGATCGACCCGTGGAACCCGAACTCGGTGCCGGTCAAGCGCACCGCACTGGGCCGCTTCAAGCACGAGTCGGCCATCGCCGCCGTCGGCACCGACAACAGCGTCGCCTTCTACATGGGCGACGACGAAGCGAACGACTACGTCTACAAGTTCGTCTGCGCCAACAGGCTGAACACGAAGAACCGTGCCGCCAACCGCGACATGCTGGATCACGGCACGCTGTACGTGGCGAAGTTCAACGCCGACGGTACGGGTCAGTGGCTGCCGCTGGTGTTCGGCCAGAACGGTCTGACGCCGGCCAACGGTTTCAACAACCAGGGCGACGTGGTCATCATGTGCCGCCAGGCCGGCGACGTGGTCGGCGCGACCAAGATGGACCGTCCGGAATGGGTGGCGGTGCATCCGACCACGCGCGAGGTCTACTTCACGCTGACCAACAACAGCGGCCGCAGCACGACCGACGCCGCCAACCCGCGCCCGCAGAACGTGTATGGCCACATCATCCGCTTCAACGAGAACGGCCGCGACGTGCGCGCCACCGGTTTCCAGTGGGAAATCTTCGTCGAGTGCGGCGACAAGCTGAGCGCCAACCCGCAGCGTCAGGGCAACATCATCGGTGACGACCTCGGCTCGCCGGACGGCCTGTGGTTCGATTCCGACGGTCGCCTGTGGATCCAGACCGACCAGGCCGGCGACGCCACCGGCAACTACGCCAACATCGGCGGCAACGCGATGTTCTGCGCCGACCCGGCCACCCGCCAGATCACCCGCTTCCTGACCAGCCCGATCCGCTGCGAAGTGACCGGCGTGGTCACCACGCCGGACAACAGGACGATGTTCGTGAACATCCAGCACCCGGGCGAAGGCTGGAGCGGCAGCTTCACCTCGCGCAGCACCTGGCCGGACAGCGGCTTCAACGGCCCGACCACGCAGAGCGCCAACGGCGTCGCCAAGCCGCGTTCGGCCACCGTGGTCATCACCAAGGACGACGGCGGCGTGATCGGTACCTGATACCGCGCCTCTTCACATCGCCGTCATGGAGGCGGCGTAGCGTCGCCTCCATCAACGAAACCTTCGCAAAGGATTCACCATGAAAACGAAACTCGCCGTCCTGGCGCTGGCCCTTGCCGCCGCACTGCCGGCCCACGCCGCACTGACCCATGACGCAGCCGCCCTCGGCAACGCCATCGTCGTTGACTTCAATGACTACGACGGCTTCCTGACCACCGGTCCCGAGACCGTCGCCCCCGGCGTCGTGTTCACCGGCGACGAAGGGTCTGAACTGGGTGCATTCATCCGTGACCTCGGCAGCAACGGCATCTGGGGCGCCGACACGCCCTTCGTCGCTGGCGGTGCGATCGGCGAACTGCGCTTCACCTTTGCCGAACTTACGTCGGGTGCCGGCGCGCTGCTGAATCACTTTGCGGCCGACTTCTTCCCGTTCTCGGTCGTGGTGTCCGCCTACGGCGACAACAACCAGATCATCGAAACCTACACGCTGTCGATCGACACCGACGAACTCGGCTACAACGAAGGCCAGTTCGTCGGCATCGCCCGCGACGTGGCCGATATTCGCTCGATCTCGTTCAAGGGCAATGGCGTGGTGCTCGACAACCTGGCGGTCGCCGCCCCGGTGCCGGAACCCGAAACCTACGCGATGCTGCTGGCCGGCCTCGGCCTGATCGGCATGGCCGCCCGCCGTCGCGCCTGATCGCCGCACGACCCTGTCACCCGCATGTCCTTGATGCCCGACCGCTGGTTGGGCATTTTTTTCGTCCGGACGATGCCCGCGGTCACGCCGCCGCACGCGCGTGCGCAAGCCAGCGGGCGGCGAGCAGCGGCAGCAGCGTCGCCAGTCCGAGCGCGCAGGCGCTCAGCCAGAGTGCTGGCGCGACCGTGGCGAAGGAGAACTGTGCCGCCAGCCAGGGCACCGTGGTGACGAGCAGCAGCGCCAGCAGCGTGCCGCCGATCACCCAGCGCGCGACCGCGGTGCCGTGACCCAGTCCGCTGCGGTCGGCGGCAGACGCCCGGGCGGTGAAGATGAGCGCGATGCCGCTCGCCACCAGCGCGACGAACACCAGTGTGCGGACCTCGTCGGCGGCGAAGCCGGCATCGAGCACCCGCATGTGGGCCGCCACCAGTACGGCCGACACGATGGCGCCGTAGAGCAGGCTAAGCGCGATGCGCGCAGGCGGCAGCAGCACCGCACCGCGCGGCCGCGGCGGCTCGCGCATCAGTTCGTCGCCGGCCTCGTCGGCTTCGAACACGATGGAACAGGTCGGATCGATCACCAGTTCGAGGAAGGCGATGTGCACCGGCGCCAGCAGCACCGGCCAGCCGAACAGTACCGGCGCGGCCACCAGCGCGATGATGGGCACGTGCACCGCCAGCGTGTAGGTCATCGCGTGGCGCAGGTTGCGGAAGATGCGGCGGCCCAGCCGTATCGCGTCGACGATGGCGGCGAAGTCGTCCTCGACCAGCACCAGATCGGCCGCCTCGCGCGCGACATCGGTGCCGCGCTTGCCCATGGCGATGCCGATGTGCGCGGACTTCAACGCCGGTGCGTCATTCACGCCGTCACCGGTCATCGCAACGATGTCGCCGCGTGCCTTCAGGGCCTCGACGATGGCCAGCTTCTGCTGCGGACTGACGCGGGCGAACACCGAGCAGCCGGCAACCGCGTCGGCGAAGGTCGCGGCGTCCATCGCAGCCAGGTCCGGGCCGGTGAGCACGCGGGCGCCGTCGATGCCGGCCTGCGCTGCGATCGCACGCGCGGTGCGCGGGTGGTCGCCGGTGATCATGACCACGCGCACGCCGGCTGCGCGGCACTCGGCCACCGCCGCCGGCACCTCGGCGCGCAACGGGTCGGCCAGCCCGATCAGGCCGATGAAGCGGAATTCGAAATCGTGCTGGATGGCCGGCATGCCGGCACCCTGCGGGTGTGCCGCATGCGCCACCGCCAGCACGCGAAGGCCGCGGTCGGCCAGTTCGCCGGCGCGCGCCATCACGTGCGCGGCCGCGTCCGGCGCCAGATGGCAGAGGTCGATGATGGCCTCGGGCGCACCCTTGGCCGCCACCTCGCTGTCGCGCCGGTCCGGCGCCCGCCACAGGTGCGACATCGCCAGCAGGTCGGGCGACAGTTCATATTCGCGCGCCAGTTGCCAGTCCGGATGCAGGTGTTCGGTATTGGCGAGGTAGTCGCCGGCCAGCCGCAGGAAGGCCTGTTCCATCGGGTCGTGCGGATCGGTCTCGCTCGCCAGCACCGCGTATTCGAGCAGGCGGTGATAGGTTTCCGGCAGTTCCTCCAGCCGCACGCCACCGTCGAGCGCCAGCAGTTCGCCATCGACCGCCAGCGCGGCGACCTCCATCCGGTTGCGGGTGAGCGTGCCGGTCTTGTCGGTGCACAGCACGGTGGTCTGCCCCAGCGTTTCGATCGCCGACAGCCGGCGCGTCAGTACCCGGCGGGCGGCGATGCGGCGTGCGCCGAAGGCGAGGAAGACGATCAGGATGACCGGCAGTTCCTGCGGCAGGATGCTCATCGCCAGCGTGATGCCGTACAGCACGCCGTCGAGCCAGCCGCCGCGCAGCATCGCGTACGACACCGCGAGCAGCACGCACAGCGAGATGCCGATGACCGCCAGCCGGCGCGCCAGCAGTCCCAGTTCGCGCTGCAGCGGCGACGCGCCGCTGGCTGTCCCGGCCAGCGACTTGCCGATGCGCCCGAGCTCGGTGGTCTCGCCGGTCGCCGTCACCTCGACCGTGCCGCGACCGCGTACGACCAGGGTGCCGGAGAACACACGCAGCGCCTCGCCGCCGTCGACCGGCAGCTTGCCGACCGGCTCCGATTCGCCGGTCAGCATCGATTCGTCCACCGCCAGATCGTTGGCGCTCAGCAGCACGCCGTCGGCCGGCACGCGGTCGCCCTCGGTCAGCAGCAGCAGGTCGCCGCGCACCACTTCGCGACCGGCGATGCGCTGCACCGCACCATCGCGCATCACCAGCGCGCGCGGGCTGGACAGATCGCGCAGCGCGGCCAGCGCGTGTTCGGTACGCCGCTCCTGGAAAACCGTGACGGCGATGATGAGCATGACGAAACCGAGCAGTACCAGCGCTTCGTGCGCGTCGCCCATCAGCAGATAGATGGCGCCGGCGCCCAGCAGCAGCAGGAACATAGGCTCCCGCACCACCTCCAAGACCGTGGCAAGCAGCGTGTGCGGCTTCTCGGCGGCGATCTCGTTCCAGCCGTCCCGCGCGCGACGCGCAGCCACCTCCGCTTCGTTCAGCCCGGCCTGCTCCTGCGACCCGTTCATGCGCTGCATCCGTCGTTCAGTTCTCGCCGAAGTCTGGCACGAAAGCTGCGGTGAGCCTTGCCGTGACTGCCGCAAGGCGGTCCGGACGGCAACAAAGGATTGTTCAAGGCAGAAGTTGCCGGCAGCGCGCGGCAAACATTAACCGACCACACGAGAGGAAGAACCATGTCACGGATGGAACCCGAAGCCTACCTCGGCACCCCGGCCGCGCCCGGCGCCAGCCTGCCGATGAGCGATGCCGACGACGAGCCCAGCCATCTCGGACAGTTCATTCCCCTGCACTACCACCACAACATGCTGCTCGACACCAACCGCATGAGCAATTTCAAGGCGGCCATCGATGCAGTCGTGTTCAAGGGCGCGCGCGTGCTCGAACTGGGCGGTGGCACCGGCGTGCTGTCCTGCTTCGCCGCGGCGCACGCGAGCAAGGTGTATTGCGTCGAATTCAACCCGGACATGGTGGCCGAATCGCGCCGCCTGCTGGCGATGAACGCGCATGGTCACAAGGTCGAGGTGGTGCACGCCGACGCTTTCGAATACCTGCCGCCGGAACCGGTGGACGTGGTCATCTGCGAAATGATCCACGTCGGCATGCTGCGCGAGAAACAGGTCGACGTGATCGAAGCCTTCAAGGCGCGCTACCGCGCCCGCTTCGGCGATCGTCTGCCGATCTTCCTGCCGACTGCCGCGCTGATGGCGGTGCAGCCGCTGCACCAGGTGTTCGATTTCTACGGCTTCAACGCACCCATCATCCAGTTCCAGCGCGTCGGCGCCGAACACCCGGGCGCAACCGAGCTGGGCGCACCGGTGGTCTATGGCGTGATGGATTTCGATCAGACCTGCAGCCGCGACATCGCCTGGCGCGGCGACATCGCCATCACTGCCGACGGCACGGTCAATGCGCTGCGCTTCATCACCAAAAACATCCTGGCGCTGCTCGGTACACAGGGGCGGACGCAGGACTGGCTGAACGATTACATGGTGCTGCCGCTGGCGACGCCAGTGGAGGCGCGGGCCGGCGACACGCTGCACGTGAGCTTCAACTACCGCGCCGGCGGATCGCTGCAGTCGCTGGCGCGCACGATGCGCGCTGCGGTGCGCGAAAGAGACTGCGTGCAGAGCACCTGATCCGGCAGTCGCTCAGTTGTCGAGCATCCACTTGATCACGCCCTTGGCGACGAAACCCATCATGCCCAGGCCGAGACCGATCAGGATGACGAAGGTGCCGAAGCGACCGGCCTTGGACTCGCGCGCGAGCTGCAGCAGGATGAACAGCATGTAGAGCATGAAGGCGGCGACGCCGAAGGTGAGCCCGAATTCGGCGAATTGCTCTTCCGTGATGCCGCCCATGAGTGAAACCTGCTCCAGCGATATTCAATAGGTTGATCGGTGCGCGCTCAGGCAGCGCGCACCAGATCGCGATAGGCGTGCCAGCTGGCGTGACCCAGCAGCGGCACCACCACCAGCATGCCGATCAGAGCGGTCGCCATGCCGAACAGCGTGAATCCGGCGATCGCCACACCCCACAGCGCCAGCGGCGCCGGGTTCTCCATCACTACGCGCCAGCTGGTGAGCACCGCACCGAGCACCCCGATGTCGCGATCGAGCAGCAGCGGAATCGCCACCACGCTGGACGCGAACACCGGTGCGGCAAGCAGGCCGCCCAGCGCCAGCCAGGCCTCGAACAGCCAGCCCTGTTCCGCCAGCACGACCAGGCGCAGGAAATCTTCCGGCGTCGCCACCGGCGCCGGCGCACAGGCCCAGATCAGCGCGGCCGAGGTCATCACCCAGCCGGTGCCGGCCAGCGCCAGCAGTAATCCGAACACCACCATGCGGCTGTCGCGCGGCTTCCACGCACGCACCGCGGTCATCAGCCCGGCCGGCTGACCACGCTCCAGCGCGCGGCTGATCGCGTACAGGCCGGTCGCCACCACTGGCGCGACCAGCATGAAGCCGGTGAAGGCGCCGTTGAGCAGCCAGAACTGGTCGGGAATCTGCCAGCACAGCAGCGCACCGAACACCGCAACGGCGGCGCCATGCAGCAGTCCGGGCCCCGGGCAGCGCAGGAAATCACGACAGCCGGCGACCAGCCAGTCCAGCGGTCGGCTCAGCGGTACGGCACGGGTCGTGTAGCGGCGGGATTCGATGATGGCGTGGCTGTCGTTCATGTCGGTCGGTCTGTTCGGATCGATCACCGACGCGCGCGGCGAGGCCACTGCAGCCTTGCCTGATGCGTCATGGAGTATGCCGGCCAGCACACGGATGCGACTTGACGCAGCTCATGCATATCCGACCGGTGTGCAAGTATCGGGCAAAGCGTGTCGCAACGGCAGCAAAGCGTCGCATCCGCACCGTCGCGGGGCGTATTCCGCCCTCGGTTTGTGCGGCGCAAAAAGGTTCTGGCGCCGAAGACGGGCGCGGGCGGGGCGACAGTCGGCGACGCACCCACTGCTGCATCGCGAGCAAGCTCGCTCCCACGAAACCTCTTTCGGGCGATGCGCGGAAAGGCCTCTTGTGGGAGCAAGCTTGCTCGCGCTGGAACGCACTGCCCCTTGAGGCAAGACCCGGCGCCGATGGGCATGCCCGGCAGGACCACGCGGGCTAATCCGGGCTCAGACCCGGTGGCCGCTGGTGCAGCGGCATCACATGGACGAGCGCCGGGTCGAGGCGCAGCGCCAGCCGGTCGCCGCTGGCGATGCGCCGGCGCTGCGGCCCGGCCAGCGTGATGCGCAGGCTGATCTGCGGATCGTGCTGCAGCGTCAGCGACGCCAGCGTGATCTCGCCGAGATGGCGGGCGTCGCTCACCGTCGCCTCCAGTGCCTGCCCGATGCCGTCCGCCCCGAGCAGGATGCCGTCGCCGGGCACCACCCAGTTCACCGGCTGGCCCGGCTTGATCTTTCCCTTGTCGCGCACTTCGAGCAGCATGTCCCCGTTGTCGCCGCCGGCTGCCGACACCCATTTCAGCAGGCCCCAGCCCGCCTTGCCCGACGGCCCCACCCAGACACCCTGGAAGCGGTTGTGGATGCCGACGAGGTCGGCCACGCGCGCGTTGCGCGGCGCGCGGTGGATGTGCTCCGGCGGCCCCTCCTGCAGCACGCTACCGGCGTCCATCACCACCAGACGATCGGCGAGCAGCCGTGCTTCGTTCAGATCATGGGTGACCAGCAGTATGGGGATGTCGAGATCGCTGCGCAGATCGGCCAGCAGCCGGTACAGCGCCTGCCGGCTCATCTGGTCGACCGCCGAGAACGGTTCGTCGAGCAGCAGCAACCGGGGCTCGCGGGCCAACGCGCGCGCCACCGCGACGCGCTGCTGCTGGCCGCCGGACAGGGCGCCGGGTCGTCGCTGCTGCTGTTCGAGCGACAGATGGACGTGGTCCAGCCAGCGCCGGGCCTGGGCGGAGCACTCGCGAGCCGGCAGATGCAGCAGGGCCAGCGCGACGTTGTCGAGCGCGCTGAGGTGCGGCATCAGCGCGTAGTTCTGGAACACCAGCCCGACGTGGCGACGCTGCGGCGGCAGGAAGATGCCCTGTTCGCTGTCGCACCACAGCTGCGTGCCGACCTCGATACGTCCGCGCTGCGGCCGCATCAGCCCGGCCAGCACGCGCAGCATCGAGGTCTTGCCGGCCCCCGACGGACCGACCAGCGCCAGCAGCTCGCCAGCCGCGCACTCGAAGCGGCCGTGCAGCGGCATCGGCTCGGTCTGGGCGACATCGACCCGCAGCGCGCGGGCAGTATGCTGATCGCCGCTCATCGCCGGGCCGCCAGTCTGGCCGAGGCGAAGAAGGACGCCGCCACCGCACCGAGCGACAGCGCCAGCAGCAGCAGCGCCATGCGGTCGGCGCCGGCGAGGTCGAAGGACTGCACACGGTCGTAGATCGCGATCGCCACCGTCTTGGTTTCACCCGGGATGCTGCCGCCCATCATCAGCACCACGCCGAATTCGCCCAGGGTGTGGACGAAGGTGAGCACCATCGCTGACAGGATGCCCGGCCAGGCCAGTGGCAGCTCCACCCGCCAGAAGGTCTGCCAGCCGCTCAGCCCGCACACCGCGGCCGCCTCGGCGAGGTTCTCCGGTATCGCCTCGAAGGCGCGCTGCACCGGCTGCACGATGAAGGGGATGTTGAACACCAGCGAGGCGATCAGCAGACCGGCGAAATTGAAGGTCATCCGGATGTCGAAGGTGTCGAGCATCCAGGCGCCGAACGGCGAGCCGGCGCCCAGCGACACCAGCAGGTAGTAACCCAGCACCGTCGGTGGCAGCACCAGCGGCAGCACGACGAAGGCCTCGATCCAGGCCTTGCCGGAAAAGCGTGTACGCGCCAGCCAGCGCGCGCCGAGCACGCCCGGCGGCAGCAGCACCAGCAGCGTCACCGCCGCCAGTTCGATCGACAGCGAGAATGCCTGCCAGTCCATGCCCTGTTCCTCCGTTCGTCCATCAGCGTCGCCGCTTCGCTCACTCTCCGGGCATCGCGAAGCCGTGGCGGCGCATGATGTCCTGCGCCGCCGGCGTCGCGAGATAGTCGTAGAAGGCGCGCGCGGCCGGCGGCGCGCCACGCAGCAGCACCATGCGCTGCGCCAGCCTGCGGTGCCAGCTCTCGGGTATCAGCGCGAACTCGCCGAGCGCGCTCACCTGCGGCGCCTTCGCCAGCGACAGCGCGATGATGCCGCCCTGGGTGGCCCCCGAGCTCGCGAACTGCGCCGCCTGCGAAATGTTCTCGCCCAGCACCAGACGCGGCTCGATGTCGGCCCACAGGCCGGCGTGCTGCAGCGCCTCCTTGGCCCGCGCACCATAGGGCGCGTGCTCCGGGTTGGCGATGGCGAACTTCTTGAGGCGACCGTCGCGCAGCGCCAGGGCCAGATCGCGCAGTTCGCCGTCGGCCTTCAGCGGAGAGCCGCGCGGCACCATCAGACCGATGCGGCCGTAGGCGTAGAGCCGGCCGCGGTCCAGGGTCAGCCCCTGATCGGCCAGCCGGAACACGAAATCCTCGTCGGCCGACATGAACAGGTGAAAGGGCGCGCCCTGGCGGATCTGCGAGAAGAAATTTCCGGACGAACCGAACACCAGGCGCATCCGCTGGCCGGTTTCGCGTTGGAAACGGGCCGCCACCTCCTCGATCGCGAACTTCAGGTCGGACGCCGCCGCGACCGTCGGTGGTTCGGCGGCCCGCGCCGGTGCAGCCAGCGACAAGGCGAGCGCACACAGCAGCACGACACGTTGGATCAGGCAGACAGCTCTCATGGGCGACACGCCTCCGGGCGACTCGATATATATCACTATGGATATCGCCTGCCGAGTATAACGAGTATCGTGTCCGCTGCATTCTTCCGCATCCTCGATCCGCAATGAACAGCAAGACCGCGCCCGCCACCGCCGAACACAGCACCCGGTTCCGCGTGCAGATCAAGCACGCGGTGGCGATCGGTCCGGGCAAGGCCGCAGTGCTCGAAGGCATCGCGGCAACCGGTTCGCTGGCCGAAACCGGTCGCCGGCTGGGCATGAGCTATCAGCGCATCTGGTCGCTGGTCGACGCGATGAACAAGGATTTCGTCGAGCCGCTGGTGACCAAGCAGCGCGGTGGCACGGCCGGCGGCGGCGCCCGGCTCACCGCCACCGGAGAGCGGGTGCTGGCGCTCTACCGGGCGATCGAGGAAGACGCCCGCCTTGCCGCCTCGCGCCGCCTGCCCGAACTGCTGGCACTGATCCGGCCCGATGCTGGGCCGGATTCCGTTTGAGAGGTCTTCTGACCCGGACAGCAGCCTGAAGCGAAGCCTGCGGGATGCAGAGGCCCTGTCGCGGCCAAGGCCGCTCCCACAGAGACTGAGCCAGACCCGCGGCCGGGGCCCGGACGGGGGTTCTGTAGGAGGGGTCTTGACCCCGACAGCAGCTTGAAGCGAAGCCCGCGGGCAGCAGCAGCGTCGCGGCCAGCGCCGCATCGTCGAATAAGGACCCGTTGAGGGGACTACCGCGCCGTATCCGCGAGGCCGTCGAGTATCGGGCAGTCCGGCCGGCCATCGCCGTAACAGCAGCCTGCGAGCGTCTCCAGCGTGCGTTTCATCGCCGTCATTTCGGCGATGCGCCGGTCGAGGTCGGCGATGTGCGCTTCGGCGATGCGTTTCACGTCGCCGCTGGCGCGGTCCGGCCTCTGCCACAGCGCGAGCAGGTCGGCGATCTCCGCCATCGAGAAACCGAGATCGCGCGCGCGGCGGATGAAGCGCAGCGTGTGCACCTCGCGCTCGCCGTACTGCCGGTAGCCGGCGTCGGTGCGCGCCACCGCCGGCAGCAGACCCAGAGATTCGTAATGCCGCACCATCTTGGCCGACACGCCGGAACGCGCGGCCGCCTCACCGATGTTCATCGCGCACCTCTTCGGGTTTCCAGCGCCGCAGCAGCAGCGCGTTGCTGACCACGCTGAAGCTGGAGAAGGCCATCGCGGCGCCGGCGATCACCGGGTTCAGCATGCCGGCGGCGGCCAGCGGTATGCCGACCACGTTGTAGGCGAAGGCCCAGAACAGGTTTTGCCGGATCTTCGCCCAAGTGCGCCGCGAGATGTCGAGCGCGTCGGCCACGCGCGCCGGATCGCCCTGCATCAGCGTGATGCCGGCGGCGTGCATGGCGACGTCGGTACCGGTGGACATGGCGATGCCGACGTCGGCCGCGGCCAGCGCCGGCGCGTCGTTGATGCCGTCACCGACCATGGCCACCACCGCCCCGCCCTGCTTCAGTTCGGCGACCACCTCGGCCTTGTGCTCCGGCAACACCTCGGCGCGCACGTCGGTCATGCCCAGTTGCGCAGCCACCGCGGCTGCCGCCCCACGGTTGTCACCGCTGACCAGCACAGTACGCACGCCGCCTGCCTGAAGGCGGCTCACCGCTCGCGCCGCCGATGCCTTCAGCGTATCGCCGAAGGCGAGCAGTCCGATCAGGCGCGGCGCACTCGTCAGGTCGGCCAGCCAGGACACGGTGCGCCCTTCGGCCTGCAACTGCGCGGCGCAGGCCGCGAGCAGCGACAGATCGACGCCCAGTTCCTCCATGAAACGCGAACTGCCCAGCTTCAGCACGCGGCCGTCCACATTCGCCGCGATGCCGCGCCCTGCCACCGCCGCCAGGTCGGTCGCCGGAAGTACCGTCACGCCTTCGCGCACCGCGGCCGTGCTGACTGCGCGCGCCAGCGGGTGCTCGCTGCCGGCCTGCAGCGCAGCGGCCAGTGCGAGCAGTTCGCCGGGTGCCCCGACCGCCGGCTCGAACGCCACCAGTTCCGGTCGGCCCTCGGTCAGCGTGCCGGTCTTGTCGAAGGCGACCACCGACACGCGGTGCGCGATTTCCAGCGCCTCGGCGTCCTTGATCAGGATGCCGTGCCGGGCGGCCGATCCGGTACCCACCATGATGGCGGTCGGCGTAGCCAGCCCGAGCGCGCACGGGCAGGCGATCACCATGACTGCGACTGCGTTCAGCAGCGCCGTTTCGACACCGGCGCCGGCGATCATCCAGCCGCCGAAGGTGAGTGCGGCAAGCGCGATCACCACCGGCACGAACACCGCGCTCACCTGATCGACCAGACGCTGTATCGGCGCCTTCTTCGCCTGCGCACTCTCGACCAGCCGCACGATGCGCGCCAGCACGGTTTCGGCGCCGATGGCGCGGGTGCGCACGAGCAGCAGCCCCTCGCCATTGACCGCGCCACCGGTCACGCGGTCGCCCATCTGTTTGGCGACCGGCAGGCTTTCGCCGGTGATCAGCGATTCGTCCACCTGGCTGGCGCCATCGACGATGTCGCCGTCCACCGACACCCGTTCGCCCGGACGGATGACCACCTCGTCGCCGACCACCACCTGCGCCAGCGGCAGCTCGACCTCGACACCGTTGCGGCGCACCCGTGCGGTGTCCGGACGCAGCGCGTTGAGCGCGCGGATGGCGTCGGTGGTCTGTCGCTTGGCGCGGGTTTCCAGCCATTTGCCGAGCAGCACCAGCGTGATCACCACTGCCGACGCCTCGAAATACAGGTGCGGCATCGCGCCCGGGGCGGCGGTGAGCCACAGCCAGACGCTGAGGCCCCAGGCGGCGGAGGTGCCGAGCGCGACCAGCAGGTCCATGTTTCCACTGCCGGCGCGCAGCGCCTTCCAGCCGGCGACGTAGAAGCGCGCGCCGAGCCAGAACTGCACCGGCGTCGCAAGCAGGAACTGCAGCCCGCCGGGCAGCATCCAGTGCGCGCCCCACAGCATGCCCACCATGGGCAGCGCGAGCGGCAACGACAGCGCGACCGCCAGCGCCACCGGCCACCATTCGGGCAGCGCGTCGCGAGGTGCGACCTCGGGCGCGGCTGCCGACAGCGTTGCACGGTAGCCCGCACGCTCGACCGCCGCCTGCAGCGCGCCGAGATTGTCGGCCGCGCTGACGATGTCGGCGCTCTCGGTGGCCAGATTGACGCTGGCCGACAGCACGCCCGGCACCCTGTTCAACGCCTTCTCGACGCGCGCAACGCAGGACGCGCAGGTCATGCCTTCGATGCGCAGGCGCAGCGCCTGCGGCTTCAGGACGTAGCCGGCCTTGTCGACCGCCGCCTGCAGCGCGGCCGCGTCGACCGTGGCGTCCGCCTCGACCGTGGCGCGCTCGGTGGCCAGGTTCACGCTGGCCGACCCCACGCCGGGCAGGCGGGCGAGCGCCTTCTCGACCCGGGTCGAGCAGGAGGCGCAGGTCATGCCTTCGACGCCGAATTCCCAGCGAGTGAGCGGACCCGCGGCAGCGGGCAGATCGGAGGTGTTCATCGGACAATCCTGTAGCGGGAGAACGCACCCAGTGTCGACCTTCCCATGATGGTAAGGTCAAGCGGAAAATTCAGCCACCGACGCCAGGCATGCCGGACCGAAACGAAAGCGACTGGACGCTTGACCTTCCCATCGTGGCAAGGTCCATCATCCTTCCATCCCAACCCGACAGCGGAGCCCCGCCATGAGCACGACCATCGAATTCACCATTCCCGACATGACCTGCGGTCACTGCGCCGGCCGCATCAAGGCGCTGGTCGCCAGCATCGACGACAGCGCGAAGGTCGACATCGACCTGCCGACCCACCGTGTGCGCATCGACTCGACCGTCGATGCGGAAACCTATCGCAGCGCGCTGGCCGAGGCGGACTACCCGCCGGCCTGAGGCGGCTTCGCTGCGAGCTGCAATCGCGAGCAAGCTCGCTCCCACCAGAACCCGGCTCCGGCGGATCGGGAGCACTCATCGTGGGAGCGACCTCTGGTCGCGATGCGGCATCTGCGGGCCGCAGGCTTAGTTATACCGGCTGCAATCGCGAGCAAGCTCGCTCCCATCAGAACCCGGCTCCGGCGGCGAATCGGGAGCGCTCATTTGTGGGAGCGACCTCTGGTCGCGATGCGACGTTTGCAGGCCTCGGACTGCGTTTCCGGCCGTCATCGCGAGCGAGCTCGCTCCCACCAAAACCCGGCCGGGCTGCGTCAGCGGTAGCTGCGATACACGCTCGCGTTGCCGTCCGCCTGCACCAGCAGCACGTCGTACGGGTCCTTGCGGCCCTTGTACTCGGGGCCGTCCATGCCGGGCGAGCCGACCGGCATCGCCGGTACCGCAAGGCCGAGCGCCTTCGGTTTTTCCTTCAGCATCTTCTGCACCTCGCTCGCCGGCACATGGCCTTCGAGCAGGTAGCCGTCGACCCGCGCCGTGTGGCAGGAGGCGAACTTCGCCGGCATGCCCAGCCGGGCGCGCGCCTCGTTGTTGCCGGTATCGAACACCTTGACCGTGAAGCCGTTCGCTTCGAGGTGGGCCACCCAGTCCTTGCAGCAGCCGCAGGTCGGGCTTTTCCACACCTCGACCAGCGGTTTCGGCGCCGCCATCAGCGTGGCGGCGCGCGGCAGCAGGGCCGCGGTGGCAAGCGCGCCGATCAGCGCGCGACGTGTCGTGTTCATGGTCCGTCCTTTCAATGATGGTCGTGCGCGCCGGCGGCCGGCTTGCGCACCTGTACTTCAATATCTTGCGGCTGTACGAGCGGCATGCTGGAGGCGCCGTGGTCGTGGCCGGCTGGCGGCGGCGCGACCGGCGGCGCGTCGCCCACCTCGCGTGCCACCGTGCCCGGCGGATGGCTGAACCAGCCCGGGTCGGTGTAGTCGCCCGGCTTCTGTTCGCGCCTCACCTTGAACACCGAAAACATGCCGCCCATCTCGACCGAGCCAAAAGGGCCGTCGCCGGTCATCATCGGTGCGGTGTTCTCGGGCAGCGGCATCTTCATGTCGGCCATGTCGCCCATGCCGCGTTCGCCCATCGCCATGTAGCCGGGCACCAGCTTCGCGATGCGCTCGGCCAGCCCGCCGTGATCGACGCCGATCAGGTTGGGCACGTCGTGGCCCATGGCGTTCATCGTGTGGTGGCTCTTGTGGCAGTGGAAGGCCCAGTCGCCCTCCTCGTCGGCGATGAATTCGATCTGCCGCATCTGGCCGACCGCGATGTCGGTGGTCACCTCGGGCCAGCGAGCGGTCTTCGGCACCGGACCGCCGTCGGTGCCGGTGACCTCGAACTCGTGGCCGTGGATGTGGATGGGGTGATTGGTCATCGTGAGATTGCCCATGCGTATCCGCACGCGGTCGTTCTTCCGGGCCACCAGCGGTGCGATGCCGGGGAAGATGCGGCTGTTCCACGACCACAGGTTGAAATCCAGCATGGTCATGGTCTTCGGCGTGTAGCTGCCGGGATCGATGTCGTAGGCGTTGAGCAGGAATACGTAGTCGCGGTCGACCGGCGCGATCAGCGGGTGGCGGCCCTTCGGGTGGGTGACCCAGAAACCCATCATGCCCATCGCCATCTGCGTCATTTCGTCGGCGTGCGGGTGGTACATGAAGGTGCCGGGGCGGCGGGCGACGAATTCATAGACGAAGGTCTTGCCGGGCGGGATCGCCGGCTGGGTCAGGCCGCTCACGCCGTCCATGCCGTTGGGCAGGCGCTGGCCGTGCCAGTGCACGCTGGTACGCTCGGGCAGCCGGTTGGTGACATAGATGCGCACGCGATCGCCCTCGACCACCTCGATGGTCGGTCCCGGCGACTGGCCGTTGTAGCCCCACAGATGGGCCTTGAAACCGGGCGCCATTTCGCGCACCACCGGCTCGGCCACCAGATGGAACTCCTTGACGCCGTCCTTCATGCGCCAGGGCAGCGTCCAGCCGTTCAGCGTCACCACCGGGTTGTAGGGGCGTCCGGTCGGCGGCGCCAGCGGGCCGCGGGTGTCGGCCGTGGTTTCGATCACCGGTTCCGGAATCGCCGCCATGGCGACGCGGCTGACCGTGGTGGCCGCGACGGCCGCGCCGGCGATGCCGGCACTGCGGAAGAAATCTCTGCGGGAAGTCATGTGCGGAATCCTGTTCAGTGCGCCGCGTCGGCTGCGGTGGCGACGGTTGCGCCGGGCGGCGGAGCGAGATCGGGGCGGCCGACCAGCGCCATGTCGAGATCGGCCTGGGCGATCCAGAAATCGCGCAGCGCTTCGATGTAGCCATTGACGCCCGCCACCTGCGCGCGGGCGTCGGCCAGCAGTTCGAACACGCCGATCAGCATGCCGTTGTAGCGCAGCAGGTTCTCGTCGGAAATGCGCTTTCTGAGCGGCACCACCTCGTCACGGTAATGGCGGGCGATGTCGAAGGCCGTGCGATAGCCGGAGTAGGCCTCGCGCACCTCGGAGCGGGCGTTCACTGCGGCCTCGGCGGCGCGTTCGACCGACTGCATGTAGATGGCTTCGGCCCGCGCGACACGCGAGCCGCCCCAGTCGAACAGCGGCAGTTCGAAACTGATTTCGTAGCCCTTCTTGTAGGACTCGCTGCGCCGGCCTTCGAGCACGCGCGCCGGGCCGACTTCGAGCACGTCGATGAAACGCGTGGTCTTCGTCAGCCCGAGGTTGCGCGCGGTCGCTTCGGCGTCGAGCTTGGCGATCTGCAGGTCGATGCGCGAACTCATCGCCTGGCGCTCGATGTCGGGCGCGTCGAGCGCCGCCGTCGGCAGTTCGGGCAGGCGCTCGGGCAGACGGAAGTCGGTCTGTTCGCCCCACAGACCCATCAGCCGGGTGAGCCGCTCGCGCGCCGCGGTGTGTGCCTGCTGGGCGCGCGCCAGATTCAGCGCCGCGTCCGCGTGGAAGCCCTGCTCGCGCGCCTGTGCCAGCGCGCTGTAGTTGCCGGCGGCGCGCATGCGCCGGGCCAGTTCGGCACTGGCGTCGGCCGCCTCCATCACCTGTTCCATGTAGCGCAGCGTTTCGCCGGCAGCCACCGCCTGCACCCAGGCACGGCGTACGTCGGCCGCCAGTCGCAGCACCTGCAGCGACACCGCGCGCTGGGTCTGTGCGAACACGCGCCGGTTTACCTCGACCGCCTGCGGCATGGTCAGCAGCGAAAAGATGTTGAAGGTGAGCGCCTGCTCGATCTTGTAGTCGCGCACGCCGTCTTCGCGCTTGCTGGCGTGGAACATCGAGAAGGTCGGATTGGGCAGGCGGCCCGCGCGCACCACTTCGGCCTCACGGATGCCCAATTCGTGGAAGCCCGCCTGCAGGCCGCGATTGTTCAGCAGCGCGATCTGCACCGCGTCGTCTGCCGACAGCGGCTGCGCCAGCAGTTCGGCGACGCGGTCGGCAACCGCCTTGCGGTCCTCGTCGCTGCGCGCCCATCTGACGTCCTTGCCCAGCGTCTCGCGCGCAGTCTGTTCGACCGTGCCGAAACCGCCGTCCGGGCTGAAGCTCGCACACCCTGCCAGCAACGTGACGGCTGCCGCCAGCGGCAGGAGCCTGAAGCGGCCAGTATCAGTGCGTGTGAGCATGGTCACCCTCCTTGCTGCCGTGATGGCAGCCGTGTCCGTGGCCCGACTTCATCGCCCCTGAAGCAGCACCCTGCTTGTGACCGTGCATCGATTCATGGTGGGCGGCGTGATGCGGGCAGTGATGCGGCTTCGCGTCGCCGCCGGCAGCACCGTGATCGTGCTTCGCGGCCCCGTCTGCAGACGTGCCGTGGCCAGCGTGCGCGCCGGCTGCAGCCGGTGCGCCATGATCATGGCCGGCATGCGGGTCCGGCGACGTGGCCGCCGCGCTGCCGTGAGCGTGTCCAGGCGGATGTGCATCCTGTTTCTGATCGTGCATGTGGCCGTGCATGTGCTTGTGCATCTGCCCGTGGTGACCCGCATGCGGATCGGCGGCAGTGTGCGTGCCGTGATCATGGCCGGCATGCGGGTCGGGCGAAGGGGTCGCCGTGCTGCCGTGGTCGTGCGCGTGGGCGCCGGCCTGACGGCCGACCGCGTCGTTGGCTTCGCGCCAGTTGCCGACAGCGCCTGCCGTACCGGCGCGGTAGGCATCGAACGCGGAGCGGTGTTCGAGCGGTCGCGTGGGCGCGGCAGGATCCGCAGGATCGGCCGCCCAGGCGGACGTGGTGACGGACGCTGCGGCCAGCAGCACCCGGATGGAAAGATGGAACATGGAAACCTCGCGAAAGACGGATGTATCGATTTCCGCCTACCGTGGACGGATTTCGGGTGTCAGGCGAGGACGTGTCTGGGCGGGCGCTCGGTGCCTTCGGTGATGAAGGCCGGAGGGGGCACGCGCACCGGCAGCGGACGCAGGTGCGTGGAAAAATCGGGGGGAAGTCGCAGCGCGGAGGGCATCAGTGCGCCGCCGATGCAGCAGGCGGCGCAGGCACTGCACGCGTGCTTGCCATGGGAAGGTGTTGTGGCCGGTTCGTGATCACCGTCGTGGTGATGCGCGTGCGGGGCCGCATCCTCGTGCACGACCGCGCTACCCGGCAGACCGTGGTGCGATGGCGCGCAGCTCATCATCGCGGCCGCGGCAAACCCCTGCAGGGGCAGTGCCAGCAGCAGCATGATGGTCAGCAGGAGACGGGGCACAAGGCACATGATCAAAAGAATATCAGCGGATGACGGAAATTCGCATGACAGCCGTCAAGCCGTACTCGGGTCCACCGTCCACCGCCGGGCGACCGAGCCCTGTCCGTCCACGCTCTCCAGGTGCACGGGGAAACCCCACAGCCGGGCAACGTGCTTGAGCACTTCATAGGCGCCGTCGTGCAGCGGCCGGTTGTTGTGCTGGGTGTGGCGCAGCATCAGCGAGCGATCGCCCCGCAGGTTCACGCTCCACACCTGGATATTGGGTTCGCGCGAGCCGAGGTCGTACTGGCGCGACATCGCCTCGCGCAGGTTGCGATAGCCCGCTTCGTCGTGAATGGCCGATACCTCCAGCGTCGGCTCGGTATCGTCGTCGGTGATGGCGAACAGGCGGAAGGCCCGCATCACGCGCGGTGACAGGTACTGGCCGATGAAGCTTTCGTCCTTGAAGTTGCGCATCGCGTGGTCCAGCGTTTCCAGCCAGTTGCTGCCCGCCATTTCGGGGAACCAGGCGCGGTCTTCCTCGGTGGGTGACTCGCAGATGCGCTTGATGTCGGTGTACATCGCGAAGCCCAGCGCGTACGGATTCATGCCGCTGTAGGCCGGGTGACCGACCGGCGGCTGGTAGACGACGTTGGTGTGCGACTTCAGGCACTCGATCATGATGCCGTCCTCGAGGTAGCCGTCGTCGTACATCGTGTTCAGCAGATGGTGGTGCCAGAAGGTCGCCCAGCCCTCGTTCATCACCTGGGTCTGGCGCTGCGGATAGAAATACTGCGCCACCTTGCGCACGATGCGCACGATCTCGCGCTGCCACGGTTCGAGCAGCGGCGCGTTCTTCTCGATGAAGTAGAGCAGGTTCTCCTGCGGTTCGACCGGGAAGCGCGGCGCCTCCTTCTCCGCCTCGTCACGACCCAGCTTGGGCGGCAGCGTGCGCCAGATCTCGTTCACCTGCTGCTGCGCGTAGGCCTCGCGGTCCTTCGCGCGTGCGAGTTCCTGGGTAAGACTGAGCTTGCTCGGGCGACGGTAGCGGTCGACGCCGTAATTCATCAGCGCGTGACAGCTGTCGAGCAGCAGTTCGACCGCGTCGATGCCATGCCGCTCCTCGCAGGCGGCGACGTAGTTCTTCGCATAGACCAGGTAGTCGATGATGGACGACGCGTCGGTCCACATCCGGAACAGGTAGTTGCCCTTGAAGAAGCTGTTGTGGCCGTAGGCGGCGTGCGCGATCACCAGCGCCTGCATCGCCATCGTGTTCTCCTCCATCAGGTAGCTGATGCAGGGATTGCTGTTGATCACGATTTCGTAGGCCAGGCCCATCTGGCCGCGCCGGTAGTTCTTCTCGGTGGCGATGAATTCCTTGCCGTAGCTCCAGTGCCGGTAATTCACCGGCATGCCCACGCTGGCGTAGGCATCCATCATCTGTTCGGCGGTGATGATTTCCAGCTGGTTCGGATAGGTGTCGAGCCCGAAGCGCTGCGCGGTGGCGCGGATCACGTCGTGGTACTGCTCGATCAGTTCGAAGGTCCAGTCGCTCGGCGCCGGCAGGCGCGCAGACGGACGCTCCGCCAGCGGCAGCGGCGCGCGCAGCGGCGGCGCATGGCGCCGTCCGCCGTACTCTCCGGGCGCAGGCGCGCGGCCGTTGTTGCGACGGTCGTAGGTGTCGCTCATTTCACCGCTCCTTCCTTCTTGAACAGGTCGCGGAACACCGGATAGATCTGGTCGACCTCGGCCGCCTTGCGGATGGCGAAGTTCTCTGCATCCATGGCGAGATCGGAGTACTCGTGCCACAGATTCTGTTCCTGCTCGACCACCTGGATGTAGGCGAAGTAGCGCACCATGGGCAGGATCTTCTGTTCGAGGATTTCGCGGCAGCGCGGGCTGTCGTCGTGCCAGTTGTCGCCGTCGCTGGCCTGCGCGCCGTAGATGTTCCATTCGCCGCGCGGGTAGCGCGCCTGGATGATTTCCTCCATCAGCACCAGCGCGCTCGACACCACGGTGCCGCCGGTTTCGGTGGCATGGAAGAAGTCGTGTTCGCTCACCTCCTGCGCCTGCGTGTGGTGGCGGATGAACACGATCTCGATCTTCTCGTAGTGCCGGGTCAGGAACAGGTAGAGCAGGATGAAGAAGCGCTTGGCCAGATCCTTGCGCGCCTCGTCCATCGAGCCCGACACGTCCATCAGGCAGAACATGACCGCCTTCGCCGTCGGCACCGGCGTGCGCACCCGGCTGCGGTAGCGCAGGTCTATCGGGTCGAGATAGGGGATGCGGTCGATGCGCGCGCGCAGCGTCGCGATGTCGGCTTCGATCTGTTCGATCTCGTGCAGCCGCGCCGGCGTGTACGGCTGCGCGCGCAGTTCCTCGAGCAGCGCCTCCAGCCGGCGCAGTTCGCGCCGCGACTCGCTGCCGAGCGCGATGCGCCGGCCGATGGCGCCGCGCATCGAACGCACGACATGCAGGTTGTTCGGCGTACCGTCGCTGGAGAAACCGGCGCGGTGCGTCTTGTACTCAGGTGTCTCGGCCAGCGTGGTGCGGATCAGGTTGGGCAGCGCCAGGTCGTCGAAGAAGACCTGCATGAACTCTTCCTTGGTGAGGTGGAAGACGAAGTCGTCCTCGCCCTCGCCGGAATCGCTGGCGTTGCCCGAACCGGAGCCACCGCCGCCGCCCTTGGGCCGCTCGATGCGGTCGCCACGGACGAAATCCTTGTTGCCCGGATGCACCATCTCCCGGGTGCCGCCCTGACCGTGGCCGAACACCGGTTCGCTGATGTCGCGCTTCGGGATGTGGATATCCTCACCCTGCGCGATGTCGCGAATGCCGCGCCCCTCGACCGCCCGCCGCACCGCCTCGCGGATCTGCTCCTTGTGGCGGCGCAGGAAGCGCTCGCGGTTGCCGATGGACTTGTTCTTGCCGGCCAGTCTGCGATCGATGATCTGCTGCAAGGTGTGTCCCCTTCACGCCGGGGCAGCGTCGCCCCGGCCTTGTCTATCGATGCGCCACCGTCACGAACTCTTGCGCACGCGCAGGTACCACTCGCACAGCAGGCGCACCTGCTTCGGCGTATAGCCCTTGCCGACCATGCGATTGACGAAGTCCTCGTGCTTCTTGGCGTCGTCGGCGCTGGCCTTGGCGTTGAAGCTGATGACCGGCAGCAGTTCCTCGGTGTTGGAGAACATCTTCTTCTCGATCACCGTGCGCAGCTTTTCGTAGCTGGTCCACACCGGGTTCTTGCCGGCGTTGTTGGCGCGCGCACGCAGCACGAAGTTCACGATCTCGTTGCGGAAATCCTTCGGGTTCGAAATGCCGGCCGGCTTCTCGATCTTTTCCAGTTCGGCATTCAGCGACGCACGGTCGAACACCTCGCCGGTGTCGGTATCGCGATACTCCTGATCCTGTATCCAGTAGTCGGCGTAGGTGACGTAGCGGTCGAAGATGTTCTGGCCGTACTCACTGTAGCTTTCCAGATAGGCGGTCTGGATTTCCTTGCCGATGAATTCGGCGTAGCGCGGCGACAGGTGCTCCTTGATGCAGGCGATGTACTTCTGTTCCACGTCCTGCGGGAACTGTTCGCGCTCGATCTGCTGTTCGAGCACGTACATCAGGTGTACCGGGTTGGCCGCCACCTCGGTCGAATCGAAGTTGAACACCTTGGACAGGATCTTGAACGCGAAGCGGGTCGAAATGCCGCTCATGCCTTCGTCGACGCCGGCGTAGTCGCGGTACTCCTGATAGCTCTTGGCGCGCGGATCGGTGTCCTTCAGGTTCTCGCCGTCATACACCTGCATCTTCGAATAGAGGCTGGAGTTCTCCGGCTCCTTCAGCCGGGTGAGCACGGCGAACTGCGCCATCATCTTCAGCGTGCCCGGCGCGCACACGGCCTCGGCCAGCGACGAGCCGCGCAGCAGCTTCTCGTAGATCTTCACTTCCTCGGACACGCGCAGGCAGTAAGGCACCTTGACGATGTAGATGCGGTCGAGGAAGGCTTCGTTGTTCTTGTTGTTGCGGAAGGCCTTCCATTCGCTCTCGTTCGAGTGCGCCAGCACGACGCCGTCGAAGGGAATCGCGCCGAAGCCTTCGGTGCCCTTGAAGTTGCCTTCCTGGGTCGCCGTCAGCAGCGGGTGCAGCACCTTGATCGGCGCCTTGAACATTTCGACGAACTCGAGCAGCCCCTGATTGGCCAGGCACAGGCCACCGGAGAAGCTGTAGGCATCCGGGTCGTCCTGGGCGTAGGTTTCGAGCTTGCGGATATCGACCTTGCCCACCAGCGAGGAAATGTCCTGGTTGTTCTCGTCACCCGGTTCGGTCTTGGCGATGCCGATCTGCTTCAGCACGCTGGGGTAGCGCTTGACCACGCGGAACTTGCGGATGTCGCCGCCGAACTCCTCCAGCCGCTTGACCGCCCACGGGCTCAGGATGCGGTTGAGGTAGCGAGGGGGAATGCCGTATTCCTTCTCCAGGATGGCGCCGTCCTCGGTCGGGTCGAACAGGCCCAGCGGTGACTCGTTCACCGGCGAACCCTTGATCGCGTAGAAGGGCACTTCCTGCATCAGCGCCTTCAGCCGCTCGGCGATCGACGACTTGCCGCCGCCGACCGGGCCCAGCAGGTAGAGGATCTGCTTCTTCTCCTCCAGCCCCTGGGCGGCGTGGCGGAAGTAGCTCACCACCTGCTCGATCGCGTCCTCCATGCCGTAGAACTCGGCGAAGGCCGGATAGATCTTGATCACCTTGTTGGCGAAGATGCGCGACAGTCGGGGATCGTTGCGGGTGTCCACCATCTGTGGCTCGCCGATCGCCTTCAACATGCGTTCGGCCGCGCTCGCGTAGGCCATCGGATCGCGCTTGCACTCCGCGAGGTACTCCTCCAGCGAAAGTTCCTCTTCGCGGGTGCGCTCGAAACGCGCGGCGAAATGACTGACGATGTCCATGCTGATCTCCAAGTCTCCGTTGACCTTCAAAACAGGTAGCCCGGAAGCCCGCGGCCTGCGCGTACATTCCGCACCACCACATGTTCAGCTTGGTTCACTCGCGGGTCCGATGAAAGCCCGATAAGCACCGCGATCACCATCCTGCTCCGAAGCATGGACGCTGTGTCGAGTCGTGCGACACAAGATGCGTGCATGCAACACTTGTTGTCGAGTCGATGCCCCCTGTCACGCGAAGTTCCCGTCTGCTCACGCTTGTTCACGTGTATGCCCGGCAGTCCGTTGACCTGTGCTCAGCAAGTTGTGGTCCATGTGCATCGGGCGCGGTCGACACGCTGTCCGTTGTCATCGACCTGCTCCGCTCAGGGGCCCGGCTGGCGCGGCCGCCGAGAACGCGGTCGACAGACGACCGCGTAGTCAGGCGCACCACGCCGGTGCACGATCACCCTGTCGCACCGCTGGCGCGCCCGGATGTCGACAGCCTCCGTGTACTGTATGAAAATACAGTACACCATGTCTCCACCCTACGCCGAACTTCACTGCCTGAGCCACTTCAGTTTCCAGCGCGGCGCCTCGTCGCCGGAAGAACTGGCCGAGCGTGCCACCGCGCTCGGCTACACGGCACTGGCCATCACCGACGAATGCTCGCTGGCCGGCGTGGTGCGCGCGCACGTGGCGCTGCGCGCCCTGCCCGAGCCGAAACCGGCGCTCATCATCGGCAGCGAGATCCGCCTGGCCGACGGGCCGAAACTGGTGCTGCTGGCCTGCAACCGGGAGGGCTACGGCAATCTGGCCGAACTGATCACGCGCGGCCGCATGGCGGCGGACAAGGGGCGCTATCACCTGACGCTGGCCGACCTCGACGCCGGCCTGGCGGACTGCATCGCGCTGCTGGTGCCGACCGACGATGACATCGCCGACGCCGCCACGCTGACCGCGCACGCCTGCTGGCTGAAGTCGCGTTTCGGCGAACGCGCCTGGCTGGCGGTGGAACTGCATCTCGGCACCGACGACTGCGCCAGGCTGGCGGCCCTGCAGGCAGTGGCCGACGCCAGCGGCCTGCCGCTGTGTGCCGCAGGCGACGTGCACATGCACGTGCGCCAGCGGCGCCGGCTGCAGGACACGCTGACCGCCATCCGCCTGCACTGCACGCTGTCCGAATGCGGCGAACGGCTGTTTCCGAACGGCGAGCGCCACCTGCGGCCGCCGCACCGGCTGGCGCAGATCCATCCGGCCGGACAGCTTGCGGCGAGCGTGCACATCGCCGCGCAGTGCCGCTTCTCGCTCGACGAACTGCGCTACGAGTACCCGGAGGAAATCGTGCCGCCCGGTCACACGCCGGCGTCCTGGCTGCGCCACCTGGCCGAGCGCGGCTATGTCGAGCGCTGTGCGCAGATCCGGCGCGTGGTCAGGCTGGACGAAGCCACCTTCCGGCTGAAGGCCGACAGGCTGCGTCAGCAGATCGAGGACGAACTGGCGCTGATCGCCGAGCTCAAGTACGAACCTTACTTCCTGACCGTGCACGACATCGTGGCCTGGGCACGCAGCCGCGGCATCCTGTGCCAGGGCCGCGGCTCGGCCGCCAATTCGGCGGTGTGCTACTGCATCGGCGTGACCGAGGTCGATCCGTGGCGGGCCAACATGCTGTTCGGGCGTTTCATCTCGCGCGAGCGCAACGAGGCGCCGGACATCGACGTCGATTTCGAGCACGAGCGGCGCGAGGAGGTGATCCAGTACATTTACGGCAAGTACGGCCGCAATCGCGCCGCGCTGGCCGCCAGCCTGACCTGCTACCGGCCGCGCTCGGCGCTGCGCGACGTCGGCCGTGCGCTTGGCTTCAGCGACGATGCGCTCGACCGCCTGACGCGCGGCCACATGTGGTGGGACGGCCACCAGGTGCGCGAGGACCGCATGGCCGAAGCGGGCTTCAGCCATGCCTCGCCGCGCGTGCGCCAGCTGATGGAGCTGGCGAACGAACTGATCGGCGCACCGCGCCACCTGTCGCAGCACGTCGGCGGCTTCGTCATCGCGCGCGGCCGGCTGTCGCGCCTGGTGCCGATAGAGAACGCGCGCATGCCGGACCGCTGCGTCATCCAGTGGGACAAGGACGACCTCGAAGCGGTCGGTCTGATGAAAGTCGATGTGCTGGCGCTCGGCATGCTGACCGCGATACGCAAGACGCTGCAGGCGCTGGCGGCCTACGCCGATGCGCATCCGGCGTCACCGGCGGCAGTGCCGGGACGGATACCCCGCAGCGTCGCCGACATTCCACCTGAAGACCCGGCGACCTACGACATGCTGTGCCGCGGCGAATCGACCGGCGTGTTCCAGGTCGAATCGCGGGCACAGATGAACATGCTGCCGCGACTGCGGCCGCGCCGTTACTACGATCTGGTCATCCAGGTGGCCATCGTGCGACCGGGGCCGATACAGGGCGGCATGGTCCATCCCTACCTCGCCCGCCGCCACCTGCCGCCGGAGCGGATCGACTACCCGTCGGACGAACTGCGCCCGGTACTCGAACGCACGCTGGGCGTGCCCATCTTCCAGGAACAGGTGATGCAGCTGGCCGTCGTCGCCGCCGGTTTCACGCCGGGCGAAGCCGACCAGATGCGCCGCTCGATGGCCGCCTGGCGGCAGCGCGGCACGATGGAAAAATTCCAGCACAAGCTGACCGAAGGCCTGCTGAAAAAGGGCTACACACCGGAATTCGCCGAACAGATCTACCACCAGATCGAGGGCTTTTCCGGCTACGGCTTTCCGGAGTCGCACGCCGCCAGCTTCGCGCTGCTGGTCTACACCTCGTCCTGGCTCAAGTGCCACCATCCGGCGGCCTTCCTGTGCGGCCTGCTGAACAGCCAGCCCATGGGCTTCTACGCGCCGGCCCAGCTGATCGCCGACGCGCGCACGCACGGCGTCGAGGTACATCCGGCCGACGTGACGGTGAGCGGCTGGGACTGCGTGCTCGAACGCCCCTCGTCAAGCGCATCCGGCCCCGCCGTGCGGCTGGGCCTGCGCATGATCAAGGGCGTGTCGCAGGACGCCATGCAAAGCCTGATCGCCGCCCGCGCCAAGGCGCCGTTCGCGAATGTCGACGACCTCGCCCGCCGCGCCCGGCTGGACCGGCAGCAGTTGCGCTGCCTCGCTGCCGGCGGCGCGCTGAAGCAGCTCGCCGGCAACCGACACCAGGCACACTGGCAGGCGGCAGTGCGGCGCCCGGACGCACTGCTCGGCGACGCGCCGGTGAACGAAACGCCGCTCGCGCTGGCCGCACCGCACGAGGGCGAGGACATCGTCGCCGATTACGCCAGCCTCGGCTTCACGCTGGGCCGCCATCCGCTGGCGCTGCTGCGCGGCGAACTGGCCGCGCAGCGCTTCATCACCGCCGCCGAACTGCGCCGTCTGCCCGACCGCGCGCTGGCCCGTGCCGCCGGCATCGTCACCTGTCGCCAGCGTCCGGGCACGGCCAGCGGCGTCATGTTCGTCACGGTGGAAGACGAAACCGGGCTGGCCAACGTGATCGTGCACAAGGACGTGCAGGAGAAGCAGCGGCACGAAGTGCTGGGCGCTACCCTGCTCGGCATCTACGGTCAGGTGTCGCGCGAAGGCGAGGTGATCCACCTGATCGCCCGCCGCCTGGTCGACCGCTCGGCGCTGCTCGGGGCGCTGACGCCGCGCAGTCGGGATTTCCACTAGAAAGCGACTACAGTCCCCTCTTCCACGACCGTTCCCGCACGCCATGACGCCCGGCCAGCCCGCTCCTGACTTCGACGCCTTCGACCAGCACGGCAACCGCCACCGTCTCGCCGATTACCGTGGCCGCTGGCTGGCGCTGTATTTCTATCCGCGCGACGACACGCCGGGTTGTACGAAACAGGCCTGCTCCATCCGCGACGGTCGCGCCGACCTCGCCGCTCGCGGACTCACCGTGCTCGGCGTGTCGGCCCAGGGCAGCGCGGCGCACCGCGCCTTCGCCGACAAGTTCGCCCTCGATTTCCCGCTGCTGGTCGACGACGGCCAGCGCATCGCCCGCCGCTATGGCGCGCTCGGCAGCGGTCCGGCCGGACTGCTGCGCCGCTGGCTGGGTGCCTACCGGCGCATCAGCGTGCTGATCGACCCCGAAGGTCGCATCGCCCACGTAATCGAACGACCGGACGTGAGCCGCCACGCCGACGAACTGCTCGGACTGCTGCCGCCAGCTTGAGCGTCCGCGTCACGGACGATAGTCATACGCCGTCCGGCATGTGGACGCTGCGTCCACCAGACGCCCTCGCACAAGACACTGATATTCCAGCCTTTCCGCTCACCGCCTTCATGGCACGTCATCTGCTCTCCGCTGCACGGCGCGTCGTGCGCCGGACCGACGGGGAGGATGCATGCTGGCCTGGCTGCTCAGACGACATTTCTGGTTCGAACTGCAACGCTTCGCCGAATGCGAATCGCGCGACGAGGACTACTGCCCCTCACCGCGCGGCAGCGCCAGCGAACGGCAGCTGTTGGGCACGCTGTCACGCGTGTTCTCCGGCCTGCGCAACCGGGCACGCAACGCCGAAACGCGCGCGCACGAACTGGAACAGATGCTGGACGTGGCCGCCGACAACGCGCAGTCGCTGCGTCAGGAGCTGGGCGAAGCGAGCGCGCGCAGCAGTCTGATCGCCGCCGTGGTCGACGCCGGGCTGTGGGAAGTCCGGCTCGGCGACGCCCGCACGCCGGACCTGAAACATCCGGTCTGGTGGTCGGACCGGCTGCGCAGCATGCTGGGCTACGACGAGAACGATTTTCCGGACCGCCTCGACAGCTGGGCCTCGCGCCTGCATCCGGAGGACCGCCGGCAGGCGCTCGACGCGCTGGCGCGGCAATGGACCGACCGGCGCGACGGCGACTGGCCGGACACGCGCTACCGGATGGCACACAAGGACGGCAGCTACCGCTGGCTGCTGTGCCGCAGCCGCACCGTGCGCGACGAACAGGGCATCGTGCGCATCGCCGGCTCACTGACCGACATCAGCCGCAGCCGCGAAGACGAGGCGAAGCTCGACGCCGCGCTCACCCGTTTCGAACTGGCCAGCGACATGCTTTCGGATGGCATCTGGGACCTCGACGTGGTGGCCGGCGACCCGGTCAATCCGTCCAACACCTTCTGGTGGTCGACGCAGTTCCGCCGCCTGCTCGGCTTCGAAACCGAAGAGGAATTCCCGAACGTACTCGACAGCTGGGCCTCTCGCCTGCATCCGGACGACAAGCCCGGCGTGCTCGAAGCCTTCACCCGCCATCTGATGGACCGCAGCGGCAACACGCCCTACTCGATCGACTACCGGTTGCGCTGCAAGGACGGCGTCTATCGCTGGTTCCGCGCCCGCGGCCGAACCCGGCGCGACGACCGCGGCACACCGCTGCGCGTGGTTGGCGCGCTCACCTGCATCGAGGCCGAGCACAACGAACACCATCTGCAGGAGGTCGAGGCGCGGCAGCGCGAGCAGCTCAGCGACAACGTGCAGAAGATCCGCGCCATCGTCACCGCCATCCGCGCGATCGCCGACCAGACCAACCGGCTGGCGCTGAATGCGGCGATCGAGGCGGCACGCGCCGGCGACGCCGGGCGTGGCTTTTCGGTGGTTGCCGACGAGGTGCGCACGCTGTCCGAACGCACGCGCGAGGCGACCGAACAGATCGCCCGCATCATTCCGGACGGCGACTGAGGGCGCGCGGAGCCCGCCGTCGTCTTACTTGATCGAGAAGTCGGCGCGGTTCGGCGCCGACTTCGCGTCCTTGCCCTCGGCCGGCTTGTCGCCACCGGCGGCCGGCTCGCCTGCCTTGGGTGCCAGCACGAACAGGCGCGCGTCCTCGACCTTGGCGTTGCGCGTCAGGTAGTCCTTCACCACCTGCGCCCGCGCCAGACCGAGCAGGCGCAGATCCTCGTCGCTGACTTCGGTATTGGTCAGGATGAGCTTTTCCATTTCCGGCACTGGCAGGTCCTTGGCCAGGCCGACCAGATTGCGCGGCTTCGGGAAATCCGCCGCCTTGTAGACCGCCTTCAGCAGATCCGGATATTCCTCCGGCGACACCGTCGTGGTTTCGGCCGACGCCTTGGTTTTCGCCGCCTTGACCGCACGCACCTTCTGGTCGAGCAGCGCGCGCCGGTAGCCTTCGATATCGGTCGCACGGTCGGTGCGGCCGGTCACCTCCAGCTTCAGCGCCGGGCGGTCGGTCAGCGCCTTGCCCAGCGTGTCCAGCTTGCTGCGTGCGGTGTCGCTCAGCGTCGCCCGACCGGGCTCGAACACGACGTGATCGAGATCGGCGTCGGAGCCGAACAGCGAACCGAGCAGCGCGAACGGCGAGGTGACCGCCTTGACGATCAGGTTCACGATCACCTTGACGACGATGCCGCCGATCGAGAATTGCGGGTCGGACAGCGAACCGCTGATCGGCAGATTGATGTCGATCACGCCATTGCGGTCCTGCAGCAGCGACACCGCCAGCAGCACCGGCGCCTTGATCGCGTCCGGGCTGTCGACCTTGCTGCCGAAGGTGAGCTGGTCGAGGATGACGTTGTTCTGGGCAGTGAGCTGGTCGTTCTCGATCTTGTAGGCGATGTTGACGCTGAGCTTGCCCTTCTCGATCCCATAGCCGACATACTTGCCCGAATAGGGCGACAGCGGCGCCAGCTCGATGCCGCGCGCGCTGGCCTTGATGTCGAGGAAGAGCGCTTCGGCCAGCGGATTGATGCGGCCGGTGATGTCTATCGGTGCCGAACCCTCGACCAGGCCGCGCAGTTCGACTTCGCCTGCGGTACCGGACGCCGAACTGAGGCCGGATACGCGGCCGCCCAGTTCGGACAGCTGGGCGCGGTAGTTCGGCTTGATGAAGAAGTCGCTGAAATCGACGCGGCCGCCCTGCATCACGATGGTCTTCACGTCGATCGGCGGGCGCGCGGCATTGATCATCTGTGCCAGCGCCGCACTCTGACTGCCGGCAGCCGGCGGCGTCGCCGGGCGGGCCGCCGGGGCCGCAGTCGGCTTGGCCGCCGGGGCGGCAGCCACCGGTGCGGTCGCTGCCGCCCCGTCCTTGCGCACCACGTCCTGCAGGTTCAACCGGCCCTGCGGCGACACGATGATGCGGGCGAAATAGTCGGACAGCGCGACTTCGTTGATCGACAGTCCGGCCAGCAGATCGGGCTTGCGGCTGTCCAGCTTCAGCGCGACGCCACCTGCAAACAGCGAGCGCCACTTCAACAGGTCGGAGGCGTTCACCTTTTCGGTCAGGTGCACGTTCTCGACATTGGTTTCGCCCTTCCACGCCAGTGTCCAGTCACCGCCCGGCAGCGTCTGCAGCGCGAGGTCGCCACGCAGGCTCAGCACGCCGGCCAGCAGTTCGGCATTCAGCTTCTGCGCCATCCAGGGCTGGCCGACCAGCAGGTCGAGGCGGCGTGCATCGATCTTCAGATCGGCCTGCGCCGGTGACAGCGAAAAGCCGCCGCGTACGCCGAACAGACCGCCCTTGGCGTCACGGAAGCCAAGGTCCAGCTTAGATTTCTGCTTCAGGTCGGTGCCGACGTTTTCCAGCTTGAGCGACAGCCGGTCGAGCTCGACCACGGCCGGTGTCGTCAGCGTGCGGTCCTCGAAGCGGACTGCGCCGTCCTTGATGTTCAGCGCCGACAGCTGCGCGGTCCATGCCGGAGCGGACGCCGCCGGCGCGGCGGGCCCCGCCGCCGCTGACGAGGGGCGCACCAGACCGGCGAGATCGATGTCGCCGTCGGCCTGGCGCGCCGCGCGCAGACGCGGCTTGAGCAGATCCAGTGCGCCGACCGCGACCTTGCGCGTCGACAGGTCGATGCGCGCCTGGCTCAGCACGATGTCGTCGGCCTGGGCGAAAGCGTTCTTCTCGCCGCGACGCGTCAGCTTGAGCCGGGCCACGCCTGCCTCGGTCACCAGCACCTCGCCCTGCGGTGCGCCGTCGGCCAGTCGAAGACCGAAGCGCGTGCCGATGCGCACGTCAGCCTGATCCACCGAGAAGTTGATCAGGTCGGCAAAGTAGGGGCTGAAGCGCGGCACCTCGACACCGCTCACCGTCAGCTCACCCTCGATGTCGGGCGCACTCGCGCGCAGCTTCGCATCGAGCGCCAGCCGCGTATTGCCCTCGGCCTGCGCGGCGATCACCAGCGTTGCCGGTGCGTCGCCCTGCAGCGAGAAGTCGCGCAGCACGATGTCCATCGGCTCGATCACGTAACTGAACGGCTTGGCCGGCATTTCGTCGCTGAAGGCGATGCGCGCCTGCAGCACTTCGAGCAGGCCGACCTTCACTTCGGGTGCCTTGGCCGGCGCGGTCGCTGCGCCCTCCGGTGCAGCCGCCGCAGGACGCGGGCGCGGCAGCAGGGCAAGCAGGTTCAGCTTGCCGTCCTTGGCGCGGGCGACCTCGAAATCCGGCTGATCGATGCGGATGCTGGCGATGTCCACCTTGCCGGCCAGCGGCTGGATCTCGTTCAGCACCATGTCCAGCGCCGGCAGCTTGAACAGCGGCTTGCCGTCGCGGCTGTCCAGTTCGAGATCGCGCAGCTCCAGCGTGCCCTGCAGCGAAATGCGCGGCTCGCCCTCCTTGGGCTGGCGGAAGCCCAGCTCAATGTCGGTGTCGAGCAGGCCGGAACTGATGCGGAAGCCCAGCGGCACCGGCGAGTACTCGTCGAAGCGCGCCAGGTTGAGCGCGTTGAACTCGACCTTCATGGTCGCCTCGCGTTCGTCGATGAAGGGACGCACCCTGCCCTTCATCGAGAACGGCGCGTCGTTGATGCGGGCCGCGATCGACGGCTCGACGAACAGTTCGACGTCGGACGGCAGATTGGACACGAAGGGCAGGCCGATCTGGATGTCGCTGATCGCATGCTTGCGCGCGAAGGGCTGGTCGTCGATATCGACGCGGCCGTCGCGCAGCACGATGTTGTTGATCGAGAAGCGCGCCGGCTCCTCGCTCGGCGGCTGATCGAGAATCTTCTGCAGCACGTCGCTGAAATTGAAGCGGCCTTCCTCGTCCAGCCGCACGATGCGCAGCCAGGGCCGCTCCACCTGCACCGCCCGCACCACCGGTGCGCCCTTGAACAGCGACGCCCACTCGACGTCGACGGTGACGCTGTCCAGCGTCACCGCCTCGTCCTTGCCGTTGGCTTCCAGCATCTTCAACCCGGACACCGTCAGTTCCAGCGTGTATGGGTTGATGGAGACCTCCTGCAGCGTCAGCGTGCGGCCAAGAAACTCCGAACCGTGCTTCTCGGCCAGCGAGCGCACCAGATGCGGCGCCGCGAACGCACCGAGCAGGCCGAACAGCACGATTGCGACGACGATGCCGATGAAGGTCTTGCGCACGGCGGGACGGGAAAAGAGGGCGTTGAGCGACATGGGCAAGCGGATCCAGACGGATGAACGAGGGATTATGACGCGGCGCCGGCTGCAAGGTGTCGTGCGGCAGCATCCAGCGCCTCGTCGAGCACGACGACGTACGCACGCAACGCGTCGGGCAGCTGTTCCGGCGACAGGGCCGCATCACGCAGCGCGCGTTCGAGCTGCGCCGCCTCGGCTCCGGCGCGGGCAAAACCGAGGTTCAGACAGACGCCCTTGAGCGCATGTATCTGGCGGACGATGTCGGCCCCCGGTTCGTCGACGCGTGCAGCCAATGCGTCGCGCAGCGCCCTGACCTCGCCCAGTGTGGTGGCGAGGATTTCGCCGTAGAGCGCGAGATCGCCATCGAACTGCTGGCGCACAGCGGCGAGGTCAAGCGCCGGTCGCGCCCCATCGGTGTCCGGTTCCGCGATCGGCTCGACGGTTGCCGGCGTCATGGTCTGCAGCACGTCGCCGCGGCCGGCGGCGGTGGTCGCCAGTACGCCGAGCAAGGCGTGCGCGTCGACCGGTTTGGTCAGGTAGGCACGCATGCCCAGCGCCAGGCACTCGTCGCGCTCCTCGGTCACCGCGTGCGCGGTCAGGCCGACGATGGGCGGCGCGGCAGCGCCCAGGCGGGCAACGATCTCGCGCGTCGCCGTCTTGCCGTCCATCACCGGCATCTGGATGTCCATCAGCACCAGGTCGATGCCGCCAGCGCAGACGCGTTCCAGCGCCTGCTGTCCGTCGACGGCCTGCTCGGCGTGCGCGCCCGCGCGTTCGACCAGATGAACCGCCACCGTCCGGTTGACCGCGATGTCATCGACGACGAGCACGCGCAGATCGGCCAGCGACACCGCGGACATCTGCTCGGCAGCCGTCGCCAGCGCACCGTCCTCCACCTGATCGAGCCAGACCTCGGCCCAGAAGGTGGCGCCCTCGCCCGGCACGCCGCTGCCGCCAACACGGCCGCCCATCGCCTCGGCCAGCCGCTTGCAGATGGTCAGGCCGAGGCCGGTACCGCCGTGGCTGCGCACGACCGACGCGTCGGCCTGCACGAAAGGCTCGAACAGCGCGTCGATTTCGTCAGGCGACACACCGCGACCGGTATCGCGCACCGTGACGCGCAGGCGCACCCGCGGCCCGGCGCGTTCGCACAGCGCGACCTCGACGTCGACGCGACCGTGGGCGGTGAACTTCAGCGCGTTCGACACGTAGTTGTTCAGTATCTGCGCCAGCCGCGTCGGATCGCCGCACAGCGCTGGCGGCACCTCCGGCGCCAGCTTGAATGTCAGGGCGAGCGCCTTGTCCTGTGCCTGCGCGACAAACGAGGCGTGGCAGGTTTCCAGCAGGTCGCCGATGGCGAAGGGAATGTGTTCCAGATCGAGCTTGCCGGCCTCGATCTTGGAGAAGTCGAGAATGTCATTGACGATCATGCGCAGCTGACTAGCGGCGATGCGCAATTGCCGGCCGTGCTCGCGCGCCAGTTGCGGGTTGTCGTTGTCGGCCAGGATGGCCGCGAGCCCGACCACGCCATTCAGTGGCGTGCGGATTTCGTGGCTCATCGCCGCAAGGAAGGCGCTCTTGGCGCGGCTGGCTTCGCGCGCATCGGCTACCGCCTGTTCGGCGCGCTGCAGCAGCGCCTCGCGCTCATCCTCGCGCTGTTGCAGCGACACGGCCATGCCGTTGAACGACTGCGCGAGCACCTGCAGTTCCTGCTCGCCGCTTTCGTCCACCCGCGCGTCAAGCTGGCCTGAAGCGATGCGCTGCGCGCCGTCGGACAATCGCCGGATGCCGTGCGCGAGCCAGCCGCTGAGCAGCCACGAGAACAGCGCCGCGAGCCCCATGCCGAAGACCGCGACGACGGCCGCGAGCCGCTTCGCCTGCGCCAGTTCGCTGCGCGCCTGACGGTTGTCGATGCCCAGCTGCACTTCGCCGATGCGCGCGCTGCCGGCCATGATGGGGGCGCTGACGGCAAAGCTGTCGGAGCCTTCGGCCAGCGGGTCGCTGTCGACGCTGAAGGTACGCGCCAGCGCCGCAGCGTCGCCCTTCGCCGCCACCTCGCGGCCGTCCTGGTCGAGCACCCGAACAAACACGGCCTCGCGCCGCGACACCAGATCCGAGGACACCGCCTCGATCTTGGCCAGATCGCTCGAAATCAACGCGTCGGACACGGCGGCCGAAAACAGCGACATCGCCATCTGCGCGCTGCGCTGGATCAGATCGGCCTGCGAACTGGCCATCTGGCCCAGCGCACCGAATATGGTCACCGAAAGCGTCAGCGCCTCGATCAGGGCGATGCCAAGAATGGCCTTCCAGCGGAAGGACATGCGGCTGAAGGCGCGCATCTTCATCAACAGGAATCAGCGCACCGGTTCGGCCAGCAATGCGTCGAGCACACGGATGTCGAGCGCGCGTATCGGCTCCCAGTCCCGGTCCTGCGCACTCACGACGCCTTTGAAGCCGATCTGTTTCAACAGATCAGCGCCCGGCGCCGAGCTGGCGACCTTCTGCATCGCGTCGACGAAATCCCTGCCGACCGGCTCCGGCACGCCCGGCAGACGGGCGAAGGCATGCGGCGGGTATTCAGCCGAACGCCAGATGACGCGCATGCGATCGCGCACGCTGGCGTCAATGGCCTCCAGCGTGCGCTCGATGCCGCCGCCGGCGACGACCAGCCCGCGCGCAACGTTCAGGTAGACGGAATCGTGCGAGGCAACGAAGCGCGGCTTCACCGAAATGCCGCCGCGCTTCAGTTCGGCCAGCGGAATGACGGTGGCCGCGAAGGCTGCCGGCGACGGGAAGGCCACCTCCTTGCCGTCGAGTTCCTGCACCGACGCGATCGCACTGTCGTTGCGAACAACGACCAGCCCGCGCAGCTTGCGATCCTTCTCGCGAGCAAACGCCAGGTAGCCGGCCGCCTGATGGAACACCACATAGTGATAGGGGTTCATGTAGGCAATCGCGTACTCGCCGCGGGCCAGTCGCTTCTCGAACTCGGTGATGGTCGGCGCCGTCGCGAAACGGAATTCGCAGCCGCTGACGGCCGACACCTCGCGCAACAGCGGAATCCAGCCTTGCGCCAGATCGCTCGCCGCCTGCTGCGGCACGACACCGACGGTGATGACGCCGTCGAGCGCACAGGCCGCGTACAGCGCCGGCGCACCCGACAGACACAGCAGCATCGCCAGTGCGGAGGCGGCGCGACGGATGGAGAGGACGATCATCAACGGGCCCTGTGCTTACCGCTCGGCGGTGAATCCGCGGGGATGCGCAAGCGCACGCCCTCGGCTGGATGTGGCCGATTCTAGCGCTCAAGTCGCCCCGTCGCGCTGCCGATACTCCACACGAACCCCGCAAAAAGACCCGCCCGCACACCGCCATGTCTGACCTAATAGGATCGGTCGCCAACCTGACCGGTTACCGCGATCGCGACCTCATCGACAGTACCTTCGTCTCGGTACTGGGCGACTGGCTCGACCCGATCGAACTGAATCTGTATCGCTGCGTCGGCGACGTATCCCATCTGCGGCTGCTGCTGCAGGCAGGCATGATCAAAGGGAGCGGCATGCGCGCCGGCGATCCGAGCTGGACCCCGCTCGACGCGCTGCCCGCCTTGTCCGGCCGACCGCAGTTCGACCAGGCCTTCGGCTGTGACGAGCCGCTGCTCGACCTGCCGATGAACGGCAGCGACGGCCCCTGGCTCAACCTCTTTCCGGTGTGGGCGGGTGCGCGGCGCTTCGGCATCATCGAACTGATCAGCGAACAGCCGCTGCTGGCGGTACAACTGCGTCTGGTCGATGGCCTGCTGAAGATCTATCGCAACCAGATCAGCCTGCTCGACTACAGCGAACGCGACAGCCTGACCGGCCTGCTGAACCGCAAGACCTTCGACGAACAGCTCCTGAAGTGTCTCGACACGATGACAGGCAACGGGTGCGTAACAGAAAACGCGCCGACCTGGTGGCTGGGCGTCATCGACGTCGATCATTTCAAGCGCGTGAACGACTGCTTCGGGCACCTGATCGGCGACGAGGTGCTGCTGCTGGTTGCTCGTATCCTGCGCACGGCCTTCCATCACAGCGAATACCTCTACCGTTTCGGCGGCGAGGAATTCATCGTGCTGCTGCGCGCCGATCACGACGACGAAGCCCATCTCGCGTTCGACTTCTTCCGCCAGCAGTTGGCGGCCTTCGCCTTTCCGCAGGTCGGACATGTCACCGCCAGCGTCGGCTTCACCTGTCTGCGCTCGATGGACAACGCCAGCAGCTCGGTGGATCGCGCCGACCGCGCGGTCTATCACGCGAAGCACAGCGGGCGTAACCAGGTGCATTCGTACGAAGCACTGGTCAAGGCAGGCATTCTGGAGGAGGTCAACAACAGCGGCGAGATCGAGCTGTTCTGAACTGAGGCGGTGCAGCCTCAGGGCGGTCCCGTTGCGGAATCGCAAAAACAAAAAAGGCCGCTTTCGCGGCCTTTTTCGTCGGCGCCCTGCAGAAACTGCAGAATGCTGTTTGTTGGCGGAGTGGACGGGACTCGAACCCGCGACCCCCGGCGTGACAGGCCGGTATTCTAACCAACTGAACTACCACTCCAGTGTTGGTGCCGGCGCTTCTTCTTCCGGACTTGCACTGCCAGCAAAGTGCTGGCGTCCCCACGGGGATTCGAACCCCGGTACCTACCGTGAAAGGGTAGTGTCCTAGGCCTCTAGACGATGGGGACCTAGTTTTACCGCTTGCTGCTTTTTTACTGCTTGCTGCTTTGCACTGCCGTCTCTCTCGCTTGGTGGAGGTAAGCGGGATCGAACCGCTGACCTCTTGCATGCCATGCAAGCGCTCTCCCAGCTGAGCTATACCCCCGTCGAAAGAGGAGCGCATTATAAACACTGTTCGGTGTTTGTAAAGCATCTCGCGCAATTATTTTTGTCGGGCATCGATCGACATTTCCTGACCGTGACATCTGCATATTACATAGGCATCCACCCATCACACCGAGATGCATTGAGCTTCGCTTATTGACCGGCGTCGGGCAGCACCTTCCCCGGATTCATCAACCCGTACGGATCGAATGCGCGCTTCACTGCCCTCATCATGTCCAGCTCGACCGCGCTCTTGCATGTCGCCAGCAGGTCGCGCTTGAGCTGGCCGATGCCGTGCTCGGCCGAGATCGATCCGCCAAGCGCGATCACCGTTTCATGTACCTGTTCACTTGCCACCCTCGCATCGGCGATCAGGCCCGCGTTGTCGGACGCATCAGTGAACGACAGGTTGTAGTGCAGGTTGCCGTCGCCGGCATGACCGAATACCACCACACGCACACCGGGCAACATGGCGGCGAGCTTGTCGCCAGCCGCTTCGATGAAGTGCGGAATACTGCCGACCGGCACGCTGATGTCGTGCTTCACGCTGAAGCCCTCGATGCGCTGCGCCTCCGAAATGTTCTCGCGCAGCGCCCACAGCGCCCTCGCCTGCGCGCCGTCCTGCGCGATCACGGCGTCACGCACCATGCCGCGTTCGAACAGCGAAGCGAGCATGTCGCCGAGCCTTGATTCGAGCGCATCGTCGTTACCTGCCAGTTCGACCAGCGCATACCAGGGCGCCACGTCGGCAAACGGGTCACGTGCGCCCGGGATGTGCTTCAGCACCATGCCCAGCGCTTCGCGACCAACCAGCTCGAAGGCGTTCAGCAGGTCGCCGGCACGCGCCTGCAGCGCATGCAGCAGGTCGATGCCGCGCTGCGGGCCGTCCAGCGCAAGCCAGGCGAGCGCGGTATTCGCCGGCAGCGGCGCAAGCTTGAGCACGGCAGCAGTGATGAAGCCCAGCGTGCCTTCAGCGCCGATGAACAGCTGTTTGAGGTCGTAGCCGGTGTTGTCCTTGCGCAGCGCGCGCAGGCCGTTCCACAGCCGGCCATCGGGCAGCACGACCTCGAGACCGAGCACCTGATCGCGCGCGTTGCCGTGGCGCAGCACATGCACGCCGCCCGCATTGGTCGACAGGTTGCCGCCGATCTCGCACGACCCTTCCGACGCCAGACTGAGCGGGAACAGCAGGCCGGCATCGCGCGCCGCAGCCTGCACCGAAGCCAGCGTGCAGCCGGCTTCGACCGTGATCGATGCGTTGTCGCGGTCGAGCGCACGGATGCGATTCAGGCGGGACAGGCTGACCACCACCTCGTAGCGCCCCGCATGCGGCGTAGCACCCCCGCACAGGCCGGTGTTGCCGCCCTGCGGCACCATGGGCAGTTGCGCCTCGTGGCAGACGTGCACCACCTGCATCAGTTCATCCACCGTTGCCGGGCGCACGACGCACAGCGCTTCGCCGCGATAACGGCCGCGCCAGTCGGTGCAATAAGGCGCAAGGTCCGCGGCAGCGGTCAGCAGCTTGCTGTCGCCGACCACCGCCCGCAGCCGCGCCAGCGCAGACACGATGCGTCCGTCTTCCATATCAGCTCCGGATCCCGTTCGCGATGTGGCCGACGCACCGGCCGCTCATCGTCAGTCTTCGGTCACGACTTCGGCGTACAGATCGTGCACGTCGCAATCGGTGATGCGCACACGCACGAAGTCGCCGACTTCCAGATCCTGACCGTCGAGGATATGCACCAGACCGTCGATGTCCGGCGCGTCGCCTTCAGAGCGCGCGACCGCACCGTCCTCGTCGACTTCATCGACCAGCACGATCATTTCGCGGTCGATCTTCTCTTCCAGGCGCTGGGTGGAAATGTCTTCCTGGAACTCCATCAGGCGCTGGCGACGCTCCTCGCGCACCTCTTCCGGCAGCGCACCCGGCAAGTCGTTGGCGCTGGCGCCCTCGACCGGCGAATAGGCGAAACAGCCGACGCGGTCCAGCCGGGCCTCGCCGAGGAAGTCGAGCAGTTCCTCGAACTCCTGTTCGGTCTCGCCCGGGAAGCCGGCGATGAAGGTGCTCCGTATCGTGATGTCCGGGCAGATCGAACGCCAGGCACGGATGCGTTCGAGATTGTTCTCGGCATTGGCCGGGCGCTTCATCGCCTTCAATACGCGTGGGCTGGCGTGCTGGAACGGCACGTCGAGGTAGGGCAGGATCTTTCCCTCGGCCATCAGCGGAATGATGTCGTCGACATGCGGGTAAGGATAGACATAGTGCATGCGTATCCACATGCCCAGCTCGCCCAGCGCGCTGGCGAGGTCATACAGCTTGGTACGCAGCGGCTTGCCGCCCCAGAAGCCGGTGCGGTACTTCAGGTCCACGCCATAGGCGCTGGTGTCCTGCGACACGATGAGCAGTTCGCGCACGCCGGCGTCGCGCAGCGCCTCGGCTTCACGCATCACGTCGCCGATCGGCCGGCTCACCAGATCGCCACGCATCGACGGGATGATGCAGAAGCTGCAGCGGTGATTGCAGCCTTCGGAAATCTTCAGGTAGGCGTAGTGTGACGGCGTGAGCCGTATGCCCTGCGGCGGCACCAGGTCGGAGAAGGGATCGTGCGGCTTGGGCAGGTGGCGATGGACCGCGTCCATCACCTCTTCGGTCGCGTGCGGACCGGTCACCGCCAGCACCTGCGGATGGGCGGACAGCACCTGCTGGCGCTTCGGTCCTTCCGCCCCCATACAGCCGGTCACGATCACCTTGCCGTTCTCGGCCAGCGCCTCGCCGATCGCGTCCAGCGATTCCTCGACTGCGGCATCGATGAAGCCACAGGTGTTGACGACCACGACATCGGCATCGTCGTAGGTCGGCACGATGTCGTAGCCTTCGGAGCGCAGGCGGGTCAGGATGGACTCGGAATCCGAAGTCGCCTTCGGACAGCCGAGAGAAACGAAGCCGACCTTGGGGGTCGGCTTCGTGGTGTTGCCAGATTCAGAAGTACGGGTCACGCCGCGTCTCCGCCGCAAAACCCGGCAGTTTACTTGTTTTGCGGGCCTTTATCGCCCCCCGGTCCGAAGCCGGGAAACTTGAAACCGGACATCATCGAGCGGGTCTGCTGCTCGATCTGCTCCTGCATCTGCACGAACATGCGCTTGCTCTGCTCCATATAGGCACCCATCATGCTCTGCATGGCCGGGCCCTGGAAGTTCAGGAACTGCGCCCACAGGTCCTTGCTCATCGCGTTGTTGTCGCCGTAGATCGCGCGCGCCTGGTCCTGGAGCTTGCTCTGCACGTCGGTGAAGGCCTTGATGTTGCCTTCGAGGTACTTGCCCATCATGCCCTGCATCGCATTGCCGTAGAAGCGGATCATCTGCGACAGCAGGTCGGACGTGAACATCGGCACGCCTTCGCTTTCTTCTTCGATGATGATCTGCAGCAGGATACTGCGGGTGAGGTCTTCGCCGGTTTTGGCATCGACCACCTGGAACTCTGCGTTCTCGAGAACCAGTTCCTTCACATCGGACAGCGTGATGTAGGAACTCGTGCGAGTGTCGTAAAGCCGGCGGTTGGGATATTTCTTGATCAGCCTGGTGGTGGAACCGGTCCCCTCGCGGCTTTCGGAAGCGCTCATTGTGTGGTGTCCTCGCTCGTTTGAACTGCCCCGGGGCGGTGTTTCCGCCCACTCTTTTTTGATCATACAGCAAGCAAAGGCCTTATGCGGCAGTGCCGCATAAGGCCTCGCGGTAAGTCACGATCCCGCGTCGAGGCGATTACTGGTAATACAGGCCGCCGTTGATGTTCAGCGTCGCACCAGTCACGTAACCCGCCATGTCCGAGGCGAGGTAGGACACGGCAGCGCCGATCTCCTCCGGCTTGCCCAGACGCTTCATCGGCACGGAGTCGATGATGCCCTGACGGATGTCCTCGCGGATGGCCATCACCATGTCGGTGCCGATGTAGCCCGGAGCGATGGCGTTGACGGTGACGCCCTTGGCCGCCATTTCGGCTGCCAGCGCCTTGGTGAAGCCGACCACGCCGGCCTTGGCGGCCGAGTAGTTGGTCTGACCGGCCTGACCCTTGACGCCATTGACCGACGAAATGTTGATGATGCGACCCCAGCCGCGCTCGGCCATCTTGCCGGCGACGTGGTGCGTCACGTTGAACAGGCTGTCGAGGTTGGTGGTCAGCACCGCATCCCACTGGGCCTTGTCCATCTTGGCGAAGAACTTGTCGCGGGTGATGCCCGCGTTATTCACGACCACATCGACCGGGCCGATGTCCTGCTCGACCGTCTCGATCATGGCCTTGCAGGAATCGTAGTCGGACACGTCGCCCTCGGCGGCTTTCATCTCGAAGCCTTCGGCCTGCATCTTGGCCAGCCATTCGTCCTTTTGGGGGAACGCGGGCAGACAGTTCGCCACGACGGTGTAGCCGTCCTTGGCCAGTGCCTTGCAGATTGCGGTACCCAGACCGCCCATACCCCCGGTAACCAGGGCAACTCGTTTCGTCATGACTTCTCTCCCAGCCAGCTGCGTGAAAAACCTTCCACCCCCGCCGGACGAGGTGGAAGGCGTGCGCGGACCTCCGCGCTGGCGGTCAGGACATGTGCTGACCGCCGTTGATTGCAATGTTGGCGCCGGTGACGAAAGCCGCTTCGTCCGACGCCAGATAGGCCACCAGGCCGGCGATCTCTTCCGGCTTGCCCAGACGCGACACCGGGATCTGCGGCAGGATCTTCGAGTCGAGGATGTCCTGCGGGATCGCGGTCACCATCTTGGTACCGATGTAGCCCGGCGAAATCGTGTTCACGGTGACACCGGCGCGCGCCACTTCCAGCGCCAGCGCCTTGGTGAAGCCGTGCATGCCGGCCTTGGCGGCCGAGTAGTTGGTCTGGCCGAACGCACCCTTCGAACCATTCACCGAAGACACATTGATGACGCGGCCCCACTTGCGCTCGGTCATGCCGTCGATCACCTGCTTGGTCATGTTGAAGCAGGAGTCGAGGTTGGTGCTCATCACCACGTCCCAGTCCGCCTTCGTCATCTTCTTGAAGGTCATGTCACGGGTGATGCCCGCGTTGTTCACCAGCACGTCAACCGGACCGACTTCCTTCACCACCGTCTCGACACACGCCTTGCAGGAGTCGAAATCCGACACGTCGCACGGGTAGGCCTTGAAGCCGTAGCCCATGTTGTTCATGGTCTGCAGCCATTCGGCTGCCTTCGTATTGCCAGGACTGTGTGTGGTCACCACGCGGAAACCCAGTGCCGCGAGCTTGATGCAGATCGCTTCACCCAGTCCTCCCATACCGCCTGTTACCAGTGCGACTCGCGTCATTTCCTTGTCTCCTTTTATTAGTCGAGGGTGTGTCTTCCGCAGCCCCCCTCATGAGGCTGCCATGCGTTCAATTCGTTGCGCTGCCTTTCACATA
>JAVEVQ010000080.1:0-11199 GCA_034004945.1 Methyloversatilis sp. | reverse complement strand
CGCTGGACGACCTGCAGGCCAACACCCACCGCTGGCTGCAGTCGCTGCTCGAACTGCAGAGTTCGGCGCCTGATTCGGCCGAGTTCCTCGAGCACGTGAAGATCGATCTGTTCCCGGGCGAGGTGTACGTGTTCACGCCCAAGGGCAAGATCATGTCGCTGCCGCGCGGCGCGACCGCCGTCGACTTCGCCTACGCGGTGCACACCGACGTCGGCCACTGCTGCGTGGCCTGTCGCATCAACCAGGAGCTGATGCCGCTGCGCAGCGAACTGAGCAGCGGTGACCAGGTGGAGATCATTACCGCCTCGCACCCGAATCCGAACCCGGCCTGGCTGGGCTACGTGAAGACCGGCAAGGCGCGCGCGCAGATCCGCCACTTCCTGAAGACCATGCAGGTCGAGGAGTCGGCGCAACTGGGCGAGCGGCTGCTGACCCAGGCGCTGCGCCAGTTCGGTGTCACGCCGGACGAGATCGGCGACGCCTCGTGGGCGCAGTGGCTCGAAACAGCCGAGGTCAAGAGCCGCAAGGAGGCGCTGGCCGATATCGGTCAGGGCAAGAGTTCGGCCACCTTCGTTGCGCGCAGTCTGCTCAGGCTGCAGACGGCCAGCGAACAGCAGGGTACGCCGCTGGCGGCGCCGGAGAGCGCGCTGCTGATCCGCGGCTCCGAGGGCATGGCGGTGCAGATCGCGCGCTGCTGCCGGCCGATACCGGGGGATCCGATCGTCGGTCAGCTGCGCGTCGGTTCCGGCCTGATGATTCACGCACACGACTGTCCGACGCTGCGACGCAATCGCAAGGACGGCGACCAGTGGGTCGATGTCGAATGGGAGCGCGATACCAGCCGCGTGTTCGAGGTCGGCATCCGCGTCATCGCGGCGAACCGCCCCGGCGTGCTGGCCAAGGTTGCATTCGAGATCGCCGAATGCGGCGCCAACATCCAGAATGTCGGCATGGAAGAGGACGGCAGTCTCTACACGCAGATCCACTTCACGCTGCAGGTCAGTGACCGCGTGCATCTGGCGCGCATCATGAAGGGCCTGCGCCGCGTGCCCGAGGTCGTTCGCATCGCCCGCGTGCGCGCCGGCGACAAGGCCGACGAATCGCGCGGCAAGACACATTGAGTCGTTTCCAACGGAGTTTCAATTGGCTGATTACGAATCCGATCACACGCGTTTCATGCGCGAGTACCTCGAAAAGCACCCGGAACAGATCGAAGAGCAGCGTCGCGGCCGCGCGCTGTGGTGGGACAAGCCGCAGGATTTCGAGGCGCAGCGCCGTTTCAACGAGGCCCGCGTCGCGCAGAAGCCCTATCCCTACCAGACCGACCTGACGCCCACCGACGCGCACTGAAGCTGCGCCTCGCTTTCCTCTCCGTCGCCACGCGTGTCGTGCCTTGGGCCGGCGGCGTGTGGCGTTGACTGCCGCATGAGCGTATTTGACCAGCCCCTGGCCATCGTCGACCTCGAAACGACGGGCGGCGACCCGCGTGCCGACCGCGTGACCGAGGTCGGCGTCGTGCTGATCGACGGGCCGCAGCGGCGCGAGTGGTCCAGCCTGGTCAATCCGGGCGTGCCGATTCCGCTCACCATCCAGCGCTTCACCGGCATCACCGACGACATGGTCGCCGGTGCGCCGCGTTTCGCCGACATCGCGGAGGAGCTGGCGGCGCTGCTGCACGACCGCCTGTTCGTCGCGCACAACGCGCGCTTCGACCACGGTTTCCTGCGCAACGAGTTCGCCCGCGTTGGCCTGAACTTCGCGCCGCGCGTGCTGTGTTCGGTCAGGCTGTCGCGCGCGCTCTATCCGCAGTTTCCGCGGCATGGGCTGGACGCGCTGATGGAGCGCTTCGGCCTGGTCTGCGACGCGCGTCACCGCGCAATCGGTGATGCGCGGCTGGTGCGCGATTTTCTCGACATCGTCGCGCGTGATTTTCCGCCGGCGGTGATCGGCCCGGCGATGGAGAAGGCCGGGCGCACCGCCGCCGCACCGCCCGGGATGACGCCAGGCGCGCTCGACGACGTGCCGGAGGCGCCTGGCGTGTATCTGTTCTACGGTGCCGCGCCCGAGTCGACCGACCTGCTGCCGGCGCCCACCGAGCTGCCGCTCTACATCGGCAAGAGCCGCAACCTGCGTTCGCGCGTGCTGGCGCACTTCACCGGTTCGCACAAGGGCGGACAGGCGGCGCGCATGCTGCGCGAAACGAAGCGCGTGGACTGGATAGAAACCGCGGGCGAGCTCGGTGCCCTGCTGCTCGAAGCAAAGCTGGTGAAGCAGTTGCAGCCGCTCTACAACAAGCAGTTGCGGGCGGGTGGGCCGGCGGTGGCGCTGGCGCTGCGTGGCGGGCCTGGCAATGAGGTGGCGGCAGGCGAGGCGGCGCTGACCCTGGTCGATCTCGACCGCGTCGCGCCGCGCCAGCTGGCCGGACTTTATGGGCCCTTCCGCTCGCGTCGCGATTGCCTGGCCACGCTGCGCGAACTGGCCACCGCCTGGCAGCTGTGCCCTAAGCGCATCGGGCTGCAAGGTTACGAGCGGCGCACCGCCGCCTGCGTCAATGTGCAGATCAAGCGCTGCCGCGGTGTCTGCTGCGGACGCGAAGATCCGCAGCAGCACGATATGCGGCTGATGAGTGCGCTCGACGGCCTGCGCATGCCCGACTGGCCGTGGCCGGATGCGGTGGCCGTACGCGAACGCCGGCCGGGCGCCGAGCGCGGCGATCGACACTGGATGGCGCACTGGTGCTATCTGGGCAGCGCGCCGGAGGGCAGCGATGACGCGGCGCCGCCTCAGCGCGACGCGCGCTTCGACTACGACCACTACCGCATCCTGCGTCGTCACCTCGACGGGCTGCCGGCAGACGCGGTCGAAACCGTCTCCGGCTGACGACACGCCCCCGCCTGGGACGTGTCGTCCTGCAACCTCGTCAGACGATGCGTGGCGCTCCGCCTATTCGTGCGTACGTGCCAGCGACTGCCGCAGCTGGCTTGCCGACATCGGGCGGGCGAACAGATAGCCCTGGCCTTCCGAACAACCGAGCCGCAGCAGCAGTTCGGCCTGTTCCGACAGCTCGATGCCTTCGGCGATGGTGGTCATGCGCAAGGAACGACCCAGCGTCAGCATGGCCTCTATCATCGCGCGCGCGTCGTCGTTCTCGGTCAGGTCGATGATGAAGGAACGGTCGATCTTGATGCGGTCTATCGGCAGGCCGCGCAGCACGCTCAGCGACGAATAGCCGGTGCCGAAGTCGTCGATGCTGATCGAGATGCCCAGCCGCTTCAGCGCGTCGAGTATGCCGGCGCTGTGTTCGATCACCTGCAGCGTGGATTCGGTGATTTCGAGTTCAAGCGATTCGGCCGGAAAGCCTGTTTCGGTCAGCACTTCCAGCACATGCGCGACGAAGTCCTCACGCATGAACTGCCTGACCGACACATTGACGGCGAGGCGCATCTGCCGCCCGTCGCTGTCCGGCAGGCCGACGATGTCCTGACAGGCGCGGCGCAGTACCCACATGCCCAGCGTTTCGATGATGCCGCTCTCTTCGGCGACCGGAATGAAGCGGGCGGGCGAAATCATGCCCAGTTCCGGGTGCGGCCAGCGCACCAGCGCCTCGACGCCGATCACGTGGGCGTCGGACAGCCGGAGCTGCGGCTGGTAGTGCACCTCCAGTGCATCGCTGTCGATCGCGCGGCGCAAGCCCTGTTCCATCTGCATGCGTTCCTGCGTGCGCTCCGACATGTCGGCAGTGAAGAACTGATAGCGGTTGCGCCCCTGCGACTTGGCCGAGTACATCGCGATGTCGGCCGCGCGCATCAGCACGGTGCGGTCGGCGCCGTGGTCGGGGAAGACGGCGATGCCTATGCTGCCGGTGATGCGTATCTGCTCGTCGCCGAGATCGAAGGGATCGCGCAGCGCGTTGAGCAGCTTGATCGCCAGGTGCGAAGCATCTTCCGGATGCGCGCTGCCGGTCAGCACGACGAATTCGTCACCGCCGAGGCGGGCCAGCGTGTCGCTGCGCCGCAGCGTTTCGCGCAGGCGCAGCGACACCGCGCGCAGCAGTTCGTCGCCCACGCCATGCCCCAGCGTGTCGTTCACTCCCTTGAAGCTGTCGAGGTCGAGGAAGAGCAGGATGCAGCGCTGCTGCGCGCGTCGTGCCTGCTCGATGGCACGCTCGAAGCGGTCGTCGAACAGCAGGCGGTTGGGCAGGCCGGTCAGCGCGTCGTGATGCGCCAGATGATTCAGCTTCTCCTCGGCCTGATGGATGGCGCTGAAATCGGAGAAGGCGGCCACGAAATGGGTGACCGTGCCGGTGTCGTTGCGCACGGCGCTGATGCTCTCCCAGGCGGGGAAACTGTCGCCCGACGCACGTCGGCAGCGCACTTCGCCCTGCCAGTAGCCGGTGCCCGAGGGCGCTGCCAGCGCGGCGTAGAAGTCTTCGCCGTGGCCGGTGTCCAGTGCGATGTCCGGATCGAGGCCGAGCACTTCGGCTTCGTCATGCCCGGTGATGCGCGTGTAGGCCGCATTGACGGCGATGATGCGTCGTTGCGCGTCGGTGATGACGATGGCTTCGGCCGTCGTGTGGAAGACGACGCTGGACTGGCGCAGGCGCTCCTCGTCGCGGCGGCGCTGTGTCACGTCCTGCAGAATGCCGACAATGCGCTGCTCGCCGGCCGGGCTGCCATAGGCGCGCGCGTGTGCCTCGAGGCAGCGGGCGCCGCCGTTGCCCACGGTGCGGAAATCGATGCGGACCGGATCGCCGCTCTGCAGCGCCGCGTTCAGTGCCGCGGCCACGCGTTCGCGGTCGCCGGCATCGACGCGCGACAGGAACAGATTCCATGATTCGTCCAGTGGAACCGGGCGGTCGCCGAACAGGCTGCGCAGGTGGCCGTCGCCGTGCAACTGCATCGAATCGCCCTGCCACTCGATCACGCCGAGCGAGGCCGCATCCAGCGCCTGCTTGAACAGTTGCCCGCTGCGCTCGACGCAGACCTCGACCTCGCGGCGCGCCAGTGCCATCTGTATCGTTGCATGCAGTTCGCGCGCTTCGCAGGGTTTGACCAGATAGCCGAAGGGCCGGCAGTCGAGCGCACGGCGCAGCGTATCGTCCTCGGCGTAGGCGGTCAGGAACACCACAGGTACGCGATGCTGCGACTGGATCTGCAGTGCCGCGTCGATGCCGTCGAGCTGTCCTTCGAGGTGGATGTCCATCAGCACCAGATCGGGCGCCACCTCGCCCACCCTGCTTACCGCCTGCTCGCCGCTGGCCAGCACCGCGCCCACCTTGTAGCCGAAGGATTGCAGCTGGTTCTTCAGGTCGAACGCGATCACGCGTTCGTCCTCGACCAGCATCAGGTTGATCGGGAGCGGAGCATTCATGTCGTACCTCGCGCGCTGAGCGATGCAGGGAAGGTGATGACGTAGTGTGCGCCGCCGTCGCGCACCATCTGCAGTGCCCCGTGCAGCTGATCCACCAGCAGCGGCACCAGTTGCAGGCCGAGAGACTTCACGTTGTCAAAGTCGAAACCCTCGGGCAGACCGACGCCGTCGTCATGCACTGCCAGGCTCAGCCGATCACCGCCGCTGGAAAGCGCGATGATGATGGTGCCGGGGCGCTGGGCAGGGAAGGCATGTTTGAACGCATTGGTGACCAGTTCGTTCACCACCAGCCCGCACGGGATGGCGCGTTCCAGATCGAGGTACACCGGCTGCGCCGGGCGTTCGAGCAGCAACTCGACACCGCTGGCGTTGCTGCGATAGGCACCGCGCAGCAACTGGGCCAGACGGTCGAGATAGTCGCCGAGATCCATGCGCGAGAAGTCCTTGCGCTCGTACAACAGCTGATGGGTCAGCGCCATTGCCCGCACGCGGTTCTGGCTCTCGTTCAGGATGTCGCGCACGCGCGGGTCGTCAACATTGTTGGCCTGCAGATTCAGCAGGCTGGTGATGACCTGCAGATTGTTCTTGACCCGGTGGTGCACCTCGTTGAGCAGCACCGTTTTTTCCTGCAGCGCCTGTTCCAGCACCTGCTGCGCGCGGCGACGCTCGGTGATGTCGACGATCGATGCCAGCACCATGACGCCCTTGCCGGTGTCCATCGGGTTGAGGCCGATCTCGACCGGAAATTCGCTGCCGTCGGCACGGCAGGCGAACAGGTCACGGCCACCACCCATCGGGCGAGGGCTCGGGGATGACAGGAAGCTGTGACGGAAGTCGGCGTGATGCGCGCGTGCGCCTGAAGGCACGAGCATATCGACCGAGCGGCCGATCAGTTCGGATCGCGGGTAGCCGAACAGCCTTTCGGTCTGTTCGTTGACCAGCACCATCATGCCGCGACCATCGACCAGCACCATCGCGCTGGGTGCGTACTCGACGACGCGGCGGAAGGCGTCGTCGTTCATCTGCGGCATCGGCGGGGCGTCGCGCCCTGGTGTGCCCTCGCCACGGATATCCATCGGCCATCCTCCCTGCGCCCGCACACATTCCGGACTCATTCATTCTGGATGGCACCATCCGTCAGGACAAGGTCGTGTTGCCCTTCGTTGCGATTTCACCAAAACAAAAGCCCCTGCAGAAGGCAGGGGCTTTGGCTGTGGCTTCGTACGGCGATCAGGCTTCCGGGTCGTACATGCAGTGCTTGATCTTGTGGCGGTTGGCGATCAGTTCGTCGATCGTCGGCTTGCCGGTCATCGCGCGCTGTATCGCGATCTTGGTCGCTTCGTAATTGGTGCGGTACAGATCCTTCATGTCGAGGTTGGGATCCTTGACCGCGTTCGGGTCCAGCCACACCAGGTCGATGATGACCAGCTCGTCGACCAGTTCCTTCGGAATGATGCCTTCCGACACGCAGTCGACGACGGCGTCGGCGGTGGCCGACTGCACCACGCCGCCCAGCAGTTCGACGGTGCGCGAATTCTTGATCGTGACTTTGGGCACCATCATGGTGGCCGGCTTGGCCATCTGGTTGCAGTCGCGCACGGCCAGCATGCGGGTGTGACCGGCGGTCTGGCCCATCATCTGGGCGAAGGCCTGGCCGACCGGGCCGTCGATCGAGCCGATGACGATTTCCGGCATGGCGTCGGTGTATTGACCTTCCTTGGCGAAGACGGTGGCTTCACCGACCTTCATCACGATACGTTCGGACATGGTTCGATTCCTTTTGACAGTGTTTTCAATTCGTTGGCGCGCAGGGCTCAGCCGCCGCGAAGTTTAGCGCGCATGCGGTCGATTTCACGCCGCTGCGTCTTCGTCGGCCGTCCGTGCAGCATGTGTGACGGTTCCGGAGCAAGTCGGCGCCGTTCACGTTCCGTTTCGCGCCGGGCGATGCTGTCGGCGGTCTCTTCATAGAGCTTGCGCGCCTCTTCGGCCGGGCCGCGTTTGCCGGACAGCGCCTGCACGATCACCGTGTAACGCACTTCGCCGGTCTGGACGTCCAGCCGGTCGCCGATGCGCACTTCGCGCGACGGCTTCGCGCGCGCCTCGTTCAGCTGGATGCGGCCGGCGTCGATGGCGTCGGACGCCAGCGTGCGCGTCTTGAAGAAGCGCGCCGCCCACAGCCATTTGTCGAGCCGCAGCCGTTCGCGTGCGGCGTCGTCCACGTGGCTCACGGCAGCAGGCGTTCGCCGGCGTACAGGTCAGCGATGCGTTCGCGTGCGCGGATCAGGTGCACCCGGTCGCCATCGACCATTACTTCGGCGGCGCGCGGCCGCGTGTTGTAGTTCGAACTCATGGTCATGCCGTAGGCACCGGCCGAGAAGATGGCGACCAGATCCTCCGGTTCGACCGCCAGTTCGCGGGCGCGACCGAGGAAGTCGCCGCTCTCGCACACCGGACCGACCACGTCGTAGGTGTCCGCCTGGCCACGCGGGCACACTTCGGCGATGCGGTGGTAGGCGTCGTACAGCGCCGGGCGGGCGAGGTCGTTCATCGCGGCGTCGATGATGGCGAAATTGCGCTCCTCGCCCCGCTTCAGGTACTCGATCTTCGACAGCAGCACCCCCGCGTTGCCGACCAGGGAGCGGCCGGGTTCGAGCAGCAGGCGCTCCTTGCGACCGGCCAGCACGGCCAGCAGCGGCGCCAGGTAGTCATGCGTCGCCGGCACGTCCTCGTCGTCGTAGCGGATGCCCAGGCCGCCGCCGAGGTCGAGGTGACGCAGTTCGATGCCGTCGCGGTTCAGCGCCTCGGCCAGCGCCACCACCTTGGCGGCCGCTTCGGCCACCGGTGCCGGGTCCAGCAACTGCGAGCCGATGTGGCAGGCGATGCCGCGGATCTCCAGCTGCGGCAGTTTTGCCGCGTCGAGATAGATGCGGTGTGCGTCGGCGATCGGCACGCCGAACTTGTTGCACTTCAGGCCGGTGGAAATGTAGGGGTGGGTTTTCGGGTCGACGTCCGGATTCACGCGCAGCGCGATCGGCGCGCGCTTGCCCAGGCTGCCGGCCACCTCGGCCAGCCGGTGCAGTTCGGCTTCCGACTCGACGTTGAAGCAGTAGATGCCGTGCGTCAGCGCCGCGCGCATCTCGTCGCGCGTCTTGCCGACACCGGAGAACACCACCTTGCCCGGGTCGCCGCCTGCCGCGATCACGCGCGCCAGTTCGCCGCCCGACACGATGTCGAAGCCGGTGCCGAGCCGCGCGAACACATTCATGATCGCCAGGTTGGAATTCGATTTGACGGCGTAGCACAGCATGGCGTCGCGACCGGACAATGCTTCGGCGTAGGCGGCGTGCGCCTCGGTCAGCGCCGCGCGGCTGTAGACGAAGGTGGGCGTGCCGTACTCGGCGGCAATGCGCTCGAGTGCGACGCCTTCGGCGTACAGCGCGCCGTCGCGGGTTTCGAAATGCTTCATTGCTTGTCGGCCTTGTTAGTATCTTGCGGAGCAGGTGCGGGCGCGGGCTTCGCGGCCGCCGGCTGGGCGCCCTGCTTGGGCGGCAGCGTCAGCGGTCCCTTGGTGCCGCAGGCTGCGAGCGTCAGGGTCAGTGCGGCGGTGCGCACGAGCGGGCTGGAAAACATGTCGGATGGCCGGAATATGAACGAGAGTGAATTTAACAAATTGGCCGACGCGACGCTGGCTGCGATCGAGCAGGCCATCGAGCGCAGCGGCGCCGGAATCGATTACGAACTGCAGGCGGGTGGCGTGCTCGAACTGGAGTTCGACGACGGCTCGAAGATGGTGATCAACCGTCATGGCGTCGCGCAGGAAATCTGGGTGGCGGCGCGCTCGGGCGGCTTCCATTTCCGTGCCGACGGCGACCGCTGGGTCGGCACGCGCGACGGCAAGGAACTGATGCAGGCACTGGAGGAACTGCTCAGCCAGCAGGCGGGCGAGCCGGTGAAGCTGCGCGGCTGAGCGTGTCCGGCAGCGTCAGCCGCGATTCGCTGGGCACGATGTGGCCGGTCGGCGAGCGTGGCGGCGCCGTAATCGGTGCCGGCGACTGCGGCGGCGGACCGGGCTGCAGTTCGCCCTCCGAAGCCGGTGTTTCCGGCTCCTCGGGCAGCGACTCGGGCGGCGGCGGCAGGTGCTCCTCGTACATCAGGTCGGTGCGCGGATTGCCCTTGCTGTCCTCGCCGGCGTCGATGCTGATCAGGCCGTCCGGCAGCGGCAGCCGCTGTTCCGGCATGTCCTTCAGCGCGTGGCGCATGTAGTCCACCCACATCGGCAGCGCCGCCGACCCGCCGGTTTCGCCGCGACCCAGGGTGCGCGGATTGTCGAAACCTATCCAGGCGACCGCGACGCGCGACGGCTGGTAGCCGCAGAACCAGGCGTCGAGATAGTCGTTGGTGGTGCCGGTCTTCCCGGCGAGGTCGCCGCGCTTGAGCGCCAGCGCGCGGGTGGCGGTTCCACGGCGCACGACGTCCTGCATCATGCTGTCCATCAGGTAGGCGTTGCGCGCGTCGATCACGCGCAATGCCTCGTCGCCGGCCTTGCGCGGCGTGAAGCGCGCCAGCACGCGTCCTTCGCTGTCGGTGATCTCGCTCACCACATAGGGCTCGACCCGGTATCCGCCGTTGGCGAACACCGCATAGCCGGAGGCCATCTGCCACGGCGTGACCGAACCCGCGCCGAGCGCCATCGTCAGGTAGGGCGGGTGACGCGCCGCATCGAAGCCGAAGCGTGACACGTAGTCCTGCGCGTAGCGCGGGCCGATCGAGCGCAGCATGCGGATCGACACCATGTTCTTCGACTTCGCCAGTGCGGTGCGCAGCGAGATCGGACCGTCGTACTTGCCGTCGTAGTTCTTCGGCTGCCAGCTCTGGCTGCCGGTTTCGCCGGCCGACACCACCAGCGGCGTGTCCTCTTCCACGGTGGCCGGCCCGTAGCCCTTCTCCAGCGCCGCCGAGTAGATGAAGGGCTTGAACGCCGAGCCCGGCTGGCGCCAGCCCTGGGTGACGTGATTGAACTTGCTGCGATTGAAGTCGAAACCGCCGACCAGCGCGCGCACGGCGCCGTCGTCGCTGTCGATGGCGACCAGTGCCGCCTCGACCTCGGGCATCTGCGCCAGCGTCCAGCCGAGCTTGGCGTCCTGCATCACACGGACGACCGCGCCGCGCCGCAGCTTGCGCGCCGACGGCGCCTTGTCGTCCAGCATCGCCTTGGCGAACTTGATCGCGTCGGCGCCCAGAGTGAGCACCTCGCCGCCGCGCTTGTAGACCTTCACCGCCGTCGGACTGGCGGCGAGCACCACCGCAGCGTGCAGCCCCACCGCGTCCGGCACGTCCTGCAGCAGGTCGTCGAGCAGTTCGTCATCGTCGGCGCCGACGTCCTTCATGTCGACGAAGGACTCCGCACCGCGATAGCCGTGCCGGCGGTCGTAGTCGAACACGCCCTTGCGGACGGCCTCGATCGCGGCGTCCTGGTCGGCGCGCCGTATCGTCGTGACGACGCGCAGACCGAGCGAATAGGCGTTCTCGCCAAAACGCTCGACCGCCATCTGGCGCGCCATTTCGGCGACGAAATCCGCCGGCTTCGGTCCGCTGGCGGTGCTGCTGCTGTCGCGCCGCACGACCAGTTCCTCTTCGACCGCGCGCGCGCGCGTTGCTTCGTCGATGTAACCCAGTTCCCGCATGCGCCGCAGCACGTAGGTCTGGCGCAGCGCGGCGCGCTTCGGGTTCACCACCGGGTTGTACTTGGAGGGCGCTTTCGGCAGGCCGGCGAGCATCGCCGCCTCGGCGACGCTAATGTCCTTCAGGTTTTTGCCGAAATAGGCTCTG
>JAVEVQ010000173.1:0-2538 GCA_034004945.1 Methyloversatilis sp. | reverse complement strand
CGGCGGTGGTGATGATCTTGACCGGGTGAAAACTGAATACGGTGATGTCGCTGTAGCGGCAGTCGCCCACCGGCGCGCCGTCGTAGCGCGCACCGATGGCGTGCGAAGCGTCCTCGATCACCGCGAAACCGAAACGACGGCTCAGCGCGCGCACCGCCTTCATGTCACACGAACGGCCGCACAGGTGGACCGGAATCACCACCTTGGGCAGGGTGCCATCGCGTTCGGCCTGCGCCAGCTTCACGGCAAGATGATCCGCGCTCATGTTGCCGGTGGCCGGATCGACGTCGACGAAATCCACTGCCGCGCCGCAGTAAAGCGCGCAGTTGGCGCTGGCGACGAAGGTGACCGGGCTGGTCCACACCCGGTCGCCGGGGCCCACGCCCAGCGCGAGGCAGGCCACATGCAACGCCGAGGTGGCGCTGTTCATCGCTACGGCGTGGGCGGCACCGCAGTAGCGCGCCACCGCCTGTTCGAAAGCGGGCACCGCCGGCCCCTGCGTGAGGTAGTCGGAACGCAGCACGCGCACGACCGCCTCGATGTCCTCCTCGCTGATCTGCTGCCGGCCGTAGGGGATGAAGCCACTCATATGCGGCCCACCTTGTCGCGGTTGGCATCGATCCACGCGCGCAGCGCCTCGACGCTCATCCATTCGCGGTTGTTGTCGGAGGAATAGGTGAAATCGGGCGCCACCTTCACGCCGTCGTTGATGCGGCCCGGATCCTCGCTCCACTTGTGGATGGCCGGCAGGATCTTGTAGTGGTCGCCGTACTCGTAGGTGTGCGGCGCATCCTCGGGGCCGATCATCTGCTCGTGCAGCTTCTCGCCCGGACGGATGCCCACGATGTCGTGCCGCGCCTCGGGCGCAACCGCGTGCGCGATGTCGGTAATGTTCATCGACGGAATCTTCTTCACGTAGATCTCACCGCCCACCATGTCGTCAAAGGCATGCCAGACCAGATCCACACCCTGCTCGAGCGTGATCATGAAGCGCGTCATGCGCGGATCAGTGATCGGCAGTACACCCTTGTCGGCAATCGACAGGAAAAAGGGAATGACCGACCCGCGCGAACCCATCACGTTGCCGTAGCGCACCACCGCGAAGCGGGTGTCGTTGCCGCCTGCGTACGAGTTGCCGGCCACGAACAGCTTGTCGGACGCGAGCTTGGTCGCGCCATACAGATTTGCCGGGCTGCTCGCCTTGTCGGTGGACAGCGCCACCACCCGCTTCACGTTCTGGTCGATGCAGGCGTCGATCAGGTTCATTGCGCCGATCACATTGGTCTTGACGCACTCGAAGGGGTTGTACTCGGCGGTCGGCACGATCTTGGTGGCAGCGGCATGCACCACGTAATCGACCCCGTGCAGCGCACGGGCGAGGCGATCCTTGTCGCGTACGTCACCGATGAAGAAGCGCACCCGAGGATCGTCACCATAGAGCTTGGCCATCTCCCACTGCTTCATTTCATCGCGCGAGAAGATGACCAGCCGCCGGGGGTTGTAGCGCGCCAGCGTCATCGGCACGAAGGTGTGTGCGAAAGAGCCGGTCCCGCCGGTCACGAGGATGGATGCGTTGGTCAGCATGGGTTCATTCCGTGGAAGGGACGGCGGCCTCCGCCGTCCTGACAAGTTGATCGAGCACTTCGGTCGGCGAGCCGATCTGCACTACCCGGCCCGATTCGAGGCGGCACAGCCGGTCGCACTGTTCCACCGTACTGAGCCGGTGAGCCACGATGATGATGGTCTTGCGTCCCTGCAGCGCGTCGACCGCCTTCATCACTTCGGCCTCGGTCGCCACGTCGAGCGCACTGGTGGCTTCGTCCAGCACCAGGATGGGGGGGTCATGGTAGAGCGCACGGGCGATGCCGATGCGCTGACGCTGACCACCGGACAGGCGCACGCCACGCTCGCCGACGAAGGAGTGCACGCCCTCGGGCTGGGCCGCGACGAAGGCATCGAGCTGGGCGAAAGCCAGCGCGCGGGCCACTGCGGCGTCGTCGATCTGCGCATCAGGAACGCCGAACGCCACATTGCGACGCAGCGAGTCATCGGTGAGATAGATGGATTGCGGAACATAGCCGATCTGGCTGCGCCAGCCGCGCAGGTCATCGCGGATGTCACGGCCGTCCGCCTCGATGCGCCCGGCCTCCGGCGTCAGCAGGCCGAGCAGCAGATCCACCAGCGTGCTCTTGCCGGAACCGCTACTGCCCACGATGCCCAGAGTTTCGCCGGCACGGATGTCGAGCGTCAGCCGGTCGAGCGCCGCTGCCGGCGCCCCCGGATAGCGATAGCTCAGCGCGTCGATCCGGATGCCGCGACTGAACACGGCTCCTGCAGCGCCTGCGTCACCGGCCTCGTCCGCGACCAGGGGCCGGGTGAGTTCAGCATGCAGCATATCGATGACCGGCAGTCCGTAGCGCAGGCCGTGCAGCGCGGTGAGCACCCGGTTCATCGAAGGCAGGAGCCTGAAGGCGGCCGCGGCGAACAGACCGACCACCGGCACGATGTCGGTCAGGGCCCGTTCGCGCCAGATCATGC
>JAVEVQ010000018.1:0-51160 GCA_034004945.1 Methyloversatilis sp. | reverse complement strand
GGCCACCATACCCGTTTACAAAGCGAACAGGAAAGTCAATGAAATCAACGGTCTACCCAGACCACCCCCGCGCCAGTGCTAGCTTTGCGTACCGTCACTTATTGCACTGAAAACGAGGAGACCCCAAGACGGGTACGCGCCAAACAATCACACGAGACAACCCGATCATGGCCAACCCGTCCTCGATCTACGACGAAATGAACGGCGCCGACGGCACGGTGCGCGCTCATTACGCCGGCTACCAGAAGTGGCTGGCGGAAACTCCGCCGGAGCGCATCGCGCAGAAGCGTGCCGAAGCGGACCTGGTGTTTCACCGGGTCGGCATCACCTTCGCGGTCTATGGCGAAGAGGAGGGCAAGGAGCGCCTGATTCCGTTCGACGTGGTGCCGCGCATCATCCCCGCCCAGGAGTGGAAGCAGCTCGCCGCCGGCCTGCGCCAGCGCGTGAAGGCGCTGAACATGTTCCTGCACGACGTCTATCACGACCAGGAAATCATCAAGGCCGGCAAGATCCCGGCCGAGCAGGTGCTGTCGAACAGCCAGTACCGGCCGGAAATGCAGGGCGTCGATGTGCCGGGCGGCATCTACGCCCACATCGCCGGTGTCGATGTGGTGCGCGCCGGCGAGGGCGAGTTCTACGTGCTGGAGGACAACCTGCGCGTGCCCTCCGGCGTGTCCTACATGCTGGAAGACCGGCGCATGATGATGCGGCTCTTCCCGGAGCTGTTCTCGCGTTACCGCGTGGCACCGGTCGAGCACTACCCGGACATGCTGCTGAGCAATCTGCGGGCGGTCGCGCCGGCCGGCGTGCTTGACCCGACCGTCATCGTGCTGACGCCGGGTGCCTACAACTCGGCTTACTTCGAACACGCTTTCCTCGCCCAGCAGATGGGCGTCGAACTGGTCGAGGGGCAGGATCTTTTCGTGCGCGACGAACACCTGTACATGCGCACCACGCAGGGTCCGCAGCGCGTCGATGTGATCTACCGCCGCATCGACGACGACTTCCTCGACCCGCTCGCCTTCCGCGCCGATTCCATGCTGGGCGTGCCCGGCCTGCTGCAGGTCTATCGCGCCGGCCACGTGACGCTGGCGAACGCGATCGGCACCGGCGTGGCGGACGACAAGTCCATCTATCCCTACGTGCCGGAGATGATCCGCTTCTATCTCGGCGAGGAGCCGCTGCTCAACAACGTGCCCACCTGGATGTGCCGCAAGAAGGAGGATCTGGCCTACGTGCTGGCCCACCTCGACGAACTGGTGGTCAAGGAAACGCACGGCGCCGGCGGCTACGGCATGCTGATCGGGCCGCGCGCGTCGAAGGAGGAGATCGAGCGCTTCCGCCAGCTGCTGACCGAGACGCCGGAGCGCTACATCGCGCAGCCCACGCTGTCGCTTTCTGCCTGCCCGACCTTCGTCGACGCCGGCATCGCGCCGCGCCACATCGACCTGCGCCCCTTCGTGCTGTCCGGCAAGGACATCAATATGGTGCCCGGCGGTCTGACCCGGGTCGCGCTGCGAGAAGGTTCCCTGGTGGTGAATTCGTCGCAGGGCGGCGGCACCAAGGACACCTGGGTTCTGGAGATCTGAACATGCTGAGCCGAACCGCAGACCACCTGTACTGGATGGCGCGCTACATCGAGCGCGCCGAGAACGTCGCCCGCATGCTGGACGTCAATTACCGGATGTCCATGGTGCCGCAGGCCGACGGCGGCATCGACGCCGGCTGGGGCGCCACCTTGTCGATCACCGGTCTGGAGGACGCTTTCCGCGCCAAGTACCCGGCGGCGACGATGGAATCGGTGCTCGAATTCATGGTGTTCGACGGCAGCAATCCGTCGTCCATCATGAGCTGCCTGCGCATGGCGCGCGAGAACGCGCATGCGGTGCGCGGCACCATCACATCGGAAATGTGGGAAACCACCAACGACACCTGGCTGCGCATGCGCGACTACCCGCGCTGGAAACTGTCGGGCAGCGAGATCGGCGAATTCTTCGAGTGGGTGAAGTTCCGCTCGCATCTGTCGCGCGGCGTCACGCTGGGCACCATGCTGCGCGACGAGGCCTTCCACTTCATACGTCTCGGCACCTTCCTCGAACGGGCTGACGCAACCGCGCGCTTCATCGACGTGAAGTACCACATGCTGGTCGACGGCAAGGCGCCGCCCGACGCCGCTGCCGATTACTACCAGTGGAGCGCGCTGCTGCGCTCGGTGTCGGCCTTCGAGGTGTATCGCAAGGTGTATCGCGACCTGATCACGCCGGTGAAGGTGACCGAACTGCTCATCCTGAACGACCAGATGCCGCGCTCGCTGCGCACCAGCATGGTCGAGGTGTACGAAAACCTGCTGGCGGTGTCGAACTATCGCTCGAAGGAAACCCAGCGCCGTGCCGGCGAACTGCAGGCCAGCCTGAAGTTCGGCCGTATCGAGGACGTGTTCGCGCGCGGGCTGCACGAGTACCTGACGCAGTTCATCGTGCGTGTGAACGACCTCGGCAACCGCATTTCAAACGATTTCCTGGTTCCGATGTCATCAAGTTGAAGGAGATCGCCATGCTGCTCGATATCCGTCACGAAACCACGCTGCAGTACGCCAGCCCGGTCAGCTACAGCATCCAGCAGTTGCGGCTGACGCCGCGCGAGGACTCGACCCAGCGCCCGCTGAACTGGCGCGTGCAGGCGCCGGGCAGCGCGCGCCGCTCGGTCGATGCGCACGGCAATATCGGCCACCTGCTGACGCTGGACCGGCCGCACAGCGAGCTGTCCATCGTCGTCAGCGGCACCGTGCGGCTGACCGACGCCGACGCCTGGATGCCGCGCGACAGCGGCACGCTGTCGCCGCTGTCCTATCTGGCCGGCACACGGCTGACCGAGGCGGACGAACAGGCGCACGCGATGGCCGCCAGCCACCTGCGGGCGCGGCGCGACACGGTGGGCGAACTGCTGGACCTCAGCGGCGCCGTCTGCGGCGCGGTGCGTCATCAGCCGGACTGTCTGCCGCCGGGTGGCGCCGCGATCGCGCTGGACGCCGGCTTCGGCTGCAGTGCCGACATCGCGCACGCCTTCATCGCCTGCTGCCGCGCGGCCGGGCTGCCGGCGCGCTACGTGAGCGGCTACCTGATCGACGCCGCCGGCGAGTGGGCGGCGCCGCACGCCTGGGTCGATGTCTGGCTGGCCAGCGGGCCGGTAGCCGGCGGCGAAGCCGGCTGGGTCAGCGTCGACGTGCTCGAACGCGCGCTGGCCGGCCACGGCTACTGCCGGCTGGCGGTCGGGCGCGATCACCTCGACGCCTGCCCGGTGCGCATGGCCGGCGGCGAGGCGGTCACGCGCACACTCACCCGGGTGTCCATCCACACCCACTGACGCCGCCGCTCCGGGCAGTGCGCGCGCTGCCCGTCTATCCTTCAACTTTCCCTGACGGAATTCCGCCATGACCTACTGCGTGGGCATGCTGCTCGACGCCGGGCTTGTCTGCCTGTCCGATTCGCGCACCAATGCCGGTGTCGATCACATCAACACCTTCCGCAAGATGAATCTGTTCGAACGCCCGGGCGAGCGTGTGCTGGTGCTGATGAGCGCCGGCAACCTCGCGCTGACGCAGACGCTGGTGAGCCTGCTGCGCGAGCGTCTCGCCACCGACGGGCCCAACCTGTACACGGTGTCGAACATGTTCGAGGCGGCGCGCCATGTCGGCGACTGCCTGCGCGAAGTGCACGCGCGCGACGCCGAGGCGCTGAAGGAGTTCGGCATCGAGTTCAACGCCAGCCTCATCCTCGGCGGCCAGATACTGGGCGAAGAGCCACGCCTGTTCCAGATCTACGCGGCCGGCAACTTCATCGAGGCGACGCGCGACACGCCATACTTCCAGATCGGCGAGGCGAAGTACGGCAAGCCCATCATCGATCGCGTCATCCGCCCGGAAACGACGCTGGACGAGGCGGCCAAGTGCGCGCTGATCTCGATGGATTCGACCATCCGCTCCAATCTGTCGGTCGGTCTGCCGCTGGACTTGCTGGTGCTGCGCACCGGCGCGCTGAAGGTGTGCTCGCACACCCGCATCGACGCCGAGAACGCCTACTTCGAAATGATCCGCACCCGCTGGGGCGAAAGCCTGCGCGAAGCTTTCCATGCGCTGCCGTCGCCGGACTGGATTCCGCTCGCCTGAACGGGCTGCCGGCGGCGCGGGAGCGTTGTGCAGCGCAAATTTTGGTCACGTCGAGCCTGCAAGCTAAAGGTTCCCCCAGAATGCGCCGTTCACCGAAAACCCCGTCGGCGCCCGTGACCTGATGCTTTCGACCTTTCGTTCGCTGCACCGCCCGCTTCTGTCGCGTTTCACCGGTCTGCTCCGCTTCATCGCGCTCGCCCTGTTCGCGGTGACGGTCAGGGCGCAGACCGGCGAACTGCCGTCGGTTGCGCTGCACTATGGCGCCGATGCGCCGCTGGCGGCGATGAAGGCCTTCGACATCGCGGTGGTCGAACCGGACCACGGCTTCGATCCGGTCGCCTATCGCGGGCAGGGACGCTCCGAATTGTTCGCCTACGTCAGCGTGGGCGAGGTGTACCCGACCCGGCCCTACGCGGCGCGCATTCCTGAAGCCTGGCGCATCGGCCGCAACCCGGCGTGGAAATCCATCGTGATCGACCAGGCACACGCCGAGTGGCCGGCCTTCTTCGCCGAACAGGTGATCGCGCCGCTGTGGGCGCGTGGCTATCGCGGCTTTTTTCTCGACACGCTGGATTCCTACCACCTGGTCAGTGGCGTCGACGTCGTCGCTCAACAGCAGGGCATGGTGGCGGTGGTGCGGCAGCTGCGCAGCCGCTTCCCCGGCATCCGGCTCATCTTCAACCGCGGCTTCGAACTGCTGCCCGATCTGCGCGGCGAGGTGTATGCGGTCGCCGCCGAATCGCTCTACCGCGGCTGGGATGCGAAGAAGAAACGCTATGTCGAGGTCGGGCAGGCGGACCGCGACTGGCTGCTCGGACAGTTGCTCGCCGCGCGCGACAAGTACGGCGTGACGGCGATCGCCATCGACTACGTCGCGCCGGCAGCACGCGAACTTGCGCGCGACACTGCGCGGCGCATCCACGCGCACGGCATCGTGCCCTACGTGACCGACGGCGATCTGCGTCACCTCGGCGTCGGCCTGGTCGAGGTGCTGCCGCGCAAGATCCTTTTCCTCTACAACAGCGGCGAGGCGGCGCGCGTCAATGTTTCGGGCGCCCATCGCTACGCCGAAATGCCGGTCAATCACCTCGGCTATGTGGCGGAGTATGTCGACGTGAACCAGCCCTTGCCGGACACGGTGCCGGCGGCCGACTATGCAGGCGTCGTGAGCTGGCTCGACGGTTACGTGCCGCCGGCGCGGGCGACCGTGCTGGCGCGCTGGATGGCGGCGCGCATCGCCGAAGGCACCCGTCTGGCGGTATTCGGCTCCTTCGGCTTCGAACCGGCAGGCGACTTCCTGCGCGCGGCCGGTCTGGCCCCGGTCGCCCCGGCGCGTGGCAGGATCGAGGTCGCGTCGGCCGATCCGTCGGTCGGCTTCGAATCTCCGCCGATCCCCGAACGCGGACGGCTGGCGCGGATACGCGTCGACAGCGCCGCTGCGCGGACGCTGCTCTCCGTGTCGGACGCCGACGGCAAGCGCTACGACGCGGTGGCGCAGATGCCCTGGGGTGGCTTCGCGCTGCATCCCTTCGCCATTCGCGTGCTGCCGCTGGAGGAGGCGCAGACGCGCTGGATCGTCGAACCTTTCGCCTTCATCCGCGATGCGCTGGCGCTGCCTGCGCTGCCGGTGCCCGATACGACGACGCTGAGCGGGCGTCGCATGTTCTTCGCCCACATCGACGGCGACGGTTTCGCGTCGCGCGCTGAAATGAAGGGCCGCCGGCTGGCCGCCGAGGTGCTGCTCGACGACGTACTGAAGCGCTACACCGTGCCGCACGCGATGTCGGTGATCGAGATCGAAACCAGCGCGCAGGGACAGTACGCGAAGGATTCGGCCGAGATGGAGGCGGTCGCGCGCCGCATGTTCGCGCTGCCGCACGTCGAGATCGCCTCGCACAGCTATACCCATCCCTTCTTCTGGGACAGCGTCGAGCGCGGCGAGGTGAAGCGGGCGCTGCAGGGTTACTCGCTCGCCCCCGAAGGCTATGTGCCATCGCTGGAGCGCGAGATCGCCGGTTCGGTCGACTACATCCGCAGCCGTCTCGCACCGCCCGGCAAGCCGGTTGGCCTGATGCTGTGGACCGGCGACGCGGCGCCGACCGAAGCCGCGCTCGAAATGGTCGAGCGTCTCGGCATGGTGCAGATGAATGGCGGCAACACGGTGGCCAGTCGCCTCTACCCCAGCCTGGCCGCCGTGTCGGCACTCGGCGCCTGGCAGGGCAGGCACTTTCACGTCCATGCACCGATCATGAACGAGAACGTCTATACCAATCTGTGGACCGGTCCGTTCTACGGCTTCGAGCGCGTCACCGAAACATTCGATTTCACCGACAAGCCGCGCCGGCTCAAGCCGATCAACATCTACTACCACACCTATTCGGCGAGCAAGCAGGCGGCGCTGGAAGCGCTGCACAAGGTGTACCGGCACGCGCTGGCGCAGCCGGTACACCCGGTCTATCCGAGCGAGTACGTGCGCATCGCGATGAACTTCAACGATGTGGTGCTGGCGCGTACGCTGGACGGCGAGCGCTATCTGGTGCGCAACGCCCACCACCTGCGCACGCTGCGCCTGCCGCGCGAACTGGGCGTGCCGGATCTGCCGGCGTCGCCGGGCGTGGCCGGCTTCCGCGACGGCGACGAGGGACGCTATGTACACCTCGGCGCGGACGAGGCCGAACTGCGGCTGACGGCGGTCGATCCGCGCCTGCCGGTGCTGGCCGATGCCAATGCCCGCGTACTGTCGGCGACGCGCGACGGCACGCTGTACCGTTTCGAACTGCGCGCCCACGTGCCGCTCGAGTTCGCGCTGGCCCATGTGGAGGGCTGCAGCGTTACCGCCGATGGCCGCGCACTCTCGGCACAGCGCCGCGACGGCGCACTGACTCACTACCGACTGAGCACCCATGCTGCGACGATCGAGCTACGCTGCCGCCTCGCTTGAGCGACCGCGCCTGGTCGCGCCGCACGTGCTGCTGGGCATCGGTGCGCTGGTCGGCGTGCTGCTGGTGCTGCTCTTTCCGTATCAGGCGCTGGTGCAATACACGATCAACGCCACCCGCGGCGACACGCTTACTGTCGCCTATCTGCGCAATCTGCTGCGCACCGATCCGCGGAACCCCGAGCTGCGGCTGGCGCTGGTGCGGCAGTCGCTGGCCCGGCGCGACTACGAACAGGCGCGCGCCGATCTGGCGCCGCTGCTGGCGAGCGACGTCGACCGCGACACGCTGACCGAAGCGCGCTGGGTCGAGTGGACGCTGTACGAGAGCGAGCTGCTGTCTTCGCCGCAGTGGTCGTCGCGCCACGTGGAACTTGAGGCGCAACTGCCGCAACGCCTGCGCGACGCCGTCGCGATCGAGGGCCTGACCGAGATCAACCGGATGTCGCTGGTGCAGCGCGCGCTGTCGCGCGGGCAGGCGCTGCTGGCGCTGGATCTGATCGCCACCTTCCAGCGCGACGGCAGCGCGGTTGATCCGCGCCTGTACGGCCAGGCCGCGGCGGAACTGCTGGGGCAGGGCGAGTACGAGGGCGCGGCGCGCATGCTGCTGCTGCAGCGCAGCCGCGAGCCTAACGCCGCGGTCCGTCGCCAGCTTTTCCTGCAGGCGCTGCGCACGCTGCAGTCAGGCAATCTGCTGGATCTCGCGCTCGACACCGCAGAGCGCGAGATCGGCGAACTGGCGAACGACACCGAGGTGCTCTACTGCCTGGTCAAGCTGGCGCGCGCCGCCAACCGTCCGGACGCGGCCGCCCGCTACGCGAAGCAGATGCTGAAGCTGTCGCTGCAGCAACAGTGGCGCCGCACCATGCTCGCGCAGGCCGGCTTCGACGCGCAGCCGTGGCGCGTCGCCACCGGCGCAGGACCGGACCTGCCCTTCGACGACAGGATCTACACGCTGGGTTACGAAGCCTTTGTCGGCAACCGCCAGCTCGACGACGCGCAGCGCGTGGCCGCCTCGGCGGTGCGTCAGGCGCCGGACGACATGAAATGGCGCGAGCGTCTGGCCACGGTGTCCGAATGGGCTGGCAAGCCGCAGGAGGCGCTGGACCAGTGGCTCGTGCTGGCGCAGCGTACCGGCCGCGAAGACGCCTGGGACGCGGTGCTGCGGCTGGCGCCGGGTCTGCTCGACGACGAGGCGCTGCTGCCTGCGCTGCAGCACCGGCTGCGCCGCACGCCGGGTGACATGCGTCTGCTGGGCGAGATCGTCGCCGCCTACGAAAGGCTGGGTCGGCCGCGTGAGGGCATCGCCTTCCTGCAGAAGATCACCGCCAGTTCGCCCACGCCACAGGCGCTGAAGGCGCTGGCCGATCTGGCCGAACGCGCCGGCGACATCGACCTCGCGCTGGCCACGCTGGCCCGCCTCGACACCGTCGTCGCACCCGAACCGGCACGCGCGTCGCGCCGCGCCGCGCTGCTCATCGTGCGCAGCCGCTTCGCCGACGCGATGCAGGCGCTCGAATCGGCCAAGGCGGTGGCGACGGATGCCGATCGCGACTACTGGCGCCTGTATTCCTCGCTCGCCCTGCTGCTGCAGGACGACGACCGGGCACGCGCTGCGCTCGAACGGGTGACGCGCTTCGAGGACTCGGAGGCCTTCGAACTGTCCGACCTGATCGAGCTGCTGACCGATGTCGCGCCGCTGGCGGCGGCGCGCGAAGCCGAGCGCGGCTGGCGACGCTATGGCGACACGCCGTGGCTGATGCGCACGCTCGACCTCTACGTGTTCGCCGGCCGGCCGCAGGACGTCGGTCGCATCATCGGCGACATGGATGCCGCGCAAATGGCCGAGGCCGAGCGCGTGCCGCTGTTCCTGCAGATGCGCGCGCAGTGGCACCAGTCGGCCGGGCGGCGCGATCTCGCCTTCGCCGATTTCAGCGCCGCACTGACCCTGGTGCCTGATTCGGCGGACGTACGCTCGGCGCTGCTGTGGCTGCTGATAGACGGCAACGAAGTGCGTGCGCTGCGCGACCTGCTGCTGCGCAAGGAACAGGCCTGGGCGCAGGACGAGGCGCTGCACGACGCGCTCGCCGCGGCCTGGCAGGCGCTGTCGCGTCCGCAGGTGGCGCTCGAGCGCTACATGCTCCCGCGCTTCGGCCGCAAGCGCGGCGATTTCCTGTGGATGATGAATGTCGCCGACGCGCTGGAGCAGAACCAGGAAGTCGATCGTGCCTGGCGCCTGCGGCAGTCGCTGTGGGCGCAGGAGCGACCGCGGCTGGGCGAACTGGCGGCCGGCGACATCGGCCAGCTGCAGCGGCTGGCGCGCGTGCGGCTGGCGCGGGCGCAGCAGCCGGGCGACGCGTCACACGCACTGCTGCGCGAGGTGTTGCGGCTGGACCGCGCGCCGGACGGTCAGTGGCTGCCGGCAGCGCGCGAACTGGCGCTGTCCTGGTTCATCGACCGCGGCGAGTACGACGCGGTGCGCGGCTTCCTGTGGCACCAGTACGGGCGCGCGCTGAACCGCCCGCTGTGGGCCGACATCACCGCCGCGCTCGGGCAGGGCGACGTGGCGGCGGTCGGCGCACTGCTCGAAACCTGGGACGAGCGCCTGCCGCGCTACGACCGCGTGAACAGCGCACGCCTGGTCGGCGACCTGCGCCGGGCGCAGACGGCCGCTTTCGACACGATGGACGCCCAGCGCGACGACGCGCCGCTGCATCTGCAACTGTCCGATGCAATGCTCGATTACGCGCACCGTTTCGACCTCGACATCGCGCAACGCGAACTCGGCGGCATCGACGAGCGGCAGGCCAGCGCTACGCTGGACATGGCGATCGCGCCCGACCTGCGCATGAGTCTGGAGTTCGGCTCGATCTCGCGCAGCCGTGGCGACAATACGCAGTTCTCGGCAGTGCCGGGCGAAAGCAGTTATCTGCTGGGCAAGCTCGCCTGGGCGCACGACGACGGCACCACCCGCATCACATTCGGCCAGCGCGACGGATTCGCGACCATCCACCCCTTCGCCGTCGAGCGCGAGCAGCGCATCGACAACCGGCTCAGCGCGTCGGCCGGTATCGGCATCGACATGCCGGCGACCGAGAACCTCGGCCTGCGCGCGGCTGGCATGCGCGACCAGATCGATCTGCGCGCCAGCTACCGCGTGTCGCGCTACGACCGCGTCGGCCTGCAGTGGGGCGGCTACCGCTACCGCGCGCAGAACGGCCTGTCCATCGGCAGCGGTCGCCTGTGGCAGGCCGAGCTGGTGCATTCGATCCGCACCGAACTGCCGGATCTGGAGGTCAGCGCCTACGTCGCCGGCTACCGCTTCAGCCCGTCCGACATCGATCTGGCCGACGCGCGGGCGGTCGAGATCAAGCAGCGCCTGTTCGCCGACAGCGCGGCCGACGCCACCGCGCTGCGACCGCAGAGCTTCAATCTGCAGGGCCTCAGGCTGACCCACAACATCCGCCTGCTGCGCGACTACACGAAGGCGCTGCGGCCCTTCGGCTCGATCGGCGTGTCGAACAACAGCGTCGCCGGCGCCGGTTACGACGTGTCGCTGGGCGTGGCCGGCAGCCTGCTCGGCACCGATCATTTTTCACTGTCCTGGCGACAGGACAAGGGCGGTGGTGGCATCTTCGCGCGCACCACCGAATTCGCACTGCATTACCGACTGTTTTTCTGAACCGGGAGAGTTCGCATGAAACGCCTGATCAACCTCATCGCCGGCCTCGCTGCCGCGCTGGCGCTGCTCGCCGGCTGCGCCGTCATCGACCACTCGGCGCCATCCGGTGCCGACAAGTCGGCGGCCTGGGTGCTGCTGCCCTTCGGCAACGCCACCGAAACGCCGTTCGCCGGCCAGCGCGCCGAGGCGGTGACCGAAAACCTGCTGCGTGCGCTCGGCGTCGCCAACGTGCAGCGCTATCCGTCCGATCTGCAGCGCGACAACCTGTTCGAGACCGGGCAGGCGAAGGACGACGCGAAGGCGATCGAATGGGCGAAGGCTCAGGGTGCGCGCTACGCCGTCACCGGTACGGTCGATGAGTGGCGCTACAAGGTCGGTGTCGATGGCGAGCCGGCCGTCGGCATCGCGCTGCAGATCGTCGAACTGGAGAGCGGTCGCGTGCTGTGGAGCGGCGTCGGCGGCAAGAGCGGCTGGAGCCGCGAGTCGTTGGCCGCGGTGGCGCAGGAACTGATCAAGTCGCTGCTGGTGCCGGCGCTCAAATGAACGAACGCTCGCCCGGCGAGAAGCCGGTCATCCGGCGCAGCGAAGAGCCGCTGCTGCGGCGGTTGCTGGCGCGCTTCACGCCGACCGCATCCGGCGCCGGTGCGGCAGCCGTGGCGGAGACGCTGGCCACGCCGCTGCTCGCGCTGCTGCTTGCCTTCTGGCTCAATCCGCTCGACCCCTTCTTCCTGCGGGCGCAGTTCGCCTGGGTGTGGCTCGGCCCGGTGCTGGTGGCGCTGCGTTACGGCCCGATTCCCGGTCTGGCCGCGAGCGCCATCGTGTTCGGCGCCTGGTTCGTGTTCGGCGAACTGGGTGTGGCGCTGGGCGAACTGCCCAAGCTGTATTTCCTCGGCTGGCTCATCACGGTGATGATCTGCGGCGAGTTCTCGTCGCTGTGGCGCAATCGCGTGCGCCGTGCGGAAAGCGTGCAGGCCTATCTCGAACAGCGGCTGGAATACCTGACACACCAGCACTATCTGCTGCGCCTGTCGCACGACCGGCTGGAGCAGGATCTGATTTCGCGCCCGGTGTCGATGCGCGACGCGCTGGTGAGCCTGCGCGCACTGGCGTCCGCCTCCGGCGCGGCCGGTGAAGCGCTGCCGGGCGCGCCCGACCTGCTGCGCCTGGTGGCGCAGTACTGCCAGATCGAACGCGCGGCGCTGCTGCCGGTCGATGCCGACGGCCGCCCCGACGGCACGCCGGCCTACCTCGGCGCGTCCTTCGACATCGATGCCGCCGATCCGCTGATCGGCTTCGCGCTGGAACGTCGCCGTCTCGCCCACGTGGCGCTCGACGACGAGCGCGCCGACGGCGGCTCGCGCTATCTGGTGGTGGCACCGCTGAGCGACATGAGCGGCGCGATGCGTGCGCTGCTGGTGGTCGAACGCATGCCTTTCTTCGCGCTGCATGAAGAGACGCTGCAGATGCTGAATCTGCTGCTCGGCTATTACGCCGACGGCCTGTCGGCGAGCGAGCTGGCGGCGCCGCTGCGTGCGCGCTTCGCCGACTGCCCGCTCGACTTCGCTTTCGAAATGGCGCGCATGTGGCGCGTCCGCGTCGAATCCGGCGTTGCCAGCGCGCTGGTCACGCTGGAATTTCCGGCCGGCGAGGAGGGGCGCGAACTGGCGCTGCAGATCGCCCGCATCCAGCGCTCGCTCGACGTGGTGTGGCGGGTCGAGGGCGGCGATCGCCCGCGCCTGCTGACGCTGATGCCGCTGGCCGGCAGTGCCGCGGTCGAAGGCTATCTGGCGCGCATCGACAACTGGTTGCGCCAGCACCGTGGCGGCGGGCTGGACGACAGCGGCGTCGGCAGCCGCATCAGCATGCTGGATCAGGTCGAACCGGTCGCCTTGCTGACCTCGGTGCTGAAGGTGCGGCATGGGCAGTAGCCAGCTCGCCTTCGCCGCGCTGCTCGCCGAGCTGACCGCCTTCTATGGTATGGGCAACATCGACGCGCCGGACCTCGCGCTGTCCGCCTACCTGGCGGCACACGCACCGGCCAGCCTGATGCTGGCGCTGGCGGTGTACGCGCTGATCCCGCCCGCCCGCTCGAAGCCGCGCACCAGCGTGCTGTCGCTGCTGTTCAGCTGCATCTTCTTCGTGCCGGTGCTCGGCTTCGTCGGCGTGCTGGCCGGTGCGCTGATGCGTCACCTGCTGCCGCGGCTGAAGGCGCCGCAGCGCTTCTCGGCGGTGCGGCTGCCGGATCTGGACATCCACGAAAGCAGCGAAAAGGCGGCGGCCGGTTTCCGTCAGGCCGGCGTGCGCCAGTTCCTGAAGAACGAACGTGCGCCGGTGCCGCAGCGTCTGCGCGCGATGGTGGCGCTGTCGCACGCGCCGTCGCGCATCGGTTCGCCGGTGCTGCGCGAACTGCTCGGCGATTCGGAGGACGACCTGCGTCTGCTCGCCTACGGCCTGCTCGACAGCCGCGAGAAGCGCCTCAACGCCGACATCCACGAAGCGCGCCAGCGCTACGCGGCGAGCCGCGACGCCGAGCAGCGCAGCCGCGTCGCGCACCAGCTGGCGGCGCTGTACTGGGAGCTCATCTATCAGGGGCTGGTGCAGGGCGACCTGCTCGATTACGCGGTCGGCGAGGCGCTGCGCTACAGCGAAATCGCACTGCAGACGCACGAAAACGACCCGGCGCTGCATCTGCAGCACGGTCGGTTGCTGCAGCAGATGGGGCGGCTGGAGGAGGCCGACGCGGCCTACCGGCGCGCGCGCGAACTGGGCCTGCCGGCCTCGCGCGTCGTGCCCTATCTGGCCGAACTGGCGTTCGCCCGCCGCGACTTCGCGCAGGTGCGCGCGTTGCTGCAGACGATGCAGGACTGGGAAGGACTGTCACGGCTGCAGCCGGTGCTGAAATTCTGGGGGCAGGCATGAGTGCAACACTGATCGATCGGTTCGACCACAGCCGTCCTTCTTGCGGCAGCGACGGAGGACCATCCAGTGAGTGAAGTGATCCGCCGGGCGGAGCAGGGCGTCGATGTCGCGCTGCTGCTTGAGGGCACCTTCCCCTATGTGGCGGGCGGGGTGTCGAGCTGGGTGAACCAGATCATCCGCGCCTATCCCGAACTGCGCTTCGCCGTCGTGTTCATCGGCAGCCGGCGCAGCGACTATGGCGACATGCGCTACGCGCTGCCGGACAACGTGGTGCACCTGGAAGCGCACTACCTGCACGACGACCTCGGCGGCGGCGCCAGCGCGCACGACCGCAAGTCCGGCATGGCCGGCGATGCGCAGGCCTTCGAGCGGATGGCAGCGCTGCATGAGTCCTTCCGCCATGGCGGCGCCGACGTCGACGCGCTGTTCGCTGAAGCCTGCCGCGACATCCGGCCCGGCGGGCGCATCGATCTGGAGGCCTTCCTGCGCAGCGAAGCGTCGTGGGACATCGTCACCGACCGCTACCGCAAGTACTGCAGCGATCCGAGTTTCGTCGATTACTTCTGGACGGTGCGCATCATGCACCAGCCGCTGTGGCAGCTCGCCCGCATCGCGCACACGCTGGTGCCGGCCAAGGTCTATCACAGCGTGTCGACCGGCTACGCAGGTTTTCTCGGCGCCATGCTGGCGCAGTCGACCGGACGTCCGCTGGTGCTGTCGGAGCACGGCATCTACACCAAGGAACGCAAGATCGACCTCTACCAGAACGAGTGGATACGCGACAACCGCAACGTGTTCCAGAAGGACGCGTCGGAACTGAGCTACTTCCGCCAGCTGTGGATACGCTTCTTCGAATGGCTGGGGCGCATCACCTACGCCGCCGCCGACCCCATCATCGCGCTGTACGAAACCAACCGGCTGCGCCAGGTGGCCGACGGCGCGGACGCCTCGCGCACGCGCAACATTCCGAACGGGGTGGCGATACAGCGGCTGGCGCCGCTGCGCGTGCAACGGCCGGACGTCGTGCCGCCGGTGCTGTGCCTGATCGGCCGCGTGGTGCCGATCAAGGACATCAAGACCTTCGTGCGCGCGATGCGCCGCGTGGTCAATCGCATGCCCGAGGCACAGGGCTGGATCGCCGGTCCGGCCGACGAGGATCCGGCCTACGCCGAGGAATGCCGCAACCTGGTCGACAGCCTGGGTCTGTCCGACAACGTGCGCTTTCTCGGCATGCAGAAGATAGACGAGTTGATGCCGAAGATCGGTCTGGTCGTGCTGTCGTCGATTTCCGAGGCGCTGCCGCTGGTGCTGCTCGAAGGCTATGCGGCCGGCGTGCCGTCGGTGTCGACCGATGTCGGCTCCTGCCGCCAGCTGATGTACGGCCTGGGTGAGGAGGACGAGGCGCTCGGTGCGGCCGGTCGCGTGGTCGGCATCGCCGATCCGCAGGCGCTGGCCGACGCCGCGCTCGAACTGCTGAACGACGGCGCCGCCTGGCAGGCGGCGCAGCAGGCCGGCATCGCGCGCGTCGAGCGCTATTACAGCGACGCGCTCATGTTCGACCGCTACCGCGCGGTCTATGCCGAAGCGCTGGCGCGCGACACACGCGGCGCTGGCGGCTGCCCCTTCGGACACGGAGCGCGCTGATGGCCGGCATCGGTTTCGAACTGCGCAAGCTGCTGAAGAAGGACAGTCTGCTCGGGCTGGTGCAGGCCTACAGCTACGCCGGCGTGATCGGCTCCGGACCGTGGGTGCTGTCCATCGTCGGCATCCTGATGGTGGGTCTGCTGTCGCGCGCGGTGGTGGTGCCGGAATTCCTGATCACCCAGTTCCAGGTGTCGGTCACCTATCTGATCTCGACCTCGCTCATCCTGACCGGTCTGGTGCAGCTCGCCTTCACACGTTTCATATCGGATCGGCTGTTCGAGAAGCGCGACGACCTGGTCATGTCCAACTTCAACGGCCTGCTGCTGTGGGTGCTGGCCGTCGCCGGCGTGGTGGGCCTGCTGCTCGCGTTCACGCTGTTCGCCGGCCTGTCGGTGTCCTACCGGCTGCTGATGCTGGCCGGCTTCGTGCTGTTGTGCGGCATCTGGGTGGCCACCATCTTCCTGTCCGGCCTGAAGATGTACCGCGCCATCCTGCTGCTCTACGCGCTGGGTTACGCGGTCACCGTGCTGTCGGCATTGGCGGCGCGGCCGTGGGGGCTCGAAGGCCTGCTGGGCGGTTTCGTGCTCGGCCACTTCGTGCTCTTCGTCGGCATGTGGATGATCACTGCCTGGCACTACCGTTCGCGGATGACGATTTCCTACGAGTTCGCCCGCCGCGAGACGCGCTATCCGTCTCTGATGCTGATCGGCCTGCTGTACAACCTCGGCGTCTGGGTGGACAAGTTCATGTTCTGGAGCTGGCCGGAAACGTCGGACGCCATCATCGGCCCGCTGCGCGCGTCGGTCATCTACGACCTGCCGGTATTCATGGCCTATCTGTCCATCATTCCCGGCATGGCGGTGTTCCTGGTGCGCATCGAAACCGATTTCGTCGAGTACTACGACCGCTTCTTCGACGCGGTGCGCACCGGCGGTTCGCTGGAATACATCGAGGACATGCGCGACGAGATGGTGTATTCGATTCGCCAGGGGTTGGCCGAGATCGGCAAGATCCAGACGCTGGCCATGCTGGGTGCCATCGTCGCAGGTCCGGCGGTGTTCGCCGTGCTCGAGATATCGGAACTGAACCTGCCGCTGCTCTACATCCAGACCCTGGCCGCCAGCCTGCAGGTCGGTCTGCTGGCGCTGCTCAACGTGTTCTTCTACCTCGACCAGCGCCGCATCATCCTCGCGCTGTGCGGCTTCTTCTGTCTGTCGAACATCGCGTTCACCGCGATTTCATTCCAGCTCGGCGCCAGCTTCTACGGTTATGGCTATGCGCTGTCGGTACTGCTGACGCTGATGCTCGGCCTGTGGGCGCTGGACCGGAAGCTCGGGCGACTGGAGTACGAAACTTTCATGCTGCAGTAGAGAGGCACGCTGCAAGATTCAAGCTGCAAGGTTCAAGACGCGCGGGCTCCGGATTTTCTTGCAGCTTGAATCTTGAAGCTTGCAGCTCAGTACTGCGGTGTCGCCGCCGTCGTGATTTCGTGGCGCAGCAGGTGGTACAGCGCCAGGCGGTCAGGTGCTACGTGGTCGCGCAGGCCGCAGCCCGGTTCGCTGTCGTGCGCGCAGTCGCGGAAACGGCAGCTGCCGAGGTGGGCGCGGAAATCCGGGAAGGCCTGTTCGAGGTCGTTCACGTCGAGCTGGGCGAGACCGAATTCCTGCAGGCCGGGGCTGTCGATCAGCGCGCCGCCGCCGTCGAGCGCATAGAGCTTGGCGTAGGTGGTGGTGTGCTTGCCCGAGTCGAGTGCCTGCGACACCTCACGCGTGGCGGCGCGTGCGTCCGGCACCAGCGCATTGACCAGCGTCGACTTGCCCATGCCGGACTGGCCGGTGAACACGCTGGTGTGATCGCGCAGGAAGGGACGCAGCGCATCCGCACCCTCGACCGCGCTCATTTCGAGCACCTCGTAACCCAGCGCGCGGAACGGTGCGAGTGCGGCGCGGGCGGCGTCGAGCGAGGCGGTCAGGTCGCACTTGTTCAGCACGATCAGCGTCTGCAGCTGCTGCGCTTCGCACGCCACGAGGATGCGCGAGATCAGTTCCGGGCTGAATGACGGTTCGGTGGCGACGACGATGGCGACCAGGTCGACGTTGGCCGCCACCATCTTCTGCTTCCACATGTCCTTGCGGTAGAGCAGGCTGGTGCGTGGCAGCACTTGGGCGATGCGCGCCTGGTCCTCGCCCTGGATGTCGAGCAGCACGCGGTCGCCGCAGGCGATGTCCGATTTCTTGCCGCGCGGGAAGGCCTGCAGTTCGCGTCCGTCGGCCAGTCGCGCGACGTAGTGCCGGCCGTGGGCCGACACGATGCGGGCGGCCGGCAGCAGGGTCTTCTTCAAACCGTCAGGCGGCGTCGCGCATCGCCTCGATGCGGGCTGCGCAGATCAGGTCGTTGAGGGACACACCGCGCACGCTGTGCGTGGTGAACACCACGCGTACGCGGTTGGCGCCGAACATGATGTCCGGGTGATGGTCTTCGGCCGCCGCCAGCGCGGCCACCTGGTTCACGAAGGCGACCGTCTGTGCGTAGTCGGTGAACTGGAAGTCCTTGGCGATGTGCTTGTCGGTTTCGATCCAGCCGCGCAGGTCCTTCAGGGCCGTGGCGAGCGCCTCGCCCTCGATGCGGCGGTGGGCGCCCTTCTGCGGTGTGCAGTGTTGTTGTGCGAGTTCTTGTGCGGTCATCGTCAGGTGGATTGCAGCCGCGCCACGCGCAGCGCGGCCGGCGGGTGGGAATCGTAGAACTGCGAATACAGCGGGTCCGGCGTCAGCGTTGACGCGTTGTCGCGGTACAGCTTGACCAGCGCGGTGACCAGCCAGTCGGCGCGGGTCTGCGCGACGGCGTAGGCGTCGGCCTCGAACTCGTGCTTGCGCGACATCAGCGACAGCAGGGGCGACAGCGGGAAACTGAATACCGGGATCACCAGCGCGAACAGCGTCAGCGCCATCGCGTCGCCCTGTGACGACACGCCCAGCTGTTCGAAGAACCATGGCGCGTCGACCAGCCAGCCGAGCAGCGCGAAGAAGGCGAGGCTGCCGGCGGCGATCCAGCCGACGCGCTTCCAGATGTGGTGGTGCTTGTAGTGGCCCAGCTCGTGCGCCAGCACCGCTTCGATCTCGTCGCCGCCGAGGCGGTTGAGCAGGGTGTCGAAGAACACGATGCGCTTGCCCTTGCCGAAGCCGGTGAAGTAGGCGTTGCCGTGCGCCGAGCGACGCGACCCGTCCATCACGAACAGGCCGTCGGAGCGGAAGCCGCAGCGTTCGAGCAGCGCTTCGATGCGGCTGCGCAGCTCGCCTGCCGGCATCGGCTCGAACTTGTTGAACAGCGGTGCGATGAAGGTCGGGTAGAGCACCATCATGGCGAGGCTGAAAGTGAGCCAGAAGGCCCAGGCGTACACCCACCAGGCGGCACCCAGGCTGTCCATGATCCACAGCACCGCGGCGACCGCCGGTGCGCCGATGGCCGCGCCGATCAGGCCGTGCTTGATCTGGTCGCCGACGAACATGCCGAGCGTCATCTTGTTGAAGCCGAAGCGCTGTTCGATCACGAAGGTGCGCCACATGAGCACCGGCAGATCGATCAGCGACGAAGCGAAGGCGACGATGCCGATGAACCCCAGGTCACGCACCATGCCGTCGCCGGCGAGGCTGCCGGCCAGATCGAACATCCACTGCAGGCCGCCGCCGAGTGTCAGCACCAGCAGCCACAGCGCGCCGATGACGACGTCGGCGCGACCGAGGCTGGCGCGCGCGACCGTGTAGTCGGCCGCCTTCTGGTGGGCTTCGAGCGGGATCGCTTCGCGGAAGGCGACCGGCACTTCGCTGCGGTGGGCGGCGACGTGGGCGCGGTGACGGGTGGCCAGCCACAGGCGCACGCCGGTGGTCAGCACGAGAGCGGCGACGAAGATTTCGGTGAGCATGGTGGGTTGCCTCGGGTGGATGCGGTTCCGGTCAGGATCAGAGTCAATTTAGACTCAGTCCAGGTCACGCGAGTGTGACAAAATCGGGCCGATCCGCGTTCGGACGAACGCATTAATCCCGCTTGGAAATTTTCTCGATTATGGCACAGGACCCCACACATCTCGTCTGGCTGGACATGGAAATGACCGGTCTGGATCCGGACAACGACCGCGTGATCGAACTGGCCTGCGTGGTCACCGACGCGAACCTCGAAGTGATCGCCGAGGGCCCGGTTCTGGTGGTGCACCAGTCCGACGAAGTGCTCGGCGGCATGGACAGCTGGAACACCGCCACCCACGGCAAGTCCGGCCTGACCGAGCGCGTACGCGCCTCGACGCTGGACGAGAACGAGGCGGCGGCGCAGATGATCGCCTTCCTCAGTCAGTACGTGCCGGAGCGCACCAGCCCGATCTGCGGCAATTCGATCTGCCAGGACCGCCGCTTCCTCGCCCGCCACATGCCGACGCTCGAAGCCTGGTTCCACTACCGCAACCTCGACGTGTCGTCGCTGAAGGAGCTGTGCAAGCGCTGGCGGCCGCAACTGGCCGCGCAGTTCAAGAAGGCGCAGCGGCACGAGGCGCTGGCCGACATCTACGAATCGATAGACGAACTGAAGTTCTACCGCGAACACTTCCTGCGCATGGAGTGAGGCGATGAGCACCCTTCGCATCGCCGTTGCGCAACTGAACTGCGTGGTCGGCGATCTCGACCACAACGCCTCGCTCATCCTCGACGCCGCGCGCAGCGCGGTGGAGCAGGGCGCCGACCTGCTGCTGACGCCCGAACTGGCGCTGTGCGGCTACCCGCCGGAAGACCTGCTGCTGCGCCCGGACTTTCACCGCGCCTGTGCGCACGCGCTGGCCCGCATCGCTGCGGAGGCGCCGCGTGATCTGGCCGTGCTGGTGGGCCACCCGCACGCCAACGGCGAATGCCGATACAACGCCGCCAGCCTGATCCGCGGCGGCCGCGTCGAGGCCACCTATTTCAAGATGCGCCTGCCGAACTACGAAGTGTTCGACGAGGAACGCTACTTCGACGCCGGCACGCAGCCGCTGGTGATCGACGTCAAGGGCGTGCAGGTGGGCGTGAACATCTGCGCCGACGTGTGGGAGGCTGGTGCGGCCGAGGCCGCCGCGGGCGCCGGCGCGCAACTGCTGGCCGTGCTCAACGCCTCGCCCTATCACCTTAACAAGCCGGTCACCCGCGAACAGGTGGTGGCCGAACGCGTGCTCGCCACCGGCGTGCCGGTCGTCTACTGCAATCTGGTCGGCGGCCAGGACGAACTGGTGTTCGACGGCGCCTCGTTCGCGCTGGATCGCCGCGGTCGTCTGGCCTGGCGAGCGCCGCACTGCCGCGAACATTTCGCCACCGTCGAATTCAGCGCCGGCGACGTCGTCGCCCAGCCGCTGCCGCTGCTCACCACGGTCGAACAGGACTGCTACGAAGCGCTGGTGCTGGGCGTGCGCGACTATCTCGGCAAGAACGGCTTCCGGTCGGCGCTGATCGGCCTGTCGGGCGGTGTCGATTCGGCGCTGACGCTGTGCATCGCGGTCGACGCCATCGGTGCCCAGAACGTGCGTGCAGTGATGATGCCGTCGCCTTACACGGCGCAGATGAGCCTCGACGACTCGCGCGAGCTGGTGCGCAATCTCGGCGTGCGTTACGACGAAGTATCGATCGCCCCCGCGATGCAGACCTTCGAGCAGATGCTGAAACCACTGTTCGGCGACGTTGCCGCCGACACCACCGAAGAGAACGTGCAGGCCCGCGCCCGCATGATCATGCTGATGGCCCTGTCGAACAAGACCGGCGCCATCGTGCTCACCACCGGCAACAAGAGCGAGATGGCGGTCGGCTATTCGACGCTCTACGGCGACCTGGCCGGCGGCTTCGCGGTGATCAAGGACATCTACAAAACCTTCGTCTACCGCCTGTGCGCCTGGCGCAACAGCCAGCGCCACGACATCCCGGACAACATCCTGACCCGTGCACCGTCGGCCGAACTGCGCCCCAATCAGACCGACCAGGACAGCCTGCCACCCTACGAAATCCTCGACGCCATCATCCAGGCCTATATGGAGCGCGACCAGTCACCGCGCGAAATCATCGCCGCCGGCTTCGCAGAGAACGACGTGAAGCGGGTGATCGGGCTGCTCAAGCGGAATGAATACAAGCGCCGCCAGGCGCCGCCGGGCGTGCGGGTGACCGAGCGGGGGTTCGGGAAGGATTGGCGGTATCCGATTACCAATCGGTATCGGGATGAGGTGTGAGGCTTGCGCGTCGTGACCACCTGGAACGTGCACCACATAGTACGGAACAGTGAGGAACGCGGCGCGCGTTCCCGGCCTCCAACTGCTGGCGCAGCTTGATCGCGCCCCCGAAACGCCTGTGTCGCGTGTAACGCGTCCGCTCGCTGTGGTCCGTCTATGCGATACCTCATCCAAGGATCAGCGATCAGTCGCCCACAGGATATCGACCCTCTGTTCATCGTTGAATCGACGCCCGTGCGTGCCAACGCCATGGCTCTACGGATGTCCCTCTCTCGCGTGTCAGACGATCCGGAAACTCGGGGGGGCATGTGCACGACGTGCTCTTGAGCTACGGTGCGCGCGGTTTGCCGTTGGTGTCAGGAGAACCGTCACCCTTACGCGCCAACCGGCAATGACACTGTGTGCGTGACGGCAAGCGGATGGTGACCGTACGGACGTTGCGTCGGGTGCTGGCCGACGGCATTCATTTCCGGCATCGTACAAACAAATAGTTCCTCCTCTGATTGCGCCGTCATCGATTTGAATATCAACTGGCAGCGATGTGGCCACGGAGGGTGGCCGGCAGCGTCTCGCTCAACATCTATTCACTCAGGATTTTTCATGAAAGCACGTACCTGGATCGCGGTGGGCATGCTCGCCCTGACGGTTGCCCTGCCTGCGCAGGCGGTGACCGTGGTTGATTTCGAAAACGTTTTCCAGCTGGAGGACGGCTACGGCGGTCTGTCGGGCTGGAACGAACTGGGCAGTCTGAATTCGGGTGCTCTGCCGGGCGAGCAGCGCTTTCATGGCGGCACGGGCTCGCTCACGTTCGATCAGGGCGGCGTACGCCTACTCGGCATGGATTTCGTAACCTGGACCGGTGATCTGATGGGGGGCTTCCGCCTGTTCAATGACGGTGTGCAGGTCTACGAATACATGCAGGCAGAGTGGCTGAACGATCCGTACTGGCTGGACATTCCGTATGCCGGGCCGGTCGATCGCATCGACTTCATCAGCAGCAGTGATGGCTTCCTGATGGACAACCTGACCTATACCGCCGCTGTGCCGGAACCGGGGCAATTGGCCCTGATGCTGGGTGGTCTCGCCCTGACCGGTCTGGTGGCGCACCGGCGTTCTGCCGCGACGGGCACGCGTCGCTGATCCAGCCTTTCCGCGGCGAGCAGGCCCTGACAGGGTCTGCCCCGGATGCCGGCGCCGCATCGCGCGTGAGGCGCTGTCATCAGTGCGATGCGGGGCCTCCGGGCCTGGCCCGGCGCAATTCCGCGCAAGCTGGGTAGCCTGATGCCTGCACGCGCGCTTTCTGTTGCACGATCGCCCGCAACAGGGCGGCGCGAGCCTTTATACTCCGCGGTCTCACCGAGGAGACTCCTGCATGAAAAAGATCGAAGCAGTCATCAAGCCTTTCAAGCTCGACGAAGTTCGCGAAGGCCTGTCGGAAGTCGGCGTGACCGGCCTGACGGTGACTGAAGTAAAGGGTTTCGGCCGCCAGAAGGGCCATACCGAGCTGTATCGCGGCGCCGAGTACGTCGTCGATTTCCTGCCCAAGATCAAGATCGAGGTCATCGTGGCCGACGAGACGGTCGAGCCGGCGGTCGAGGCCATCATCAAGGCCGCGCGTACCGGCAAGATCGGCGATGGCAAGATTTTCGTGATGCCGGTCGAACAGGTCGTTCGCATCCGTACCGGCGAATCGGGCGAAGCGGCGATCTGATTCCGTTCCGGCCGGCCGCCGCGCTCAGCCGCGGGCGGCCGGTTTCAGCAGCACCATCAGCGCGCCGGCCCCACCTTCGTGCGGCCGGGCCTGACAGAAGGCCAGCACCTCCGGGCGGTGCATCAACCAGCCCAGCACCAGTCCTTTCAGCACCGGCTCGCGGCCGGGCGAACCCAGACCCTTTCCGTGAATTACCCGCACGCAGCGCATGCCGCGGCGGTGTGCGTCGTGCAGGAATTCGACCACCAGGTCGTGCGCCGCGTCGCGCGTGGCGCCATGCAGGTCTATCTGCCCCTGCGACACCCAGCGCCCGCGACGCAGGTCGCGCAGCACCTGACGCGTCAATCCGCTGCGCAGGAAGGACGGTTCCTCGCCGCCTTCCAGGCGCAGGTCTATCGACAGCGGTCCACGTATCGACTCGGCCAGCACCGACATGTCGTCCGCCTCACGCTGCAGCGGCCAGGCGCGCGGCGGCGGCGTCTCGAGCAGTATGCGGTCAGTGGTGATCGGCTGTACGCCGACCACCGCCTGCCGGAACAGCGCGATGTCCTCTTCGCTGGGCAGTACCGGCGCCTTCGGGTGGCGCCGCTTCTTCGACGACATGACGTCGCGCGCTCACGGGGTTCAGGCGAGGCCCAGACTGTCCAGATAGCGTTCGGCGTCGAGCGCGGCCATGCAACCCGTACCAGCGCTGGTGACCGCCTGGCGGTAGATGTGATCCTGCACGTCGCCGGCGGCGAATACGCCCGGGATGCTGGTGGCGGTGAAATTGCCGTTGCGACCCGCCTGGGTGACGATGTAACCGCCTTCCATGTCGAGCTGGCCTTCGAACAGCTGGGTGTTCGGCTGGTGGCCGATGGCGATGAACACGCCGGCCAGCGCGATGTCCTCGGTCCTGCCATCGAGCGTCGACTTGATGCGCATGCCGGTGACGCCTGTCTTGTCGCCGAGCACTTCGTCCAGCGTGCTGTGCCAGCGGATCGTAACCTTGCCCTGCTTCGCCTTCTCGAACAGCTTGTCCTGCAGGATCTTCTCCGACTTGAACTTGTCGCGGCGATGCACCACCGTCACATGGCGTGCAATGTTGGCCAGATACAGTGCTTCCTCGACCGCGGTATTGCCGCCCCCGATCACCGCCACATCCTGGTTGCGGTAGAAGAAGCCGTCGCAGGTCGCGCAGGCCGAAACACCCTTGCCGGCGAACGCCTCTTCCGACGGCAGACCGAGGTACTTGGCGCTGGCACCGGTGGCGATGATGAGGGCATCGCAGGTGTATTCGCCGTTGTCACCGACCAAGCGGATCGGCTTTTCCTTCAGGTGGGCGGTATGGATGTGGTCGAACACCATTTCCGTCTCGAAGCGCTCGGCATGGCGCTGGAAGCGGGCCATCAGGTCCGGGCCCTGCACGCCGTCGGCGTCGGCCGGCCAGTTGTCGACGTCGGTCGTGGTCATCAGCTGACCGCCCTGTGCCATGCCGGTGATCAGCACGGGCTTGAGGTTGGCGCGGGCGGCATAGACGGCGGCGGTGTAGCCGGCCGGCCCCGAGCCGAGGATGAGAAGACGGGAGTGACGAGCTGCCATGGCGGAAATCCGTTCGTTTTGTTGGGTGTGGGAGGTGGCGGGAGATTATAGCGATCAGTCCGGCGACTGCCCCCGAGCCTCAAGTTCCTGTGACCCAGGTCCGATACACATGACAGATATTGGGGCAGTTTGTTTCCTGCGTGAAAAACTACCTATAATCAGGGCCACTTCAGTGTTTGTGGCTCAGAATGGCCGAATGGTCGCAGCGGTGCGACTTCGGCGTGACCACGGGCGCGACGATCCATGCAAAGCGGCGCAGCCTGTCCCCCGTCCGGCATGCCCGTATCAGGAGGTCTTTTGATGGTAACGGCTCACCCCGTTTCAATTACCGCTCTGCGGACGTTCTCGATGTTCAGCGGTCTGCCCGACAGCAGCCTCGAACCGGTTGCCAAGGTCGCGAACATGCGGCGCGTGCCGCGCGGCTCGATCGTCGTGCGTGCCGGCGACAAGACGGATTTCGTGTATCTGGTGCTCTCCGGCAGTCTCAAGGTGCTGGTCAGTGACGAGGAGGGCCGCGAGGTCATCCTGTCGATGCTGGGTCCGGGCGAACTGTTCGGCGAAATGGGGGTGCTCGACGACAACCCGCGCTCCGCCACCGTGGTCACCGTGGTGCCGAGCGACCTGATCGTGATCGCCAAGAGCGATTTCAAGCGCGTGCTGCAGGAGAACTTCGAAGTGTCGATGTTCATCATGCGCAATCTGGTGGCCCGCCTGCGTACCGCCGACCGCAAGATCGAAAGCCTGGCGCTGATGGACGTCTATGGCCGCGTCGCCCGCCTGCTGCTCGAGATGGCCGACGACGTCAATGGCGAGAAGGTGGTGAACCGCAAGATTTCCAAGCAGGACATCGCCAAGATGATCGGCGCGTCGCGCGAAATGGTGTCGCGCGTGATGAAGGATCTGCACCTGCAGGGCCTGATCGAGGAAACCAACGGCAAGATCCTGCTGCGCGAGCGGCTGGAAACGGTCTGATCGCCGCGGCCCCGGTGGCCGCGCACGATCGAGCACACGGGCCGCCTCTGCGGCCCGTGTGCATTTCCGGGGCGCCCGCGCCTGTCCCGGCTGACATCGTCATCCGCTTATATAATCCCGCTTTGTTTTTCCCGGCCCCGCACCGTTTCCCCGTGGCGAAAGACGCTCAGCAACTTCCCCTTCCCGAACGCATCGCCGCCGTGCTGCACGAAGCACGCTGGCTCGTAGTGGCCGCGATCGCGCTCTACCTCGTCATGGTGCTCGGCGGTTACGACCGCGCCGACCCGGGCTGGTCGCACGCCTCGGTGGTCGAACAGCTGCATAACCCGGGCGGCCGTTTCGGCGCCTGGCTGTCCGACCTCGCGCTTTTCCTGTTCGGTCTGTCCGCCTGGTGGTGGGTCATCATGCTGATCGGCGGCTGCGTCTGGCTGTCGCGCAGCACCGACCGGCGCGAGGACCGCCGCCCGCTGTTCGTCGCGCTCGGCGGCTTCCTGCTGGTGCTGCTGGCGAGCTGCGCACTCGAAGCCATCCGCTTTCACAGCATGGGTGCGGAGTTGCCGGTCGGGCCCGGCGGCATGGTCGGTATCGAGCTGGGGCGCCTGATCAGCGGTGCCTTCGGTTTCACCGGCGGCACGCTGCTGCTGCTGGTGACGCTGGGTGTCGGCCTCAGCGCGATGACTGGCGTGACATGGCTGCGCGCGGCCGAAACGGTCGGGCGCGCGCTCGAACTGGCGTGGTTTGCCAGCGTGAATGCATGGGCGCGCTGGCGCGACCGCCGCATCGGCGAACAGGTGGCGGAACAGCGCGAGGCGGTGGTCGAGGCGGAGCGCCGCAAGCCGACGCGCCGGCGCGAACCGGTGCGCATCGAGGTGCAGGAAGTCGAGGTGCAGAAATCGGAACGGGTCGAGAAGGAACGGCAGCAGACGCTGTTCGCCGACCTGCCCGGTTCGCTGCCGCCGCTGGCGCTGCTCGACGAGGCGAAAGCGGAGATCGACCCGCCCAGTCCGGAATCGCTGGAACTCATTTCGCGACAGATCGAACGCAAGCTGGCCGACTTCAACGTCGAGGTGAAGGTGCTGGCCGCCTACCCGGGCCCGGTCATCACGCGCTACGAGATCGAGCCTGCGACCGGCGTCAAGGGCAGCCAGATCGTCAATCTGGTGAAGGACCTGGCGCGCGCGCTGTCGGTCATGAGCATCCGCGTCGTCGAAACGATTCCCGGCAAGAGCTGCATGGGGCTGGAAATCCCGAACACCCGGCGGCAGATCGTGCGGCTGTCGGAAATCCTCGGTTCGGCGGTCTATCACGACATGGCCAGCCCGCTGACCATGGCGCTGGGCAAGGACATCGGCGGTCAGCCCATGGTGGCCGACCTCGCGCGCATGCCGCACGTACTGGTCGCCGGTACCACCGGCTCCGGCAAGTCGGTGGCGATCAACGCGATGATCCTGTCGCTGCTGTACAAGGCGGACCCGAGCAAGGTGCGACTCATCATGGTCGACCCGAAGATGCTGGAACTGTCGGTCTATGAGGGCATTCCGCACCTGCTGGCGCCGGTGGTGACCGACATGCGGCACGCCGCCAACGCGCTGAACTGGTGCGTCGGCGAAATGGACCGCCGCTACAAGCTCATGTCGGCGATGGGCGTGCGCAACCTCGCCGGCTACAACAGCAAGATCGCCGACGCGGAGAAGTCCGGCACGCCGCTGACCAATCCGTTCTCGATCACGCCGGAAACGCCCGAACCCTTATCCACGATGCCGATGATCGTCGTCGTGATCGACGAACTGGCCGATCTGATGATGGTGGCCGGCAAGAAGATCGAGGAACTGATCGCCCGTCTGGCGCAGAAGGCGCGTGCGGCCGGCATTCACCTGATCCTCGCGACGCAGCGGCCGTCGGTCGATGTGATCACCGGCCTGATCAAGGCCAACGTGCCGACGCGGATCGCCTTTCAGGTGTCGAGCAAGATCGATTCGCGCACCATTCTCGACCAGATGGGCGCCGAGGCGCTGCTGGGGCAGGGCGACATGCTCTACCTCGCCCCGGGCACCGGTGTGCCGACGCGCGTGCATGGCGCCTTCGTCGCCGACGGCGAGGTGCACAAGGTGGTCGAGCACCTGAAGACCACCGGCGCGCCGGATTACGTAGAGGGCATCCTCAGCGGTGCGGGGGACGACGACGGCGGTGAACTGTCGCTCGACGGCGCGGGCGGCGGCGGCGGCGACGGCGAATCGGACCCTTTGTACGACCAGGCGGTCGAAGTGGTGCTGAAGACCCGGCGGCCATCGATTTCGCTGGTACAGCGCCATCTGCGCATCGGCTACAACCGCGCGGCGCGACTGATCGAACAGATGGAACGTTCGGGTCTGGTGTCCCCGATGAACGCTACCGGCGGGCGCGAAGTGCTCGCACCCGCCCGCGAGGAATGACCATGACTTCAAGCTTCCGTGGCGGCATCGCCGCCGTCGCGCTGGCGCTGCCGCTGTCGGCCTTTGCCGCTGGCGCGCTCGACCAGCTGCGCACCTTCGTCGACTCGACGCAGTCCGGCCGCGCCACCTTCGATCAGCAGGTGACCGCCAAGTCAGGCCGCAAGCCGCAGAACGCCAGCGGCACGATGGCCTTCTCGCGCCCGGGCAAGTTCCGCTGGACCTACGACAGGCCCTATTACCAGCTGCTGGTCGGCGACGGCGAAAAGCTGTGGGTGCACGACCGCGACCTGAACCAGGTGACGGTGAAGACGCTGGGCGACGCGCTGGCCTCTACGCCGGCCGCGCTGCTGGCTGGCCGCAACGAGCTGGAGAAGAACTTCGATCTTAGCGAAGGTGGCAGCGAGGACGGTCTGGACTGGGTCGACGCCAAGCCGAAGGCGAACGAGGGCGGCTTCGAGGCGGTACGCATCGGCTTCAAGGACGGTCTGCTGCGCGGCATGGTACTGCGCGACAGCTTCGGCCAGACGACGAAGCTGCGCTTCACCTCCTTCGAGCGCAATCCGGCCATCGATCCGGCGCAGTTCCGCTTCACGCCGCCGGCCGGTGCCGACGTGATCAGCGACGACGCGAAGAAGTGAAACCGGGCGTGAGCGATCCGCAGTGACAGACCTTTTCGGCATGCCGGACGAGCCGGCGCCGCCCGCGCGGGCGGCATCCGTCGCGAGCGAGACGCGTGCGTCGGCCAACGCGCCGCTGGCCGAGCTGCTGCGCCCGAAAACGCCGGACGAGGTGATCGGCCAGCAGCACCTGCTCGGGCCGGGCAAGCCGCTGCGCCTGGCTTTCGAATCCGGCATCCCGCATTCGATGATCCTGTGGGGCCCGCCGGGCGTCGGCAAGACCACGCTGGCGCGACTGATGGCGAACGCCTTCGACGCCGAGTTCACCGCGCTGTCGGCGGTGTTCTCCGGCGTCAAGGACATCCGCGAGGCGATGCAGCGTGCCGAGACGGTGGCCGCCAACACAGGGCGGCGCACCATCCTCTTCGTCGACGAAGTGCACCGCTTCAACAAGGCGCAGCAGGATGCCTTCCTGCCCTATGTCGAATCGGGTGTCGTCACCTTCATCGGCGCCACCACCGAGAACCCGAGCTTCGAAGTCAATTCCGCGCTGCTGTCGCGTGCCTCGGTCTATGTGCTGCAGAGCCTGACCGAGGACGAAATGGTGACGCTGTTCGAGCGCGCCCGCGCCAGCGCGCTCGGCGGCCTGGACTTCGACGAGGACGCGCGCACGCGGCTGATCGGCTTCGCTGACGGTGATGCGCGCAAGCTGCTGAACCTGCTCGAACAGCTGGGCACGGCCGCGCGCACGGCCAACGTGAATCCGGTCACCGCCGCATTCGTCGACAGCACGCTGTCGCGCAATCTGCGCCGCTTCGACAAGGGGGGCGACGCCTTCTACGACCAGATATCGGCGCTGCACAAATCGGTGCGCGGCTCCAATCCGGATGCCGCGCTGTACTGGTTCGTGCGCATGCTCGACGGCGGCGCCGACCCGCTCTATCTGGGCCGGCGCATCGTGCGCATGGCGGTCGAGGACATCGGCCTGGCCGATCCGCGCGCGCTCGAGATTTCGCTGCAGGCCTGCCAGACCTACGAGCGTCTCGGCTCACCGGAAGGCGAACTGGCGCTGGCGCAGGCCGTCATCTTCCTCGCCTGCGCGGCCAAGTCGAACGCCGTCTACATGGCCTACAACGCGGCGCGCCGCTTCGTGAGCGAGGACGGCTCGCGGCCGGTGCCCCTGCACCTGCGCAACGCGCCGACCAAGCTCATGAAGAACATGGGCTTCGGCGCCGAGTACCGCTACGCACACGACGAAGCGGGCGGCTATGCCGCCGGCGAGCGCTACCTGCCCGACGGCATGAAGGACGTCCAGTGGTACCAGCCGACAGACCGCGGCATGGAAGCGAAGATCGCCGAGAAGCTGAACTGGCTGCGCGAACAGGACCGCAAGGCACGCGGCGAGTGATCGCGGCGCTCGCGCCCTTGCCGAAGTAGCGCAACCGCCGGTCAGACAGCCGCCCGCCGCACCCGCCTCGCGCCCACGACGCACTCGCGCAGAAGACGCAGCGGACCTGCCGGTGCGGTCATCCTGCCGCGATCGCGATCGCGATCGTGACCGTGACCGTGACCGTGGCTCGCGGCGACGCGCTATCTGGCCCGCTTCAGCACGCCGATCGGCGGTGCCCAGCCTTCGCCCGGCGCCTTCTTGCTGGTGACCAGCGTGAGCTGGGCCGGCGCGAACACGTTGGCGTTGTGGGTGACCGGTGTCGTGATCAGGTACTGCGCGCGCGTGGCGCCGAGGAAGCGGCCGACGCGGTCGATGTTGGCGACGTCGAGGTGGGCGAAGGGTTCGTCGATGAACACGAAACCGCCCGGCCGGGTGTCGTCCATCAGCAGCGCGATCAGCAGGATCAGCGACTTCATCACCTGCTGGCCCCCTGACGCCTCGCCGTCGTTGAGGCCGACCGCGCCCTTGCGGTCGAAATCGAAGCTCACCTCCAGCCCGGCCTGGGCCAGCGACAGGTCGTCGTTGTCGAGGTGCGGCGTCGGGCAGTCGACGCCGACGCCAGCCAGTTCGCCGAGCGCGCGCAGATTCTTCGCGTACTGGCGCACCGTGGCGCGCAGCTTGGCGATGTAGGCCGAGCGCGCGTCGTCGGTCAGGCGGCGCGCGGTAGCGCAGTAACCCTGGCGGGCGGCGTAGTCCTGTTCGCGCTTGGTCAGATCGTCGCGCAGGCGTTCGCGCAGCGTCAGCGCCGACGGGTCGGTGATCCAGTCGCCGCGCGCCAGCAGTTCGCGCAGGCGGCCCAGTTCGCGCCGCGCGGCGCGGGCGTCGCCGTAACGTTCGGCAAGCTGCGCCAGTTCCTGCGGGTCCAGCCAGTGCGCCGGCATACCGCGACGACGCGCGCGCAGCTGCAGCAGGCGGCGCGCCTGTTCGGTGCGGCGCGGCGCCGACTCCTGGCTCAGTTCGCGCAGGCGGCGGCCGGTGTCGTCGATCTCGCGACGGCGGCGGTCGGACTCCACCTCGATGCCACGCAGGTTCTCGTTCAGCCGCTCGACCTCGCGGCGGGCGGCATCGCGTGCCGCTTCGGCGGCTGCGCTGCGTTCGCGTGCCGCCGGCTGTGCCTGCGCGGCGGCGGCGAATTCGGCGCTGCGTTCGGCCAGCAGCGTGGCCGACTGCAGGCCGAGCAGACGGGCGCGCAGTGCCTTCAGCCGTTCGCGCGCGGCGTCGAGCTGCGGACTCAGTTCGCGCCGCTGGTTGTCGAGCGCGGCGATGTCGGCGCCGAGCTGGGCGATGCGCGCTTGGCGGGCCAGTTCGCCGAAGTGGAATTCGGCGGGCCGGCCGAGGTGGCGGGCGCCGCGGCGTTCCTTGTGATAGCCGTCGCGGGTGATCCACTCGGCGTCGCGCGGCAGCTTGCGCGCCGCTTCGGCGTCGTCCACGCGCTGCATGCGGTTCAGCAGGTCGCACAGCCAGCGCGGTACCGGCGCGGCGAAGCGCACTACCTCGGCCAAGGAACCGGCGCGCGGCGCGGCGGCGGTTTCGCGCTCGGCGACGATGAAGTGACGGAAGCGCGCGCGCTCGCCCAGCGCCCAGGCGGCGTGACGGTCGTCTTCGCGCTCCAGCAGGATGAGATGGCGGTAGGGCCGCAGCACCGCTTCGAGCGCGGCCTGCCAGGCGGTGTCGGTCACTTCGACCACGTCGGACAGCGCGCTGTGGGCGATGCCGGCCTCGTCGAGTTGGGCGCGGAATTCGCCCACCTCGCGATCGCTCGGTGCGCCGCGGCGTTCGCGCGCGGCGCGCAGCGCCTCGGTCTTTTCCTCGAAGCGCAGCACCAGTGCGCGCTCGTCGGCGGCCAGCCGGGCGGCGGTCGATTCCGCCTCGGCGTGTTCGGCTTCCAGCGCCAGCGCGTCGGCACCATGTTCGCTTGCCACGCGCTCGCGCAGCTTGCGCTCCTCGTCGAGCAGGCGCTCGATGTCGCGCAGTGCGTCATGCGCCGCCAGCTGTTCGGTCTCGGTGGCCTTCTCGGCTGCGCGTGCGGCATCCAGCGCCGACTTCGCGGCGTCGCGCTCGCCCTTCACCGATTCCAGCCGCGCCGACACGGCGTCGTGCTCGACGCGCAGCCTGCGCAGGTCTTCACGCAGCCGCGTCAGACCGCTGCGCTCGCCCTCGATGTCGCGGCTCAGTTCGGCCACTTCCAGCCGCGGCACGATTTCGGCCTCCAGCGCGTGCGCCTCGTCCGAATGCTGTTTCCATTCGAGGTAGTTGTCGGCTTCCATGCGCTTGGCTTCGGCCTGGGTGCGCAGGCGGTCGAGGTCGAGGCCGATGCTCTCCAGTTCGCGCTCGGCGCTCTTCTGTTCCTCGCGCGCGGCCTGGTAGTTGTCCAGCACCTCCTTGTCGCCGAATACGTCGAACACGAGGTCGAGCAGGGCACGCGGCGAGTATTCGCACAGCTTGTCGGTGTCGCCCTGTTCGAGCGACAGCACCTTGGCGATGGCCGGCGTCAGGCCGCCCCAGGCGAGGCGGTTCTGGTAGTCGCGCAGGCCGGCCCAGTCGCTGCCGGCTTCCAGCTGTTCGATTGCCACATTGCCGTCGACGATGGCGTAGTCGCGCGTCCAGTCGCCGCCGGCGCGCTTGATGCGGCAGGCCAGCGTCACTTCGTCGTGGATGCAGGGGAAGAAGGGCCGCTTGCCGGTGCCGCCCGGCACGTTGGCCACCACCGCGCGTATCCAGGCGAAGTCGCGGTCGGCGCGGCGCACGTAGCGGCGGAAGTCGCGCTTGCCGGAACAGCGCAGCGCGAACAGCGTGCGCAGCGCGTCGAGCAGCGTGGTCTTGCCGGAGCCGTTGGGGCCGACGATGGTGATGATCTGGGCGTCGAGCGGCAGCGTGAAGCGTCGCCAGAAATCCCAGTGCACCAGTTCGAGTTGCTTGATGTGGAACATGGTCGTGGATCGTCAGCGCGCGTTGGGGGTTCGTCGGAACGGGGTGGGCGTCATCATTCTTCGCCGTCCTCGTCGGCCTGCGTGTCCTGCGCCAGTTCGAAAGCGTTGGCCGCGGGCAGGCGATGGCCGGCTTCGGCCAGTACGTCGGCCAGCGTGCCGTGGATGACGCGGTCGGCCAGGATGCGGTAGTCGAGCAGCACGTCGAGCAGCGGGCCTTCGAGCACCTGGCCGCCGCGCCGCTCGATGAAGCCGAGGCGGGCCAGCTTGCCCAGTGCAAAGTTGAGCTTGGTCTTGCCACCGAGGCGGTTGCCAAAGTCGGCCGCTAGCGACGCTTCGGACAGCGCGCCGGATACGGTGTCGCCGTGCTCGACCGGCGTTTCGGCGCCGAACATGTCGTCCTGCCCGTCGTCGTGCAGGCTGCGCCGGTTCACCTGGCGCTCGCGCTTGGGCAGCACGATGAGCGCCCAGATCACCATCAGCCAGGCCAGTTCATCGCGCGTCAGACCGACGTTGGACGCCGCGTACTCGCGGCCCTGGCCGAATACCGGTTCGCGCATGTCTTCGGACAAACCGACCGCGATGTGCGCGGCATAGGGGTTGTCGAGCAACTGCAGGCCGACCGTGGCCAGCCGGTTGTCCAGCGCGTGGCGGAAGCTGTCGTCGACCAGCGCGCGCCGCGCCAGCACGTCGGAACGCGGGATCGAGCGGTGCGCCAGCAGGCGGGCGGTGAGGGTGCGCAGTTCTGTTTCCATCGTCACTCGCGTCGGGTCAGGGTTGGTTCGTCATCCGCGGCGCGACTTCGCCGACCGTGATGGCGGCGACGTTGTCGTCGTCGACCGGCTGGATGTCTTCGCTGAAGCGCACGTCGACCGGCATGCGCAGGAAGTCGGCGATCGGGCCCTCGCCGGCCTCGCGCATGCCGTCGGCGTCGCTGTCGCGCAGCAGCGCCAGCAGCGACATGCGGTAGGAGGCCTGGGCGAAGCTGCCGCCGGGCACCACGTCGGCAAGCCGCGACGGCGCGCTCAGTCGTTCGATGCGCTGGCCGAACAGTTCGAGCAGGCGCAGGTCTTCCATCTGCGGCGCCGGTGCGACCGGCGCTTCGTCCGGCGCCGGCAGCGCCGAGGCGCCGGCTTCCGGCACCGGTTCGTTGGCGGCGGCCGGCTCCGCGCGGTCGAGCAGTTCGTGGCCGCCGGCCAGCAGCGTGAGGTCGGGGCAGGGCGTCAGCGCGTCGGCGCACAGGCCGGCCAGTGCCGCGGCGTCCAGCCCGCGCAGCCAGCCCGCCACGTCGGACGACGAGATGCCGGAGCCGCCCAGCGTCACGCGTTGCGACTCGATCTTGTTCAGCGCACGCTGGAAGGAGGCATCGACCCGCGCCAGCCGCGACTGCGCCAGACCGATGCGTTGCGCCAGACTGGCGCGCTCGAACGGAATGTCCTCGTCGGCCAGCAGTTCGCGCAGCAGCAGCGTGCCGCGGTCCAGCCAGCGCGCGTTGGCGGCCAGCCGGCGGCGCGCCGACAGGATGCGGAATTCGGAGCCGGAGGCGATGGCGTCCTCGAAGTGCAGCGTGAGGTCGTTCAGCTTGCCCAGCAACTGCTGCAGCGCTTCGCCGGTATCGCCATCGACCGCCTGCAGACCGGCCAGCTGCGCGGTCAGGAAGCCCAGCTCGACGTCCTCGTCGCCCGACAGTTCGAGCAGCATGGTGAGTGCGGCGCAGGCATTGCGGCCGACGTCGGACAGCAGGTACTGGCCATCGGCGATCAGCAGCAGCGCGTGGTCGCGCAGCCGGCGCAGCACGGTTTCCAGCTTGACCGCATCGACGAAGGCGAAGCGGGCACGCAGCGCGTCCGGCGACCAGCGCGGCATGTCGGCGGTGCGGCCGATCTCGCCCAGCACCATCACGCGCATCAGCACTTCGGCTTCGGAGCCGTGGAACAGCGTGGTGAAGGCGGCCAGCATCGGACGCGCGCGCAGCAGGCGGTCGAGTTCGGGCACTTCGTCGGCATCGACGCCGGCGGCGAGGAAGTCGGTGAAGCCGGCGGCGTTGTCGATGCTCACTTGTACAGCTCCAGTGCGGCGATGCGCGCGTCGATGTCGGCCAGCACCGCGTTGTAGGCGGGCTCGCCGACGCCGCCGAAGCGGCGCTGGAATGCCGCTTCCGGCATGAATTCGGCGAGGCCGGCGATCGACGGCAGCAGGTCTTCCGTCGCCGGATCGCCAGCGAGCACGCGGACGACGGCGTCATCGCCGGCGGCGATGCGCTCACCGAGACGGGTGCCGGCACGGTCGGCCAGCAGGTCGGTGAAGGAGAAGCCGCTGCCACCGCGCGCGTCGCGCACCTCCTTCGACAGGCCGATGGCGTTCGCCCACTGCGCGCCAGCGTGGGCGGCGATCAGGGCCGAGCCGACGAAGTGCTGCGCCAGATCTTCGCGGCCGTGCAGCGTCAGCACCTGACGCGGAACCGGCGGCCAGTCGGCGGCGGCCGGTATCAGCAGGGCAGGTGAGCGGCCATTCACGTGCAGCGCCAGTGCGAGCAGGGCCGAGCGTTGTTCGGCGACGGTGTCGCCGCCGCGCGTCTGTGCCAGTGCGAACAGTCGCTGCAGCACCGGCGGCAGGCTGTCGGCGGCGCGTGCGGCGCCGCCTTCGCGCAGCGCGAGTACCGCCGTGCGCAGCTCGGCGTGATAGGCGGCCAGCCGTTCCGCTTCGCCGGCCGGCAGCAGCGCGCGCATGCCCTCGGCGGCCACCTGCCTGCTCAGCGCGTAGTCGATGCGCAGCCCGTCACGCGAGATGCGTGCACCCTGCACGACCTCGGACAGCAGTGCCGGATTGCCGCCATAGCCAAACTGGCGCAGCAGCCAGGGCAGGGCGGCGGCGAAGGCCTTGCGCGCGATCGGGGCCGGCAGCGACAGGCTGCCGATCTGCAGTCCGTCCAGCCGTGGCTCGCCGTCGGCGATGACGACGGGGGCGTCGATATTGAGCCAGAGCGCGCCGGGCAATGCGGTGGCGGTACGCAGATTCATCTGGCCATCGACGCTGACCGCCTGCGCCCGCGTGTCCGGCAGCCGCTTCGCCGCGATCTGCAGCAGGGTCTGCACTTCGTCGGTCGCCAGCTCGATGCTGCGGCGCTCGCCGTCGCGCAGCCGGCGCGGGTCCAGTTCGCCCAGCCGCTTGGCGGCGCGCTCGGCCGAACGGGTTGAGATAACCGCCTGCGCGTCGGTGATCGACGGTGCGCCGTCGAGCGCCGCCCACAGTGCGAGCAACAGGGCGGCGACGCTCAGCGCGACGCCGAACATCACGGCGCGCAGCAGGAAACGCACCGTCAGACGCCCTGTTTCAGGCTGGCCTGGATGAAGCCGTCGAGGTCGCCGTCGAGCACCGACTGCGTGTTGCCGACTTCGTGATTGGTGCGCAGGTCCTTGATGCGGCTCTGGTCCAGCACGTAGGAACGGATCTGGTGACCCCAGCCGATGTCGCTCTTCGTGTCTTCGAGCGCCTGCTGCGCCGCCTGGCGCTTGCGCAGTTCGGCTTCGTACAGGCGCGACTTCAGCATCGCCATCGCCTCGGCGCGGTTCTTGTGCTGCGAACGGTCGTTCTGGCACTGCACGACGATGCCGGTCGGCACGTGCGTGATACGGATGGCCGAGTCGGTCTTGTTGATGTGCTGGCCGCCCGCGCCGGAGGCGCGGAAGGTGTCGACGCGCAGATCGGCCGGGTTGATGTCGACCTCGATCGAATCATCGACTTCCGGATACACGAACACGCTGGAAAAGCTGGTGTGGCGACGCGCGCCGGAATCGAAGGGGCTCTTGCGCACCAGCCGGTGGATGCCGGTTTCGGTACGCAGCGTGCCGTAGGCGTATTCGGCGCTGATCTTCAGCGTGGCGCTCTTGATGCCGGCGACTTCGCCTTCGGATTCTTCCAGTACCTCGACGCCGAAACCCTTGCGCTCGCAGTACTTCACGTACATGCGCAGCAGCATCGACGCCCAGTCCTGCGCTTCGGTGCCGCCGGCACCGGCCTGGATTTCGAGGAAGCAGTTGCTCGGGTCCTGCGGGTTGTTGAACATGCGGCGGAATTCGAGGCCGGCGACGTCGGCTTCGATCTTTTCCTTGTCCGCCTCGATGGCGACCACGGTGTCCTCGTCCGCTTCTTCGCGGGCGAGTTCGAACAGGTCACTCGTGTCGGCCAGCCGGGCGTCGATCGACTCCAGCGTGCGCACGACCGCTTCCAGTCCGTGCTTTTCCTTGCCCAATTCCTGCGCGCGTGCCGTGTCGTTCCAGACCGTCGGGTCTTCGAGTGCGCGTTCTACTTCTTCGAGCCGCGATGCCTTGGCATCGTAGTCAAAGATACCTCCGCAGTTCGCCGGCCCGCGATTGCAGGTCGGTCAGGTGATTGGCGATGGCGTTGAGGCGTTCTGCTTCCATGGTAGGTACCGGCCGAATTGCGTAAAACCCGGCATTGTACCGTTGCCGGTGCCCGGGATGTTTTCCCTTGTCCCGATCGGGCGGCTGCGACACCTTGTGAGGGAGGATTTCCCGTGCCGCGGCCATGGCCATTCAGTAACCGATTCGCGGAAATCCTGAACCGGATGACGCGTTCCGCTCTCTATACTGAGACGCTGCCGGTTCGGCACACGACAAGAAAACGACGGAGGATTCCCCATGCAGTTCAAATCCGCGATGCGCGGCCTGATTTCGGCCGCACTGTTCTCGATGATGGCCGGCGCGGGCTTGGTGCAGGCGGCCGGCACCGCCTACGTGAGCAATCAGGACGGCGGCATTTCCATCATCGACCTGGCGAAGATGGAGGTCACCGGCGAATACGCGGTGGGCGGCAAGGTGCCGCGCGGCCTGGGCGTGACCGATGACGGCAAGATGCTGGTGGTCGCCGTGCGCGAAACCGGCGATATCGCGCTGATCGACACCGCGAGCGGCAAGGTGACCAAGCGCGTCAAGATCGGCAAGAACCCGGAATTCGTGCGGGTGCGCGGCAACATGGCTTTCGTGTCCTTCGAACCCACTTCGAAGCTGGGCCCGCCGCCCAAGCCGGGCGCGGAAAAGAAGGACGACGACAAGAAGGAAGGCGGCCACGGTCACGACGACGATGACGACGATGACAGAGAACCGGCCAAGGTCGCGGTGATCGACCTGAAGAAGGGCAAGGTGATCCGCAACATCGTCGGCGGCCCGGAAACCGAGGGCATCGAATTCACCGCCGACGGCAAGCGCCTGGTGGTGACCAACGAGGCCGACAACACGCTCACGCTGCACGACATCAAGACCGGCAAGATGCTGAAGAAGGTCGAAGTCGAGAAGTACGGCGCCCGCCCGCGCGGCATCAAGCTGTCGCCGGACGGCAAGACCTTCATCGCCACGCTGGAATTCGGCAACAACTTCCTCGTGCTCGACGACAAGCTGAACCCGGTCAAGACGGTCGCCACCGGCGAGACGCCGTACGGTGTGGCGTTCGATGCCAAGGGCGAGCGCCTGTTCGTCGCCACCGCCCGCGCCAAGGCCCTGGAGGTGTTCGACGCGAAAACCTTCACCAAGATCAAGGACGTACCGCTGGACGCCGAACGCTGCTGGCACTTCACCTTCACGCCGGACGAGAAGCAGATCCTCGTGGCCTGCGGCCGTTCGGACGCCGTCGTGGTGGTCGATGCGCAGAAGCTCGAAGTCACCGGCAAGATCGAGGACAAGAAGCTGCCCTGGGGGGTCGTGACCTACCCGCGCGCGATGGGCAGTCTCGACCAGAACTGATCCGCTTCTTTCGTAATGTTGTCCTGGGCCCGCCGCAAGGCGGGTTCTTTTTTTGCGCTGCACTGTCCCGAAGCTGAAATACGCGGCGCGCAGACTGCCCATGTCAATCTTCATGTCATGGTGCCTGCGTGGACGAGCGCAGCATGCTTCTGCCGGATCGGCGGCGACTGGCCTGGGCCGAGTACGGTGATCCGTTCGGCTATCCGGTCATCCTGTGCCACGGCGTTCCCGGTTCGCGCCGGCAGGTGCCGCCCTTCGATGCGCTCACCAGCGAGCGGCACGCGCGCCTAATCGTGCCCGACCGTGCTGGCTACGGCCTGTCCGACAGCGCGCCCGGCTGGGGTCTGGCGCAATGGCGGCAGGACGTCGGCGCGCTGGTCGATCATCTGAAGCTGGGCGATTTCGCGGTCGGCGGCGTGTCCGGCGGTGCGCCCTTCGCGTGCGCGCTGGTGGCGGAGTTCGGCGAACGGGTGTCGCGACTGGTGCTGGTCAGCGGCGTGGCGCCCGGCTACGGCGCGTCGGCGGATGCATTGAAACTTCATCCTTTCGAAGCGGTGATGGTCCGCCTCGCGGTGCGCACACCCCGCCTCGCCAGACTGCTGATCGAGCCGCTGGCCGTCGTTGCCGCGCTGTGGCCCAGAGCTTATCTGTCGGCCATGTGCCGGCTGGTCAGCGAGGCAGACCGCGCCGAACTGGCGCGCGCCGACATCCACGACATGTTCTTCGATGACCTGCCGAGCGCCGCCCGTCAGGGCGCGGCGGCCATCGTCCGCGATCTGGCGATCGCCGCCTCCGACTGGCAGCTCGCATTGCAGGACTACCCCGGTACGGTCGAGATCGTGCAGGGCTGCGACGACCATATCGTGCCGGCCGACTGCGCCAGCCGGCTCGCCTTCCTGTTTCCGCAGGCCAGCGTGCGGCTGCTGGCGGGCGAGGGACACTTCTTCGTATTCAGCCGCTGGAGCGAAATTCTTGCCGCGCTGATGGCCCGGCGCTGGCGCCACGAACAGGCGGTGCAGATGCCGCTGCCGCACACGCCGGTGCCGTCGTCACCCCGCTGAAACATTCGACTGCAAGAATCCGCGCCGGTTGTTGCAAAGTGTTGCAGCAGCCGACGCGTCTGTTGCGGCACCGGACAGGCTTCATTCGAACGACGGCCACAAGGCTGCTTCCATCCCGGTTTCTACATGACAGATCCGCTCGCGCAGGATCAGATCGACGTACAGCTATTGCTGTTTACGATCGAAACCTCGATCCGGGTCGTCAAGCGCTTCCAGTTCTTTCTCTGGGCGCAGGGTTCGCTGCAGACCTTCCTGCCCCACGAAACGCTGCTCTGCGCCTGCGGCGACATCGAGCGCGGTGACTATCGCGCCTCGGTGTTCTCGCGCTCGGTGCTGTCACCGGAGTACGAGTCACGTTTGATCGATCCGGCGTCCGGGCTGATGGCGCGCCTGCTCGACGACTGGCGCGCCGGCGCGCGCGAGCCGCTGGCTTACGGCGGCGGTGCGCGTGGTCGCAGCGGAGCGTCCGCGCTGCGCACACTGGGGCTGCAGCACGCGCTGGCGCACGGTTGTCGTGAGGCGCGTGGCGAACAGTCCACCTTCTTCGCGCTGCTCGGCATGCCCGACGCGCCGACCGATCAGGACGCCCGTCGCATCGAACTGCTGATGCCCAATCTGCATCTGGCGCTGCTGCGCATCACCGAATTCGAGCGGCGCGAGGGCGCCGAGCGCGCGAACGGCCGCTACAACTCGCCGCTCACGCTGAGCGCACGCGAACTGCAGGTGCTCGACTGGGTGCGCGAAGGCAAGACCAATCATGAGATCGGGCAGATCCTCGACATCAGTCCGCTCACCGTGAAAAACCATATCCAGAAGATCCTGCGCAAGCTCGACGTGACCAACCGCGCGCAGGCCGTGGCGCGGCTGGCGGCGTTGCGTGCGCACGAAGCAGGCCGGGATCTGGCGGGAGAATCATGATGAATACCTTGAAGATGGCAGCCTGCGCGCTGCTGGCATGCGCCGGCGTCGCCGGCGCACAGGAACTGCCACCGGAGTGGCAGGGCGTGATCGCCGAACCCGCGCGCCCACGCGCGGCGATGCCCACTACCGCGATCGAGTACGCCGACATGCGCCGCACCGGCGACGACGCCGGCCCGCGCGACTACCGCAGCGCCGATTACGCGATGCTGTCGGCCGCCCGTCGCGGTGACTGGGCGGCCGTCAATCGTCTGCTCAAGTCCGGTGCCGCGGCGAACGTGCGCGACGTGTGGGGCGACAGCGTGCTGGCGCGTGCCGCCGCCGCCGGCGAGACGGAAACCGTGCGCGCACTGCTGGCCGCCGGCGCCCATGTCGACCGCAAGGGCGCCTCGGGTTTCACGCCGCTCGGTGCCGCCGCACTGGCCGGTCATCACAAGGTGGTCGCGCTGCTGCTGCGCGCCGGCGCTAACGTCGACGCGAAAAGTGCGAATGGTCATGTGCCGCTGATTGATGCGGTCATGCTGGACCGCGCCGAAGTGGTGGCCGAACTGGTGCGTGCACGCCCGGACTGGCAGGTCCATGAGCGCGAACTGGGCCGGCACGCCCTGTCGCTGGCTGCCTCGCTGGGTCACGTGCGCGTGCTCGACCAACTGCTGGCCGCCGGTTTCGACCCCAATCTGCCGGACCGGGCCGGCTTCAACGCGCTGTACTGGGCGGTCTTCCGCAAACAGCGCCTGGCGGTGGCCCACCTGCTGGCTTCGGGCGCCGACCCGGGGGCGATGTCGACCGAGATCTACGACTAGACCGTTTGAGCGGCCTTGGCCGCGACAGGGCTGCTGCAGTCAGCAGGCTTCGGCCCGGGCCGCTGTCGGGTTCAGAAAACCCCTCCCACAGAACCTCCGCCCTGCCTTTGGCCGCAGGTCTGGCGCGCCCTTGTGGGAGCGGCCTCTGGCCGCGATACTACTTGGGCAAGCGACTTGCGCCGATACAGGCCGCCATCGCGAGCAAGCTCGCTCCCACAAAAGTGCGCCTGGTTCGACCGGCAAGCGTGTGTTTCGTGGTCGACCTCTGGCCGCGATACGGCTTGACGCGGGACAACTGTACGCATCGACTTGCGGAACAGAGTGCCCGTCTTTCGCGACACCGCCGCGTCACAACGGGCGCAGGCCGCGCGCGATCGCGGGCCGGCCTTGGCTGGCGGGGTTTCCGGGGCGGGTGGTACCATTGAGCGCTTTTTCCCGCGTACGCCGCTACCGGTTCCCAGGGTTCGAATACATGGTGTCATCCAATCAGGTGGCTGAACACGTCCGTTCGGTGCACGCCATCATCAGCCGCCCACAGCGTCCGTCCGGCCATGAGCTGGTGGCCCGTTCATGGCTGCGCTGCTTCCATGAACTGGGTCTCGATCCAGCCGCCGAGGACGCGCCGCCGCCGCTTGCGCCGCAGGCCTGGCGAGAGCGTGGCGACAAGCTCGGCGCGGTGATGGACAGCGCCGTGCCGGAGATGCAGACACTGCACCGCCAGCTCGACGACCCCAATTCCGCGCTGCTGCTGGCCGACGCCGAGGGCGTCATCGTCAGCATCGTGCGTCACCCCGGCTTCGCGCGCGAGGCTTCGCTGCGCGGTCTGGTCGAGGGCGCGCGCTGGAGCGAGGACATTCAGGGCACCAACGGCATCGGCACCGTGCTGGCCGAACGCCATTCGCTGGTCATTTCGCGCGAGGAGCATTTCTTCGCCCGCCACACCGACATGGTGTGCGCCGCCGCGCCGATCTACGACGGCGTCGGCGAAGTCGCCGCCGTGCTGGCGGTCTGCTCGCTGGCACCGGGCGGTGCCCGCGCACTGCGCGCGCTGATCGAGCGCTCGGCCCGGGTGATCGAGCACCGTGCCTTCCGCTCGCGCCACGCCACCGACTACATCATCCGCTTCCACGCCCATGCAGGCCGCGTACTGACCGCGGTGGACGGCATGCTGGCGCTGACGCCCGAGGGCGAGGTGATCGAAGCGAACCATACCGCCTTCGAACTGCTGTCGCCGGAAGGCGAGGCGCTGCTCGGGCGCGAAGTGACCGAATTCTTCGGCCAGTCGCTGCCGGAGCTGCTGTCGCGCACCTTCCGTTCCGGTTTCCACCCGCTGACGCTGTCGATGCCGCAGCACCAGACTTGGCATCTGCTGGCGCAGCAGCCGGCACGCAATCGCGCTCAGGCCGGCGTGCGCGGCGCCGATTCGGCATCCGCGGCGCAGGCACTGGCCGAACTCGATCTTGGCGATCTGCGCATGGCGGGCAACGTGCACAGCGCGATGCGCATCCTCGACCGCGACATTCCTCTGCTCATCTCCGGCGAAACCGGCACCGGCAAGGAAGTGTTCGCACGCGCCTTCCATGCATCGAGCCAGCGCGCGCGCGGGCCTTTCGTCGCGATCAACTGCGCGTCGCTGCCGGAAGCACTGATCGAATCCGAACTGTTCGGCTACAAGCAGGGCGCCTTCACCGGCGCCAACCGCGACGGCCGTCGCGGCAAGGTGCTGCAGGCCGACGGTGGCACGCTCTTCCTCGACGAGATCGGCGACATGCCGCTGCAGTTGCAGGCGCGCCTGCTGCGCGTGCTCGAGGAGCGCAAGGTGACGCCGCTGGGCGGCGAGAACGCGGTGCCGGTCGATCTGCAACTGGTGTGCGCGACGCACCGCGACCTGCGCGCCATGGTGCGCGAGGGCAGTTTCCGCGAAGACCTCTACTACCGGCTGCGCGGCATGGAAGTGACGCTGCCGGCGCTGCGCGACCGCACCGACCGCCGTGCCTTGATCGAGCGCTGCCTGAGCGAGGAGAGCGCCGGCCGCCATCCGCCGATCCGTCTGGGTCAGGCGGCGATGCAGGTGCTCGACCGCTTCCGCTGGCCGGGCAACATCCGCCAGATGCGTTACGTGCTGCGCACGCTGGTCGCGCTGTGCGATGGCCCGGAGATCACGCTGCGCGACATGCCGCCTGAGCTGATGGACGCGCCCGAGCCGATGCCGCCCGTCACGCCGGCCGCGCACCCGGCCGATGCCGGCGGCGCCGAGCCGGTGCATGCCGCGCCGAGCAACCTGAATCCGCTGCAGTCGGCGGAGCGCGACGCGCTGCTGTCCGAACTGCGCCGGCACCGCTGGAACATCGCCGGGCTGGCGCGTGAACTCGGCGTCAGCCGCAACACCGTCTATCGCAAGATGAAGCGTCTGGACATCGACACCGACACGCAGGCGGGTGATGGCTACTGATCCGCGCCTGAACGACATTCCCGACGAAGCCGAAGTCCTGCCCGATGCGCGCATTGCCTGGGGGCTGACCGGCTCCGGCCACTTCCTGAAGGAATCGCTGGAGTTCGCCGATACGCTCGACCGCATCGACCTCTTCCTGTCGCGCGCCGGCGAGGAAGTGCTGAACATGTATGGCTACCCGCTGGCCGACATGAAGAAGCGCTACCGCATCTTCCGCGACAGCACGGCGAGTGCGGCACCGGTCGGGCTGTTCTACCAGGGGCAGTACCACACGGTGGTGATCGCGCCGGCCACCTCGAATACCGTGGCCAAATGCGCGCTCGGCATTTCCGACACGCTGGTGACCAACATCTTCGCCCAGGCGGGCAAGCTGCGCATTCCCATCATCGTGTTCGCCTGCGACAACGAGCCGGTGGTGATCACCGAGTCGCCGAGCGAATGGGTGACGCTGTATCCGCGCTCGATCGACCTCGAGCACACCGGTCGCCTGGCCGGTTTCGAAGGCGTCACCGTGGTGAAGAGCGTCGAGGAACTGCAGAGCGCGCTCCGGCAGAGACTTGCGGCCGTCGGTCGTTGATCCTGCGATCGACGATCCGATGAGCGACGAATTCCGGCATGCCTGAACAAGACGTCCGCGCCGAACGCATCCTCTTCCTGACCGGGCATCTGGCGCTGAAGAGCCTGCAGCGCATTCTCGACGACATGCAGCCGCTGCCCTTCGAGGCGCGCGTGCTCGACGTCGGCATCAACGTGGCCGGGCTGATGACGGCCGAACTGATCCGCCGCCGCGTGCCGGCGCCGGTCGACGCCGACCGCATCATCGTGCCCGGCCGCTGCCGCGGCGATCTCGATGCGCTGTCGCAGCACTATGGAGTTCCGGTGCAGCGCGGGCCGGACGAGGTGAAGGATCTGCCGCAGCACTTCGGGCGCAAGGCGAAGAAGCGCGAACTGACTCAGCACGACGTACTCATCTTTGCCGAGATCGTCGATGCGCCGCAGGTCGACATCGACACCGTGCTCGCCACCGCGCGCCGCTACCGGCGCGACGGCGCCGACGTGATCGACATCGGCTGCCTGCCGGATACGCCCTTCCCGCACATGGAGGACTGCATTCGTGCGCTGAAGGCCGAAGGCTTCCAGGTGAGCATCGATTCGCTCAACACCGACGACCTGCTGCGCGGCGCCCGTGCCGGGGCCGACTACCTGCTGAGCCTGAAGAAGAGCACGCTGTGGGTGGCCGACGAGGTGGACGCCATCCCGGTGCTGATACCGGACACGCCGGGCGATCTCGATTCGCTGCGCGAAGCGGTGGACATCATGACCGCACGCGGTCTGCCCTTCTACGCCGATCCCATCGTCGAACCCATCCATTTCGGTTTCACCGCGTCCATCGTCCGCTACCACGACCTGCGGCGCAGCCATCCGGACATTCCGGTCATGATGGGCGTGGGCAACCTGACCGAACTGACCGACGCCGATACCAGCGGCATCAACGCGCTGCTGTTCGGCATCATTTCAGAGCTGCGCATCGGTGCCGTGCTGGCCACCGAAGTGAGTCCGCACGCGCGTCGTGCGGTGAAGGAAGCCGACATCGCACGGCGCGTCATGTTCGCCGCGCGCGAGGACAACGCGCTGCCGCGCGACTATTCCGATGATCTGATGACGACGCATCAGCGCCGCCCTTTTCCCGACACACCTCAGGAAATCGCCGAGATCGCCGCCACCGTGCGCGACCCGAACTTCCGCATCCAGGTGAGCGAGCAGGGCATCCACATCTACAACCGCGACGGGCTTCAGGTGCACACCGATCCGTTCGCGCTCTATCCCGGGCTCAATGTTGCGGAGGACGGCGCCCACGCCTTCTACCTCGGCGTCGAGCTGGCGCGCGCGCAGATCGCCTGGCAGCTCGGCCGCCGCTACGCGCAGGACGAAGAACTGCAGTGGGGCGCCGCGGTCGAGAAGAAGGAGCAGGATCTGATGGCGCACTGCGCGCCCGGCACCACGCTGCAGCGCAAGACGAAGCGCAGGCAGGCCGACGCGCCGCCGCCGGCCGACGACACACAGGACCAAGCATGATCTGGGAAACCATACTGACCACCGTGGACGTGCAGGGCCGCACGCACATTACGCCGCTGGGCGTGCGCGAGGAACGCGGGCTGACCGTGCTCGCGCCCTTCCGTCCGTCGGGCACGCTGGACAACCTGCTCGCCACCCGCATCGCGGTGGTGAATTTCACCGACGACGTGCGGGTGTTCGCCGGCGCGCTGACCGGTCGCCGCGACTGGCCGGTGCAGGCCGCCGAGAAAATCGGCTGCGCCCGGCTGGTGAATACGCTAGCCCACCGCGAACTCGAACTGGTCGAGGTCGAGGACGACGAGGTCCGGCCGCGCCTGTTCTGCCGCACCGTGCACGAAGAAAGCCACGGCGCTTTCCCCGGCTTCAACCGCGCGCGTTCGGCGGTGATCGAGGCGGCCATTCTGGTGAGCCGGCTGCACATGCTGCCGGTCGACAAGATCGACGCTGAACTGGCCTATCTGCAGATCGCCATCGACAAGACCGCCGGCCCGGCCGAGCTCGAAGCCTGGGGCTGGCTGGTCGAACGCATAGCCGCGCATCGCGCCGGAGTGCAGGCGTGATCCGCATGCTGGCCAGCGTGCGCGACCTCGACGAGGCGCGCATCGTATTCGACGCCGGGGTCGATCTGATCGACCTCAAGCAGCCGGCCGATGGCGCGCTCGGCGCGCTGCCGCCGGCGGTGATCCGCGAGGTCGTCGCCTTCGTCGGCGGTCGCGCGCTCACCAGCGCCACCGCCGGCAATATCGAGCCGGATGCGCAGGCCGTTCAGGCCGCGATGGCGATCATTGCCGCGACTGGCGTCGATTACGTCAAGGCGGGCCTGTTCCCTGCGGGCTGGCAGCAAGGCGGTCGCGACTACGCGGCGGTGCATGCCTGCCTCAGCGGCCTGACGCCGCTGGCGGGAACGCGGCGCATCGCGGTCATGTTCGGCGATCTCGCACCGCCGCTGGATCTGGTCGATGCGGTGGCCGATGCCGGTTTCGACGGCGTCATGGTCGATACCGCGCTGAAGACCGGCCACAGCCTGCCGGATGTCGCCGGCAGCGACTGGCTCGCCGCCTTCGTCGGGCGCACCCGAGCGCGCGGGCTGCTGTGCGGGCTGGCGGGTTCGCTGCGGCGCGCGCACATCGACTCGTTGGTGCCCCTCGGGGCGGACTATCTCGGCTTCCGCGGTGCGCTGTGCGCCGGGCAGGCACGTGCGCAGCGGCTGGAGGCCGATGCCGTCCGTCGGGTGAGCGAAGCCTTGCGTGTCGCACAGGGCGAGACCGTCTGAGGCGGGGCCGATGATTCCGCTGCAGGAACTGCTGCTGTTCATCGCCGCGTCCGCGGTACTCGCGATCGCGCCCGGACCGGACAACCTGTTCGTGCTGACGCAATCAGCCCTGCAGGGCGCGCGTGCCGGGGTGTGCATCACCCTGGGACTGTGCACCGGGCTGCTCGTGCATATCGGTGCGGTGGTGCTGGGCGTTGCGGCCTTCGTCCAGTCCTCGGCCGCGGCGTTCACCGTGCTCAAGCTCGTGGGCGCCGTCTATCTGCTGTATCTCGCCTGGCATGCGTTCCGTGCCGGGCGCGTACCGCTGACGGTGGCGGACCGTCCGCCCGTCTACGGCGCTCTGGCCCTGTATGTGCGTGGCGTGCTGATGAACGTGAGCAATCCGAAGGTGGCGATCTTCTTTCTTGCCTTCCTGCCTCAGTTCGCCGACCCGTCGCGCGGTGCGATGCCGGCGCAGATCGTGGTGCTCGGGGTGAGTTTCCTGTTGACCGCGCTGTGCATCTTCGCGCTCGTCGCCTGGACGGCCGCGCGCCTCGGCCGCCGCCTGCAACGGTCGGCGGGAGCTCAGCGGTGGATGAACCGGCTGGTCGGAACGACGTTCGCGGCGTTGGCCGTCCGGCTGCTGGTCAGCCGGCCCTAACCCGGGCACGGACGGTACCGCCAACCCGCGGTCGGGAGACCGGCGCCGCAGAGCGAGTTCGCCCCTATCCATGTATCGGAGGTCGGCTTTGCATGGCCGACCCGTGTCGCCGGAGCGACGCAGTGCGTCGCTTTTATCCGGCGACACCCCACTGCGCGCATTTGCGTTCTATGGTTTTGCGGGAGACGCCGAGCTGGCGGGCGGCTTCGGATTTGTTGCCGCCGCAGGCGGCGAGCACGTCGAGGATGTGCTTGCGCTCGACGTCCTCCAGCGCGGCGGCGGGTTCGGTCGAGCGCGGCGGTGTGAGGGTGCCGAAGGCGTCGGCCGGGAAGTAGCCGAGGATGAGGGCACGCTCGACCAGGTTGCGCAGTTCGCGGATATTGCCGGGCCAGTCGTGCGTGGCCATGCGGGCGATGGTGTCGCGGTCAAGCGGAATGGGGGCGACGCCGAGCCGTGACGACAGCTGGGCCATGAAGTGGGCGACCAGCAGCTTGACGTCCTCGCCGTCGCGTGCGGCGGACGAGGGCGCGCGTGCTGCATTCATGCCGATGGCTGCACCACGATCAGGATGTTGCACGGCGCTTCCTCGACCAGCGAGGCGCCGACCGAGCCCTTCCACCAGCGTTCGAGGCGGGAAGCGTGATGGGTGTGGCCGATCACGATCAGATCGACGTGCAGTTCGCGCGCCAGGCGGCTGATCTCGCGCACCGCGTCGCCGGTGACCAGATGACCTTCGGCGGTGACGCCGCGTGACTTCAGCTGGTCCAGTCCTTCCTTCAGCACTTCGGCGAAGCGTTCGTTCTCTTCTTCCTGCGGCACGTCGGCGACGAAGCCTTCTGCCACGAACAGCGTCGCCGCGATCGGCGCGACGGCCAGCAGATGTATTTCGGCGTGCAGCAGGTCGTTGATGTCGGCGCATTCGAGCAGTGCGCGGCGACCCGATTCGGAACCGTCGTAGGCGAGCAATACCTTGCTGTACATGAACGTTCTCCTGCTGTGTCGAAAGGCGATGCCTACCAGAGCTTCCACCAGGGGTCGTCCTCGCCCGGCTTCTTGAAGCCGCGCGCGAGGAAGTCGCTCTGCGGGTAGTTCTTCAGCATGACGCGCTTGGCGTCGTCACGCAGGTCGGTCAGACCGAGCGAGTCGTAGGCGACCATCAGGATATACAGTGCCTCTTCGACCGCCGGCGACTGCTGATAGTTGCTCACCGCGAACTGCGCGCGGTTGGCGGCCGCCAGATAGGCGCCGCGCTTGATGTAGTAGCGCGCCACATGTACTTCGTGCGCCGCCAGCGAATTGACCAGGTAGTTCATGCGTATGGTCGCGTCCGGCGTGTACTTGCTTTCCGGATAGCGCGTCACCAGTTCCTTCAATGCGTCGAAGGAGTCGCGCAGGCCCTTGGGGTCGCGTTCGGTCATGTCCTGGCGCGACAGCACGCTCATCACGCCGAGGTCTTCGTTGAAGTGAACGAGGCCGCGCAGGTAATACACGTAGTCGACGTTCGGGTGGTTCGGATGCAGCCGGATGAAGCGGTCGCAGGCGGCGACGGCCTGTACGCGCTCGCCCTGGCGGTAATAGGCGTAGGCAACTTCGATCTGCGCCTGCTGCGCATAGCGGCCGTACGGGAACTTGGCTTCCAGCTTCTCGTACAGCTTGATCGCCTGTTCGTACGAGCCTTCGCCCATCAACTCCTTCGCCTCGGTGTAGAGGCGCTGGGCGGACCAGTTGGCGGTTTCGTCGATCTTATCGGGAAGGAGCCCGCACCCGGCGGCCAGAGCCACCCACAGTATCGCTACACTACGCCACATGACCGCTTTGACCCTGGAAGATACGCAAGACGACGATTATATCGCCGAGCAGCCCGCGAACCGGCCTCAAGTCCCGATATGCGCGACGGTTCCCGCCGGCGTCGTCGGCGACCGGCTCGACGCGGTGCTCGCCCGAGTGTGGCCGCAGTACTCGCGCAGTCGCCTGCAGGGCTGGCTGCGGGACGGCAGGGTGCGGGTCGACGGAAAGACCTGCGACGACGCGCGCCGTCGCACCTTCACCGGCGAACGCCTCGAACTGGACCCGGGCAGCCTGCCTGCGGACATCGTGCACGCGCCGCAGGACATTCCGCTCGACGTCGTGTTCGAGGACGACACGCTGCTGGTGATCAACAAGCCGGCCGGCATGGTGGTGCACCCGGGCAATGGCGTGCCGGATGGCACGCTGCTCAACGCGCTGCTGCATCGCGTGCCCGCACTGGCGCAGGTGCCGCGCGCCGGCATCGTGCACCGGCTTGACCGCGACACCACCGGCCTGCTCGTGGTGGCCCGCACACTGGAAGCGCAGACCGATCTGGTGCGCCAGCTGCAGGCGCGCACCGTGTCGCGCCGCTATTTCGCCGTCGTGGCCGGCGACCTGAGGATGGACGGTACGGTCGATGCCGCCATCGGCCGTCATCCGGTGCAGCGCACCCGCATGGCCGTGGTGCAGGCGGGCGGCAAACCCGCGCGCACCCACTATTTCGTGCGCGAACGGCTGCAGGGCGCGACGCTGGTCGAGTGCCGCCTGGAAACAGGGCGCACGCACCAGATACGTGTGCATATGGCGCACATCGGTCACTCGCTGCTCGGCGACGAGGTCTATGCGCCGCGCAACGTGGCCGAACGCTTCTCGCGGCAGGCGCTGCACGCATGGCGACTGGGCCTGATTCATCCCAAGAGCGGTGCCGAGGTCGAGTGGGAGGTGCCGCTGCCGGCTGACATGGAAGACCTGATCGCCGGGCTGAGGATAGCCACGTGAGCAGGCCGGCCGCGCTGCCACTGATCCTACCCGACTGGCCGGCGCCGCCGTCAGTGCGCGCCTGTGTCACGACGAAGCTGGGCGGTGTCAGCGCGCCGCCTTTCGGGCCGTTCAATCCGGCGACCCA
>JAVEVQ010000079.1:0-11581 GCA_034004945.1 Methyloversatilis sp. | reverse complement strand
GACGCCGCCCGCGTGGCCGATGCGTTCTGGACGCTGCATGCGCAGCCACCCGGCCAGTTCTCGCGCGAGATCGTGCTGTCATGACCGAAAGGGCGCTGCGCAGCGTGCTGATCGCCAACCCCAAGGGAGGCGCTGGCAAGAGCACGCTGGCCACCAATGTCGCCGGTCACTGGGCGACCCAGGGTGCGCGCGTCATGCTGGGCGACATCGACCGCCAGCAGTCGGCGCGGCACTGGCTGGGCATGCGTTCCCCCTTGCTGGCGCCGATTTCCACCTGGGAACTTGAGCCCGAGCAGCCGGCCCGTCCGCCGCGCGGCACCACCCATGTCGTGCTCGACACGCCGGCCGGCCTGCGCGGCAAGCGGCTGGAGGCGATGCTGAAGATGGTCGACCGTGTGCTGATTCCGGTGCAGCCTTCCATCTTCGACATCCTCGCCACCGGCGACTTCCTGACCGAACTGGCCGAGCACAAGCGGGTCGCCGCGAAAAAGGTGCGCATCGGCATCGTCGGCATGCGGGTGGACACCCGCACCCGCGCCGCGCACGAACTGGAGCGTTTCTGCGCCGGCCTCGACCTGCCGGTGCTGGCGTATCTGCGCAACTCGCAGCTCTACGTGCAGACGGCGGCGCACGGCATGAGCATTTTCGACCTGTCGCGTTCGCGCGCGCAGACCGACCGCGAACAGTGGCAACCCATCATCGACTGGCTGGATTCCCCATGAACAACACCACACGCAGCAGCAAGAGCCTGGCCGTCGTTCGCGACAGTTCGGAACTGGACGGCGCCAAGTCGCGCATCCTGGTGTTCGCCGGCAGCACGCGCGAAGCCTCGTTCAACCGCCGGCTGGCGATCGCCGCCGCGCGTGCGATCGAGGAGGCGGGCGGCGAGGCGACGCTGATGGACCTGCGCGACCATCCGCTGCCGCTGTACGACGGCGACCTCGAGGTGTCGGCCGGGCTGCCGCTGGGCGTGCGTCCGCTGAAGGAGCTGTTCAAGTCGCACGACGGCCTGTTCATCGCATCGCCCGAATACAACGGATCGATGAGCGCGGTGCTCAAGAACACGCTGGACTGGGTGTCACGCCCGGCCGGCGACGAGGCGGGCACCGTGCCCTACGCCAACAAGACGGTCGCACTGGGCGCTGCCTCGCCCGGCGCGCTCGGCGGTCTGCGCGGTCTGGTGCATCTGCGCGCGGTGCTGCAGTCGGTCGGCGCGCTGGTGCTGTCGGAACAGATCGCGGTCGGCAACGCCGCGTCGGCCTTCACGCCCGAAGGCGGTCTGGCCGACGAGCGGATGCGGCAGATGCTGGAACGCACCGCGCTGCGTCTGGTCGATGTCGCGTCGCGGCTGAAGGCCTGACGCGCCCCCGTTTTTCAACACAACACCCTGACGAGCCTGGAAGAGACATGAAATACCTGCGCCTGCGCCACAACGGCGCCGAACGCCTGGGCCGCATCAATGGCGATGCGGTCGAACTGCTGGACGGCGATCTGTTCGCCAACCCGGTACCGACCGGCGAGACCGTGCCGCTCGAAGGCATCGAGTGGCTGATGCCCTGCGTGCCGCCGAAGATGGTCATCATCGTGCACAACATCCGCGCCGCGGTGGAGAAGGCCGGCCACCCGATCCCGGAGGATCCGCTCTACCTGGTGCGCTCGCCGCAGGCGCTGAACTGGCATCAGCAGCCGATCCCGAAGCCGGCCGGCTTCGACGGTCGCGTCTTCTACGAGGGCGAACTGGGCGTCGTCGTCGGCAAGGTCGCGCGCAATCTGGACGAGGCGCAGGCCGCCGACGCCATCTTCGGCTACACCTGCATCAACGACGTGAGCGCGCTCGAACTGGTGGACAGGAACCCCTCCTTCGGCCAATGGACGCGCGCCAAGAGCTTCGACGGCTTCGGCTGCTTCGGCCCGGTCATCTCAACCGATCCGCTGCCGGCCGACGCCGAAATCGTCACCACCGTCGGCGGCCGCGAGCGTCAGCGCTACCCGGTGAGCGACATGATCTTCAATCCGGCGCAGCTGGTGTCGCGCATCTCGCGCGACATGACGCTGATGCCGGGCGACGTGATCTGCTGCGGCACTTCGGTCGGCGTGCTGCCGATGAAGCCGGGCACCACGGTCGACGTCACCGTCAGCGGCGTCGGCACGCTGACCAACGTGTACGCCCCGACCGAATAAGGCGCTCGCGGCATGAACAGCCGCGCACGGGGCGACCTGCGTCAATACGGCCGGCCGCGCGCCGAGGCATCCTGAAACGATGGACGCCCACGCCGGCCTGCCCCATCTGCAGCCCATCCTGCTGTTCCTCGCCATCGCCGGTCTGGTGATGCCGCTGCTCGCCCGCGCGCGGGTGAGCCAGGTGGTCGCCTTCCTGGTGATCGGCGCCCTGGTCGGGCCGAACGGTCTGGGCCGCATCGCGGCCGACCACGCCTGGCTGCGCTGGCTCACCATCGCCGACGGCGAGGGCGTGCGGGTGCTGGCCGAACTGGGTGTGGTGTTCATGCTGTTCGTGATCGGCCTCGAACTGCCGGCGCGCCAGCTGTGGTCGCTGCGCCGCTGGGTGCTCGGCGTGGGCAGCGCGCAGTGGCTGGGCTGCGGCGCGCTGATCGGGGCCATCGCGCTGGCCTTCGGGCACAGCGAGGAGACGGCGGTGGTGCTCGGCCTCGGCCTCGCCATGTCGTCGACCGCGGTGGCGATGCAGTTGCTGGCCGAATCCGGTCAGACCCGCTCCACCGTCGGTCGCATGAGTTTCGCCGTGCTGCTGCTGCAGGACATCGCCGTGGTGCCGCTGCTCATCCTGCTCGGCCTGATGGCGGGCGAGGGCGGCGGCGGGCACTTCCTGACGCTGATGCTGATCGCGCTGCTGAAGGCGGCCGCGGCGGTGGCGCTCATCCTGCTGACCGGTCGCCTGGTGCTGACGCCGCTGTTCCGCCGCGTGTCGGCGACCACACAGGCCGACAGCTTCATGGCGCTGACGCTGTTCGCGACGCTCGGCGTGGCGGCGCTGACCGGGGCGGCCGGCCTGTCGATGGCGCTTGGCGCCTTCCTCGCCGGCCTGATGCTGGCCGAAACCGAATACCGCCACGCGGCGCTGCTGGCCATCGAGCCGTTCAAGGGCCTGCTGATGGGCCTGTTCTTCGTATCGGTCGGCATGAGTCTCGACCTGCTGCAGGTGGCCGGCGATGCCGGCTGGCTGATCGCCGCGGTGTTCGGCCTGTACGCGATCAAGAGCGGCGTCATGTACGGCCTGTTCCGGCGCAGTGGCCTGACCCGCGGCGAAGCGGCCGAGGCGGCGCTGCTGCTCGGTCAGGCCGGCGAGTTCGGCTTCATCGTCGTCGGCGTTGCGATGGCGGGCGGCGTGCTGGCTGGCGCGGTCGGCAACTTCATGCTGCTGGTGGTGACGCTGAGCATGTTCATGACGCCGCTGGCGGCGCGTGCCGGCCGTGCGCTGCGGCAGAGGCTCGACGCGCGCAAGGAGGAGGCCGCCGCGGAACTGCCGGGCATCGGCGTGGAAGAGGGTGTGGTCATCATCGCCGGCTTCGGCCGGGTCGGTCAGCTGGTGGCACGTCTGCTCGATCGCGCCAACGTGCGCTGGGTGGCGATCGAGCGCCACGTCGCGGCTGCGGCCGAACATCACGCGCAGGGGCGGCCGGTCATCGTCGGCGACGCCGGCCGGCCGGCGCTGCTGCATCACCTCGGTGCCGGCCGTGCGCGCGCCGTCGTCGTCACGATGGACGACATGGCGGCGGCCCGCCACGTGGTTCGCAGCCTGCGCGCGGAATTTCCCGCGCTGCCGCTGATCGCGCGCGCGCGCGACGCCGTGCATGCGAGTGAGCTGATGGCGGCGGGGGCCAGCGAAGTGATTCCGGAAGCGCTCGAGGCGGCGCTGCAGATGGGCGTGCATGTACTCGACCGTGTCGGCATCGATGCCGACACGGGGGCACGCCTGATCGATTCAGAGCGGGCGGCCGGCAGCGCCTGAGCGCCGCCGGTCGCCGTTTCATCGGGGCTTGACGCCCGGCGGCAGCGCCGGCTTGTTCTCCACTGCAGTCGGCAGGTGCTGGTCATGGCCCTCGATCGCCGGATGCTCGTGGCCGGCGTGCACCTTCTTGGTCTTCGTGCTCACGCCCGGCGGCAGGGCCGGCTTGTTCTCCACCGCGGTCGGCACGTGCTGGTCGTGGCCCTCGACCGCCGGATGCTCGTGGCCGGCGTGTACCTTCTTCGTCTTGGTGCTCACGCCGGGCGGCAGCGCCGGCTTGTTCTCGACCGCGGTCGGCAGGTGCTGGTCATGGCCCTCGACGGCCGGATGCTCGTAGCCGGCGTGCACCTTCTTGGTCTTCGTGCTGACGCCCGGCGGCAGCGCCGGCTTGGCGTCGACATTGGCCGGCTTCTTGCCCTTGACGGCCTCGGCCGGGTGGTCGGCGCCGGCGTGCTTGCCCGACGCGTCGGCCCATACCGGGCCGCTCATACAGAGGGAGAGCGCGATGACTGCCCATTCTCTTTTCATGATGTCTTCCTTCCGATTGGTGGGATGTCTGTAACCAGTCTGCGCTGGATCTTGCATTGCAGCATTGACATGTCTCAAACCGCGGCAGCGAGCATTCTGCCGGCCGGGGTTATGCTTCCGGCCCAATGAACATACCACCATCCCGGCTGCTTTTCCTGCACGCGAACGGCTATCCGGCGGGCGTCTATCGCGCTTTCCTCGGACTGCTGGCGACGCGCTTCACGGTCGATGCGATCGACACCATAGGTACCGAAGCGCAACACCGGCCGGGTCATGGCTGGCGGCGCATGCGCGCACAGGTGATCGACTGCATCGAGGCCTTGCCCGCCGGGCCGCTGGTGCTGGTCGGTCATTCGATGGGCGGCTATCTGGCGGCCATGGCGGCGGCGCGACTGCCGCACCGGGTGGCGCAGGTCGTGCTGATCGATTCGCCGATGGTGCTGGGCTGGCGGGCGACGCTGGTGTCGGCCGCCAAGGCGACAGGCCTCACCTGGAAGCTCGGTCCGGCACCGGTGGCGGCGCGCCGGCGCAACCACTGGGCATCGCGCGAGGAGGCGCGCGCGCATCTGGGCGGCAAGGACTTCGTGCAGCGCTGGGCGCCGGGCGTGCTCGACGATTTCATCCGTGCCGCCCTGCACGAGCACCCGGGTGGTGGCGTCACGCTGGCCATCCCGCGCGAAACCGAGCGCGACGTCTATGCGACGATCGCCCACCGCGACGCGCTGCGCGCCGTGCGCCGGCTGCGCGCGCGCGGCACACCGGTCGGTTTCGTCACCGGCCGTCATTCCGAAGAGACCCGCCTCGCCGGCCGCGAGCAGAACCGCCGCTTCTGGGGCCGCGACTGGGTCGAACTACCGACCGGCCACCTGGTGCCGATGGAGGCGCCGGAGGCGTGTGCGCAGGCGGTACTCGAAATGATCGAGCGGGCGGGCGACGCGGCAGGCGGCAACGCTAGGAGGCCATCGCACCGCCGCTGACGCTGCGCATCGCGGTCGCGGGCGCGCCCGCCGTCCCGGCGATGCTCAGTCGCGCTCGCTGTGGCCGGACAGGCGTTCCGCCCGTTCGATCGCCGCTTCCAGCGCCGCCTCGGGGTGCGCGGCGGGCAGTCGCGGCGCGCCGTCGGTGACGGTGTAGTCGTCGTCGGCGAGGCTGCCGCTGCCGGCCGCCCGTGCCGGCCCGCCGAGGTTGGCGGTGACCAGCTGCGGCACCGCCAGCACCAGCGCCACCATCAGGATCTGGATGCCGACGAAGGGCACGGCACCCCAGTAGATGTCGCGTGTCGGCAGCGTCTTCGGCGCCACCGAGCGCAGGTAGAACAGCGCGAAACCGAAGGGCGGGTGCATGAAGGAGGTCTGCATGTTCACCGCCAGCAGCACGCCGAACCACACCAGATCGATGCCCAGCTTCTCGGCCACCGGCGCCAGCAGCGGCACGATGATGAAAGCCAGTTCGAAGAAATCGAGGAAGAAGGCGAGCACGAACACCAGCAGCATGACCGCGATCAGGAAGCCGGTCTGGCCGCCGGGCAGCGACAGCAGCAGGTGCTCCACCCACAGGTGGCCGTCGATGCCGTAGAAGGTGAGCGAGAACAGGCGCGCGCCGATCAGGATGAACAGCACGAGGCAGGTGAGCCGCACCGTGCGGTCGAGCGCCTGGTTCAGCAGTTCGCCGCTCAGCCGGCGCCGCGCCAGCGCCATCAGCAGCGCACCGGCCGCACCCATCGCGCCGCCCTCGGTCGGCGTCGCCAGCCCGAGGTAGATGGTGCCCAGCACCAGGAAGATGAGCGCCAGCGGCGGCATCAGCACGAAAGCGACGCGGCGGGCCAGGTCGGGCAGCAGGTTCAGGCGCAGCAGGCGGTCGGCCAGCGCCAGCAGCCAGGCGACCGCACCGCCGGCGGTGACCGACAGCAGCGCGCGCGCGTCGGCGGAATGCGCCTGCATCGCTGGCAGCTGGCTGGCGCCGATGCCGGCTGCCAGCGCGACCGCGAACAGCGCCCACACGCCGCGCCGCTCCGCCGCGTCGTGGTCGTCGGCCTCGGGCAGCGCTGGCGCGCTGCTCGGCTTCAACCACGCCATGCCCAGCACGTACAGCAGATAGAGCCCGGTCAGCAGCAGGCCCGGCAGCAGCGCGCCGCGGTACATGTCGCCGACCGGGCGGTTCAGCTGGTCGGCCAGCACGATGAGCACCAGCGAGGGCGGAATGATCTGCGCCAGCGTGCCCGACGCGGCGATCACGCCGCTGGCCAGCCGCGCGTCGTAGCCGGCGCGCAGCATGATGGGCAGGGAAATGAGACCCATGGAAATGACCGACGCCGCGACCACGCCGGTGGTGGCGGCCAGCATCGCGCCGACCAGCACCACCGCCACCGCCAGTCCGCCGCGCAGCGTGCCGAACAGCCGGCCGACGGTGTCGAGCAGGTCTTCCGCCATGCCCGAGCGTTCGAGCAGCAGGCCCATGAAGGTGAAGAAGGGAATGGCCAGCAGGGTGTCGTTGCTCATGACGCCGAACACGCGGTCCGGCATCGCCTGCACCAGCGACGCCGACAGCAGGCCCAGTTCGATGCCGATCAGCCCGAACACGATGCCGCAGGTGGCGAGTGCGAACGCCACCGGCGCGCCCGACAGCAGGAACAGGATCATCGCGAAGAACATGACCGGGGCCAGATTGGCGGCCAGCCAGGCGGTCATGGGACAACCCTCCGGTCACTGGGAGGAGCGCGCATCCTTCGGGGCGGCCGTGCGGATGCGGAGGGGTGGGCCCTCCGGTCACTGCGTGACCGCCTCCCCGGGGGAGGAACGCGCATCCTTCGGGGCGGCCGGGCGGACGCGGAGGGGTAGGCCCTCCGGTCACTGCGTGACCGCCTCCCCGGGGGAGGAGCGCGCATCCTTCGGGGCGGCCGGGCGGACGCGCTCATGCCTCCGCCTCCATCGGGTCGGCGAGCGCGGCGACGCGGCGTACGATGAGCGCCAGCGCCTGCAGCGTGAGCAGGGCGAAGCCGGCCGGGACCAGGATGCGCGCCGGCCACAGCGGCAGGCCGCCGGCGCTGGCCGACACCTCGTTGCTGATCCACGACGACAGGAACCAGGGCCAGGACAGCCACAGCATCAGCAGGCACACCGGCAGCACGGTCAGAGCGAGCGCGGCGATGTCGGCTTTCAGCTTCGCCCGTGGCGACAGGCGCGCGGTGAGCAGATCGATGCGCACGTGCTCGTCCAGCTTCAGCACGCGACCGGCGCCGAGCAGGAAGGCGGCCGACACCAGATACCACTGCGCCTCCAGCAGCGCGTTCGAGCCGGCGTCGAACTTGCGCGCCAGCGCGTTGCCCACCGCCAGCAGCACCGCCGCCAGTACGGTCCACGGCAGCACGCGGCCGCAGGCCTCGTTCAGTCGGTCCGTCAGATCGGCGAGCGTCAGCAGGGCGCGCATGGCATCGGGGTGGAGGTGAAGGCGCGATGGTAACCGCTGGCGGCGCTTCGGCGCGCGTGCTTCCGGGTCGGGGCGCCGTGCGGGCGCGGTCTCGTGACCACGACGCGGCCGCTGAACAGAGCGGCTGCCGACGCCCTACAATATTGCATCGCACAAGGAACGCCTCATGACCGCCACCACCCGCATCTGCCTGGTCCGCCACGGCGAAACCACCTGGAACGTCGACCGGCGCGTGCAGGGCCAGATCGACATTCCGCTGAACGAGCGCGGCCTGCTGCAGGCACAGGCCACGGCGCAGGCGCTGCTGGCCGAGCGCATCGACACGCTCTACGGGTCCGACCTCGGGCGCGCCTGGGTCACCGCCGGGCGCATCGCGGTGCCGCGCGGTCAGCCGGTCATGCCCGAGCCGCTGCTGCGCGAGCGCCACTACGGGGCCTTTCAGGGGCTGACCTACGCCGAGGCGCGCGAGCGCCACCCGGAGGATTTCCGCCGCTTCGAGGCGCGCGAGCCGGCGGCGCAGTTCCCGGGCGGCAGCGGTGAGAGCCTGCTGCAGTTCGATGCCCGCATCTGGGGCCTGGTCGAGGCGCTGCGCGCACGCCACGCCGGCCACACCCTGCTGCTGGTGACGCACGGCGGCGTGCTCGACATCGTCGCCCGCCGCGTGCGCGGCCTGCCGCTGACCGGCAAGCGCGACTTCGACATCGCCAACTGCGCGCTTAACTGGATCGCGCACGACAGCCAGGGCTGGCGCATCGAACGCTGGGGCGACCAGACCCATCTCGACGGCGCGCTGGACGAACTGCCGGCGTAAGCAGCGCGGCGTTGCAAGCCACCCGCTTCGATCCACGCCGCAATCGCGAGCAAGCTCGCTCTCACGAGACTCTGGCGCTGTCAGTGATTCGGGAGCGCTTTTTGTGGGAGCGGCCTTGGCCGCGATGGGGCTTCGGCAGGCCGCTGACTCCGTTCTACGCCGCTATCGCGAGCAAGCTCGCTCCCACGGGAAACCAGGCTCCGACGATGGGGCGGGCGTGCTTTTCGTGGGAGCGACCTTTGGTCGCGATGCGGCATCTGAGGGCCGGGGGCTTCGATCCATGCTGCTATCGCGAGCAAGCTCACTCCCACAAGACTCTGGCGCTGTCAGCGATTTGGAGCGCTTTTTGTGGGAGCGGCCCTGGCCGCGATGGGGCTTCGACAGGCCGCTGACTCCGTTCTACGCCGCTATCGCGAGCAAGCTCGCTCCCACGGGAAACCAGGCTCCGACGATGGCGCGGGCGTGCTTTTCGTGGGAGCGACCTTTGGTCGCGATGCGGCATCTGAGGGCCGGGGGCTTCGATCCATGCTGCTATCGCGAGCGAGCTCACTCCCACAAGACTCTGGCGCTGTCAGTGATTCGGGAGCGCTTTTTTGTGGGAGCGGCCTTGGCCGCGATGGGGCTTCGACAGGCCGCTGACTCCGTTCTACGCCGCTATCGCGAGCAAGCTCGCTCTCACCAGAATCCCGCTCCGACAGTGACCTGGGACTGCTTTCGTGGGAGCGACCTCTGGTCGCGATGGGGCTTCGACAGGCCGCCGGCTCCGGTTCAGGCCGCTATCGCGAGCAAGCTCGCTCCCACGAGGCCCGGACAACGCGCGAAGACGGACGCTATCTGCCTGCCGCCGGATTCAGGAAGCCGCGCATCAGCCGCGTCAGCTGCGGCATCACCACCCAAATCATCGTGAGCACGATCAGTGCGGTCAGCAGCGCGACCCGCGGCAGGAAGGGCAGCGGCGCAAGCCACGGCGCCACAAGCCACAGGTAGAGCGACACGGTCGGGAAGATGCCGAGCCAGGTCACGATGGCCATGCGCGCGCGCGGCGGGTGGGCGGAGGGCGCAACCACCTGCGGGCCGAACCAGGCTTCCAGCCCGGTCAGCACCCGGTATTCCGGCTCATTCTCGCCGGCCGCGCACAGGCGCGGCTGCAACGCGACGCGGGTCGGGCTTTCGTCCCAGGCCCGAAGATCGGCTTCCGAGCGGAAATGCGCGATCACCTGATAGTCGCCGCCCGGCGTCTCCGGCGTGATCATCTGCGCCCCGATGAAACCCGGCGCTTCGCGCATCACGGCGAACATTTCGCGGATCAGCGCCTCGTACTCCTGTTCGTGGCCTGTCCTGGCCCGGCGGCGTGCGATGCGTGTGACATGGGCTTGCGGTGGGGCGACGCTCATCATGATCTCCGTACTCGGTATGAGGTCTGCTGCTGCGTCGTGCATGCCATATCGTTGCCGCCTGCGCGCCGCTGGCGCGGTCCTGCGACCGCGACAGGGCGCTGCTCAGGCAATGGCCGACGCGGCGCGGGCCTGCATCACTCCTTGATCGCCTCGACCGCGATGTCGATGGTCACTTCGTCGCCGACGTTAGGCGCGTACTTGCCCATGTTGAAGTCGGTACGCTTGACGGTGACCGTGGCGTTGGCGCCGATGGCGTCCTTCTTGGTCATCGGGTGCGGCATCGAGTGGAAGCTGGTCACCTTCAGCGTCACCGGTTTGCTCACGCCCTTCAGCGTCAGCGTGCCGTCGACCGCGACTGGCTTGTCGCCGTCGAACACCACCTTGGTCGACTTGAAGGTGGCGGTCGGGTAGCGGGCGGTATCGAGGAAGTCCTCGGCCTGGATGTGCTCGTTGAACAGCGACGAACCGGTGCTCACCGACTTCGTGTCGATGGTGATGTCCACCGCGCCGGTCTTCGCCGCGCGGTCCAGCGTGATCGTGCCGGAGGTCCTGTCGAAGCGGCTCAGCTGGGTCGAGTAGCCGAAGTGGCTGTACGAGAAGCGCGGGAAGCTGTGGTTCGGGTCGAGCTTGAAGGTTTCGGGCGCGGCCAGCGCGGGGGCGGCGACAGCGGCGAGGGCGAGCGAGGCGACGAGGGTTTTCAGCGAGGTCATGGCAGTTCTCCGGTTTGCGTACATCGATATATATATGCAGCGGGGGTGAGGGCGGCTCAGCCGCCGGAAGTCATCTTCACCAGCGTGCGGTCACGCAGGACGAAGTGGTGGTAGAGAGCGGCGGCGGCGTGGCCCAGTACGAGCAGCCAGATCAGCCAGGCGCCGAGCACATCCTTGTGGATGAAGTCGATCGGTTTCTCGAAGGTCTTGAAATCGAGACCCACGCCTTCGGCCACCACGCTCTGGAACAGCGCGGTGCTTTCGAACTTTGGAATCTCGAACAGGAAGAAGAAATCGGTATTCACGCCAGTGCCGAGGTAGCCGGTGATCGGCGCGACGATCATCACCGCGTACAGCGCCAGATGGCCCAGGTGGGCGGCACCGTGCGCCAGCGGCGTGCCCGGTTCGTCGTCGGGCGCGCGGTTCATCAGGCGCCAGATCACGCGCAGCGCCACGATGACGGCGATGCTCACGCCGACCGACAGGTGGATCTGCAGCGCCGTCATGTTTTCCGGCGTCTGCTTCTCGGTGAACCACTGGCGGTAATAGACCGACACGTAGGCGGCGAGAAAGAGCGCGGCAGTGATCCAGTGGAACCATTTGGCGATGCGGCCGTAGTTGGCGGCGGTGTTCTTCAGGCTCATTGCAGCGCTCCTTGCGCGGGGGTGAAGGCCCAGGCGTCCATCGCCAGTACATAGTCGTCGATGCCGGCGTGAAAGCGCTCTGC
>JAVEVQ010000172.1:0-2607 GCA_034004945.1 Methyloversatilis sp. | reverse complement strand
GGTGCGTGTTCGTAGGCGGTGTCGGTGGCATCGACCGAGGCGGCCAGCCACAGCACGCCGGCCGAGGCGGCGATCATCGCGATGCGGTAGCCGCCCTGGTAGGTGGCCGCCATCGCGCCCTGCAGCCGCTGCTCGACCGCCTCAATGCGGTAGGCGTCGAGCGCGATGTCCTGGGTGGCGGACGCGAAGGCCACCGCCAGCGCACACCACACCATGCGCTCCAGCGCCTGCGCCGGATCGGTGTTGGCCATGCCGAACAGCGCGCCGGCGATCGCCAGCTGCGACAGCAGCAGCCAGCTGCGCCGCCGCCCGAGCAGCCGGGTCAGGCCGGGCAGCGGCAGGCGGTCCACCAGCGGCGACCACACCCACTTGAAGCCGTAGGCCAGGCCTATCCAGCTGAAATAGCCTATGGTCGAGCGGTCGATGCCGGCCTCGCGCAGCCAGTAGGACAGCGTGCCGAGCACCAGGATGAGCGGCAGACCAGCGGAAAAGCCGAGGAAGAGCATGCCGATGACGCGCGGGTGCGCATACACCTTGAGGCTGTCCAGCCAGCCGGCGGCAGGGGATGTGGGAATCAAGGGCAGACGGAATGACGGCAGGTGGGCGGGAAGATACCAGTGCCCGCGCCTTCCGTCCGGTCTGCCGCGGTTTTCGGTGCGCCGATCAGCCGATCACGCGTATTCCGAGAAGAACAGCCCCATCACCGCTGCCAGCGAACTGCCCGCCTCGGCGCAGGCGCCCTCGAAGGCCTGCGGCTCCAGCCGGGTGATCTGCCAGGCGGCCGGCGAGGCCGAGGCGACGATGCGCGCCGAATCGATCAGCTCCGCGTCGTAGCCGACCGCATGACGCGCCAGATGCAGCAGCGAAGCCTCGAACTCGTGCGGCGCGCCATGCGCCGGATCGATCTGGGCGCCGATGGCGACGGCAAAGCTGCGCGGCAGACGCCATTCGGTCAGCAGCGCTTCACCCACCGAGGCGTAGTCGCAACCGACGATGTCGCGCTCCAGCTGCTCGATCGGCGCACCGGATGCGAGGCTGTCCATCAGGGCCTGTTCCGACTCCTGCGGCGCGTGCATGTACATGACCATGTGGCCGATGTCGGCCAGCATGCCGCCGACGAACAGTCGCTCGGCGTCGAGCAGGCCGCAGCTCTTGGCGGCTGCGCGCGCCAGCAGGCCGCGCATCGCCGACGCGCGCCAGAAGCGGGCGACGTCCATGCGCTCCGGGCGCATGCCGGCGAACACGGCGGTCACCGTTGTCGCCAGTACGATGTCGTGCACCTGCTGCATGCCGAGCACGCTCACCGCGCGCTGCATCGTTTCGATCTTGCCGGGGAAGCCATAGAACACGCTGTTGACGACGCGCAGCACGCGCATCGTGATGCCGGGGTCGGCCGCCACTACCTTGGCCAGTTCGATCACCGAGCCATCCGGGTCGTCGATGACCTGTTTCACCCGATGGTAGATGGCGGGCAGCGTGACCAGCTCGGTCGTTCTGCGCGCCAGTTCCTGTGCGGAGTGTGTGGTCATCTGGGGAAGGGGATGCAGTGGCAATGAGCTGAATTCGGCGTCCTGCCGGAAAACTTGAGTGTCCCGTGCTTCAGCGGGATGAAAGCCTGTGCTGCAGCGTACCGAGCAGGCGCCATGCGCCCCACAGCCGCAGGCCCCAGCGCCACACCCGTCGTGGGCGCACGACCGCGAAACCGACCAGTGCAGCCGCCAGTACCTCCGGGTGGCTGCGCACCCAGACGACACTGTCGCGGATCTGGTCGCCGACGTGCAGCACCGGCCCGAGCACGGCCGACTGGGTGGCCGCTTCGACGCGCAGCTGTCGCGACCGCTCGATCAGTCGCTCGCGCGTCAGGGCGAGCCGAAGGCGACGTGCGTTCATCCGCCCAGCGCGTCGCGGTCGCGCTTCAGTTCGTCCAGCGTTGCCGCGAACAGCCGCGTGCCCTCGGCCATGCGCGCGCGGGCAATGACGGCGGCGACCACGCCCAGCGTGATGAACAGCGTGGAAAACAGCGTCAGCACCAGCAGGCGGTGGCTGTCCCACAGCAGCACGGTCAGCAACACGGCGAGGAAGGCGATGCCGAACACGAGGAAGGCGACGGCCAGTGCGCCATAGACCAGCAGTTCGGTCAGGCGCAGCGCCTCGTCGCGCGCTTCGACGGTGAACAGTTCCAGCCTGACATGAACGATCTCGATCAGGCTGGAAACGAAACCCTTCAGCGATACGCCAAGGCGTTCGGGCCGGGGCGATGCGGCCATCGCCGGCTCAGCGACGGCCGATCAGCAGACCGACCAGCAGGCCGACACCGGCCGCGACGCCGATCGACTTCCACGGATGCTCGTGCACGTAGTCGTCGGTGGCGCGCGCCACTTCGCGCGACTTTTCCTTCAGCGCGGCTTCCGCGTCGGCCAGCTTGTGGCGGGCGGAGGTCAGATTCTCCTGCATGCGCACGCGCAACTCACCCACCTTCTCGCCCGCCTGATTGGCGGTCACACGAAGCAGTTCCTCGGCGTCGGTAATCACCACCTTCAGGTCGGCAACCAGCTTTTCCTTGGTGACGGTGTTCGGATCGATCAGTTCGGACATTGCTCTTCTCCT
>JAVEVQ010000171.1:0-2620 GCA_034004945.1 Methyloversatilis sp. | reverse complement strand
GCGATTCCGGCACCACCTCGGTGGCGCCGGCGGCCGACAGCTTGTCGTAGTCGCGCTCGTCGAAGGTGCGCACCACCACCGGCACGTCGGCGCGCAGCTCGTTGGCCAGCCGGATCACCCGCATCGCGGCGTCGGTATCGACAAAGGTGACGACGACGATGGAGGCGCGCGCGATACCGGCGGCGATCAGCGTTTCGCGCCGGCCGGCGTCGCCGAACACCACCGTCTCGCCGGCCGCCGCCGCTTCGCGCACGCGCTCCGGGTCGAGGTCGAGCGCGATGAACGAGATGCCCTCGTTTTCGAGGAAACGCCCGAGGTACTGGCCGTTGCGACCATAGCCGCAGACGATGGCGTGACCATCGGTGGCCAGTGACTGGGCGGCGATGGACGTGAGCTGCATCGAACGCAGCAGCCACTCGGACGGCACCAGCCGCAGCACGATGCGGTCGGCGTAGTGAGCCAGTATCGGCGCAGTGAGCAGCGTGAGCAGCAGCGACGCGAGCACGATCTGCAGGATGCGGTCGGGAATCAGGTGGGCGGCGTCGGCCAGGGCCATCAGCACGAAGCCGAACTCGCCACCGGCGCACAGCCACAGGCCGACGCGCAGCGCATTGCCCGGCGACGAGCCGAAGAAGCGCGAGGCTGCCGCCGCCACCGCGAACTTGCCGACCAGGATGAACAGCACCGTCACCAGTACGAAGAACAGCTCGGAAAACACCAGCGCGAGGTTGAGCTTCATGCCGATGGTGACGAAGAACAGCCCGAGCAGCACGTCGCGGAAGGGTTTGATGTCCTCTTCCACCTGGTAGCGGTACTGCGTTTCCGAAATCAGCATGCCGGCGAGGAAGGCACCCAGCGCCAGCGACAGCCCGGCCACCTCGGTGGCGAAGGCCATGCCGAGCGTCACCAGCAGCACGTTCAGCATGAACAGCTCGGGCGACTTGCGCATCGCCACGATGTGGAACCAGCGCTGCATCAGCCGCGGGCCGAGGTAGAGGATGAGGGTGAGCGCCACCGCCGCCTTGACCGCGGCCAGCCCGAGCGCCTCGACGCTTTCCTCGGCGCCCAGCGCCAGTACCGGGATGACCACCAGGAAGGGCACCACCGCCAGATCCTGGAACAGCAGCACGCCCACCACCTGCCGGCCGTGCGCCGAATCCAGTTCCAGCCGCTCGACCAGCAGCTTGATCAGCACCGCCGTCGACGACATCGCGATGGCGCCGCCGACCGCGATCGCACCCTTGAAGCCGAGCCCGAACAGCCAGGCGAAGCCGACCACGCCGAGCACGCTGAATCCGACCTGGGCGGCGCCGAGGCCGAACACCAGGCGCTTCATCGAAAACAGCTTGGGCAGCGAGAATTCGAGCCCGATCGAGAACATCAGGAAAACGATGCCGTACTCGGCAAAGTGGCGCGCTTCGTCGGTATCGGGAATGAAGGCCAGTGCGTGCGGCCCGGCCAGCGCCCCCACCAGCAGATAGCCCAGTATCGGCGGCAGGCCGATACTGCGGAAGAAGCCGACCACCAGCACCGAAGCGGTGAGCAGCAGAAGAACCAGCTCGAGGGCAGACATGGTGACGATGTGTTCGGCCGTCAGCGCTTTCCGGGAGCGGCCGCCTGTCGGAGCAGGTTGTTATAATCCGCGCCGATCATAACCGATCGCCCTTGCGCCCGTAGTACGGGCGATTACACGCCTTCGCCCACCCCGCCCCGCGCATGACACAGCCTGCCCCACCGAAGAACGAAGACATCCTGGCCTGCGCCCGCCGCGTGCTCGCCATCGAAGGCAGCGCGCTCGAAGCGCTGTCGGCGCGCCTGGGCGACGAATTCGCGACGGCGGTGCGCCTGATCCTCGACAGCCCGGGGCGCGTCATCGTCAGCGGGCTGGGCAAGTCCGGCCACATCGCACGCAAGATCGCCGCCACGATGGCCAGCACCGGCACGCCGGCCTATTTCGTCCATGCGGCCGAAGCGCTGCACGGCGACCTCGGCATGATCCACCGCGACGACGTACTGATCGCGCTGTCCAATTCCGGCGAAACCGCCGAACTGCTGGCCATCGTGCCGCTGGTGCGCCGCCAGGGCGGCCGCACCATCGCGATGACCGGCAAGCCCGCATCGACACTGGCCACGCTGGCCGACGTCCATCTGGACGCCGGCGTGGCGATCGAAGCCTGCCCGCTCAACCTCGCCCCGACCGCCAGCACCACCTGCGCACTGGCGCTGGGTGATGCGCTGGCGGTGGCGCTGCTGGAGGCGCGCGGCTTCCGCGAGGACGATTTCGCGCGCAGCCACCCGGGTGGCGCACTCGGCCGCCGCCTGCTCACCCACGTGCACGACGTGATGCGCGCCCGCGACGCGGTGCCGGTGGTCGGCGTCACGGCCACCGTCACCGAAGCGCTGCTGCAGGTCACCCGCGGCGGCATGGGCATGACCGTGGTGATGGACGACGCCGGCAACATCGCCGGCGTGTTCACCGACGGCGACCTGCGTCGCGCCATCGACCGCCTGGGCGACGTGCGGGCGGTGCCGGTGGCCGACGTGATGAGCCGCCACCCGCGCACCATTCCGGCCGGCCGGCTGGCCGCCGAAGCGGCCGACCTGATGGAGACGCAGCGCG
>JAVEVQ010000001.1:163084-172844 GCA_034004945.1 Methyloversatilis sp. | reverse complement strand
GACGCTGCAGGCCCTGCAGCCGCTGCGCACGGCCGGCGTGCAGCTCATCGTTGCCGACGGCGGCAGCCGCGACGACAGCTGTGCGCTGGCGCAGCCCCTGTGTGATGTGCTCGTCGCGTCGTCACGAGGGCGCGCACTGCAGATGAATGCCGGCGCCGCACATGCCCGCGGCGAGGTGCTGCTCTTCCTGCACGCCGACAGCACGCTGCCCGACGGCGCGCCCTTGCTGATCGACAACGCGCTCGCCGGCGGCGCGCAATGGGGCCGCTTCGATGTCGCGATCGAAGGCCGTTCGCCGCTGCTGCGCCTGGTCGCCTTCATGATGAATCTGCGCTCGCGCCTGAGCGGCATCGCCACCGGCGACCAGGCGATGTTCTGCACGCGCGCACTGTTCGATCACCTCGGCGGTTTCGCCCCGATCGCGCTGATGGAAGACATCGATTTCTCGCGCCGCGCACTGAGCTTCAGCGCGCCGGCCTGTCTGCGCGCACGCGTGCGCACCTCCGGCCGGCGCTGGGAGAAGCACGGCGTGTTGCGCACCATCGGGCTGATGTGGACACTGCGCCTGCGCTACTTCTTCGGCGCCGACCCGCAGACGCTGGCGCGCAGCTACCGGCCGCACCATGACTGAGTCGACTGCGGTACTCGTTTTCGCGCGCGCACCGGTAGCCGGTGCGGCCAAGACGCGGCTGATGCCGGCGCTGGGCGCCGACGGCGCAGCGCGCGCCAGCGCAGCACTCACGCGACGTGCGCTGCGCACCGCGGTCGGGGCCGGCATCGGACCGGTCGAACTGTGGTGCGCCCCCGACTGCAGCCACCCCTTCTTCGCCGACTGCGCGCGCGACTTCGGTGTCACGCTGCACGCGCAGTCGGCGGGCGATGTCGGCCAGCGCATGGCGCAGGCCTTCGACGACGCACTGTCGCGGCACGCGCGCGTCGTGCTGATCGGCGCCGACGCGGTGTCGCTGCAGACCGCCGATCTGGCCGCCGCCGCTACTGCGCTGCGCGACCACGACGCCGCCTTCGCGCCGGCTGAGGACGGCGGCTATCTGCTGGTCGCGCTGCGTAGCCGGCAACCCGCGCTGTTCGACGGCCCGACCTGGGGCACCCCGTCGGTATGGACGCAGACACGCGCGCGCCTCGACGCGCTGGGCCTGCGCACCAGCGTGCTGCCGACTGGCTACGACGTCGATCACCCGGCCGACTGGCAGCGCGCGCTGCGCGAAGGCCTGCTGGAGGGCGAAGCATGCTGACCCGTCTGCGCCTGCTGCTGTGGGCGGCCGTGCTGGCGCTGGCCGGCGAGGTCTGTGCCGACACCGCGCTGCCGCGCTTTTCCACGCAGGCCGCCGGCACCGCAATCGCCGGCTGGACACCGTGGACGCTGGGCGGCAAGGCGGCGCCCGCGGATTTCCGTCTGACCAGACTGGACGGGCAGACGGTTCTGCGCGCCGAGGCCGTCAATGCCGCATCGGCGCTGATCCACGCCGGCCGCTTTGACACCGCCGTCACGCCCTGGCTGAACTGGCGCTGGCGGGCCGACCGTCTGCCCGCCGGCAACCGCTTCGCCACCCGCGACGGCGACGACTACGTGCTGCGCGTCTATGTGCTGTTCGACTACGACATCGACAAGCTGCCCTTCGGCGCCCGCACGAAGCTGCGCATCGCCCGCGCGCTGCACGGCGACCAGGTGCCCGCCGCCGTGCTCTGTTACGTGTGGGACAACCGCGTGGCGGCAAACACCCGCGCCTGGAGCGCCTACACCGACCGCGTGCGCATGATCGCGGTCGAGGGCGACGGCGCGCCGACCGGCGTCTGGCGCAGCGCCAGCCGCAACCTGCGCGACGACTTCCGCGAGGCCTTCGGCGAGGACGCTCCGCCGGTGATCGGTGTCGTCGTCGCGGCCGATACCGACAACACCGGCGGCAGTTCGCTCGGCCATTTCGGCGACCTGTCGCTCGACGCCCAGCCGCTGCCATGACAAAGCTGGTGCTGCTCGGTGGCGGCCACGCCCACCTTTTCGTGCTCGAAGCCTTCGCCCGCCGGCGGCCGGATGCCGACATCAGGCTGATCACGCCCGAGGCGCTGACGCCCTACTCCGGCATGCTGCCCGGCGTCCTGGCCGGTCACTACCGCGCGCGTCAGGCCTGCATCGACCTGCGACCGCTGGCCGAACGCGCCGGCTGCCGCCTCGCGCTGGATCGCGCCGTCGGCATCGACAGCACGCGGCGCCGGATCAGATTGGCCGGTGGTAGCGAGATCGACTACGACCTGCTGTCCATCGACATAGGCTCGACCCCGCAGCGCCCGGACATTCCGGGTGCGGACGAACACGCGCTGCCGGTGAAGCCCATCGCCGACCTGCTCGCGCGCTGCGCCGGCGCGGCGCCGGGCGCTGTCGGCGTGCTCGGCGGCGGTGCAGCCGGCGTCGAGGTGGTGATGGCGCTGCATCACCGCTGGCCCGGCGCGCACTGCACGCTGATCGAGCGCGGCAGCGCGCCGCTCGGCGGCTTGAGTCTGAGGCTGCAGCGCAGCGTCGCCACCGAACTCTGTCGTCAGCAGATCGATGTCGTCACCGGCACCGCCGTCACGCGGATCGACGCGGACGCCATCCGGCTGGACGACGGCCGCACCGTCGCCAGTGACTTCACCGTGCTGGCCACCGGCGCCGCGGCACCCGACTGGCTGCGGAACAGCGGACTGGCGCTCGACGCACGGGGCTTCGTCGAGGTCGGCGCCACGCTGCAGTCGACCTCACACCCCGAAGTGTTCGCCGCCGGCGACGTGGCGACGCTGCGTGCGTCTCCGCGGCCCAGGTCCGGCGTCTATGCGGTGCGCGCCGGACCGCCGCTGGCCGCCAACATCGCGCGCGTGCTCGCCGGTCAGCCGCCGCTCGACTGGCATGCGCAGCGGCACGCGCTGATGCTGCTCGCCTGCGGCCGCCGTCACGCCGTCGCCGCCCGCGGCGGCTGGGTGCTCAAGGGAGACTGGGTATGGCGCTGGAAGGACGCGATAGACCGCGGCTTCGTACGCCGCTTCGATGCGCACGCCGACATTGAAGCTGCCGTGGGCTGAAGACGACGATCAGGTCCAGGGCACGGACGCCGCGCATGCCAACGCTGCATCGCGACCAAAGGTCGCTCCCACGAGGAGCGCGCCCTGTTCGCCGTCGGGCCATGGTTTGGTGGGAGCGAGCTTGCTCGCGATAGCGGCCTGGATCGAGTGCGACGGCCCGCAAATGGCGCATCGCGACCAGAGGTCGCTCCCACGAAAGGCACTGCCGCACCGTCGTCGGAGCCCGGTTTCCTGTGGGCGAGCTTGCTCGCGATTGCGGCCTGGATCGAGTGCGGCGGCCCGCAAATGGCGCTTCGCGACCAGAGGTCGCTCCCACGAAAGGCACTGCCGCACCGTCGTCGGAGCCCGGTTTCCTGTGGGAGCGAGCTTGCTCGCGATAGCGGCATGGATCGAAGCCGGCGGCCTGCAAATGCCGCAGGCGGTCCAGGCCGCTACGCCATCATCCGCCCGGCAGACAACCGGATGCGCCGGCTGCAGCGTGCGGCCAGTGCCTCGTCGTGCGTCACCAGCACCAGGGTCGTGCCCTGCTCGGCGTTCATTTCGAACATCAGGTCGATGATGGACGCGCCGGTCGCCGCGTCGAGGTTGCCGGTCGGCTCGTCGGCCAGCAGCAGTTGCGGCTGCGGCGCGAAGGCGCGGGCGAGTGCGACGCGCTGCTGTTCTCCGCCCGACAGCTGGCGCGGATAATGGGTCAGCCGGCCGCCGAGGCCGACGCGTTCGAGCAACGCCACCGCACGCTCGCGCACCTGACCGGCATTGGCCAGTTCCAGCGGCAGCATGACGTTCTCGAGCGCGGTCAGCGCCGGCAGCAGCTGGAAGGACTGAAACACGAAGCCCACCTTGTCGCCGCGCAGTTCGGCCCGTGCGTCCTCGTCCAGCGCGAAGATGTCCTGGCCGGCGATCCGAACCGAACCGGCGCTCGGCAGGTCAAGACCTGCAAGCAGCCCGAGCAGTGTCGATTTGCCCGAACCGCTGGCACCGACGATGGCCAGCGCCTCGCCGGCACCGACCTCGAAGGCGATATCCTGAAGGATCTGCAGTGGTGCGTTACCGCTGCTGACCTGTTTTCCCAGCCCGCTGACTTCGAGCAGCGGGCCTGATTGCGGAGTGTCTGTAGGCATGAAGAAGCTTCTGTGGTCCCTGTTTGTACTGTTGTTCACCGCCCTGCCCGCCGCGGCGCAGACCGTGCTGGTGGTCGGCGACAGCCTGTCTGCCGGCTACGGCCTGCGCCAGCAGGAGGCCTGGCCGGTGCTGCTCGGCGACAGGCTGAAGCAGGCCGGTTACGGCCATGCGGTGGTCAATGCCAGCACCAGCGGCGATACCACCGCCAACGGATTGTCGCGCATCGACGCGGCACTGGCCGCACACAAGCCCGCCATCGTCATCATCGCACTGGGTGCCAACGACGGCCTGCGCGGCCTGTCGCTGAAAACGATGCGCGACAATCTGGAAAGCATGACGCGCAAGGCGCAGGCCGGCGGCGCCAAGGTGCTGATTGCCGGCATGCAGCTGCCGCCGAACTACGGCCCCGACTACACGCAAAAGTTCGCCGCCACATTTTCGGAGGTGGCAAAGTCCACCGGCTCGGCGCTGCTGCCCTTCCTGCTGGATGGTTTCGCCACCGATCCGCAGCAGTTCCTGCCGGACGGCATCCATCCGGTTGCAGCGGCGCAGCCGCGCATCGTCGACAATGTGTGGACGCCGCTCAGATCGCTGCTCGGCAAGCCGCTGGCGCGGCGCTGAGCACGCCGACGCGCACACCACGAACAGACAGGACACCCGCTGCATGAACGCCCCTTCCGGCCAGCGCCGCCCGGCCGGCATCGCCCAGGTCGACCAGCTGTACGGCTTCGACGACATCATCGACACCCGCTCACCAGCCGAATTCGCGCTCGATCACGTGCCCGGCGCCATCAACTGCCCGGCACTCGACAACGACCAGCGGGCGGAGATCGGCACGCTGTACAAGCAGGTATCGCCCTTCGTCGCCCGACGCCGCGGCGCCGCGCTGGTGGCGATCAATATCGGCCGCCATCTGCTCGAACGCTTTCAGGACAAGGGGCCGGACTGGCGACCGCTGATCTACTGCTGGCGCGGCGGCAAGCGCAGCGGCGCCTTCGTCACGATATTCCGCCAGATCGGCTGGGATGCCCACCAGCTCGAGGGCGGCTACAAGGCCTACCGGCGCGAGGTGCTGGCACGGCTGGCCGCACTGCCGGCCGCTTTCGATTTCCGTGTCGTCAGCGGCCCGACCGGCAGCGCGAAAAGCCGCGTGCTCGAACGACTTGCCGCACAGGGCGAACAGGTGCTCGATCTGGAAGCCCTGGCGGCGCACAAGGGTTCGGTGCTCGGGCGACAGCCCGGCGTCGACCAGCCGCCGCAGAAGCTGTTCGAGTCACACCTGCTGAGCGCCCTGTCGGCCCTCGACCCGGCGCGCCCGGTGTTCGCCGAGGCGGAAAGCCGTCGCATCGGGCTGGTGACCGTGCCGGATGCGCTGATAGACCGGCTGCGCGCGGCGCCCTGCATCCGCATCGAGGTGCCCGCCTCGGCACGGACCGAATTCCTGCTGCGCGACTACGACTACATGACGCAGGACGCCGAAGCGCTGATCGAGCGTCTGGAGCGCCTGACCGAACTGCGCGGCCGCGACACCGTGGCCGCCTGGTCCGCGCTCGCGCGCGCCGGGCAGTGGGCCGGGCTGGTTGCGGGCCTGCTCGAACAGCACTACGACCCGCTGTACCGCCGCTCGCAGTCGAACAACTTCAGCCGCCACACGGATGCCCCGACCGTCGCCGCCGAGCGGCTGGACGATGCGGGCATCGATCTGCTGGCCGCGCAGATCGCGGCCGCCTCGGCTCAGTTCAGCGCCGGCAGCACGTCCGAGCGCACCGCACAGATGCGCTGAATCATCGCCGGCGCCGGGCGGGCGATCTCGCCCTGCTCGAAGGCGACGACGCTGCCCCAGCCGCGCACCCAGTCCAGCAGTTCGTGCGGACGCAGCAGGAAATCGGGGTTCGACGGCTTGCCGAAACGCGCATTGCCGTCCATGAAGGTTTCGTAGATCAGCAAGCCACCCGGCTTGAGCAGTGCGGCGACGCGGTCCAGCCGCGGCCGGAACAGGTAGCGCGTCACCACCACCGCGTCGAAACAGCTGTCGCCCCATGGCCAGTCGCCGCCCTCCAGGTCGGCGCACAGCGTGCGGATGCGCGGCTGGCCGTCCAGCGTCGCCAGCGCAGCCGCGTCGCGGTCGGCCGCCAGCACGTTCAGGTCGCGCGCGGCCAGCCAGCGCGCATGGCGACCGCCGCCGCAGGCCAGGTCGAGCACGTCGGCGCCGGGCGGGATCAGCGCGCCGAAGCGCACCACCCAGTCCGACGCGTCCTGCATTGAAAAATGAGGATGAGATGCCATCTGCGGGCCCTTATTCGGGTTTTCGTGTAGAGGGGGCGCATTATCATCCCGGGCATACCAAGGACAATAATGTTCCGCTCTCCGGACCTTCCGCCGCCCAGCCGTGGCGCGCGGACATTCTTTCTCTGGCGGGCGCTGCCGCTCGCCCTGCTCGCCGCCGCGCTCGCCGCCACCGAGTCGCTGCCGGTCGGGCTCGCCGTGCTGGCCGCCAGCCTCGGCATTGGCGTGCTCGCGCTGCGCGAGCAGGACAGACTGGCGCGCGAGGTCGAGCAGCACCGGCTCGACGCCGCCCGCCTGCGCGATTACACCGATCTGGCCACCGACTGGCACTGGGAAACCGACGCCGCACTGCGCCTTCAGTTCTCGCGCGCCGAGGGCCACCTGGCCAGCGCACTGGACCAGCGTGCCGTGCGCAACCGCAGACTGTGGGAGATCAGCGCCCTGTCACCGGTACACGGCGACTGGGAGGAATGTCACCGCCAGTTCCAGAGCGGCAAGTCGCTGCAGCTTCACCTGGTGCTGCACCGGCCGGACGGCGTGGTGCGTCACATCGAACTGCGCGGGCGCCCGATTACCGACCGCAGCGGCCAGCTTTGCGGCTACCGCGGCACCGGTCGCGACGAAACCGCTTTCGTACAATCGATCCGGGCACTGCGCGAGGTCGAGACACGGCATCGCGAAATGGTGAATCACCTGCGCGAGGTCATCTTCCGCATCGACGCGCGCGGCCGCTTAACCTACCTGAACCGGGCGTGGGAGACGCTGACCGGCCAGCCGGTCAGCCAGGCGATCGGCCAGCGCATCCTGCGCTGGCTGAGCAAGGACGAGGCGCGCTATCTGCTGGCGCGGCTCGAACCCATGCTCGACGGCCGCCGCGACTCGATGCAGATCGAGGTGCGCACCGGTACCGGCAGCGCCTCGGCGCGCTGGCTGGAAATTGCCATCGGCGCCCGTTTCGACGGCCACGGCAAGCTGGAAAGCCTGTCCGGCAGCATCGAGGACATCACCCAGCGCAAGCAGGCGGAAGCGACGCTGTACGACATGAACGCCGAACTGGAGCGCCGCGTGAAGCGCCGCACCGCCGAACTGGAGGCGTCCAACCGCGAACTGGAGGCTTTCTCCTATTCGGTGTCGCACGATCTGCGCAATCCGCTGCGCGCGATCGATGGCTTCTCGCAGATCATCCTGGAAGACTACGGCGACCAGCTGGACGCGCAGGCGCACAGCCACCTCGCACGCATCCGCGCCGCCTCGCAGAAGCTGTCGACGCTGATCGACGACCTGCTCGAACTGGGCCGCCTCACGCGTACGCCGATCAGCCGCGCCGAGGTCGACCTGTCGGCGCTGGCGCGCGCCATCATGCGCGACCTGCGCGCGGAATCGCCAGAACGCGAAGGCAAGCTGGCCATCGGCATGCACCTGATGGCGCGCGTCGACCCGATGCTGGCGAGCGTGCTGCTGGAACACCTGCTGCGCAACGCCTGGACCTTCACCGCCTGCCGCGAGACCGCGGAAATCGAGTTCGACGCCCGCCTGCGCAACCGCGAGGTGGTGTTCCACGTCCGCGACAACGGCATCGGCTTCGACATGGCGCACGCAGCACAGCTGTTCAAGCCGTTCAACCGGCTGCACGACCAGTCGGACCGCAGCGGCACCGGCATCGGTCTGGCCACCGTGCAGCGCATCGTCAACCGCCACGGCGGCCGCATCTGGGCCGAGGGCGCACCGGACAAGGGCGCCTGCTTCTATTTCACGCTGCCCGACCCGACACACTGACGGCAGCCGGCGCAAGAATGTAGGCTGCGCACCACACTCGCCGCGAAGTGTGGATTTCCACAAGCGGCGTTCATGTTGCAATGCAATATACTGGGGTCCAACGTGCACGGGCGCACTGCTCACGGAAGCGCACCGGGCGGACACCCCACACTGCCTGAAAGCCTTCCCAGACACGGGAGTTCATGATGCAGTACGAGCACTATCTCAAAGCGATGTTCGAGCCGCAGTCGGTGGCCGTCATCGGCGCCAGCGAGCGGCCGGACTCGATCGGCGCAGTCATCGTCCGCAACATGCTGGACGCGCAGTTCCGTGGCGAGCTGCATGCCATCAATCCGAAACACAAGGCGGTCTTCGGTGTGCCCTGCGTGGCGCGCATCGACGACCTGCGCAAGCGGCCCGACCTCGTCATCATCTGCACGCCGGCGCGCACGGTGCCGGGCCTGATCGACGAATGCGGTCGCGCCGGCATCAAGGCAGCCATCGTCATCAGCGCCGGTTTCGCCGAAACCGGCCCGGCCGGCGCCGAACTGGTGCGCCGCACCCGTTCCGCCGCCAAACGCAACGGCGTGCGCATCATCGGTCCCAACTGCATCGGCCTGATGCGCCCGCCGATAGGCCTGAACGCCACATTCGCGCGCTCGCCGGGCAAGGCCGGAAGCATCGGCCTCATTTCGCAGTCGGGCGCCGTATGCACCGCGCTGCTCGACTGGGCGCAATCGAACGGGGTCGGCTTCTCGACCGTGGTGTCGCTGGGCGCCTCGATCGACCTCGATTTCGGCGAAATCCTCGATTACATGATTGCCGACCCGAAGACGGAAAGCATCTTCATGTACATCGAGGGCATACGCGACGCGCGCCGCTTCATGAGCGCGGTGCGCGCCGCCGCCCGCGTGAAGCCGGTGCTGGCGATCAAGGTCGGCCGTCATCCGGCCGGCACCAAGGCGGTCGCCTCGCACACCGGCGCCATGGTGGGCGCCGACGACGTGTTCGACGCCGCGCTGCGCCGCGCCGGCGTCGTGCGGCTGTCCACGCTGGGCCAGATGTTCTCCGCCGCCAATGCACTGTTCACCGGTTTCAAGCCGGCGGGCAAGCGACTGGCCGTCGTCACCAATGGTGGCGGACCGGGCGTGATGGCCGCCGACCGCGCCGCCGACCTCGGCATCCCGCTCGCCCAGCTGGCGCCGGAGACGCTGGAAGCGCTCAACCGCGCGCTGCCGCCGACCTGGTCGCACAGCAATCCGATCGACCTGATCGGCGATGCCGACGACGCGCGCTACCGCGCGGCGCTGGAAGCGGTGCTGGCCGACCCCGGCGTCGATGGCGTGCTGACGCTGCTGACGCCGCAGGCGATGACGCATCCGACTGCAGTGGCCGAGGCGGTGATCGACGTCGCCAAGACCGCCAGCAAGCCGCTGATGACCTGCTGGATGGGTTGCGACCAGGTGCGTGCTGCGCGCTCGCTGTTCGAGGCCGCTCACATCCCGACCTTCCGCTCACCCGAGCC
>JAVEVQ010000001.1:0-162984 GCA_034004945.1 Methyloversatilis sp. | reverse complement strand
CGGTGATCGACGTCGCCAAGACCGCCAGCAAGCCGCTGATGACCTGCTGGATGGGTTGCGACCAGGTGCGTGCTGCGCGCTCGCTGTTCGAGGCCGCTCACATCCCGACCTTCCGCTCACCCGAGCCGGCGGTCGAACTGTTCCACCACATCTCCTCCTACTACCGCAACCAGCAGCTGCTGCGCCACGCGCCGGCCTCGCTGGCGCAGGACCTCGATCCGCCGTCGGTCGAATCGGCCCGGCTGGTGATCGAGACCGCACTGTCGGAACGTCGCACGGTACTGACCGAGATGGAGTCGAAGGCGCTGCTCGCCGCCTTCCGCATCCCGATCGCGCAGACCGTGGTGGCGCGCAGCGCCACCGAAGCGATGGTGTATGCCGAGGAGATGGGCCTGCCGGTGGCGATGAAAATCGATTCGCCGGACATCACGCACAAGAGCGATGTCGGCGGCGTACGCCTGCACGTCGACAACCTGCGCTCGGTGCGCGACTGCTGGCAGGAACTGATGGCCGAGGTCGGCCGCCGCAAGCCGGACGCCCGACTGCGCGGTGTGTCGATCGAGCCGATGGTGAACAAGCGCAACGCGCGCGAGCTGTTCGTCGGCGTGGTGCATGACGACGTGTTCGGTCCGGTCATCAGCTTCGGCCATGGTGGCACGCGGGTCGAGGTATTGCGCGACCGCGCGGTCGCACTGCCGCCGATCAACGTCGAACTGGCGCGCGACGCGATACAGCGCACGCGGGTGTCGCAGATGCTGGGCGAATACCGCGGCATGCCGGCGATCGACATGGAAGCGCTCGAACGGGTGCTGATCCGCGTATCGGAAATGGTGTGCGAGCTGCCGTGGATCCGCGAGATGGACATCAATCCGCTGCTGGTCGACGAAAGCGGCTGCGTGGCGGTGGATGCCCGCATCATCCTGGCCGACGTGCAGCCGACCGCGACGCCCTACTCGCACATGGCGATCCACCCCTATCCGGCGCGGCTGGAACATGTGGTGAATCTGCCCAATGGCACGCGCGCCATCATCCGTCCGATCCGGCCGGAAGACGCCGACCGCGAAGCCAAGTTCGTGCGTGAACTGTCGGCGGAAACGCGCTACCTGCGCTTCATGAGCACGATCAAGGAGCTGCCGCCGCAGTTGCTGGCGCGACTGACGCAGATCGACTACGACCGCGAGATGGCGCTGGTCGCGGTCAGCGAGGGTGAAACCGAGGAACAGCTGGGCGTCTGTCGCTACGTGGTGAATCCGGACGGCGAGAGCTGCGAGTTCGCCATCGTCATCGCCGACGCCTGGCAGCGCCAGGGTCTGGCCCGCATCATGATGAATCTGCTGATCGAGGCCGCACGCGAACGCGGCCTCAAGGTAATGGAGGGCGTTTTCCTCGCCAACAACGAACGCATGCTGCGCTTCGTGCAGAGCCTGGGCTTCCACATCAACCGCGACCCCGAGGACAGTTCGCTGGTGAACGGCGAACTGCTGCTGCGCCCGGCATGAGTGCGGCGTCCGCCCGCTGCGCGTGGTGCGGGCAGGACCCGCTCTACGTCGACTACCACGACAGCGAGTGGGGCGTGCCGGTGCGCGATGAGCGCGAGCTGTTCGAACGCCTGATACTCGAGGGCGCGCAGGCCGGGCTGGCCTGGATCACGATACTGCGCAAGCGCGAAGGCTACCGTCGCGCCTTCGCCGGTTTCGACGCGCAGCGCATCGCCGGCTATGACGATGCCGACCGCGCACGGCTGCTGGCCGACGCCGGCATCGTGCGCAACCGGCTCAAGATCGACGCCACGATAGGCAATGCACGCGCGCTGCTGGCGCTGCACGAGCGCGGCGGATCGCTGAGCGATCTGCTGTGGGATGCGGTGGGCGGACAGCCCATGGTGAATCACTGGCGACGCCCCGGCGACTGCCCGGCCAGCACGCCGCTGTCCGACCAGTTGTCGAAGGAACTGGCGCGGCTGGGCTTCCGCTTCGTCGGCAGCACCATCGTCTACGCCTGGATGCAGTCGGTGGGCGTGGTGAACGACCACCTGGTCGATTGTTTCCGCCACCGCGAACTGATCCGTCCGCTGGCCTGAACCCCGGGCTGCGTTCAGCCGACTGCGCGCAGCGGTCTGCCAGGCTCGCCGCCGACGGCATCCAGCCCGCGCCAGCCCTCGATGAAGGCGGCAATCTGCGTCTCCGGCAGCGGGCGCGACATCAGATAGCCCTGCGCATACGTGCAATCCTTGCCGGCCAGCGCCGCCCATTCGGCCGCGGTTTCGACGCCCTCCGCCGTGGTGTCGAGGCGCAAGGCGTCGGCCAGATTGATGATGGCGCGCACAATGGCCCCCCCGCCCTCTTCCCTGTTCAGGCTGGTGACGAAGGAGCGGTCTATCTTCAGCTTGGTCATCGGGAAGCTGCGCAGATAGGCGAGCGACGAGTAACCGGTGCCGAAATCGTCGAGCGCGATGCCGATGCCCAGCGCGCGCAGCGCACTCAGCGTGTCGCGCGCCGCCGCGCTGTCGTGGATCAGCAGCGACTCGGTCACCTCGATCTCCAGCCGGTCCGGCGCCAGGCCGCTGCGCGCCAGCGCGTCGCGCACCACGTCGACCACCGCGCCGCGTGCGAACTGGACGGCGGACACGTTCACCCCGACATGCAGGTCCTCGGGCCAGTGCACGGCCGTGCGGCAGGCCTCCTCCAGCGCCCAGCGACCGATCGGCACGATGAGTCCGGTCTCCTCGGCCAGCGGAATGAACTCGCCCGGTGACACCATGCCGCGCTGCGGATGACGCCAGCGGATCAGCGCCTCGAAACCGGCGACACGGCCACTGCGCATGTGAATCTGCGGCTGATAGTGCAGTTCGAATTCGTCGCGCTCCAGCGCGCCGAGCAGATCGCTGTGCATGCTCAGGCGACGGCGCGCGCGCTCGTCCATGTCCTGCTCGAAGAAGCGCCAGGTGTTGCGCCCGGCCGCTTTCGCTGCGTACAGCGCCATGTCGGCATTCTTCAGCAGCGCATCCGGATCGCCACCGTGCTGCGGCGCCAGCGCAATGCCGATGCTGCTGCCGATCCGCACGCTGACGCCGTCGATCACGACCGGCGAGGCGAAAGCGTCGAGCAGGCGCTGGGCAAGTTCGGCCGCGCCTTCCGGCGTGCGGCAGCCCCAGCAGATCAGCGCGAACTCGTCGCCGCCCAGCCGGGACAGCACGTCGCCGGCGCGGATGCGCGCCTGCAGCCGCTGCGAAACGAGCTGCAGCACGCGATCGCCGGCTGCATGACCGAGCGAGTCGTTCACGTTCTTGAAGTCGTCCAGATCGAGGAAATACAGCGCACACGGCCGCGCCTCCTCCGAACCGGCCGGACGGATCGCCGCCAGCTGGTTGCGGAAATGGTGCCGGTTGGCCAGTCCGGTCAGCGAATCGAAGTTGGCCAGCGTGGACATTTCGAGCGCGGCACGACGGCTGTCCGTGATGTCCGAACACACGCCGCGCCAGCCGGCATGGTGCCCGCCCTCGTCGAACAGCGGCTTCGCGGTGAGCGCCCACCAGCGCCGCTCGCCGCCCACCACCAGCGCCACCTGCACGTCGCGGAAAGGCACCGGCTGCATCAGATGCGCCGCCAGCGTGCTCAGCGCGTCACGTTCGACCTCGTTCATGTCGCGGCCGCTCTGGGCGAACAGTTCGATGAAGGGCTGCGCGCGCAGTTCGTCGAGCGACCGACCGAAGGTTTCGGCCAGCCGTGCCGACACGTGCTGCAGAAAGCCGTTGCGGTCGGTGTCCCACAGCCAGTCGCTCGAATGCGTCTCGAAATCGTGCAGCAGCAGGCCGACCAGCTGCTTCTGCCGTTCCGCTTCGGCTTCCGCCAGCAGGCGGGCACCGAAGGTACGCGCACTGGCAATGGCGCAGGCGAGCGCCAGTGCGGCATAGAAAGTCATCAGCGCCACGAGATCGAGGTTGCGTACCGGGTCGTCGATGACGAAGGCAAGCGAACTGGATGCGCACAACAGCAGCACGTAGAGCACGGCCGCACGGGGAATGTTGGCCAGCACGAAGCTGCCGGCGCACATCATGCCGCCGGAGATCAGCGTCACCAGCAGCGCACTGTCGGCCTCGGCACGGGTGAAGAACAGCAGGGAGGGCACGGACCACAGCAGTGCGAGCGCGCCGGCATGCAGCACGGCACGGCGTATGGCGCGCTCGGATGCGCGCACCGGCGGCGAGGTCTGGTCACGGCGCCAGGCACGCAGTGCCGAGCGCATCGCGGCCGTCAGCGCAGCCAGCCACGGCAGCAGCACCCAGGGCGGTTCGCTGTGCCAGAACACGACCACGATGAGCAGCGCGTTGAACAGGTTGGCGGTCAGCGTGAGCGGCGCGAACCGGAGCACCGAACGCAGTTGCTGAGCCCGCATGCGGGCAGCCAGATTTGCATCCACATCGCTGGTGCGAATGACGTCGTCGAGCCAGCGGCTCACCCGCGAGGCAATACCCGTGGTGCCTGCCGAGACAGTTCCGGTTGTGCGCATGATCTGCAGACTCTTTTCTTTCCGGGACGCGACCGGCTAAGGCCCACCCTTGCTTGAACATCGATCCGACGCGGTGCTCAGTCCATATCGGCGCGCCGGCGAGCGGACTTGAACGGAAGGAGGCCAGAATCCTTGTGGCACTGCAGCATGCAAACCGTTTCGCGGCGCCGCTCTCGCGGACTCTGCGACGCGAGTGCGGAGGCTCTGCGATCCCTCCGGCGCGCCCGCCGTGCCCGACGAGAAATGCCGCATTCCTCGGCACGATGGCGCCGCCGGGCATAGAATGCGCGCCTGTGCGCGCCGGACCCGTCGGTCCGGCGACAGTCCGGTCCGAGCATGCCCACCCCGCGAACCCTCAATACCTCATCGCTGACGGCGCTCTACGACGCCGAGGCACTGCGACGCATCGAGCGCCACTACGCGCCCGCCAGTTCGCCGCGCCTGATGGAGCGCGCCGGTGCCACCGGTGCGGCCAAGGTGATGCAGATCCTCGGCGGGCGCCACGGCCGCGTGCTGGTCATGTGCGGCCCCGGCAACAACGGCGGCGACGGCTTCGTGCTGGCGCGCCAGCTGCGGCAGACCGGCTTCGACGTCGTCGTCGCGTACCAGGGGGACGAGCACCCGCAGGCCAGCGACGCGGTGTCGGCCTGGGCCTCGTGGCGCGCCACCGGCGGCGTCACCGTGCCGCGTCTGCCGCGCGGCGACTTTTCCATCGTCGTCGATGCGCTGTACGGCATCGGCCTGACGCGCCCGATCGAGGGCGAACACGCAGCCTGGATAGACGCGGTCAACGACATGGACTGCCCGGTGCTCGCCATCGATGTGCCCAGCGGCCTGAATGCCGACACCGGCGCCGTGCTCGGCCGCGCGATCCGCGCCTCGCACACCGCCACGATGATTGCGCTCAAGCCCGGTCTGCTGACGCTGGACGGGCCGGACCACTGCGGCGAGCTGTCGGTGCACGACCTCGGGCTCGACTGCGCCGCCGTGGTGCAGCCCTCCGGCTGGCAGGTCGGCCGCGGCCTGTTCGACCACCTGCTGCGACCGCGCGCGCGCAACAGCCACAAGGGCACGCACGGCAACGCGGTACTGGTCGGCGGTGCGCGCGGCATGGCCGGTGCCGCGCTGCTGGCCGGCCGCGCCGCACTGAAGGTGGGCGCCGGCCGCGTCTATGTCGGCATGCTCGACCACGCCGCACTGCCGCTCGATCCGGAACAGCCGGAGCTGATGATCCGCACGCCGGCGGACGTACTGGCCGGCGATCTCGCCACCTGTGTCGCGATCGGTCCCGGCCTCGGCCAGAGCCCGGCGGCACTCGACCTGATGCGCGACGCGGTACGGTCGCCGGCCACCCTGGTGCTCGACGCCGACGCGCTGAACCTGCTGTCGCAGCACGCGGATCTGGAAAAGGCACTGGTCGATCGCGGCGCGGCGACGCTGCTGACGCCGCACCCGATGGAAGCCGCCCGCCTGCTCGGCAGCACGACCGCCCGGGTGCAGCACGACCGCATCGCTGCGGCACGCGAGATGGCGCGCCGATTCCGTGCCTCGGTCGTGCTGAAAGGCTGCGGCAGCGTGCTGGCCCTGCCGGACGGACGCTGGTTCATCAATACCACCGGCAATCCGGGCATGGCCTCGGCCGGCATGGGCGATGTGCTGACCGGCCTGATCGCCGGCCTGCTGGCGCAGGGCTGGCCGGCCGACCTCGCGCTGATCGGCGGCGTGCACCTGCACGGACTGGCCGGCGACCGTCTGGTCGCTCTGGGCAAGGGGCCGAACGGCCTGACCGCCGGCGAGGTGATCGAGTCGGCCCGCGCCGCCTTCAACGCACTGATTGCCGGTGCCGACCTGCAGGAAGTCGGCCATATCCACCTCTGATCGCAGGCACCCGCTGATCGGCGTGGCCTTCATGCTGGCCGCGCTGTTCTGTTTCGCCGTGCTGGACACCACCGGCAAGTACCTGTCGCAACGCTATCCGGTCGGCGTGCTGGTGTGGGCGCGCTACCTGGTGCCGGCCATCGTGCTCGGCGCGGTGCTGTGGCCGCGCATGCGACGCGACCTGCTGGTGACGCCGCGCTGGCGGCTGCAGATCCTGCGCGCCGCGCTGCTGGCCGGCGTGTCCTTCCTGATCATGGGCGGGCTGAAGACGATACCGATGGCCGAGGGCACCTCGCTGTTCTTCGTCACGCCGCTGATCGTGACGCTGCTCGCCGGGCCGGTGCTCGGCGAACGGGTGACCGCCGCCAACTGGCTGCTGGCGCTGTTCGGCTTTTCCGGCGTGCTGCTGATCGCGCGTCCGGACGGCCATCTGCCGCTGTGGCCGGTGCTGATGCTGCTCGGCGGCTCGCTGCTGTACGCGCTGTATCAGCTGGCCACACGCAAGCTGGCGCCGACCGAGCGGCCGCTGACCACGCTCTACTACACGGCGCTGGTCGGTGCGACGCTGTCCACGCTGGCCCTGCCGGCGGCCGCGCACAGCGAACTGCCGGGGCCGATGGACGCGCTGCTGGTGCTGTCGCTGGGCGTGTCCGGCATGGCCGGCCACTTCCTGCTGATACGCGCCATGGCCTTCGCGCCGGCATCGGTGCTCAGCCCGCTCATCTACGTTCAGCTGGTATGGGCGACGCTGATGGGCTGGCTGGTGTTCGGCGACCTGCCGGGTGCCAGTGCCGTCGGCGGCGCCGGCCTCATCGTCGTGTGCGGGCTGGCCAGCGCCTGGCTGGCCCACCGGCGCTGACGCTCAACCGGTCGCCAGTTCGAGCGGCGGCGACGTGTTGGCCGCATCGGCCTGCAGCCGCTCACCGGCGCTGCGCGCGCGGTTCGACAGTTCGCCCAGTTGCCGGCTGTGCAGCAGGGCCTCGATGTCGCCCGCCGGTACCGGCCGCGAGAAGTAGTAGCCCTGTATCAGGTCGCAGCCGAGCGCACGCAGTGCGATCACCTGTTCCGAGCGCTCGACGCCTTCGGCCACCACCTCCATGCGCAGCGAGTGCGCGAGGCGGATGACCGCCTCGACCACGTGGCGCGCCTCGGCGACGTGGTCCATGTCTATCACGAAGGTGCGGTCGATCTTGAGCTGGCGCGCCGGCAGCCGGCACAGATAGGCCAGACAGGAGTAACCGGTGCCGAAGTCGTCGATCGACAGCGTGACGCCCATGCTCTTCAGTTCCTCCAGCACGCGACGTACGCTGCTCGAACTTTCCATCACCACCGACTCGGTGATTTCCAGCGCCAGCAGGCCGGGGTCGATATCGAACTCGTCGATGCAGGCACGCACGCGCTCGACCAGATCCGGCTGCCGGAACTGCTGCGGCGACAGGTTGACCGCCACCGGTATGCGCCGCCCGGCGTGCTGCCAGCTGCGGATCTGGCCGCAGGCCTCGCGCAGAGTCCAGAAGCCGATCGCGTTGATCAGGCCGAAACGCTCGGCCACCGGGATGAATTCGACCGGCGGCACCATGCCGCGCTCCGGGTCCTGCCAGCGGATCAAGGCCTCGACGCCGCGCAGTTCACCATCCGCCGCGCTCACCTTGGGCTGGTAATGCAGTACGAACTCGTCGTTGTCGAGCGCGCGCCGGATCGCGCGCTGCATGCCGAGGATGTCCGCGCTGCCGCCGTCCATGTCCTCGCTGTACAGGCGCCAGGTGTTGCGGCCGGCGTGCTTGGCGGCATACATCGCGGTGTCGGCACAGACCAGCACGCGATTCTGGTCGCCGTCGTCCGGAAACAGCGCAACGCCGACCGATGCCGACACCTGTATCTCGTGGGTGCCGATCAGCATCGGCTGGCTCGCGGCATCGACCAGCCGCTGCGCCAGCCGGCCGGCGCCTTCGGCATCGATCGCCCCCTCGGACAGCATGACGAACTCGTCACCGCCAATGCGCGCCACCATGTCGCCTTCGCGCAGGCCGTTGCGCAGCCGCCGCGCCACGCACTTGAGCACCTCGTCGCCGACGTGGTGACCGAGCACGTCGTTGACCGGCTTGAAGCCGTCGAGATCGACGAACAGTACCGCCAGTCGCGCGCCGCGCGTGCGCACCCGCTCCGCCGCCTCGGCCAGCGCGGCATCGAGATTGACCCGGTTCGGCAGATCTGTCAGCGGGTCGTGCAGCGCCGCGTGCATCAGTTCGCTGTTGGCCGCCTTCAGCCGCAGCGCGAGCTGTCGCGTGCGGTGCTCCATGCGGGCGTCGAACAGGGCCGCGACACTGCCGATCCAGGTGAAGCCGATGGCCGCGACAGCGATGGTCAGACCCAGCCAGGTCGGATCGATCTCATGCTTGGCCAGGCTGACCGCGTTCGCCTGAAAGCGGGTGGCCGCCATCGAAACGTAGTGCACCGCACACAGCATGAGACCCATCGCCATCGACGCGAGCACCTTGAACACATAAAGCGCCCGGCCATCGAGCGTCCGCATCCTGATCAGCGCCCGCGCGATCACCATGGCCAGTGCCCAGGCCAGCAGCAAGGCCAGCGCCATCAGGCCCGGGCTGTATCCGACCGCGGGCTGGATGCGCATCGCCGACACCGCGAGGTGGAACACCAGGACGACGCCGGCGCCGACAGGCAGAGCCAGCGGTGCGCGCAGGCGCTGCGCCGGCGCCAGCCGGCTGGCACACAACAGCGCCAGCAGCGAAACGGCCACAGACATCAGCCAGGAGAGCACGGTGATGATGAGGTCAAAGCCGGTCTGCATCGGTAGCGCGTAGGCGAGCATGCCGACGAAGTGCACCGACCATATGCCGGTGCCGAGCACCAGCGCACCGGAAAAGAGCCAGATGCGTGCGGCGCGCCGATCGGTACTGTGGATGCGTTGCGACAGATCGAGTGCGGACCAGGCAGCCATCACCGCCACCAGCAGTGACAGCGCGACCAGAAGCGGGTGGTATTGCCCCGTCATGGCAGCAGCGCCCCGCATCGACAGGTCGATGCCGGGCCGCGCGCCGGCGGCGCGTCCACGTGGATGAACATTTCCTTCTCCCCAAAAGGACGATGCGATCGGAGCCTGTTCGAGTCGGCTCTCGTATTGATGCCCACTGCTACGGCAGCGAGAGGCGCAACTTTAAGTGACGGGCTGCGCGCCTGAAGCGGATTCGTGACGAACTTGGAAGGAAGGCCGGATTGCCTGTGCCAGCCTTGCGGCTCGCATGGGCCGGAGCAGGCCGATGCTAGAATGCGCCGCGACAAAACAGAGAAAATGAGCCATGCGGGAAAACGATCAGCTGTCCATCGAAATACAACGCAACGTGTCACAGGCGCTGGCCGAGGATGTCGGCACCGGCGACCTGACCGCACGGCTCATCCCGGCCGGGCGTGCCGCCACCGGCATGGTGACGGCACGGGAGGAAGCGGTGCTGTGCGGCCGCGACTGGTTCGAGGCCTGCCTGCGCGCACTCGATCCGAAAGCCAGCGTCGCCTGGCACGTGGCCGAGGGCGAGTGGGTCGAACCCGACCAGAAGCTGTGTGAAATCCTGTCGGAAACCCGTGCTCTGCTGACCGCCGAACGCGCCGCACTGAACTTCGTCCAGCTGCTGTCAGCCACCGCCACCATCACGCGCCGCTTCGTCGATGCGATCGCCGGCACCTCGGCGCGCATCGTCGATACCCGCAAGACCCTGCCCGGCCTGCGGCTGGCGCAGAAGTACGCGGTTACCGTCGGCGGCGGCCTGAATCACCGCATGGGCCTGTACGACGGCATCCTGATCAAGGAAAACCACATCATGGCGGCCGGCGGCATCCGCCCGGTGCTGGCGCGTGCGCGCGGCATCGCACCGTCGAATGCCTTCATCCAGATCGAGGTCGAAACGCTGGCCCAGCTGGGCGAAGCGCTCGACGCCGGCGCCACCATGGTGCTGCTCGACAACATGACCATCGAACAGATGCGCGAAGCGGTCGCCATCAACGACGGCCGCGCCGAGCTCGAGGCGTCCGGCGGCGTGAACCTCGACCGCGTGCGGGCGATCGCCGAGACCGGCGTCGACCGCATTTCCATCGGCGTCCTGACCAAGAACGTCCGCGCCATCGACCTGTCACTTCGCCACGTCGAACGCTGAGCGTCCGGCGCAAGTCCCTATTCGCGGAGATTCCGTCTGATGTGGTTCATCCTGTACTACGTGGTGGCAATCACGGTGCTCATCCTGCACTTCACCGGTTTCCTCGCACGTAACAATCTCGAATGGCTGGTGTTCGTGCTGGCCGTGACCGTCTTCCCGGCGGTGCTCTACCTCTGAGTTCAGCCCACTCCGCCCTCGCCTGACCCGGCGAGCAGCATCCGCCCGCCTGCTGCAGCGATACCATCCACCTCATGTGTCGCCGCCAGCGCCTCTCGCCAGCAGGCGCCAGACGGGCACACGGCGCGCTTGCGCTGCATCAGGCCCGCAAGGATTTCAAGGACGCCACGAACGTGTACAAGCTGCTCGGCGGGATGCACGTGTCCGGGCGATCCGGCGGCGCTCCCGCCAAGGCCGGGGGACATGCGGCCACGCTTTCACTACAAGGTCATTCCGATGCTGCTGACGATAGACGACCTGCTCTCCAGCGACGAGATCGCCACCATCCGTGACCTGCTCGACCGTTCCGAATGAGCGAGCGGTGCCCTGACTGCCGGATCGCAGGCGACGGTCGTGAAGAACAACCAGCAGGTGCCTGAAGGCGCCCCCACGTTGCCGGAACTGCGCCAACGGGTGCTGGCCGCGCTCAACCGCGAGCCACTGTTCTTCAGCGCCGCGCTGCCGGCGAAGATCCTGCCGCCCTTCTTCAACCGCTACGCCGGCGGCAGCAACCGCTACGGCCAGCACATCGACAACGCGATGCGCGCGATGCCGGACGGCAGCGGTTACGTCCGTGCCGACCTGTCAGCCACGCTCTTCCTTGCCGAACCTGACGAGTATGACGGCGGAGAGCTGGTGATCGACGACACCTTCGGTCGCCACGGCGTCAAGCTGCCGGCGGGCAGTCTGGTGCTCTATCCGTCATCGTCGGTGCACGAGGTCACGCCGGTCACGCGCGGCGCGCGCATCGCCTGCCTCATGTTCATACAGAGCATGGTGCGCGAGGCCGAGCAGCGCCGCCTGCTGTTCGATCTCGACATGGAACTGCTCACGCTGCGACAGCAACTGGGCGAGACGCCATCCATGGTCAAGCTGACCGGCATCTATCACAACCTGCTGCGTCGCTGGGGTTCAGCCTGAACGCGCCACTGACCCTGCCGCAGTCGATCTCCGCCTACCGCGAGCGGGCGCGCGAACTGCTGCACCCGGACATCTGGCACTACCTCGACGGCGGCCGCGACACGCTCTGCGGTCGCGCCAACCGCGCGGCGAATGCGCCAGCGCGATGGCGGCTGCGGCGCAGGACGGACAGATGATCGTGAGCACGCTGGCCAGCCAGCCGCTCGAACAGATCGCCAGCGCCGCCGAGAAGCCCCTGTGGTTCCAGCTCTACTGGCAGGGCAACCGCGAACGCACGGCGCGTCTGCTCGACCGTGCGCTCGCCGCCGGCTATCGCTGCGTAGTGCTCACCGTCGACGCACCGATCAAGCTGGCGGCCTCACCGCTGCCGGCCGACGTGCGCGCGGTCAATATCGAGCCGCCGGGCGGACGCCGGCTACGCCCCGGGCAGAGTGAAGTATTCGACGGCTGGATGGCCGACGCCCCCCCGGCTGGGACGATCTGGCCTGGCTGCGCGCACGCACGCCGGTGCCGCTGCTGATCAAGGGTGTGCTGCACGCGGCGGACGCCGCGCGCGCCGTCGATCTGGGTTGCGACGGGGTTGTCGTGTCGAATCACGGCTGGCGTGTGCTCGACTGTGCGCCACCGGCACTGACCTGCCTGACGGAGGTGATCGCTGCGGTCGGCGAGCGCGTGCCGGTGCTGTTCGGCAGCGGCGCCGACGCGCTGCGCGCACTGTGGATCGGCGCACGCGCGGTACTGGTCGGACGCCCCTATCTGTGGGGCCTCGCCGTCGGCGGCGCGCTCGGCGTCGCGCACGTGATCCGGCTGCTGCGCGACGAACTGGAAATGAGCATGGCGCTGTGCGGCCGCGCCACGCTGGCCGACGTCAGCGCAGGTAGGTGCGGCTGATCTCGCGGAATTCTTCGGAACCCGCCGCACCCAGCCATTCGAAGGCGACCATTTCGCGCGACACGATGACGACGCCGTGCTGGCGCAGACGCTCCAGCGCAAGACCCCGGTTCGAGGGATCGCGCGAGGCGACGCAGTCGGCGACGACGAACACCTGTCGTCCGGAAGACTGCAGGTCCATCGCCGTCTGCAGCACGCAGATGTGCGACTCGATGCCGCACACGATGACCTGCGGCCGCGCCTCGTCCAGCAAGGGCTTCAGGCAGCCGTCGGAAACGCAGGAAAAATGCATCTTGGGCACGATGGACTCCGCCGGAATCAGGTCGCGCAGCGTCTGCACCGTCGGCCCCAGGCCCTTCGGATACTGCTCGCTGACCAGCACCGGCACCGACAGCCGCTGCGCGATCTTCACCATCCACACCACGTTGTCGAGCAGGCGGTCGGCGTCGTCCATCGCCGGCAGCAGGCGCTCCTGCATGTCGATCAGCAGCAGCGAGGAACGTTGGCGGTCAATCAGCATTTGATGCACTCCATCGGCAAGGCAGCGGCGCAGCGTAGCAGGCCGGCCCTGCGGTGAAAACCCGTTGCGTCAAGGAAGCAGGGGATCGCGATCGACCCCGGGCGCGACGTCACCAACCGCGGGCGCACGCGCCGCACGGTAAGCGAAATCTTCAACCGGCGCCGACCTCGTCGCGCGGCTGAGCCAGTGCCTGACTGACCGCGCGCTCGAACATCGGCGCGGCATCGACGATGCGCGCTTCGCCGCGCGCCAGCTGCAGCGCCAGCGCGTCAGGCGCGATCGAGGTCGCCCGCGGCGAGCCGGGATTGGTGAACAGATAGATGCCGCGCTGCGGACTGACCCAGTTCAGACGCATGCGCGAAAAGCTGCCATCCGGCTGCCTGAACTCGACCCAGTCGCCACGCTTCAGCTCGGCCACCCGCCCCTCGTCGGCGATGTCGAGATGCGCCGGCAGATTGAGCGAAATGTCCTCGTACTCGAGGCCGTCCTGCTCGACGTGCTCGGTCACCACCTCTGGAGCCGGTACCGCATCGTTCGCCGAGCCCTCGCCCGGCACCCACTGCTTGACCGGCGGCGGCGCGCCGGGCGTCGCACCCGGCTTGATCCACTGCGCGTGCAGGTCGAACAGGCCATTGAGCAGCAGCAACTTGTCGGCCGGATGGGCCTCTGCCGTATCGAAACCCTGGTTGAGCCGGCGCAGCAGGCCGGGCAGCGCCTGCACCAGCGTGCGCCGCTCTTCCGGATCGCTCTTCGGCTGCACGCTCCAGATCAGTTCGTCGGCGGTCACCAGCGCCTGCCGGTAATCGACCTCGGTATCGGCCCCGCGCTCGGCCAGCGTGCGCAGCAGGCGACGCCAGACGCCATCGAGCAGGTTCTGCACCACCGCCGGCAGGGGCGTGCGCAGCCGGTCATCGACCGCGTCATCGGCAGCGCGACGCGCATCGTCGCGGCGCAGCCGCTCCTGCTCACGCTCCTCGGCCAGCCGGGCAGCGGCTTCGGCGCGCTGCGTCTCCTCTGCCTCGAGGGCGTCGATGAAGCCTTCGAGGTCGCTGTTGCAGGCCTCGAACAGACTCATGTCGCGCTCGAAGTCGCGCAGGATGCGGTCGACGATTTCCGCCAGTTTCACGTAGAGCGGATCGTCGTGGCCGACGTCACGGCCCCAGCGCAGCATGGCCTGCGAAATGAGATCGAGCAGGCGGCGGGCCGGGTGTGCCTTGCTGGAGAAGAAGCTGCGATCCAGCATGGCCACCTTGACCAGCGGAATCTGCAGCCGGCCGACCAGCGCCTTGATCGGATCGGCGATGTTGGCGTCGTCGAAGATGAGGTCGAACAGCATCGCGACGATGTCGACCGTGATCGCGTCGAACTGGCCGAGATGCCGTCCGAGATCGGAACTGCGGAAATCGCGCAGCACATTCACCGGGACGGGAAGGCCGACACCCGCCGTCAGCGGCAGGTGATCGGCCTCGGCCTGCAGCGCGCTCAATGCTTCGAACACGAAGGGCGAAGCCGGCGTGAGGCCGGCGGCAGACCCGCTGCCACCCGCAGCCGGCATCGGAATGCCCTGTGCCGCCATCTGGCCCTGCACCAGCTGGGCCAGCATCGCGTAGATGTCGCCGTCGCCGTCGAATCCGCCGACGCCAGACATCGACGGCTCGCCGAAGCCCTGATGCATCGAGGTCGTGCCGAAGCCCTGCGTCATCGAGGCGCTGCCGAAGCCCTGGACCGAGGACACGGTGCCGAAGTCCGGTCGCGGCATCGCCGCCTGATCGCCAGCCTGAGCCGTTCCGGCAGCGCTTGACCGTGCCGCCGCGATCGGTGCCCGGCGGAAGCCGCGGCGCAGCCCGGGCAGCACGTTCTGGCGCACCAGACGGATATTCAGTTCCTGATACAGACGCGCCAGTTCGTTGGAAATCTGCTGTTCGAGCGATTGCAGCAGCACCAGACGCATCTGCACGCCGGGGTCCACTTCCTCGGACGCTGCACGCAGCGCGTTGGCGATGGCTTCGGTACCGATCGGGTTGTCGGCATCGGTCGGGTCCTGCTTGCCGAGCAGGCTGCCCAGGCGCTGTTCGACCGCGTACAGATCCTCGTCGCAGTGTTCCTTCAACTTGCGGGTGATCTCGCTGACCGCGAGATCCTGGGTCAGCACGTCCTCCTCGACCAGACTCAGCTCGTCGAGTGACTTCGGCGCGTCGGCGGCCGAAGCCTTCAGCGGCTCGCCGCGCACGCGGGCGTCGAAATAGCGCGAAAGGTTGTCGATGAAGGCCTGCTCGATGCCGGCCCAGTTCTCGCGGGCCTTGCCGCAGGTGAACATGTAGAGGTTGCGCTGGTCGCGGTCGAGTTCCGCCTCTGCACGCGCGACCAGATCTTCCTCGATCTTGGTCAGCATGCCGTGCAGCGATTCGCGCAGACGACGCAGCGTGAAATCGCGGCAGTCGTTGATCACGCGCCCGCGTTCTGGCGGCAGATTGGGAGGCATCGGTGAAGCGGCGCTCATTGTTTACCTTTGCGGTCGCTCAAAGCGACCTGAAAAGGCCGAAACCCGGGCAAGGTTCAGGTCGGAGCGCAACCTGTGGCGCAGTATAGCGGCGGCCCCGCTGTCATGGGGTGTCGTCACCCTGTAGACCGGAAACTTTGCGTCGCCGCCTTTCGGCGGGTTTGCCCTGGTTCAGCTGTTATCTGAGTTCACCGAAGTTAACGGTTCGCCGGGCGCGGACTTGAGCGCTCGGCCGGCGTTCGGGCGATCACACCTGCAGCGTCGCGATGATGGCGTCGATTTCCTCCTGCGATTCGGCCACCACCGCGTCGAGCGTTTCATTGTCGATGTCGGCGGTGACGGTTTCGGCGATCGCGGCATCGTTCTCCGCCATCGCACTGCAGAAGGGGTTCGGAAAGGCGGCCATGCTCTCGGCGAGGAACAGCACATCGGCCAGCGTGCGCGGCGGCACGACCGGTCCGGTGATCGACGGATCGTCGACCGCGTCGATGATCTGCGCCGGCACCTTCAGCGATTCGAGCACCGCCCGGCCCACACTGCGGCTGAAGCTGAACATCAGGCCGCTCAGTTCCTCCTCGCGCTGCAACAGCGCCGGAAAGGCGGACGCGCGGGCCAGCAGGTAGAACTGGCCGATCTCGTGCACGACGCCGGCGAACATGGCCGCATCGGCGTTCAGTCGCGACAGCCGGCGCGCGATCACAAAGCTCAGCGCAGAGACGTGGATGGTGTGCTGCCAGAGGTCGTGCGTCATCACGCGCAGCCGCTCGTCGGCACGCGCATCGACCATCTGGCGGACGATGAGCGACATCGTGAGCATGCGGATCGGCTCGGTACCGACCCGGTTGACCGCCGTACGCACATCGGTGATTTCGTTGCCGCTGCGGTTGTAGGCGACCGAATTGGCCAGACGCAGCGCCTTTGCGCTCAGTACCGGCTCGGCGCCGACCAGACGCGCGACCTCGTTGATGTTGATGTCCGGGTTCTCGAGCGCCTGCCGGATGCGCAGCGAAACGTCAATGCTGGTCGGGAACACGATGTCCCCCGACTCCAGTTCGGCCGAAAGTCGTTGCAGTGCTTCAAGCGATGCGTTCACCGGCTCACCCATGAGTTGTCCCCGTACATACACAGTTCGATGTACGGGTCTACGGCAGGCCGGCGGATGTCTTGAATCCCGGGGGCTGGCCGCCCCCGGCGTTCAGCCGGCGTGGCGCGCGATGTAGTCCTTCATGGCCGCCACGTCGGCATCCATCACCTCGAAGCGCTGCGGCAGCGATTCCAGATTCTCCATGCCAGCCGGTCGCACCGGCTCCCGGCCCAGGGCCTCGACCACGGTTTCCGAGAACTTCGCCGGCAGTGCGGTTTCCAGCACGACCATCGGAACGCCGGCTTCGCGCCGCTCCAGCGCGACCTTGAGGCCGTCGGCGGTGTGCGTGTCGATGGCGCGCCCCCAGCGCTCGCTGGCCAGCCGCATCGTGGCGACGCGGTGGGCGTGATTGCTGGCACCGGACTGGAAGCCGTACTCGGACACCACCTTGCCGAACAGCGGCGATGCCGACAGATCGAACGGACGGCCGCGATCGACCTCGCCCCACATCGCGCGCACCGCTTCCGCATCGCGGCCGGTCAGGTCGTAGATGAAGCGCTCGAAGTTGCTGGCCTTCGAAATGTCCATCGACGGACTGGTCGTGTGCAGCGTTTCGGCGGTGGCGCGCGGACGATAGACGCCGGTGCGGAAGAACTCGTCGAGCACGTCGTTCTCGTTGGTCGCCACCACCAGGTGACGGATGGGCAGGCCCATCATGCGTGCGATGTGGCCGGCGCAGACGTTGCCGAAGTTGCCGGACGGCACGGTGAAGCTCACCTGTTCGCCGTTGTGCTTGGTCGCCGCGAAATAGCCCTTGAAGTAGTAGACGACCTGGGCCGACACGCGCGCCCAGTTGATCGAATTGACCGTGCCGATGCAGTACTTCGACTTGAATTCGAGATCGTTCGACACCGCCTTGACCATGTCCTGACAGTCGTCGAACACGCCGCGTACCGCGATATTGAAGATGTTGGGGTCCTGCAGGCTGAACATCTGCGCCGTCTGGAAGCGGCTCATCTTGCCGTGCGGGCTCAGCATGAACACGCGCACGCCGTGCTTGCCGCGCATCGCGTACTCCGCGCTGGAGCCGGTATCGCCCGAGGTGGCGCCGAAGATGTTCAGCTGCTGACCGCTCTTTTCGAGCGCGTATTCGAACAGGTTGCCGAGCAGCTGCATCGCCATGTCCTTGAACGCCAGCGTCGGACCGTTGGACAGTTCGAGCAGATGCAGGCCGGGCTCAAGCGTATATAGCGGCGTGATGTCGCGCGCATCCGACCCGGACACCGTGTTGCGATACACCTCCGGCGTATAGGTGCGATCGATCAGCGCCTTCAGGTCGGCGGCCGGAATGTCGTCAGCGAAGCGCGACAGGATGGCGAAGGCGAGCTGGCGGTAATTCATGCCGCGCATCGCTTCGAGATCGCTCGCCGTAAACCGCGGGTACTGCACCGGCATCGCGAGACCGCCATCTTCCATCAGGCCGCCCAGCAGGATTTCGGTGAAGCGCTTCTGCGGCGCCAGGCCGCGGGTGGATACGTAGTACATCGCGTCGTGCATCGGATTCGTGGTCGAGAGGCGGCGCTCAGCGCGCGCAAGGGGCATTAATCTAGCACAGCGCATCACCTGCCCTGCGCCGGCCCGCGCCGTGGTGAGGGACTGGTGGAGAGGGGCCCGCGGTTATGGGCGCATGTTCGCACCACGATGGGGCGTACAGGTAGACTGCCCGGTTTTGTCCGGACCGTATCGATGACCGGCCTGACCGAGCTGCTGCGGCGCCACCTGGTATCCGACGCCCCGCCGCTGTCCCGCGCCGAACGCTGGCGCAGCACGCTGGCCGGCTTCTTCGGCCTGCTGCTGTTCGAAGGCGTGCTCCTCGTGCTGCCGCTGGGGCCCGAAGAGAAGCGCATCCTGGCGCCACTGGGGGCAACCTCGGTCATCCTGTTCGCGCTGCCACACAGTCCGCTGGCCCAGCCGTGGTCGGTGATCGGCGGCCTGCTGCTGTCGGCGCCGCTCGGTTACGCCTGCGGTCTGTGGTTGCCGGCCGGCCCCTGGGTGATGGCGATCGCGCTGGCGGCGTCGATCTGGCTCACCGCCTGGGCGCGCTGCATTCATCCACCGGCCGGCGCGATGGCGCTGACCATGGCAATGGCTGCAGCACAAGGTGCCGCGATCGAGCCTGCCTTGATGGCGACGGCGGCGAACACGATCGCCATCATGGTGGCGGTGATGGTGGTGAACAACCTCGTTCCCGGCCGCCATTACCCGCAGGGCACGCCGCCTGCCGCCCAGCAGCAGATGCATGAGGCGCCACCGATCATCGCCCACCGCGATCTGGAGGCGGCGTTGAGCGAGATCGACGGCTTCCTGGACATTCGCGAGGACGACCTGGTCGATCTGTACGAGCGCACGCTGCGGCATGCCTTCAAACGCGTGCACCGCATGCGCTGCGGCGATCTGATCGACGGTGCCGTCACGGCGCCCGCCGTCGAATTCGCGACACCGCTGGCGGACGCCTGGTTGCTGATGCGCAAGCTGCGCGTCGATACTCTGCCGGTGGTCGACCGCAGCCGACGGGTGATTGGCCTGCTGTCGCTGGAGGACTTCCTGCGCGAGGTGTCGCCGGAAGCAAACCGGTCGATGGGCGAAGCCGTGCGCCATCTGCTGGCGCGCTCGCCGCACACGCACTCGGACAAGGCGGAAGTGGTCGGACAGATGATGCGCGAGGTGCGCGACGGCGTGCTGGTGCTGCGCCAGAACGACAGCGTGGCCGACGCGGCGGAGGCGCTGGCCTCCGGTCGGCAGCCGGCGGTGCCGGTGATCAATGGCGCCGACCGTCTGGTCGGCATGCTGGATCGTACCGACGTGGTGGCGGCGCTCTACCACCGCATCGAACTGGCCGACGCGATGAGCGCCGGGCCGGCTCAGGCCGGCTGAACGCCGGCCTGCCCTGCCCGCTCAGCCGTTCAGTTCTTCCAGACGCAGGCGCGTCACCGCGCCCACCGTGCTGTCCAGCGCCTCGATGCGTGCGATCGCCGCATCGACCTGCTTCTCGCGCGTGACGTGGGTGAGCATGATGATGTTGGCCTGCTGCTCGCCTTCCGACGGTTCCTTCTGCAGCATCGCGTCGATGCTGATGCCCTGGTCGGCGAGGACGCGCGTGATGTCGGCCAGCACACCGGGCCTGTCCTGCACGCGCAGGCGCAGGTAGTAGGCGCTCTCGACCTCGCTGATCGGCAGGATGGGCGTATCCGACAGCTGATCGGCGCGGAAGGCGAGGTGCGGCACGCGATGTTCAGGATCGGCGGTGTGCAGTCGGGTCACGTCGACCAGGTCGGCGATCACCGCGCTGGCCGTCGGTTCGGCGCCGGCGCCGCGGCCGTAGTACAGCGTGGCGCCCACTGCGTCGCCCTTCACCACCACCGCGTTCATCACCCCTTCGACGTTGGCGATCAGGCGCTTGGCCGGAATCAGCGTCGGGTGCACGCGCAGTTCGAAGCCATCGGCCTTGCGCTTGGTGATGCCCAGAAGCTTGATGCGGTAGCCCAGTTCCTCGGCGTAGCGGATGTCCTCCGCGGTCAGCTTGGTGATGCCCTCGATGTGGGCGCGCTCGAACTGCACCGGGATACCGAAGGCCAGCGCCGACAGCAGCGTGATCTTGTGCGCGGCATCGACCCCTTCGATGTCGAAGGTCGGATCGGCTTCCGCGTAACCCAGGCGCTGCGCGTCGGCCAGTGCATCGGCGAAGGTGAGGCCCTTGTCGCGCATTTCCGACAGGATGTAATTGGTGGTGCCGTTGATGATGCCGGCGATCCAGTCGATGCGGTTGGCGGTCAGGCCTTCGCGCACCGCCTTGATGATGGGGATGCCGCCGGCCACCGCCGCCTCGAACGCGACCATGACGCCCTTGGCCTGCGCCGCGGCGAAGATCTCCTGCCCGTGCACCGCGAGCAGCGCCTTGTTGGCCGTCACCACGTGCTTGCCGTTGGCGATCGCCTCCAGCACCAGCTGCTTGGCGACGGTGTAGCCGCCGATCAGCTCGACCACGATGTCGATATCCGGATCACGCACCACCTCGAAGGCGTCGCCGGTCACGCGGGCGGCACCACCGGTCATCGACTTCGCGCGCTCGATGTCGCGGTCGGCAACGGCGGTGATCTGGATCGGGCGTCCGGCGCGACGGGTGATTTCTTCCTGATTGCGGGTGAGCACCGTCCAGGTGCCGCCGCCGACGGTGCCGATGCCGAGCAGGCCTACGTTGATGGGTTTCATGCTGTCCCTCGTCTTGAAATGGGTGCCACGGGCCGGTCAGGCCAGATCCCGCGAAAAATGAAAACAGGCGATGTGCATGCCCTCGCGATGGTAGAAGCGATGCGCATCGATGCGATGGGTGCCGGAATCCAGCCGCAGCCGGGTCGCTCCGCGCGCCTTCGCTTCCGCCGCCAGCCAGTCGAGCAGCCGCTTGCCGACGCCGCGCGAGCGCGCCGCCGGATCGGTCACCAGATCATCGACATAGAAGAACACGCCGCAGGACGTGTTGCGATAGCTGCGGAAGACCGTGACGCCGACGACCTGCCCGTCGGCGACGGCGACCGCGATCTCGCCACCGTCGGCCACGATGCCCTGCATCGTGCCGGCGTAGTCGGCCGGCAGGTCGGGCCGCAGCGCACGATGCACGGTTTCGGCCCTGGCGAGCCAGCCAGGTTCCGTCACCGCGCCGGCAGCCGCCACGCGCACCACGTCGAGCAACGGCGACTCAGGTGCCATGGCGCTTGCGATAGCCGTCGAGGAAGCGCGCGATACGGCCGATGGCGTCGCGCAGGTCGTCCTCGTGCGGCAGGAAAACGACACGGAAGTGGTCCGGCCGCGGCCAGTTGAAACCGGTGCCCTGGACCAGCAGCACGCGCTGCTCTTCCAGCAGTTCGAGAATGAAGCGCTGGTCGTCCTCGATCGGGTAGATCTTGGGATCGAGCCTGGGAAACAGATAGAGCGAGGCGCGCGGCTTGACGCAGCTGACGCCCGGAATGTCGCTCAGCAGTTCCCACGCCACATCACGCTGGCGCGCCAGACGGCCACCCGGCTTCACCAGGTCGTTGATCGTCTGATAACCGCCGAGCGCGGTCTGGATCGCGAACTGACCCGGCACGTTCGAGCACAGGCGCATCGACGCCAGCATGTTCAGGCCGTCGATGTAGTCACGCGCATGACGCTTGTCGCCGGACACCACCATCCAGCCTGCGCGGTAGCCGCAGGCACGGTAGTTCTTCGACAGGCCGTTGAAGGTGACGAACAGCAGATCGTCGGCCAGCGAGGCGATCGAGGTGTGGGTCGCACCGTCGTACAGCGTCTTGTCGTAGATCTCGTCGGCGAAGATGATGAGCCGGTTCTCGCGCGCGATCTGCACCAGGTCACGCAGCAGGTCGTCCGAGTACAGCGCGCCGGTCGGATTGTTCGGGTTGATGATGACGATGGCGCGCGTGCTCGGCGTGATCTTCGAGCGGATGTCGTTGAGGTCGGGCATCCAGTCGGCGCCCTCATCGCAGATGTAATGGCGGGCAGTACCGCCCGCCAGCGTCACGGCGGCGGTCCACAGCGGGTAGTCGGGCGCCGGAACCAGCACCTCGTCACCGGTGTTGAGCAGACCCTGCATCGCCATCACGATCAGTTCGGACGCGCCGTTACCGATGAAGATGTCGTCCACGCCGACGCCAGGGATCTTCTTCTCCTGGCAGTACTGCATGATGGCCTTGCGCGGCGCGAACAGGCCGCGCGAGTCGGTGTAGCCGGCGGCATCGGGGAGATTGCGGATCACGTCCTGCACGATCTCTTCCGGCGCATCGAAGCCGAAAGGCGCCAGATTGCCGATATTGAGCTTGATGATGCGGTGGCCGTCCTCCTCCATCTGGCGGGCGCGGGCGAGTACGGGGCCACGGATGTCGTAACAGACGTTGGCGAGCTTGGAAGATTTGGTGACCGGCGGATGCACGATGGCGGACTCGGAAGACTCTTTGGAGGTGTGGCGGGACATGTGGATTACCTATGCGGCGACGCAGCGCGCACTTGCCGCTGCCCCGGCAACATTGCCGGCAGGCGAAAAAGGTATGATTGTAAGCGACGGCCGAAAGCAGGGCAAAACCGTTCTGGCGGCCAAGACGATACAGTTGCGAACCACCCCGGACATTCCCTCACACGCGACGTGAAGCTGCATCAGACTCCCCGCCCCACCATTCCGCTGATCACCGGCTTCGGCGACGGCTATCTTCAGATCGGCGAACGCCGCGTCACGCGTACCGTCCTGATCGCGCCGGAGCAGCTGCGCGAGGACTGGGGTACCGACGACCTCGACCGTCTGGAGCCTGAACATTTCGCCGAGCTCGCCGCGCTGCCGGTGCAGATCCTGCTGCTCGGCACCGGCCCGACCCAGCGCTTCCCGCACCCTTCGCTGCTGCGGCCGATGATCGACGCCGGCATCGGCGTCGAGGTGATGGATACGCTGGCGGCCGCCCGCACCTACAACATCCTGGTGGCAGAAGGGCGGGCGGTGGCCGCCGCGCTCCTGCTGCCCGACGCGACATCCTGACCCCCACCCCTCTGCAAGCACTGGAGACCGATAGACGATGAGCGAAATCCGGGCTGACGACTTCACCCTCCCCTCCACCTCCGGAAACGATTTCCTGCTTTCCGCCGCCAGCAAGCCACTGGTGATCTACTTCTACCCGAAGGACAGCACACCAGGCTGCACCACCGAAAGCGCGGCCTTCCGCGACCTCTACGGTGACTTCAAGGCGCTCGGCGCCGACGTGGTCGGCATTTCGCGCGACAGCATCAAATCGCACCAGAACTTCAAATCCAAGCTCGAACTGCCCTTCGAACTGCTGTCCGATCCGGACGAGGCCGCATGTACGCTGTTCGGCGTGATGAAGATGAAGAACATGTACGGAAAACAGGTGCGCGGTGTGGAACGCAGCACTTTCGTCATCGGCCGGGACAACCTTATCCTGCGCGAGTGGCGCGGCGTGAAGGTGCCGGGCCACGCGGAAGAGGTTCTCGCCTTCGTCCGCTCGCTCTGAAACGGTCCGATCAAGACACCACCCGAGACCTCACGCCCACAGGATCACATGGCCACCCGACGCCCCGCAGCAGCACCTGCCCGCCGTTCCCGCAAGTCGCCCCCGGCCACCAAGCTCTTCGTTCTCGACACCAACGTGCTGATGCACGACCCGACGTCGCTGTTCCGTTTCGAGGAACACGACATCTTCGTGCCCATCATGACGCTCGAAGAACTGGACAACAACAAGAAGGGCATGACCGAGGTCGCGCGCAATGCGCGTCAGGTGAGCCGCCTGCTCGACGAGATCGTCAGCGGCGCCGAAGACAAGATCGCCGAGGGCATCCCGCTGGCGGCGGTGTCGAGCGACCTCGCCAGCGGCCACCTGCTGCTGCAGACGGAAGCCATCAACGGCGTGCTGCCTACCGCGCTGCCGACCGCCAAGGCGGACAACCAGATCATCGCGGTGGTGATGCACCTCTCGCAGCGCCATCCGGGCCGTCAGGTCATCCTGGTGTCGAAGGACATCAATATGCGCATCAAGGCCCGCGCGCTCGGGCTGCATGCGCAGGATTACTTCAACGACAAGGTGCTCGAAGACACCGACATGCTCTACACCGGCACGCGCGAACTGCCGGAGAAGTTCTGGGACGAGCACGGCGGCAACCTCGAGTCGTGGAAGGAGAACGGTCGCACGATGTACCGGGTCAAGGGCCCGCTGTGCCCCGACCTGCTGATCAACGAATTCGTCTACAAGGAAGCGGGCGCCAAGCAGGACAAGCCCTTCCACGCGCTGGTGCGCGAACGCGCCGGGAAGACGGCGGTGCTGGAAACGCTGGTCGACTACAGCCACCACAAGAATTCGGTCTGGGGCATCCTGGCGCGCAACCGCGAACAGAATTTCGCGCTGAACCTGCTGATGAACCCCGAAGTCGATTTCATCACCCTGCTCGGTCAGGCTGGCACCGGCAAGACGCTGCTGACGCTGGCGGCGGGCCTCACCCAGGTTCTTGAAACCAAGCTTTACAGCGAAATCATCATGACCCGGGTTACCGTGCCGGTCGGTGAGGACATCGGCTTCCTGCCCGGCACCGAGGAAGAGAAGATGACGCCGTGGATGGGCGCGCTGGAAGACAACCTCGACGTGCTGAACAAGACCGACGATCCGAATGGCTCCGGCGAATGGGGGCGTGCCGCGACGATGGATCTGATTCGCAGCCGCATCAAGGTGAAGTCGCTGAACTTCATGCGCGGGCGCACCTTCCTGAACAAGTTCCTCATCATCGACGAAGCGCAGAACCTGACGCCGAAACAGATGAAGACACTGATCACGCGCGCCGGCCCCGGCACCAAGGTCGTCTGCCTGGGCAACATCGCGCAGATCGACACCCCTTACCTGACTGAAGGCAGTTCCGGCCTGACCTATGTCGTCGACCGCTTCAAGGGCTGGCCGCACAGCGGTCACGTCACCTTGCAGCGCGGCGAGCGTTCGCGTCTGGCCGACCACGCTGCCGAAGTGCTCTGACCACTCACGGAGGACATCGCCATGACCTTCATCGACCCGATGCTGCTGGACCAGCAGCTGTGTTTTGCCCTGTACGCCGCCGCCCATGCGATCACGCGCTGTTACACGCCAGGGCTGAAGGCGCTCGGACTGACCTATCCGCAGTATCTGGTGATGCTGGTGCTCTGGCAGGAAGACGCGCTGACGCTGAAGGCGCTGGCTGAGCGGCTGGATCTCGATTCGCCGACGCTGACACCGCTGCTCAAACGGCTCGAAGCCAATGGCTACATCACCCGCGCACGCAATCGCACGGACGAGCGGGCACTCGAGATACGACTGACCGAGGCCGGCCACGCGCTGCGGGAGAGAGCGGAGGAGGTGCATGCGGAAGTCGCCCGCCAGTCCGGTCTGCCGCCCGACGCGATGGCGCGCATGCGGGCCGAGTTGCAGCGTCTGAGCGTCCAGCTCAAGGGCACGGAACAGGCGCGGACACAACAGGCTGGCTGATCCGCACGGGGCGGCGGCCGTCAGTCAGTCGCCGAACAGCTTGCCGACGGCCTCGCCCACACCTTTGACCACCGAACTGCCGGCCTTGCCGACGCCGCGCACCAGGCCGCCAAGACTGACGCCGAGCGAATCGGCCATGGCGCTGGTGACGCGCGTCGCGAAGCCTTCGTTCAGAGAGAATTTCGGATCGTCGATGCGCCCTTCCAGCGTGAAATCGACGCTGATGCGCTCGTTCCTGTCCTTCATCAGCCCGACCACCGCCGCCCGCGGCATGCCCATGAAGGTGTTGCCGGAAGCCAGTTCGAGGCCGGTCAGCGTGAGCGTGCCCGGCGCCTTCAGCCGTTTGTCGACGACGACAGGACGGATGTCCAGATCCATCGTGCCGCGCTTGACGCCGGTCTCCGCCGCTTGGATCAGATAGGGCTGGAAGGCGACCAGACCGACGCCGCGCAAAGAGAATTCGAGCTTTGCATCGCGCGTCGCCAGCACGACCTCGCCTTTCAGCGCCAGCCGACCGTCCTGACCTGGCCCCTTGACGGCGCCGTCGACGGCCAGCGTGGTCGCACTGTCCAGCGCAGGCAGGTCGATCGGGCCGATGTCTGCATCGAGTGCAGCCAGCGCCAACCGGTGCGGCGTGCGCCGCACGCTGGCGTCGAAGAAATCGAGCGCGCCATCGCGCAGTTCGATGCGCGCGACGTGCACCGGCCGCATGTTGCCTCCCGCACCGCCGGCTGAGTCCGTTTCGAGCAGAGCCGGCAGCACGCGCAGTCCGCCCTGCCGTGTACGCAGCATGGACAGATAGGCACCTTCGACGGTAATGCGCGCGATGCGCACGCGCGCCGACAGCAGGTCGCGCAGCTGTGGCACCACCTCGACCCGCCGCGCCCGCAGTTCGTCGTCCGTCGGCCACGGCGCATCGCCATCGCGCTGCGCACGGATGCGCACCTCGCGCAGCACCACCGCATCCAGTCCGACCTCGATGCTCGCCACCTCACCGCGCGGCCCCAGCGCCGCCTCGATCTGGCTGCGCAGCATGTGCAGCGCAAGCTGGAAGGCGCAGACACCGACCACCGCCAGCGCGGCGGTGACGATGGCGAGGCGGCGCAGCCAGACCGTCACGCGCCGCCTCAGTAGGAACCGGGCCGTGCGGCGTTGACAAACTTCGTGTGCTCGCCCTGGAAGCCGAGCACCACCGTACCGGTCGGACCGTTACGGTGCTTGCCGATGATGATCTCCGCGAGCCCCTTGTCCTGGGTATCGGGGTTGTACACCTCGTCCCGATAGATGAACATGATGATGTCGGCGTCCTGCTCGATGGCGCCGGATTCGCGCAGGTCACTCATCACCGGCCGCTTGTTCGGACGCTGTTCCAGCGCGCGGTTCAGCTGCGACAGCGCGATGATGGGTACGTGGAGTTCCTTGGCCAGCGACTTGATCGCACGCGAGATTTCCGAAATTTCCGCGGTCCGGTTCTCGCCGTCGCGGGTGCCGGACATCAGCTGCAGGTAGTCGATGACGATCAGGCCGAGCTTGCCGCACTGGCGATAGAGGCGGCGTGCACGGGCGCGCAGGTCGGTCGGGTTGATGCCACCGGTCTCGTCGATATGTATCGGCGCCTCGTGCAGCTTGCCGAGCGCCATGGTCAGGCGGCCCCAGTCGTCGTCGGTCAGGCGACCGGTGCGCAGTCGGCCCTGATCGATCTTGGCCACCGAGGACACGAAACGCATGGCCAGCTGGGTACCCGGCATCTCCAGCGAGAAGATGGCCACTGGCAGCCCCAGTTCGACCGCGACGTGTTCGCAGATGTTGAGCGCGAAGGTGGTCTTGCCCATGGCCGGACGGCCGGCCACGATGATCATGTCTCCAGGCTGCAGGCCAGCCGTCTTGTCGTCCAGATCGACGTAGCCGGTCGGTACGCCGGTGACTTCCGATGGGTCGTCGCGGTCGTACAGTTCCTGGATGCGATTGACCACCTGCACCAGGATGGGCTGGATGGCGACGAATCCGGTACTGGCCGAAGCGCCCGCTTCGGCGATCTCGAATATCTTTGATTCCGCCTCGTCGAGCAGCGTCTTGGCGTCCCGTCCGCGCGGCGTCAGCGCATTGGCCGCGATCTCGTCGCCGACGCTGACCAGCTTGCGCAGGATGGCGCGCTCGCGAACGATTTCGGCATAACGTCGTATGTTCGCCGCCGACGGTGTGTTGTTGGCGATCTCGCCCAGATAGGCCAGGCCGCCGGTCTGTTGTGCCTCGTCGCCCTTCTCGATTGACTCATAGACGGTGACGACGTCGGCCGGCTTGCCTTGCTCGATCAGCCGGGCGATGTGACGGAAGATGCGGCGATGGTCGTCGCGATAGAAATCCGATTCATTGACCTGGTCACCAACGCGGTCCCAGGTGCTGTTGTCCAGCAGCAGGCCACCGATCAGCGACTGCTCGGCTTCGATCGAATGCGGCGGCAGCTTCAGTGCGGCCACCTGCCTGTCCTGCGCGGCCTGGGCGGCTTGGGCGTCCGGGCCGGGCGCGTTGCGCACGCTGCTCATGATGTCTTTTTCATTCTGGAGAACTTGCCGGGGCAATCCTGCAATCTAGCCGCGCAAGGCGTGCGCGACAACTGGACAAGCTGTGGAAAAGCTGTGGGCTTCGCTGTGGATGACGCGCCGACGGTGCGGACGTCAACGAAAAAGGCCACCCGCAGGTGGCCTTTCCGACGCAGCCCGAAGGCCGACGATCAATGCTCGCCGAGCACCGACACCGTCACGGTGGCGACCACGTCCGAGTGCAGCGCGATCTCGAACTGGGCGTCGCCAACAGCCTTCAGCGGGCCGTCCGGCATGCGCACCATCGACTTGTCGACGGTGAAGTTCTGAGCGGCCAGCGCTTCCGCGATGTCGGCAGTCGACACGGAGCCAAACAGACGGCCATCGACGCCAGCCTTGCGGGTGATCTGCACCATGAAGCCTTCCAGCTTCTCGGCGACCGCCTTGGCAGCGGCCAGACGTTCGGCAGCGGCCTTTTCCAGTTCGGCACGGCGGGCTTCGAAAGCCGCCAGGTTTTCCGGAGTCACGCGCTTGGCGCGGCCGGTCGGGATGAGGAAATTGCGGGCGTAACCGTCACGCACCTTCACCACATCGCCCAGGTCGCCGAGCTTGGCGACCTTGTCCATCAGGATTACTTGCATGGTCGTCTCCCTCGATTACTGGTGCAGGTCGGTGTAGGGCATCAGCGCCAGGAAGCGGGCGCGCTTGATGGCGGTCGACAGCTGGCGCTGGTAGCCGGCACGGGTGCCGGTCAGGCGGGCCGGCATGATCTTGCCGTTCTCGGAGATGAAGTCCTTCAGGATTTCAACGTCCTTGTAATCGATCTCTTCGATCTTCTCTGCGCTGAAGCGGCAGAACTTGCGGCGCTTGAACATGCTGCGCGAGCCGCGATCGTCCTTCTTCTTGCCGTTCTTCGGTCTGAAAGCCATGGTGGTTTCCTTCCACTGTTGCGACGCCGGGCTCAGTTGCCCGAGGTCACGAATTCGATACGAGTTATGTGCATGACACCCTGCCTGCTTTTCGCACTGCGGGCTGCCATGAATCCTTCCGCGATCAACGGCGTTCCGAGCGGGGCTTGAGCGAGCATCCTTGCCAGGTCTCCCAGCAGCACGAAATCGGTTTCAAACCTGACTTCGCGTGGCGCGCCGTTTTCGATCTGCTGCGAGAAGTGCTCAAGGCATCCACGCAGGATCGGCACGCCGGCCGGGGTCTGTCTCAGTGCGTCGCGTTCGATCAGCGTGGCGGACAAGGTGAAGCTGTTTGCCGCCGGGCCGACCGCGCCCTGCCCTTCGGTCAAGCCGCCGGCTGTTCCGCAGCCGGGGCAGCGGCTTCAGCAGCCGGTGCCAGCAGCGAACGCGACTTCTCTTCCTTCATCATCGGCGACGGCGTGACGACAGCCTTGCGCATCTTGATGGTGAGGTGGCGGAGAACGGCGTCGTTGAACTTGAAGGCGTGCTCGAGTTCGGCCAGCGTTTCGCCGTCGCACTCGATGTTCATCAGCACGTAGTGAGCCTTGTGCACCTTCTGGATCGGGTAGGCCAGCTGACGGCGACCCCAGTCTTCCAGACGGTGGATGCTGCCGTTACGGCCGGTGACCAGCGTACGGTAGCGCTCGACCATGGCGGGCACTTGCTCGCTCTGGTCCGGATGGACGATGAAAACCACTTCGTAATGTCGCATGTAATCTCCTTGCGGTTCAGTGCCGGGCAAACACGAGCCTGTCCGACGGTTACACCTCCCGGCATGCGAATCCGGTGAGGCAAGGTAAGCCCGCGAGTATAGCGCGCGGGCCGTGATTCTTACAAGCCGGCCGTCAGCCGCCGTTTGCCGTGCGCTGGCGACGCGCCTCGAACAGACAGACGCCGCTGGCCACCGAAACATTCAGGCTCTCGACCGTGCCGTGCATCGGAATCGACGCCAGCACATCGACCGTTTCGCGGGTGAGCCGGCGCATGCCGTCGCCCTCGGCACCGAGCACCCAGGCCACTGCGCCCGACTGGTCGACCGCGTACATCGACTTGTCGGCTTCACCGGCAGCGCCGATGGTCAGAATGTCGCGCTCCTTCATCTCGCGCAGGCTGCGCGCCAGATTGGTCACCGTCACATAGGGCACCGTGTCGGCCGCGCCGCTGGCCACCTTGATCGCGGTGGCGTTGAGACCGACCGCCCGGTCGCGCGGCGCGACCACGGCGTGCGCACCGGCCGCATCCGCCACGCGCAGGCAGGCGCCGAGGTTGTGCGGATCCTGGATGCCGTCGAGCACCAGCAGCAGCGGCGGCTCGGACAGCGTGTCCAGCACGTCGTCGAGCGAACGGTAGGGAATCTGCGCCAGCACGCGCGCCACGACACCCTGATGGCGCGCGGCGCCGCCGGCCAGTCCGTCGAGGCGTGCCGGCTCCATCTGCACCCACTTGACGCCGGACGCCTCGGCGGCACGGATCAGATCGCGCATGCGACCGTCCTGACGCGCGGTGGATACGAACAGTTCCTTCACCGCATCCGGGGCGTGGCGGATCTTCGCGGTGACCGCGTGGAAACCGAAGATGTAGCGGGTATCGCTCATTCGCGCACCCTCCGCTTCGGCACTGCCGACTTCGGTGTGCGGGAGTCGCTCTTCTTGGCGGCGGACGGCTTCTTCGCCGGGGTTTTGCTCACTGCGCTCTTCTTTCCTGTCGTTTTCTTCGGCGCACTCTTCGCCGACTTCTTCGCTGCCGGCTTCGGTGCTGCAGCTTTGCTGCCTTTGGGCTTGGTCGTCCGCGTGGGCGGCTCGGTGCGCGGCGCCGACGCTGCCGCTTCCGGTGCGGCAGGCTTCGTCTTCGCTTTTTCTTTCGCCTTGGCGTGCGATACCTGCGTCGCCTCCCGCGCAGACGCGTCGCTCTCGACACGTCGGCGGGAAGCCGCGCCGGTCGGCCCCGGCTTGGGCGTCAGCTTCGCCTGCTGCGGCACACGACCGAAGTCCCGCTCGGCACCGCCGGCAAGCCGGAAATCGATGCGCGTGTTGTCGAGATCGACCCGCACGACCTGGATGCGCACGCGATCGGCCAGGCGATAGATGCGGCCGCTGCGCTCACCGACCAGACGATGCTTGCCTTCGTCGTAGTGGAAGTAATCGGCGCCGAGGTCGGAAATATGCACCAGGCCTTCGATGAACACGTCGTCGAGCGCGACGAACAGGCCGAACGGGACAACCGCCGACACGCTGCCCTCGAACTCCTCGCCAACGCGGTCCTGCATGAAATAGCACTTGAGCCAGTTGGTCACATCGCGGCTGGCTTCGTCGGCGCGCCGCTCGGTAGTCGAGCAGTGCAGACCGATGTCGGACCAGTCGCCCGGCTCGTACCTCTTCTTCGCCAGCGCCGCCTTGATCGCGCGATGCACCAGCAGGTCGGGATAGCGACGGATCGGCGACGTGAAGTGGGTGTACGCCTCGTAGGCCAGGCCGAAGTGACCGACGTTGTCGGGGCTGTAGATGGCCTGGCGCAGCGAGCGCAGCATCACCGTCTGCAGCAGCTGGCGGTCGGGGCGGTCGCCGATGCGTTCGAGCAGCTCGGCGTAGTCCTTCGCGTGCGGCTTGTCGCCGCCACCGAGCTGGAAGCCGAACTCACCGAGGAAGGCGCGCAGCTTCTGCAGGCGGTCTTCGCTCGGGCCTTCATGCACGCGGTACAGCGTGTCCTGCCCGCTGTCCTCGAGGAAGCGGGAGGCGCAGACGTTGGCCGCCAGCATGCATTCCTCGATCAGCCGGTGCGCGTCGTTGCGCGCGTACGGCACGATGCGCTCGATCTTTCCGGCATCGTTGAACAGCATCTGCGTCTCGACCGTTTCGAAATCGATGGCACCGCGCTTCGCACGTGCCTTGCCGAACACGCGGAACACCGCGTCCAGCGCTTCGAGGCGCGGCAGCAACGGCTTGAGCCGCTTGCGGGCGTCGGCATCCTTGTCGTACAGCGCGGCGGCGACCTCGGTGTAGGTGAGGCGCGCCTTGGAATTCATCACCGCGGCGTAGAAGCGGTAGCGCTGGATCACACCGGTGGCCGACACGTCCATGTCGCACACCATGCACAGGCGGTCGACCTGCGGGTTCAGCGAACACAGCCCGTTGGACAGCTTCTCCGGCAACATCGGAATGACCCGGCGCGGGAAGTACACCGAGTTGCCACGCTCGAAGGCCTCGGCATCGAGCGCGGTGCCGGGCTTCACGTAATGACTCACGTCGGCGATTGCCACGACGAGGCGGAAGCCCCGCCCCTGCTTCTCGCAATACACGGCGTCGTCGAAGTCCTTCGCCGTCTCACCGTCTATGGTGACCAGATCCAGGTCGCGCAGATCGACCCGGCCGGCGCAGTCCTTCTCGCGCACTTCGTCGGGCAGACGCTTGGTCGCTGCCAGCACCTTGGCCGAAAACTCGTGCGGCATGTCGTGCTTGCGCAGCGCGATCTCGATCTCCATGCCGGAGTCGCCGTAGTTGCCCAGCACCTCGACCAGGCGACCGATGGGCGGCGTGTAGCGCGTCGGCTGCTCGATCAGTTCGACCTCGACCACGGCACCGGCCGCGGCCTTCAGCGCGCGCTTGCCCTTCTCGGGAGCGGCCAGCACGATCTGCTGACGGATACGGCGGTTCTCGGCGATGCAGAACTGTACGCCGTGCTCCTCGACTACACGGGCGATCAGGCGCGAGTTCGCGCGCTCGGTCACTTCGACCACCTTGCCTTCGGGCCGGCCGCGGCGGTCGGTGCCGCTGATGCGTACCAGCACACGGTCACCGTGCAGCACGCTGCGCATTTCCTGCGCGCTCAGGAAGATGTCCTTGCGCTCGGCCTTGGCTCCCGGCGGCGTTTTGTCGTCGCCGACGATGACGAAGCCGAAACCGTCGGGATGCCCCTCCACGCGACCGGCGATCAGATCGGCCTTGTCCGGGATGATGTAGGCGTCGCGACGGTTGCGCATCAGTTGCGCCTCGCGCTCCATCGCGCCGAGGCGACGCACGAAGTAATCACGCTCGTGCGGTTGTATGTCGAGCGCCTGGACCAGCTCGTCGGCACTCATCGGAACCGCTGCCTGCTCAAGCACTTGAACGATGTATTCGCGACTCGGCAACGGGTTTTCGTAGCGGGCGGTTTCACGCTCGAAGAAGGGATCCGCGCGGCGGATCTTGCTCAGTTTCACTTTTTTCTCTTTTTCTCTTGACAACGTAGATGCCTAGTATAAAATGCGCAGCCTCTTGCCCAGGTGGCGAAATTGGTAGACGCGCTAGTTTCAGGTACTAGTGCCGCAAGGTGTGGAGGTTCGAGTCCTCTCCTGGGCACCAAACAAGCCAGCAGAAAAGCCGACAGAAATGTCGGCTTTTTTGTTTTCTGCTGCCGCCAAAAACATAAAAGCCGCACACCCCTTCCGGGGCATGCGGTTCATCGGGTCCGTCACCCTCACTCGAAGGGATGACGCAGCACGATGGTCTCTTCACGATCGGGGCCGGTCGAAATCATGTCGACCGGCACGTCGCACAAGGCCTCGATACGCGCGATGTAGGCGCGCGCATTCGCCGGCAGATCGTCCACCCGCTTCACCCCCACCGTCGTACCCTCCCAGCCGGGCAGCGTCTCGTAGATGGGCTCGCAGGCACCAACGCGCTCCGACCCCAGCGGCAGCAGGTCGGACACCTCACCGTTGACGCGATAGCCGGTACAGACCTGCAGCTCGTCGATGCCATCGAGCACGTCGAGCTTGGTCAGACACAGGCCGGTCACACCATTGATCTGGATCGAACGGCGCAGCGCAGCGGCATCGAACCAGCCGCAGCGGCGCACGCGACCGGTCACCGTGCCACGTTCGTGACCGACGGTCGACAGGTGATGGCCGACGCTGCCCTCTTCCTCGATTGGCAGTTCGCTCGGGAACGGGCCGGAACCGACTCGGGTGGTGTAGGCCTTGGTGATGCCCAGCACGTAATGCAGCATGCCCGGACCGACGCCTGCTCCGGCACTGGCTGCACCCGCCACGCAGTTGCTCGACGTGACGAAGGGATAGGTGCCGTGATCGACATCGAGCAGCGTACCCTGGGCACCTTCGAACAGCAGGTTGTCGCCACGCTTGTGCGCGGCGCGCAGCAGCGCCGACACGTCAGCCACCATCGGCAGCAGACGCGGCGCCAGCGCAAGCATGTCATCCAGCGTCCGCTGGTAGTCGACCGGCTTGGCACCGAGCTGCTTCTCCAGCAGGAAGTTGTGGAAGTCCATCACCTCGCGAAGCTTCTCGGCGAAGCGTTCCGGGTGAAACAGGTCGAAAACGCGCAGCGCGCGCCGCGCCACCTTGTCTTCGTAGGCCGGGCCGATGCCCTTGCCGGTGGTGCCGATCTTGGCACCACCGCGTGCCTCCTCGCGCGCGATGTCAACCGCGCTATGGACAGGCAGGATGAGCGGGCACGCCTCGCTCACCTTCAGGCGCGAACGCACCTCGATACCCCCCGCCTCCAGCTTGTCGATCTCGGACAGCAGATGAGACGCCGACAGCACGACGCCATTGCCGATGTAGCAAGCAACGCCGTCACGCATGATGCCGGACGGGATCAGGTTCAGCGCGTACTTCTGTCCCTTGATCACCAGCGTGTGGCCCGCGTTATGCCCCCCCTGGAAGCGCACGACGCCCTGCGCGTGATCGGTCAGCCAATCGACGACCTTGCCCTTGCCCTCGTCGCCCCACTGGCTGCCGATGACCACTACGTTCTTTGCCATGCTCAAACCTTTCTTTCGAGCGGCTTTACCTGCCACTCACCTTCGACAAATACCAGCTGGCGGGTGCATGCCAGTTCCTGCACATCGTCGTCGTGACCGGGCAGCGCCACAATCACCGTTTCGCCTCGGGCACGCAGCGCATTCATCCGGGCACGCAGCGCGGCGTCGCTGACCGCTGGCGCAAGAATGGCGGACTTCGCCTCGACCGGCGGCGCAAGCTGCGCCAGCTGACGCAGATCGAGACTGAAACCGCTCGCCGGCCGCGACCGACCAAAAGCCTTGCCCACTTCATCGTAGCGCCCACCCAGAGCGATGGCCTGTGCCTGCCCGGCGCAATAGACCGCGAAGCTCACGCCGCTGTGATAGTGGTAGCCGCGCAGATCGGCGAGATCCACGCCTGCCACTGCAGGATCAATGACCGCGGCAAGCCGTGCCAACGTGTCCAGCGCCTGACCGATGTCAGGCCAGTCGGGCAGTTCCGCACGCGCTCTCGCTAGCACATCGACCTTGCCATACAGCCCGGGCAGCGCCATGAAGGCGTCGCACACCTCGGCAGGTTCATCGACGAGCAACTGGCGCAGCGCCGGCAGATCCTTGGATTGCAGCGCGGCGAACAGCTCCTGCTCGCCATCCTCTCTGCGCAGGGCGGAGGACCGCAGACGCGAAGCCAGCGCACGGAACACGCCGACGTGGCCGAGATCGACACGCGCCGGCCGCACGCCGGCGACGTCGAGCGCGCGCAGCAGCAGGCCGATCAGCTCGATGTCCGCTTCGATACCCGCGTGGCCGTACAGCTCTGCACCCAGCTGTATCGGCTCGCGCGTGGCATTGAAGCCAGACGGCAGCGCATGCACCACCGAGCCGCAATAACACAGACGCACGACACCGTTCCGATTGAGCAAGTGCGAGTCGATGCGCGCCACCTGTGGCGTGATGTCGGCACGCAGCCCCATCGTGCGACCGGACAGCTGATCGACCAGCTTGAAGGTGCGCAGATCCATGTCGCGGCCGCTGCCGGTCAGCAGCGACTCGATGTATTCGACCAGCGGGGGAGAGACGAGCTCGTAGCCGTGCAGCGCGAACTCGTCGAGCAGCCCGCGGCGCAGGCGCTCGACCTGCCACGCTTCATCGGGGAGCAGGTCTTCTATGGATTCAGGAAGCAGCCAGCGACGCATCACTTGAACAGCGCGATCAGCGCGATACCGATAATCATTGAAGTCAGGCCGACGAAGCGCAACTGGCCGTCTGCCAGTTCGGTCGCCCGCCGGAAGGTGTCGCGCCACAGACGGGGCGCAACAAAGGGGAGCACACCCTCGATAACGAGCATGAGCCCCACAGCGATCAACAGGATTGATTCCATCAGCAAAAAAGGCACAGCCCGCAATGCGGGCTGTCGCCTTCGATCCGGTTCCCTCGTGGAACAACCCGTGGACTATACAGCACGCCCACCGGCTGCACCTGCTGTGTTTACTTCCCGGGCGCCTTCGAGCCGTTCTTGAGATAGCGGAAGAAATCCGAATTCGGCTCGACCACGAGCACATCGCTCTTGCTGCGGAAGCTCTTCTGGTAAGCGTCCATACTGCGATAGAAGGCGTAGAACTCGGGATTGGCGCCAAACGCATCGCCATAGATCGCAGCCGCCTGGGCGTCGCCTTCACCCTTGATCTTCTGCGCTTCCCGGTAGGCCTCGGCGACGATGATTTCGCGCTGGCGATCGGCGTCCGCACGGATCTTCTCGGCCTCGGCAGAACCACGCGATCGCAGTTCGTTGGCTACCCGCTTGCGCTCGGCTTCCATCCGTCGGTAGACCGACTCGGATACCTCGGTCGGCAGATCGACGCGTTTCAGACGCACATCGACGATCTCGACACCAATCTTCACGGCATCGACGTTTGCCTTGCTGCGCATGTCCTCCATGATCTTGTCGCGCTCACCGGATACGACTTCGTGCACGGTACGGCGGCCGAATTCCTCGCGCAGACCGGCATTCACCGTCTGCAGCAGACGGGTCTCCGCCAGGCGCTCGTTGCCACCGACCGAGATGTAGTACTGCTTCACGTCGGTGATGCGCCACTTCACGAACAGATCCACCAGCACGTTCTTCTTTTCCGACGTGATGAAGCGCTCGGGATCGGCACTGTCCAGCGTCAGGATGCGGCGATCGAACACGCGCACGTTCTGCACCAGCGGCCACTTGAAATGCAGCCCCGGCTGCTCGATCACGTTACGGACCTCGCCGAGCTGGAAAACGATCGCGTACTGACGCTGATCCACGGTGAACAGCGAGGTAGACGCAAGCACGATGGCGAGGATGATGCTGCCCAGCAGCAGCGGAAGCTTTTCCTTCATCAACGCTCTCCCCGCTCGCGCGAACGCAGCGACTCGCGGTTGCGCGCGTCGTTCGCCGTCTGGTCGCTCATCAGCGGCGGCAAGGTCATCGGCTCGGCCGGACGGGCGGCACCATCAGCCGCCGCGCCAGACTGCTGCATCAGCTTGTCCAGCGGCAGATACAGCAGGTTGCCGCTGCCCTTGGCATCAATCATCAGCTTGCTGGTATTGGTCATGATCTGCTGCATGGTGTCGATGTACATGCGCTGGCGCGTCACTTCCGGCGCCTTCACGTACTCGGAAAGCACCTGCTTGAAGCGACTGGCGTCACCTTCGGCGGTGGCGATGATGCGCTGCTTGTAACCGTTGGCCTCTTCCATCAGGCGCGACGCGGTACCGCGCGCCTTCGGAATGACGTCGTTGGCGTAGGCCTGACCTTCGTTCTTCTGCCGCTCGAGATCCTGACCCGCCTTCACTGCGTCGTCGAACGCGGCCTGAACCTGCTCCGGCGGCTGTGCGTTCTGCAGCGTCAGCTTGCTGATCTGGATGCCGGTCTGATAGCGGTCAAGGATCTGCTGCATGATGCGCTGCGCATCGACGGCGATCTGTTCGCGCCCTTCGTACAGCACGAAGTCCATCTTGCTCTTGCCGACGATCTCGCGCATCGCCGTCTCGGCGGCGTGCACCACCGTGTCTTCCGGCAGGCGGTTCTGGAACAGATAGGCAACCGGATCCTTCAGGATGTACTGCACCGCGAACTGGATGTTGATGATGTTCTCGTCATCGGTGAGCATCAGCGCCTCGTTCAGCACCTTGTTGCGCTCACTGCCGCGGTAACCGATCTCGACCGTGCGCACGCCGGTCAGGTTGACCAGCTCGTGCGAATCGATCGGAAACGGCAAGCGCCACTGCAGGCCCGGCTCGGTCGTTTCGTGCAGTTTGCCGAAACGCAGCACGACGCCGCGCTGGCTGGCGTCCACGATGTACAGACCGCTGGCCAGCCAGACGATGAGCACCAGGCCGAGAATGATGCCGATACCACCGCCGAACTGGCGCGGGCCGATCGGCGGGCGCGCCTCGTTGCCACCATCGCCCGAGGACTTGCCACCGAACATGCCGGACAGTCGACGGTTGAAGTCACGCCAGAGATCTTCCAGATCGGGCGGTCCCTGGTTGCCGCCCTTGTTGCCGTTGCCGCCCTGATTGCCCCAGCGGGGGTCATTGAGCGACATCAAGATCGCATTGAGCACGTTCAGACTGGATAAGTAAGGATGGATGAGTCGGGTGATGCGTCCGCCCCGTCGCCTGACGAAGCTTCATCACCCGTCGACGGTGAGATGACTGGGAGTGCAGACCTCGACGAGGGTTCCAGATTCAGCCCACGCGGATCGTCACTCGGTGACTTCCGGTTGGCGGCAGCTATTCGTTCGTCAATCAGGCGCTGCGTGATCGCCGCCCGCAGTTCGGCAAGCCCTGCACCCGTACGAGCGCTTACACGCGCCGTTTGAATGGTATCACAGCCCCCGGGGTCGGCTCCGGGCGCCAGAGCGGGCACCAGGTCGACCTTGTTCAGCACACGGATCTGCGGCACCGCATCGGCGCCGATTTCCGCCAGCACCTTGTCCACCGCCTCGATCTGCGCGTCACGATCGGGCGCCGACGCATCGATCACGTGCAGCAGAAGGTCCGCGCCCGCGGTCTCTTCCAGCGTTGCATGGAACGCAGCGACCAGCGTGTGCGGCAGATCGCGGATGAAACCGACGGTGTCGGACAGCACCACCTGGCCGAAGTCGCCGAGGTAGAGCTGGCGCGATGTGGTGTCCAGCGTCGCGAACAGTTGATCGGCGGCGTAGGTGCCTGCCTTGGTCAGCGCATTGAACAGCGTGGACTTGCCGGCGTTGGTGTAGCCGACCAGCGCGACGACCGGCGTTTCACGGCGTTCGCGCGACTTGCGCCGCACGCCGCGCTGACGCTCGACACGCTCCAGTTTCTCCTTCAGCGCCTTGACGCGCTGCCCGAGCAGACGGCGGTCGGTTTCGAGCTGGGTTTCGCCCGGTCCGCGCAGGCCGATGCCGCCCTTCTGCCGCTCCAGGTGAGTCCAGCCGCGCACCAGACGGGTCGCCAGATGCTCGAGCTGGGCCAGTTCGACCTGCAGCTTGCCCTCGTGGCTGCGTGCACGCAGCGCGAAAATGTCGAGGATGAGCGCATTGCGGTCGATCACGCGGCGCGACAGCGCGCGCTCGAGGTTGCGCTGCTGACCCGGCGACAGCTCGTGATTGAAAAGAACGATATCGGCTTCGTTGGCGTTGGCCAGATCGAGGATTTCCGTGACCTTGCCCTTGCCGGCGAAGGTGGCCGGATCCGGCGACTGCCGGCGCCCGCCGACGCGCGCGACCGGCTCGGCGCCGGCGCTGCGGACCAGCAGCGTGAATTCGTCGAGGCGGTCTTCGTAGTCGCCCGCACCGAGATCGAGCTGGACGATGACCGCACGCTCCCCACCTGACGGACGATCAAACATCCGCGCAGGCTTTCAAGGAAGAGAAACGGATCGGAATCAACTGCCCTCGCCCTGGTCGTGCTGGATGTTGACCGGACGGGCCGGCACGACGGTGGAAATCGCGTGCTTGTAAACCATCTGGGTGACCGTATTCTTCAGCAGCACGACGTACTGGTCGAAGGATTCGATCTGGCCCTGCAGCTTGATGCCATTGACCAGGTAGATGGCGACCGGAACGTGCTCACGGCGCAGGGTGTTGAGGAAGGGGTCTTGTAGCATTTGCCCTTTGTTGCTCATGGGAACACCTCTTGTATATTTGAAATTCAACTGTACTGGATTTTTTGATGCACCGCAGCCTTGGACGCGGCGTCAGCCGATTTGATCCCGGAGCGGCCGATCATTTTTCCCGTGCGGCAAAAGGGTTGTGCGCGGTGCGGAATTGAACCCGCAACGGCGTGCCCTGAAGCTTGAAGGTTTCGAGGAAACTGCGTTCGAGGAAACGCCGGTAACTGTCGGCAATGTGTTCGAGCGCAGTGCCGTGAATCACGATGACCGGCGGATTCATGCCGCCTTGGTGCGCGTAACGCATCTTCGGGCGGAAAAGACCGTGTTTGGGCGGCGCCTGCTTTTCGACCGCCGCCTGTAGCGCACGCGTCAGACGCGGCGTCGGCAGCTTGATCATTGCCGCGGCGTAGGCGGCATCGACGGCGCCGAAGATGCCGCTGACGCCCTGCCCCTCCAGCGCCGAAATGTAGAGCTGACGGGCGAAGCCGAGAAACCCCAGCTTGCGTGCGATCTCGCGCTTGAAGATTTCACGGCGGTAGCTGTCCACCGCGTCCCATTTGTTGATCACCAGCACCAGTGCACGGCCGCTTTCGACGATGAAACCGCCGATATGGGCGTCCTGGTCCGACACTTCCTGTGTTGCGTCGAGCACCAGGATGCAGACGTTGGACTGCTCGATCGCCTGCACCGTCTTGATCACCGAGAACTTCTCGATCGACTCGAACACGCGACCCTTGCGCCGCAGGCCTGCGGTGTCGATCAGCGTGTACTCCTTGCCGCCGCGCTGGAACGGAATGCTGATCGCGTCGCGCGTGGTGCCGGCCTGGTCGAAGGCGATCACGCGTTCCTCACCGAGCAGCGCGTTGATCAGCGTCGACTTGCCGACGTTCGGACGACCGGCCACCGCGATCTTCGGGCCGCGGATGTCCTCCTCGTCCTGCGGATCCTGCGGGAACGACTCCAGACAGTGATCGACCAGATTGCGCACGCCCTCGCCGTGGGCCGACGAAATGACGTGGATGTCGCCCAAGCCCAGTTCGTGAAACTCGGCCGCGACGATCTCGCGCCGCATGCCCTCCGCCTTGTTGACCGCCAGCACCAGAGGCTTGCCGACGCGGCGCAGCCGGGCCGCGATCTCGCGGTCGTGGGCGGTCAGGCCGGCGCGGCCATCGACGATGAATACCAGCACGTCGGCCTCGGCGATCGCCTGCTCGGCCTGCTGCGCCATCTCGACCATGATGCCGTCGCGCGCGGTCGGCTCGAAGCCGCCGGTATCGACCACCAGAAAGGGGCGGTCGCCCATGCGGCCGTTGCCGTAGTGGCGGTCGCGGGTCAGGCCAGGGAAATCGGCGACCAGCGCATCACGCGTCTTGGTGAGGCGGTTGAACAGTGTCGACTTGCCCACATTGGGGCGTCCGACCAGTACCAGTACGGGTTTCAAATGAATTCCTCAGCGTGCCGACAGCGCGCGCACGCTGCCGGCGCGGCTCTGGGCGATGAATGCGCGTCCGTAGGGCTGCATCGCCGCGTTGATCGCACTGCCGTCACCGTTCAGGCGGGCAGCGAAGGCACCGTTCTCGCGCTGCAGCAGGTGCACGATACCTTCGACATCGCTGACCGCAACAAATCCCTCGAGTGCAATCGGCTTGCCCGGGGAGCGACCGGCCAGCTTGTCCTGCTTCCACAGGCTGGCGCCGGTGGCGCGATCGAGCGCATGTACCGCACCCTTGTCGTCGCTGATGTAGAGGTTCTGCGTATCGATGTCGATGCCGGCGCTGCTCGAAATGTCGCGCGTCCAGACGGTATTGCCATTGCTCAGCTCGAAGCAGGCGACGCGCCCCTGGAAGGCGGCGGCGCAGACCTCACGGCCGGCGATCACCGGCGGACTGGTCACGTCGGCGATGCGCTCCAGTTCGGTCGAGCCCTTCGGCAGCGCGACGTTCGATTCCCACACCGCAGAGCCATTGGTGCGATTGATCGCCACCAGCTTGCCGCCCGGGAATCCGGCCAGCACCAGCGACGGCGTCGTGATCAGGCCGGCGTGGGTGCGCAGCGTCAGTGCCGGGTTGGCGCGCTGGTAGTTCCACCTGCGCGCGCCGTCGGCCGCGACGAAGGCCTGGATGCGGCTGTCGGCGCTGCGCACGAACACCATGTCGTCCGACACCTCCGGCGCGCTGAGCACTTCCGACGTGACGCTGCCCTGCCACATCGGCTTGCCGTCGGCGGAAAAGGCGAGCACTTCACCCTTTTCGGTACCGACCACCAGCATGCGCTCGTTGGCGCCCACGCCGCCCGACAGCTTCTTGCCGGCGTCGATCTTCCAGATCTGGCGGCCGTCGTCGATGCGCGCGATCGAACCTTCGCGCGAAGCGACATAGACCGTACCGCCGACCACCGCCGGTTCGAACACGAAATTGTCCGATTTGCCGGCGCCGAAACGCCACACCTCGGCCAGCTGCGCCGTCGGCTGGATCACACCCAGCGGCGGAATCTTGGGTTTGGACGGGCCGCTGAACGGATTCAGGCTGTCGAGCGACAGCGACGAACATCCGGTCAGCGCCGCGACGAGCAGCAGGGCCGAAGCACGTTTCACTGCTTGCCTCCCACGGCATCCAGCTTGATTTCGATCACGCCGCGATAGCCCTGCTGAGCCAGCGACACCGCCTCACCTTCGGCCTTGATCATGTCGTCCAGCTTGGTCAGCGCGGACTGATAGGCGGCGCGCGCCTCGTCACGCTGGTCGCGCATCAGGTGCAGGTCGCCGCGCGCTTCGAGAAAACGGGCCTCGAGCGAAGCCTCGACCTTGCCGTCGAGCAGCTTGGCGGCGTCGTCGAACGCCTGCTCTTCGATCATGACGTAGGCCAGACGCAGGCGGGCCAGATCACGCAGCATGTCTTCCGGCGCCTTGTCCTTCACCCATTCGAGCTGTGCGCGGGCCGTCTTGGTATCGTTGTTCTCGACATGCACCTTGGCCGACAGCAGTGCGCCCAGCGACGCATACGGGCTGCTGCCGTAGTGTTCGGTCAGCTCTCCCGCCGCATCGCGCGTCTTCTTCAGGTCACCGGCCAGGGCGGCCTCCTGCAGCGTGTCGAACACGGCGCTCGCCTTGACCGACTGGTCACGGTTGTACCAACCCCATGCCTGCTGGCCGATGATGGCGGCCGAAATGGCGATCACCACCCAGGTGATCACATTGCCCCACTGATTCCACCACGCCTTGATGGCGGAGAGCTGTTCCTGTTCTTCCAGATCGAGTGCTGCCATGGTGTCGGCTCCTGCCCGGTAATCCGGTTATTGAAAGTTCGTTATTGAAAAGAGTCTTCGCTGTCGCCGGCGAGGTCGTTCAGCAGCATGGCCGCCAGGTGTTCGCCGACGTCGTCGAGGCTGATGCGCATCTGCTCACCGCCGCGCAGCGGCTTGAAGGTCACTTCGCCGGCCGCGACCTCGTCCTCGCCGAGGATGAGCGCCACCAGGGCACCGGAGGCATCGGCGCGCTTCATCTGCGACTTGAAGCTGCCGCCGCCGCAATGCATCAGCGTCGCGAAACCGCCGTCGCGCAGGCGTTCGGCCAGCGTGAACGCGGCCGCCTGGGCGCCAGCGCCGGAGTGCACGATGTAGACCTCGACCCGATCGACCAGCGCATCGGCCTGCTTCGCGTCCCACAGCGCCATCAGGCGCTCGATGCCCATGGCGAAACCGGCGGCCGGCGCCGGCTTGCCGCCGAGCTGGGCGATCAGGCCGTCGTAACGACCGCCTGCGCACACCGTGCCCTGGGCGCCGAGCTGATCGGTGACCCACTCGAACACGGTGAGGTTGTAGTAATCCAGCCCGCGCACCAGGCGCGGATTGATGCGGAACGGAATGTTGGCCGCGCGCAGCGTGTCCTGGATGGCGTTGAAGTGCGCCAGCGATGCATCGCCCAGATAGTCGGACAGCTTGGGCGCCGCTTCGACCAGCGCCTGCATGGCCGGGTTCTTGGTGTCGAGGATGCGCAGCGGATTGCTGTGCAGCCGGCGCTTCGCGTCGTCGTCCAGCTGGTTCTGGTGCGCCTCGAAATAGGCGATCAGCTCGGCACGGTGCTTCAGGCGCTCTTCCGGCGAACCGAGCGAGTTGATCTCGAGCTTGATGCCCATCAGGTCCAGATCGTCCCACAGGCGCTGGCACATGATGATCAGTTCCGCATCGATATCCGGCCCGGCGTAGCCCAGCGCCTCCACACCGACTTGGTGGAACTGGCGGTAGCGGCCCTTCTGCGGCCGCTCGTGGCGGAACATCGGACCCATGTACCAGAGCTTGCGCGGGCTGTCGTACAGCAGGTTGTGTTCGGTCACCGCGCGGACGCAGGAGGCGGTGCCTTCCGGGCGCAGCGTCAGGTTCTCGCCGTTGAGCGCGTCCTCGAAGGAATACATTTCCTTCTCGACGATGTCGGTCACTTCGCCGATGGCGCGCTTGAACAGCGGCGTGTGCTCGAGCAGCGGCATGCGGATCGGCCGGTAGCCGTAGCCGCGCAGCCAGTCGCGCACGATGGTTTCGAATGCTTCCCAGCGCTCCGCCTCGTCGGGCAGGATGTCGTTCATGCCGCGAACGGCTTGCAGTTTGCTCATTGTTCTTCGTTCAGGCGCCGGTGCTGCCGGCGATCTTCTTGGTGTAGGTGCGGGCCACGTAGGCATCGACGATGCCGCGGAACTCCGCCGCGATATTGTCGCCCTTCAGCGTGACCGTCTTTTCGCCGTCCTCGAACACCGGCGCGACCGGGGTTTCGCCGGTGCCCGGCAGCGAAATGCCGATGTTGGCGTGCTTGCTCTCGCCCGGCCCGTTCACGACACAGCCCATGACGGCCAGCGTCATGCGTTCGACGCCGTCGTACTGCGTCTTCCACTCCGGCATCTTGTCGCGCACATAGGTCTGGATGTCGGCGGCCAGTTCCTGGAAGAAGGTCGAGGTCGTGCGACCGCAGCCAGGACAGGCGGCGACCATGGGTGTAAACGCACGCAGCCCCATGGTCTGCAGCATTTCCTGGGCGACGATCACTTCCTTCGTGCGGTCGCCGTTCGGCTCCGGCGTCAGCGACACCCGTATGGTGTCGCCGATGCCCTGCTGCAGCAGCACCGCCATCGCCGCGGTCGAGGCAACGATGCCCTTCGAGCCCATGCCCGCCTCGGTCAGGCCGAGGTGCAGCGGATAGTCGCAGCGCTTCGCCAGTTCCGAATAGATGGCAATCAGATCCTGCACGCCGCTCACCTTGCAGGAGAGGATGATCTTCTCCGGCGACAGCCCCCACTCGACCGCCTGCGCAGCGCTCTCGAGCGCCGAGGTGACCATCGCTTCGCGCATCACCTCGACCGCGTCCTTGGGCTGCGGCCGGCGCGCGTTCTCGTCCATCACGCGGGCGAGCAGCGCCTGGTCCAGACTGCCCCAGTTCACGCCGATGCGCACCGGCTTGTCGTAACGGCAGGCGATGTCGATCAGCGCGGCGTACTGCTCGTCGCGCTTGCTGCCCTTGCCGACATTGCCGGGGTTGATGCGCAGCTTGTCGAGCACCTCGGCGCAGGCCGGGTGTTCGCGCAACAGCTTGTGACCGTTGAAATGAAAGTCGCCGACCAGCGGCACGTCGACGTTCATCTTCAGCAACTGCTCGCGTACCTTGGGTACCGCGGCCGCTGCTTCCATCGTGTTCACGGTGATGCGCACGATTTCCGAGCCGGCGCGTGCCAGCTGGGCGACCTGGATGGCGGTCGAAATGTGGTCTTCGGTGTCGGTGTTTGTCATCGACTGCACCACCACCGGTGCGGCCGATCCGATCACGACATCGCCGACGCGTACGGTGCGGGTGGCACGACGGGAAATGGCGGAGGACGGTTCACTCATCATTCGAGCCTCAGGCGGGCGACATCTACCTTGGTGGACGGCACCAGATCGTGCGGCGTACCGTCGATGCTCAGGCGTACCGACTTCGCATTGCCGATCACCAGCGACACCGGGAACACGGCACTGACGCTGCGCGAACTGCCGGCGCGATTGAGTTCGGACAGCACGATGCGATCCTGCGCGTCACGGATTTCGACCCAGGAGTCGGCGGTGAAGGTGAACGCGAGCTGCCGCTGTCCCGCTGCTGGCGGCGCGGTGGCGGCCGATTCGGCGGCAGGCGGCGTCGAGGATTCCGGCAGCGCCGCCGCGAGCGTGGCTTCGGTCGCCACGGCGTCAGCGGCCTGCGCATCGGCGGTCGGCGTCGCCGGCTCGGTCTCGGGCTGCGCCACGGCATCCTGCGGCGGCATCACCGCTTCCTGCTCCACCTGCGTCGACTCACCGGGCGGTGCGGTCCAGAACTCGGACCACAGATAGAGCCCGACGGCGACCACGACCGGCACGCTGAGCGCGAGCAGTGGCAGCAGCCACTTGCGGCGGGGGGACTGAACCGGCATCGCGACACCGACGTCGGCCTGTTCGACCAGCTGCGGCGTCGCCCGCACCTGCTGCTGATCGAGCTGCGCCAGCAGCGCTTTCGGATCGATGCCGATCAGGGCCGCGTAGTTGCGGATGAAACCACGGGCGTAGGTCGGATTCATCAGCTCGGCATAGGCGTCCGCCTCGATGGCTTCCACCTGGCGTGCGGCGAGCTTGATCGCGGCCCCCACCCCTTCGACCGTCATGCCACGCGCCTCGCGCGCGCGCCGGAGCTGCGCCCCGACCGACTGCTGCAACGATGACTCCTGCACTGCGTTATCGACCGTCATCAGTCGTAATTCCCCTGCATCAGCGCCTGGTGCTCGGGCGTACCGGCAAAGCGGCGACGCAACTGACCGGCGAAACCGGATTCCGACGCCTTGTCACCGAGCTTGCGTTCGATACGCACGGCCAGCCACAGGCTTTCCGCCACCGGATCGGTCTTGGCGTGGAAATCGCTCAGATACTTGCGCGCCTCGAAGTAGTTCGCACGACGATAGAACAGGGCCGCGAGGTTGTAGAGGGCCTGCAGGTTGTCCGCGTCGGCGTTGATCGCACGCAGGAAATTCACCTCCGCCCCAGCCAGATCGCCCGCCTGCATCGCGCACAGGCCGGCATTGGTGTAGGGGCGCGTCGGGTATGCGTAGAGCGGGTTCTTGATCGCCGTGTTGAACAGCTCCATCGCACGTGCGTGCTCACCGCTCTGGCACAGGAACCAGCCGAAATTGTTGTTGATGTCCGGATCGCTCGGCGACAGGCGCAGTGCCTTCTCGAAATTCTCCCGCGCCTGCGGACGTTCCTGCAGGTACATGTGGGCGAGGCCCATCAGATTGTAGGCAGGTCCGTACGATGCGTCGTCGCGCAGGGCCTGGCGGCCCTCGTCGAGCGCCACCGCGACATTGCCCGCCTCAAGATAGGCCAGACCGAGCTCGGTGTGCGATTTGGCGCGGGTGCGTGCGGCGCCGGTCACGATGTTTTCGACCGGCCGGTAGTCGGAAGCCGGCGTAGACGGGGCATTCGACGCTGCGCCGCCCGGCCGGGCGGCCTGGCCACCGGCGCATCCGCTCAGCAGCCATGCCGCGGACAGCGCGGCAGCCGCGCCTGCAATCAATCTTTTCACCGTGCGGGAACCTCCTGGATCGGAATGGTCTTGCGGGTGCGCCGGGTCTTGTCCAGCACCTGGCCGGCGAGCTGACCACAGGCGGCATCGACGTCATCGCCGCGCGTCTTGCGCGTCGTGGTGACGATGCCTTCGGCCATCAGGATTTCGGAGAAGCGGCGAATGCGCTCCTTCGACGAACGCCCGAAAGGCGCCTGCGGGAAGGGGTTGAACGGAATCAGGTTGTACTTGCACGGCACCTGGCGTGCAATGTCGATCAGTTGCCGCGCGTGCTCGTCGCTGTCGTTCACGCCGTCGAGCATGACGTACTCGAAAGTGATGAAGTCGCGCGGCGCGCGGTCGAGATAGCGCACGCAGGCGGCCAGCAGCTCGCGCAACGGGTACTTCTTGTTGATCGGCACCAGTTCGTCGCGCAAGGCATCGTTCGGCGCGTGCAGCGACACCGCCAGCGCCACCGGGCAGGCGTCGCGCAGGCGATCCATCGCCGGCACGATGCCCGAGGTCGACACCGTCACGCGACGGCGCGACAGGCCATAGGCGTTGTCGTCCAGCATGAGCCTGAGCGCGGCCACCGTGGCGTCGAAATTGGCCAGCGGCTCGCCCATGCCCATCATGACGACGTTGGAAATCACGCGCTCGCCGTCGTTCTCGCCACCACGTACCGCGCCGAGCGCACGGTTGGCGAGCCAGAGCTGGCCGATGATTTCCGACACTTCGAGATTGCGGTTGAAACCCTGCTTGCCGGTCGAGCAGAAGGCGCAATCGAGCGCGCATCCTGCCTGCGTCGAGATGCACAGCGTGCCGCGACGCTCTTCCGGAATGAACACGGTTTCCACCGCATTGCCGGCGCCGACGTCGATCAGCCACTTGCGCGTGCCGTCGGTGCTGGTGCTGTCACGCACCGGCACCGGGGCCTCGACGCAGGCGATGTCCGCCAGCTTGGCGCGCAAGGACTTGGCGACATCGCTCATCGCGTCGAAGTCGCCTTCGCCATTGCGGTGTATCCACCGCATCACCTGCCGCGCGCGGAAGGGCTTCTCGCCCAGACTCGTGAAGAAGTCGGCGAAGCCTTCGGCGTCGAATTGCAGCAGGTTGGTGCGGGTCACGCGGTCGATCTCAGCGCGAATAGACGTTCAGCGCCGGGAAGAAATAGGCGATCTCGACGGCAGCGGTTTCCGGCGCGTCGGAACCATGCACAGCGTTGGCATCGATCGAGTCGGCGAAGTCGGCGCGGATGGTGCCCGGCGCAGCCTTCTTCGGATCGGTCGCGCCCATCAGGTCGCGGTTCTTCAGGATGGCGCCCTCGCCTTCCAGCACCTGGATCATGACCGGGCCGGAAATCATGAAATCGACCAGATCCTTGAAGAAGGGACGCTCGCGGTGCACGGCGTAGAAGCCTTCGGCTTCGGCGCGCGACAGCTGGGTCATGCGGGCGGCGACGATCTTCAGGCCGGCGTCTTCGAAACGCTGGTAGATCTTGCCGATCACGTTCTTGGCGACGGCGTCGGGCTTGATGATCGAAAGGGTACGTTCTGCGGCCATGGGTATCTCCGGTAAAGGCGGCTGGGGAAACGGAAAGACAACCTGAGATTGTACCAATACCGACGCGCCCCGTCTGCCTGCGTGCTGCGCTGCAACGCCGGCGCCCATGTGCTCGCCTGCACGGCCTCGAGCGCGGTTCCGCGAAACCCGCCCCGGCTGGTGAACCGTCGACGACCAGAGCTGCGATCAGACTTTTCCGAAATTTCAGTATTTTCTGAAATTTGATTTATATTAATGCATGTTCAGATAGCACTTGAAAAGTCCGAAGAACATGACACCGCTGGTACATAGCTTCGTTGCGCACTTCGGCGAGATGGGCAGCCGCTGGGGCATCAACCGTACGGTCGGCCAGATCTACGCGCTCATCTTCGTGTCGCCGAAGCCGCTCTGCGCCGACGAGATCGCCGAAACACTGTCCTATTCGCGATCGAACGTCAGCATGGGGCTGAAGGAACTGCAGTCCTGGCGGCTGGTGAAACTGAGACACGTGGCAGGCGACCGCCGCGAATACTTCGACGCGCCGAGCGATGCATGGGAAATCTTCCGCACGCTCGCGGAGGAGCGGCGGCGGCGCGAGATGGAGCCGACCCTGTCGATGCTGCGCAGCGCGCTGCTCGAAACGCCGAGCTGCGAGGAGGACAAGGTCGCCCAGGAGCGCATGAAAGGCATGCACGACCTGATCGAACTGATGAGCAACTGGTTCGACGACGTACAGAGACTCGACGCCCAAACATTGGCCAAGCTGATGCGGATGGGCGCAAGAGTCCAGAAACTGCTGGAACTGACCGGCCAGCTCAAATCCGGCAGCAAGGAGTGAGCAAAACAGATGGATCTTGATCCCGTCCTGCTGGCGCGCATCCAGTTTGCCGCCAACATCACCTTCCACATCCTGTTCCCGACGATTTCGATCTCGCTCGGCTGGATGCTGCTGTTCATGCGCTGGCGCTGGCTGAAGACGAACCATCGCCCCTGGCTGACCGCCTACCGCTTCTGGACCAAGGTGTTCGCGCTCACCTTCGCGCTCGGCGTGGTCAGCGGCATCACCATGAGTTTCCAGTTCGGCACCAACTGGCCCGGCTTCATGGAGAAGGTCGGCAACATCGCCGGACCGCTGCTCGGCTTCGAAGTGCTGACCGCCTTCTTCCTCGAGGCCACCTTCCTCGGTGTGATGCTGTTCGGTCACGGACGGGTGAGCGAGCGGGTGCACATGCTCGCCACCTTCCTGGTCGCCTTCGGCACGACGATGAGCGCGTTCTGGATTCTCGTACTCAACTCCTGGATGCAGACGCCGGTCGGCTACGAAATCATCGATGGCGAATTCCACGTCACGAGCTGGCTGGAAATCATCTTCAATCCGTCTTTCCCCTACCGCTTCGCACACATGCTGCTGGCCTCCTTCCTGACCATGGCTTTCCTGGTGGCCGGCGTGTCGGCCTGGCAGGTGCTGCGCGGCAAGGCCAACGCATCGACACCGCTGGCGATGCGCGCGGCGATCACGCTGGCGGCAGTGCTGATCCCGGTGCAGATCGTGGTCGGAGACATGCACGGCCTGAACACGCTTGAGCATCAGCCGCAGAAGATCGCCGCCATCGAGGGCATATGGGAGACCGAGAAGGGTGCGCCGCTGCTGCTGTTCGCACTGCCCAACGAGGCCGAACGGCGCAACGACATGGCCATCGGCATTCCGAAGATGGCATCGCTGATCCTGACGCACGAATGGGATGGCGAACTGAAAGGCCTGAACGAATTCGAGGCGCACCCGCCGGTCAAGCCGCTGTTTTTTGGCTTCCGCGTGATGGTCGCGATCGGCACGCTGATGCTGCTGGTGAGCTGGGCAGGATGGTGGCTGTTGCGCCGTCAGGGCTGGCGACCCGAACACGCGCCGCGATGGCTCATGATCAGCATTGCCGCAATGACCTTTTCCGGCTGGATCGCCACAGTCGCCGGCTGGTACGTCACCGAAATCGGCCGCCAGCCCTGGATAGTGCAGGGCCTGCTCCGGACAGCCGACGTCGCCTCGACCACGCCAGCGTCGCACATCGCGATCACGCTGACCGGCTACCTGATCACCTACGTGCTGCTGATTGCCGCATATATAAGTGTGCTGCGCTACATGGCCGAGAAACCGTCCGACAGCTACGACCCTGCGCCCACTGGTGGCGCGGCGGCGCCGCTGGGCACCCAACCCGCAAGGAAGGAAGGTGGCGCATGAGCTGGGCCGAAATCCTGCCGGTGATCTTCATGGGCCTGATGGGCCTGGCGATGTTCCTCTACGTCGTGCTCGACGGCTTCGACCTGGGCGTCGGCATGCTTCTGCATCGCGCCGACGACGGACAGAAGGACATGATGATCGCCTCCATCGGCCCCTTCTGGGACGCCAACGAAACCTGGCTGGTGCTGGGCGTGGGCATCCTGCTGATCGCCTTCCCCAAGGCACACGGCGTCGTCATGACCGCACTGTACCTGCCGATCGCACTGATGCTGCTCGGCCTCATCCTGCGCGGCGTGGCCTTCGATTTCCGGGTCAAGGCCCAGGACAGGCACAAGCCCTTGTGGAATTTCATCTTTTTCGCCGGCTCGACCGTCACCGCGGTCGCCCAGGGCTGGATGCTCGGCCGCTACATCACCGGTTTTGCCGACGGCGGCACCTACGACCTGTTCGCGCTGGCGATCGCCATCGCACTGCCCTGCGCCTATGTACTCATGGGCGCCACCTGGCTGGTACTGAAGACCGAAGGTGAACTGCAATCGCGGGCAGCGCACTGGGGGCGGCTCGCGCTGATACCCGTGGTCGTGGGCATGGGCCTCATTTCGCTCGCCACGCCGTGGGTCAGCGATACGGTCAGCGCACGCTGGTTCAGTCTGCCGCAGTTCATCGGCCTGCTGCCCATACCGTTCGCCACCTTCGCCTGCTTCGTCGCACTGTGGTGGACGCTGAGCGGCACGCGCGCGCTGGGGACGCTGTGCTGGCTCCCGTTCGTCCTGACCGTCGGCGTATTCCTGATGGGGGGCCTCGGCCTCGCCTACAGCCTCTACCCCTACGTCGTGATGGACCGCATCACCATCTGGCAGGCGGCAAGTTCCACCGCCGCACTCAATCTCATACTTGTCGGCTGCGCCATCACGGTGCCGACGATCCTCGCCTATACCTTCTTTGCGCATCGCGTGTTCTGGGGCAAGGCGACGGCGCTGCGGTACGGGTGATCGAACAGGGGCGCCAATTGGCGCCCCTCTCTTCATCGTTTCACCTAGCGCGCCGGGAAAACCCAGATTTCCTCGCCGTAATCAAAATAGAGCACGACGCCACTACCCGCACAGCGCTCGGACGCACCGACCGCCTCGCGCCAGCCGACGAACTTCCGCGCATGCTCGACCGAGTCGGTCCAGCCCCAGTCCGCCGGCGCTTGAGCAGGGTCACAGACAGCGAGGAAGAGCGATCCGCCCTCCTTCTGCACCCCGAACCCCAGATAGCTAGCATGCTCGGGCACGCCGAGCTTCGCCTTCAACCAGGCCACAGGCGTGACCCGCTCTTCCTCGAACTCCACACTCTTTTTTCTTATCACCACCCGCTTCTCCTCCTCTGACGAAGTCATGAAACGACTTTGTCATATTACCAAGGCCATTTCGACCCGCAGTGCAAAAGAACAGGGATGGAATGTGACGAATGGATACACGACCCATGTCAGGCGATGCGAAGAAGGAAGAAGGAAGAAGGAAGAAGGAAGCTCGGCGGCCGCAGAACACGGCGCAGGAGGGACAGCGACGGCAGAAAAGAAAAAGGCCAGTCGGATGACTGGCCTATCTCCTTGTTTCCCTGCGGTAAATTGGCGCGCCCGGAGCGATTCGAACGCCCGACCCCTTGGTTCGTAGGCAAACAGACCGCACTTTCACGGTCATTTACGATGATGCATAGAGACACCCGAAACGGCTTGCAAGCGTCGTCCCAGTCCGATTAATGCATTCACGCTTGCGCATCTTCATGTATGAAAATGCACTGAGATTCTGTCCCCCGCCTGTCCCCGGTGCTACAGTGCCGAAAACCAAGGGGTCGGGACGATGGCGCGCAACACTATCAATTTCACCAAGGACGCAATCGAAAAGCTGCCGCTGCCGGCCGCCGGCCAGCGCGTCGAGTACTTCGACGCGAAGGTTCCGGGGCTGTGCGTCCGCGTCTCGCCGACGGGCGTCAAGACCTTCATGGCGCGCCGCTGGATTCGCGAGGCCGGCAAGGCGGAACGCGTCACCATCGGCCGCTTTCCATCGGTCACCATCGAGCAGGCACGACGCAAGGCCGGCGAGGTGAACCACGCTGTCGCGCGCGGCGAGAACCCGGCCGCAGCGATCCGCGAGAAGCGCGCCGAACTCACGCTGTCCGAAGGCTTCGAGGTGTATGTCTCCCGGCACCTGAAACCGCACGGCAGACGCACCGCCGATGCGCTGCGCGCCTCGTTCGAGGTATGGCTGTCGAAGCTGCCGGACGCACCGCGCAAGCCGCGAGCGCGCGAGCGCACCAAGCCCGAAGGTTCGGTCGATTGGTCGGCGCGCAAGCTGTCCGCGATCAAGCCTCAGGACGTGCGCCGGCTGCATGCCGCGATTGGCGCGACCGGAAAGCGCACCATGGCAAACCGCGTCGTCGAGCTGCTGTCCACCATGTTCAACAAGCTGGCCGACCTGGGCGAGTACCGGGGCGAGAACCCGGCCGCAGGAATTGAGCCGTTCGCAGAGGTGAAGCGCGACCGCTTCATCCAGTCCGGCGAGCTGCCGCGCTTCTTCGAGGCGCTGGCCGGCGACGATTCGCAGGACTTTCGCGACTTCGTGGTGCTGTCGCTGATGACCGGCGCGCGGCGTGGAAACGTCATGGCGATGCGCTGGGAGGATCTGAGTCTGCCGGATGCCGCATGGCGCGTACCCGGCGAGGCATCGAAGAACGGCGAACCCATGCTGATTGACCTGGTGCCCGAGGCGCTGGCGATCCTGCAGCGGCGCAAGCCGGCTGAGGCCACGCCGGCCGGCTTCGTGTTTCCGGCGCGCAGCAAGGCCGGCCACATGGGCAACCCAAAGAAGCGATGGGCCGCGCTGCTGGAGCGCGCGCAGATGCAGGACTTCCGTATTCACGATCTGCGCCGCAGCCTGGGGAGCTGGCAGGCCAAGACCGGCGCCTCGCTGGCGATCATCGGCAAGACCCTGGGCCACAAGGACCCAAGCGCGACGCTGATCTATGCCCGGCTGGACCGCGACCCGGTGCGCGCCGCCGTCGAACAGGCCACCGGCGCCATGCTGGACGCGGCCGGCCGCGACGCAACGGCCAAGGTGCTGCCGCTCGCGCGCGGCAAGGCGCGCGGCGCGAAATAGCCGAAGGGGCGAAACGTGGCGGTTACAGCGGTTACATCGGTTACAGAAGAAGAAAACCAAGTATCCATGCGGTTTTCAGCGGTGCAGTGTTGTAACCGCTTCAAGAAATCGAAACGGTTACAGCGGTTACAGCCTCAGCGGTTCGCCGCTGCCCGGCGCAATCTGGCGCGCGCCCCGCTTCATCCGGCCATCGGGCCCATTCCGCCCTTGCCTCTTATATCGGAAAGCGTATAAATTGACGATGAAGCCGATTCTGTGGATGGGCGACAGCCGGAAGGCCATGTCTGCATTTCCGCCCGATGCGAAGCGCGAGGCCGGGCACCAGTTGTGGACGGTGCAGCAAGGCGACGATCCGAGCGACTGGAAGCCCATGACGGGTATCGGCGCGGGCGTGCGGGAAATCCGCATCCGCACGGAAAGCGCCTACCGCGTCGTGTACGTGGCGAAATTCGAGGAAGCGGTCTATGTGCTGCACGCCTTCGTGAAGAAGACGCAACGCACGGCGAAGGCCGATATCGACCTGGCGGAACGCCGTTACCGCGATCTGCTGGCAACGAGGAAAACGAAATGAACACCCCTGACACGACCATCGAGAAGAGCAGCGGCAACGTGTTCGCCGATCTGGGTTTCGATGCTGAAGAGGCGCAACACCTGGTGCTGCGGTCCGAACTGATGCGTGCGATCCGGAAGCACGTCGAAAGCAGCGGCAAGACTCAGCAGCAGGCCGCTCGCCTCTTCGGCGTGACGCAGCCCCGCCTGAACATGGTGCTGAAGGGACGGATCAACGAATTCAGCCTTGACGCGCTGGTGAGCATGCTCGCCAAGGCCGGGATGCGCGTCGAATTGAAGGTGAAGAAGGCACCGGCACGCAAGGCCGCGTGAATGCACACATGAGCCACTTGAGCATGCACGACCCTGCACCGGCTGGCGAGTTGCTGGCCGGCTGGCTTGAGGAACTGAACATGACGGTGACCGCCTTCGCGGCTCACCTGGGCATCAGTCGCGTGATGTTGTCGCGCATCCTGAATGGCCGCGCGGTCATGACCGCAGACATGGATATTCGCCTGTCCGAAGCCTTGGGCACAACGCCCGGTTACTGGCTGCGCCTGCAGGCACAGCGCGACCTGAGGACAGCGTCGCAACGCGCGAAGGATCGCGCGCCCGTGTCCAGGATTGGCGCTTGAAGATAGGAACCCGCCGCAGCAGCACGCGGCACCCTGCCCGGCCGGCAAGCCGGGCAACGAGAGCGGGACGCACCAGCGCGGCAACGCTGATACGCCCCTGACCACAACCCGAACGATTGGAGTTCGAACCATGGCTGTTTCGCAGTGTACTCCCCGCGCCCGACCGGGCGACGCCACCATCCGCAAGGCCCTGAACATCCTGGCGCGCCGCATGCGCCGCCCTGGGCCCGCTGCATCTGGCCCTTCGGCCGTTCTCGATTACCTGCGGCTGACACTCGCGCCGCGCGAACATGAGGTGTTCGCGGTGGTGCTGCTGGACGCGCAGAACCGCGTCATTCATCTGGAAGAACTCTTTCGGGGCACGCTGATGCAGACAAGCGTGTATCCGCGCGAAGTGGTAAAGCTGGCGCTACGACACAACGCAGCGTCCGTGATTCTTGCGCACAACCATCCGAGCGGGGTTGCCGAACCGTCGAAGGCGGACGACTACCTGACGACGGCGCTGAAAAAGGCGCTTGATCTGATCGACATTCGCGTTCTCGATCACTTTGTCATCGCGGGACGGACTTACACCAGCTACGCGGAAAGGGGGCGGCTGTGACCGCCGTACGACTGAAAGCAGCGTTGAGGCATCCATGAAACGCAGGAAGCCATCCATGAAAAAACCAAAGGTGCGCTTCATTGAAGCAGTCAGTGATGCCGGCATGCGCCTTGATCTGCAAGTTTTAGATTCTGGAGGGCTGGAGCATGTTGCAACGGCACGTCTCACGCTTGCGAACGGCACGCATGTGGACCTTCATGGAAAGCTATCCGGCATTCAGTTCGAACAACCCCTGCCCGTTGGAGCACCGACGAAAACCCGGCGAGACGTGGCGTTGCTTTGCGCCCAAGAATACTTTGTCTCCCAAGGTTTAGGCAGATCACAAGCTGCCGAAAAGGTTGTCGATCTCTGGGAAACAAAGCGCTTTGTAGGAATCACCGACTCAGGGAACGTTCGAGCACGCGTCAAGAAGGCGAAAGGCCGCGCAACGGCATTGAATAGTAGCGCGCCGTTCGTGATTCACGACACCGCGAACGATCAGCACACCGTCTGCATGATCGAGTTCGTTCGCATGCTGCAAGTCTTCGAAGACGATGGTCTGCAGATGATTTTCAAAGGTTGGGTGTATGTCGTTGGAGAAGAGACCGCCACCTATTCGGATCACGTCCGAATAACTGTTGACGGCGACCGCGACGCCCTGCGCGACGATGTGTCGCGCATCGGCCGGGAGCTACATTCTGTGATTCCCTGGCTGGCCTACAAGGAAGGCAACAAACCCTAATGCAATTACTTGCCGGCAAGATTCGTGCGTTACTTTTCTTGCCTATTTCTAGTTACCGCACCTAGACACACTGAGGCTGTTCGCCACGGGCGGGCATCTATCGTCATCGAAAGGGACAGCCTCAATGAAGCAGAACAGCACCTTGGGCAACCTGCCCAATCCATCCGCCGCACATCAACGCGACTCACTGCCGAACACCACGGGCGCGACACGCGAACCGCTGTTGAACGAGCAGCAAGCCGCAGAGTTTCTGAACATCCGCCCCGGCACCCTCGCCTGCTGGAGAGTCACCAAGCGTTACCCCTTGCCTTACGTGAAGATCGGCCGGTCGGTCAGATACCGCCGCAGCGATCTTGAAGCATTCGCGGCCGCTCGCGAGCAAGGTGCCGACGACTTGGCACAAGGGGACGAGTAATGAACGCCAAGGCCGTCGATCCGAAACTTCTGTATTCCCTTGAGCTGCGCTTCCACGCCGCAGCTACCGCCTTGAACCGTCACTTCGGCGACGGGATTGCGGAGAGTAATCCCTATGTAGCTGTAACAACCGCGCTCCTGATCGAATTGATCGAAGTGATGAGTGCGAAGGGCAAGCTTGAAAAGAGTCAGATCGATTCACTGAACGCGATCCGCGACGAGATGGAGGAACACCGCGAAGAGGGACGCGCCGGCCTGGCTGCGGTCTGCGAAGCCATGTGCAAGTCGATTGACGCGCTGACGGATGAAGTGTCGGCGGTCACCGTCGCGATCAATTCGGCGTCGGAACTGCGGGACGAGGGCTGACACAGTGCGCGAATCTAATCGCATCGGTGACAAGTTGCCCTGCGTAAGTTCTTTGTACGATCAGTTCCGATCTGCAGCTTCAGCGCGGGGGCTCATCCTGCCTGACGACATCATCGCCGATGGCCGGCTGCACCGGTGCGACGTTCAGGGCGGGGCGCGCGGAAAAGGGGATGGCGCCTATCTGCTTCATCAAGACGGCATTCCGGCCGGTGGCTTCGAGAATCATCGCGACGGGTTGGGCTGGGAGAACTGGCGGGCTGACATCGGCCGACGGCTCACCCCGGAAGAAGAAGCCACGCATCGCGCGCGTGTTGAGGTACAGCGAAAAACTCGCGAGGCCGAAGAGAAGAAGCGGCGGGACAAGGCACGGCGCAAGGCGCATGCGATCTGGAACGCCGCAAAGCCTGCCGACGACACACACCCCTACCTGATCCGCAAGCGCGTGCGGGCACATGGCCTGCGCGTCGGCGTATGGCCTCGCTGGCAGAAGGACGGCGCCGGCCGCTGGGAAGAGGTCCGCACACCTGGCGCGCTGTTGGTGCCGATCCGCAGCGCGTCCGGCACGCTGCACAGCCTGCAGGCTATTTATGCGGAGCGGATCGAGGACCGCGACAAGGACTTCCTGCCACACGGTCGCAAGGCGGGTTGCTTCCACCTGCTGGGCGAGGTCCGGGCAGACGCGCCGCTATGCGTCGCCGAAGGCCTGGCGACCGCAGCCACGATTCACGAGGCGACCGGCTGGCCGGTTGCCGTGGCCTTCGATGCGGGCAACCTTGAAGCTGTAGCGCGCGAGCTGCGCACGCTGCATGCGGACGCGCTGCTGATCGTCTGCGCCGACGATGACCATGCCACCAAGGGCAACCCCGGACGCACCAAGGCGGAAGCCGCAGCGGCCGCCGTGGGTGGCGTGTTGTGCCTGCCGCAGTTCGCTGCGGATCGGCCTGAAGGCTTCACGGACTTCAATGACCTAGGATGCAGCGAGCGCGATGGCGAAGGCATGGCAGCGGTGCAGCGACTGCTTGAAGAGGCGCGGCAATCCTTCGTCCAGGCGAACGCGAACAAGCCGGCGCCGGCCATCGACGACACGCACGCCGCAGCCGTGCAAACGCCTGCACAGGATGCGCGGCCGGCGCAGGCGAACGCGGCCGGCGACTGGTTCGAGGTGGAAACGGACGGCGAAGCGCCGGGCGTGTATCGCGTGAAGTGGCAGCCACCGAAGGGCAAGGACGGCGCGCCTTACTTCGACAGGGTGTTCATTTGCGCCCCGCTCACCGTCACGCACAGGGTGCGCGACCGCAATAGCGATTGTTGGAGCCGTCTGGTCGAGTTCCGCAACGGCGACGGGCACTCGCGCCGCCTGATCGTGCCTGATGAACTTCTGGAGGGTGACGGCCTCGCACTGGCGAGGCTGCTTAGAAATCGCGGTCTCGACATTGCCGACAATCGCGGCGGGCTGCTGAAGATGTACGTGAACCGCGAGCGACCGACAGCGCGGGCACGCCTGACGCGCCGCATAGGCTGGCACAAGGATGTGAGCGAGGCCGGCCGCTGGTCTTTCGTGCTGGGCGGCGACGCCGAACCGATCGCGCCGGAAGGCGCGGAGCTGTGGCTGCACGACGCGCCGGGCAACGGCGGTGCGCAGTTCCGGGCGGCCGGCACGCTGGCGTCATGGCGTGAGCATGTGGCGGCGCTGGCGGTCGGCAACAGCCGGCTGACCTTCGCACTGTCCGCCGGCTTCGCGGCGGCGCTGGTGTGGCTGCATCCGAACATCGCGGGCGGTTTCCATTGGGCGGGCGGTTCCAGCCTGGGCAAGTCGGCGCTGCTGTATGCAGCGGCCAGTCTGTGCGGTGCGCCGTCCTACCGCCGTACCTGGCTGCTGACGGCAAACGCCATCGAGGCCACCGCCGCAGGCCACTGCGACGCGCCGCTGTTGCTGGACGAGCTGAAGCAGGCCGGCAACCCGCGCGACGTGGCGCAGGCCGCCTACATGCTCACGAGCGGGCAAGGCAAAGGACGCGGGCAGGCTGCGGGCGGCATGCGCGAGACGGCGGAATTCAGCCTGCTGTTCCAGTCGAACGGCGAAATCGGCCTGACGCAGTTCCTTGAAGAGAATCAGGAACGCGCCTATGCCGGACAGGAAGTGCGCTTCTGCGAACTGCCGGCCGATGCCGGCGCAGGCTTCGGCGCCTGGGACACGCTGCACGACCACAGCGACGGCGCGCGCTTCAGCGAGGCGGTACAACGCAACGCAGCGAAGCACTACGGCACCGCCTGGCCTGCCTTCGTGCGCCGTGTGGTGGACGACCGCGACGGGCTGGCCGATGAGTTCGAGCGCATGCGCGCGCAGTTCGAGAAATCGGCACTGAGCGAACGCGCCGGCGGGCAGGCGATCCGGGCGGCAACCCGCTTCGCGGCGGTCGGCTTCGCGGGCGAGCTGGCGACCGCCTGGGGCATTACGGGATGGCCGACCGGCGCAGCGGCACAGGCAGCGATGCGCATGTTCAAGGACTGGCTGCAGGCGTTCGGCGGAGAGGAAAACCGCGAACCGCGAAAGATGATCGAGCAGGCCGCCGCGTTCTTCCAGGCGCACGGCGTCGGACGGTTCGAGGACTGGCGCCGGCCGTCCATATCAGACAGCCACGCGCCGCGCACGATGAACCGCGCGGGATGGCGGCGCCCGACCAAGGAAACCGAGAACCTGAAGGAAGCGGATCAGGTTTTCGAGTACCTGGTTTATCCGGCTGTGTTCAAGAGCGAAGTCTGCAGCGGGTTCGATCCGAAGCAGGTTGCGAAGGTGCTGCATGATCGCGGCATGCTCAAGCGTGGCGACGGACACATGACCGTCCAGGCACGCGAGCCGGGCACGTCGAAACCAAGCCGGTTCTACTGCATCACGGCGGACGTGCTCGGGGGTGGCGACGATGAAGCTTGATTGGTCGGCGATGCTGGCCAGCAGCGATGCGGCCCCGGTTGAAGCGGCTGACAGCGGCTGTAACCGCACCCGAAGCGGTTACAGGTTACAGAAAGCGGTTACAGAAATCGACTCGCAAACCATTGATTCAAAAGCGATTGAAGAAGTCTGTAACCGCGTAACCGCTGTAACCGCCACTTTTGAAGAGCCAAAGGGAAACGCATCAAGCGCACTCGAAAACGCGCCGGGTGGTGGTGGTCTGTGTGCCCTTGCGCCAGCGAACAGAACCGCGCCCTGCCGCCCCGTTCTCGATTACCGTCTGACCGACAGCGCGAACAACGGCGGGCGCATCATCGGCGCGCCCGGCGATGAGTTGGCCGACCTGGTGCGCGATCTGCGGGAGCGGTACGGCGACCGGCTGGACTGGATCGACGTGCGCGAGCAGTTCGAGGAACGCGCGGCCGTGGTCGAATACGACGGCGGGCAGCCCCGCGAACAGGCCGAACGGATCGCGGCGGACGAGGTGCGCGCGACGATGGAAAGGCGGCATAAGTAGCCTTATCGCACCCCTGAAAGTTTCATCCTGTGAAACGGTGCCGGAAGCGTTCTCAGTGTGAAAACCGCTGTCGTTCGGAAAGGTGAACGAAGTCAACGAGTTACCGCACTTCGGCCTATTTTGGGCGTTGCTGATAGTAAGTATTTTCAGAAGCTGCACCGCAGCAATCCCTGTCTACGCGCCGTTTTAGCGTAGCCATATGCCAGACCGGGGGTGGTGAAAAGTCGGAAGTGGCGCACCGCCAGACCGAACGCCAAGGCGCATTTTTATGGCGGGCTGATATACCCCCCTGGGGGTTCGAGCTGACGGCGCCCAGGCGGTGCGATCACTCGTCACGCAAGGACGGCGCGAGGCCGCCCGAGCAATCGACGCGTGTGCGGCGGCGCATGCGCCCCCTGAATCATTCTCGCTGCGGACCTTCGGCGCCCTGCCCGGCCTTCCTTGGTGGAAGCCTTCGTCAGCCCTACGGGTCCTTCCTGCACGTTCTCCGATACGGGTGGAGACATCGCACAGAAACGCGAGTCACGCCGGACGCCTGGACTTGGTTGGTCCGGTCCGACGTTCGCCTGAGTGCGGCGGGTCCTCCTAGGGGTGCGGCGATACGGTGCGCATGACGGCTTCGAAAATCTAGCGCCAGACTTTTCAGGGGTCTAAACCCCTGCCCGATCTGCCCTGCTGACTGGAACGAAACGGGCTGACGTGCTCGGGCATTCTGTCCCCGGCCTGTCCCCGGAAGCCGGAAAAGAAAAAGGCCAGTCTATCGACTGGCCTATCTCTTTGTTTCTCTGCGGTAAATTGGCGCGCCCGGAGCGATTCGAACGCCCGACCCCTTGGTTCGTAGCCAAGTACTCTATCCAGCTGAGCTACGGGCGCGCTGCAGAGAGGCAGAACTATAGCACATCTTTTCAATACTGCAACCACTCAGTGAACCGATGGTTGCTTGGCGGAGAGGGAGGGATTCGAACCCTCGATACAGGTTTTGGCCCGTATGCTCCCTTAGCAGGGGAGTGCCTTCGACCTCTCGGCCACCTCTCCGGTACTGCAAAAGCGCGCGAATGATACCGGTAAGCCCCGCTCCGGTCAAACCCGCGCGCGATCTATTCCAGCGGATTACTGCGTCGGCTGATCGAGCTCGAAAGCGCGATGCAGAACGCGCACGGCGAGTTCGAGATACTTCTCGTCGAGCACCACCGACACCTTGATTTCGGACGTCGAAATCATCTGGATGTTGATGCCCTCTTCCGCCAGCGTGCGGAACATCTTGCTGGCGACACCCGGGTGCGAACGCATGCCGACACCGACGGCCGACACCTTGCAGGTCTTGTTGTCGCCCTTGATCTCGCGCGCGCCGATGTGCTGGCGAACACTTTCGAGGATTTCCATTGCCCTGGCGAACTCGCTGCGATTCACCGTGAACGAGAAATCGGTCGAGCCGTCGTGACCAACGTTCTGGATGATCATGTCGACGTCGATGTTGGCGTCAGCGATCGGACCCAGGATCTGGTAGGCGATGCCCGGGCGGTCCGGCACGCCGAGCACGGTCAGTTTGGCTTCGTCGCGATTGAAGGCGATGCCGGAAATGATGGGTTGTTCCATTTTGACGTCTTCCTCGACAGTAATCAGCGTACCCGGACCTTCATGGCCCTCGTCCTCGAAACTGGACAGCACGCGCAGCTTGACCTTGTACTTTCCTGCGAACTCGACCGAGCGGATCTGCAGCACCTTGGACCCCAGGCTCGCCATTTCGAGCATTTCCTCGAAGGTGATGCGGTCGAGGCGGCGGGCCTCCGGCACGATGCGCGGGTCGGTCGTGTACACACCATCGACGTCGGTATAGATCTGGCACTCGTCGGCGCTGAGCGCGGCAGCCAGCGCGACACCGGTGGTGTCGGATCCGCCACGGCCAAGGGTCGTGATGTTGCCCTTCTCGTCCACGCCCTGGAAACCGGCGACCACAACGACGTGACCTTCATCGAGATCGCGGCGGATATTGCTTTCGTCGATCGACAGGATGCGCGCCTTGGTGTGCGCGTCGTCGGTCAGGATGCGCACCTGGCCACCGGTATAGCTGCGCGCCTTCAGGCCGAGATCCTTGAGCGCCATCGACAGCAGGCCGATGGTGACCTGCTCGCCGGTGGAGGCGATCACGTCGAGTTCGCGCGGATCCGGCGTCGGCGAAATCTCCTTGGCGAGGCCCAGCAGGCGGTTTGTTTCGCCGCTCATGGCCGACACGACGATGACCATCTTGTGGCCGCGGGCGACGTAGCCGGCGACCCGGCGGGCAACGCTCTTGATGCGATCGGGCTTGCCGACCGAGGTGCCGCCGTATTTCTGGACGATGAGAGCCATCTGAACTTCCGGGACGTTGTACGAAAACCCGCGATTGTAACTGATCCGTCCGCGACGAAATGGCGCGTCGGATTTTCCTGTCAGTTACGCCTGAAACCGACGCGAAACGTCTTGCGAAAAGCGCTGTCTACGACAATACCAAGCGACTTGCAAACATATGCAAAGCTGTTTGGTGCAGGACGTTGTGATCATTTATACTGGGTTTTGTCTATGACTTTAGTTATAGGCACGGGAGTAAGCAGCTATGCGAAACGGCAGGCAGCCAGGCACCGGATTTTCAAGGACCGGCACCGAAGTTTCGATGTTCAACTCATCAAGGACAACGAGCATGAAAGCAACCGACACTATCGACGCACGTGAAATCCGCAAGAAGCTGGGCATGAACCAGTCGCAGTTCTGGTCGCGCCTCGGCGTGACGCAAAGCGGCGGCTCCCGCTACGAAAGCGGTCGCAACATGCCGAAGCCGGTCCAGGCGCTGCTGCGACTGGTGCACGTCGAGCAGATCGACATCAGCAAGATCCGTCGCGAAGACGTGGAAGTCGTCGAATACCTGCGTGCAACCGATCCGGATACGTTCAAGCGCCTGAAAAAGGAAGCCCGCGCGCACCGCAAGGCCGGCTGACAAGGCTTTCGCGGAGCGCGATACGGAAAAGGGGAAGGCAGACTGCCTTCCCCTTCTCTTTTGTGGGCGCCGCGATACACGCGACCTACCCGGCTTACTGGCGGATCACGATATCCACCGGCGACGGTGCATTGATCTGCAGCGGGTTGCCATCGGCACCCAGCGCCACCACATTGCCCACCTGCACGCTGCTGGCACCGGCCGGCGCGTTCGGCGCGGCGCGGAAACGCAGTTCGGCGCGCGCCTCCTGCCCCTCTCCCGCGGCCGACAGCGTTATGGCGGCGCGTCCGGGCGCGGTCACCGTCCCGAGCGCCGTCAGCACGTTCGGGTCGTAGGCGATCTCTACCGTCGCGTTGCGCACACCGGCGCCAGCGGTCAGCGAAACGATCACCCCCGCCTCCCCGCCCGGCGCCACCTCGCCCGATGACTGCATGCGCAGTTCTGCAGCGCCCGCCTCTTCCTCGGGCTCCGGCGCAGGTACCGGTTCCGGCTGTACCGCGCGCGACGGCGACGCGAACTGCACCGCGCCGGCGGCCGCTGCGACACCGCCGCCCGAACTCGACAGGCGCATGCCCTGATCCTTGCCCGACTGCCGGATCGACAGCGACGCGGCACCGACCGCCGCTTCGGTACCGGCCGGCAGCGCGGGCGCGATGTGCGCCGGCCGGCTCAGGTTGCGCACGATGCGCGGCGTGATCAGCAGGACGATTTCGGTCTTGTTGTTGCTGCCGCGCTCGCTCGAGAACAGCTTGCCGATCAGCGGCAGGTGACCCAGGCCCGGCAGGCGCGATGCGCTGGTGCGCTCCTCGTCCGAAATCAGGCCGGCGAGGATCTGCGTCTCGCCGTCCTTCAACCGCAGCGCGGTCGCGGTCGAGCGCGTGCCGACCTGATAGGCGAGCGAACTCTGCGGGCCGGTTACCTCCTTGACGATGCTCGACACCTCCATCGTCATCTTGATGTCGACGTCGTCCTCCGGATGGATCAGCGGCTCGACGTCGAGCTTCAGGCCGACGTCAAGGTAGGTGACCGACGCCGACACGCCGACGTTGGCGGTCGAGGTCGTCGTGAACACCGGCAGCTTCTCGCCGATATGGACCTTGGCCTTTTCCTTGTTCTTGACGCGGATGCGCGGATTGGCGAGCAGATTGGCCGCACCGTCCTGTGCCTTCAGGTTCAGGATCAGGCCCGGATTGCTGACATAGGGCACCACCAGTCCGTTGGTGTCCTTCAGATTGATATTGCCTTGCAGCAACTGGCCGCCCAGCGTGGTCGTGGTCGTGATCCCGGCCGCCGTGCTGACCGAGTTGCTGATGTTCGGCGTCAGGATGCCGTAGCCGATCTGGTCCGGAAAATCGATGCCCAGTTCCTTCATCTTGTTGCTGCTCACTTCCAGCACCTCGACTTCCAGCATCACCTCGGGCTCGGCCACGTCGACCGATTCGACCAGCTGCTCGGCCAGGCGCACCGCGTCGACGGTGTCCTTCATCACGATCACGTTCAGCCGTTCGTCGATGTAGATGTCCTTGGTCTTGATGACCGTCTTGATCAGGTTCTGCACCTGCTTCGCTTCGGCGTTGACCAGGAAGAAAGTACGGGTGATCAGCTCCTTGTACTCGCGCACCTTGGCCGCGGTGTTCGGATAGATGAGTACGGTGTTCTCCGACAGCACGCTGCGCTCGAGCTGGTTGGTGATCAGGATGAGGCGCATCACCTCGGCCACGGTCGTGTTGCGCACGAACAGCGTCACCTTGATGTCTGGGCGCACATCCTTGTCGAACACGAAGTTGATGCCGGTGGAGCGCGCGATCGCCTCGAACACGTTGCGCATCGAGGTGTCGCGGAACTCCAGCGTCACCGTCTTCTGGAACATGTCGCCCAGTGCCGCTGGCGTCTGCTGTTTCGGCCGCGCTTCCTCGATCTGGCGCAGCAGTTCGCGCGCACCGGCGTGCGAGCCGTCCTGCCCCAGCACGTTGCGCACGCGGGCCTCGGCACCGGACACGTCCTTGCGCATGAACATCGCGTTCGCCTCGGTCACCATCGCATCGTGACGCACGCCGCGCAGCAGCTGGTCACGCATCGAAATCGCACGCGGGTTGCGCGCATCCATCGCCAGCACACGGTCAAGCACGGCAGCGGCGGCCTCGCGGTTGCCCGCCATGCGGGCGGCGTCGGCCTGGGCCAGCAGACGGGCGATCGTCACCTCGCGCTGGCGGTAGAGCGTGGCGCGGATCTCCGCATTGTCCGGCGACTGCTTGGCAGCCTGTTCGAACAGGCCGAGCGCTCGCTCCTGATCACCGGCCATCAGCGCCTGTTTGCCGTCCTCGAACGCCTTGTTGGTGGCGCAGCCGGCAAGTGCAAGCAGCGCAGCGAAAAGCAGGACGGCCGCGCGCAGGCGGGGCGGGAAGAATGCAGTCATTTGGCGTTTCCGATGGACAAGGTCTGCCGCTGCTTGAGCGGCTCGAACATGAAGGTGACGGCGCTCGCGGTCACCGATTCGACGCGGTACTGGTTGTTCAGCAGATCGCCCTGGCGCGCGACCAGCATGCGCTCACCCTGGGCGAGGAAGACGACGGTGGACGTGCCTTCCGTCATCCGGCCCTGGTAACGGAAGGGCAAGGGTGGCGCGACCGGCGCCGGTGGCGGTCCGGCCTGCACGCTCACCTTGGGTGGCGGCGGCAGGAAGCTGTGTGCGGCGAACAGGTCGTGCCCGACCTCGGCTGCGGTCCGCACCGGCAGCGCGGCGATCGCGCTCCCCTGCTCCACCGCCGCCGTGCGGGCCGTCGTCCCCGCCGTGCTGCGCGAGGTGCGCGGTTCCGCGACCAGGCCGGCCGCGTCGCCAGCATCGTCCTCGATGCCGGCCGCGTACCACACCGCGACCAGCGTCGCGATCAGTGCAATGACGAGGCTGCGGTTCATGGAGCCTCCTTCATCAGTATCGACACGCGCACCGTGGCGTCGACCGTATCGCGCGCGATGTCTTCGCGACGCAGCAGCACGTCATCGACCAGCACCGCCGGTGACAGGCGCTGGATGTCGGCCAGCCAGGCGCGCAGCGCCGGGTAGCTGCCGCGCAGCGGGAACACGTACTCCTGACGCGCGTAGCCCGAGCCCAGCGGCTGCGACTCGCGGCTTTCGACGCGGGCCAGCGCCAGCTTGCCGGCGGTCGCCGTCTTCGACAGGTCGGCCAGCAGCGAAGGAAGGCGCTTGCGCTCGACCAGCGCGGCGTCGAAACGCGCCAGCTGCTCGCGCGGCGATTCGACGGTGACGCCCTGCGCCACGCGCTCCACCAGCGCCTGGTGCTCGGCCTCGAGCGTGTCCAGTTCGGCCTGCAGCGGCGCCGCGACGCCGAAGTGGATGGCCAGCGCGAACGCCAGCAGCGCCACGCCGAGCGCCCCCGCCCAGCCGGCACGCGCCAGCGCGTAGGCCAGATGTGCCTGCAGCCGCCTCATGCGCGCCTCCAGTTCAGACGCAGCGAAAAAGCCACCACCTGCACCCCCTCGCGCTGCTTGAACTCGAACACCTCGATGCGCGGCGCCGCCAGCGACGCCGCCTCGGCGAAGGACTCGGCGTAGGCGAACAGCGCATTCAGATCCTTCGCTTCGCCGGTCACGCGCAGCAATCCGCGCGCGGCGTCCGGTTCGACCGACAGCAGCGCGACGTCGGCATGCTGTCCGGCGCGCGCTTCGAGGTCGGCGAACAGCGGCTGCCAGTCACGCGCCATCTGCAGCGACAGCGTGCGCGCGACGTCGAGACGGGCGCGCAGGCCGGCATCCTCCTGGTCGCGTCGCGCCAGTACGCGCGCCTGTTCGGCGGCGCGCGCGGCGCGGCGGTTGTCGGCGCGCTGCGCCTCGACCTGCGTCTCCAGCGCGTCATAGCGTTCGGCGGCGAAGGCGGCGGCGGCACAACCCAGTGCCAGCGCCAGCCAGCCCAGCCAGCCGGGGGCGCGCCGACGGGCGACGAAATCGATCTCGGGAACGGACGGACGCCTGCTCACGCGCCACCTCCGGCCACACAGCGCCAGCCGCGCGGCAGACTCACCGCTGGCGAGCCGTGCAGGAAAAGCTGACCGCCCGACAGCTCACCGTCGAACAGACTGAGCCGGCGCTCGAGCACGGCGCCGATACCCGCCGGGTCGGCCAGCGCCTCGCCACGCACATGCAGCCAGCGACCACCTGCCCACAGGCCCATGCACAGCCAGCCGTGGCGCAGTTGCGCAAAGCCGCCAGTCGCGGCGTCGCCGCGCAGTCCGGCGTAGGCGCGCAGCCAGGCCGGCTGCATGCTCTTCAGCTTCACGCTGCGTGCGGCACACCAGGCCTGCAGGCGCTGCACCAGCGCAGCATCGAGTGCGCAGGCGAGCACGCTGGCCGCCGGTCGCGCGTCCCAGCTGAACACCCAGCCCTGGGCTGCACTGCCGAATACCTCGATCATGCGCGCACGCACCAGCGCGTGCTGTTCGTCGTGACCGACAACGCCGGCCGGCACCTCGATCACCTGCCAGCGCGCCCAGGCGTTGTCCACCGTCACCTGCAGCGCGGCGCGGCGCGGCGTCGCCTCGGCCGGCAGCGCGTCGAGCGACGCCGCCAGAGTGTCCAGCGACAGCATCTGCGCCACGCCGTGCCGGCCCAGCGACACGCCGTGCGGACCGACTTCGAGCGTCAGCGCCTCAGACGACAAAAGTGACACGGTTCAATTCCGCCAGACTGGTTTCGCCGCCGGCCACCAGGGCCAGACCGGCTTCGCGCAGGGTGCGCGTGCCGCGCGCACGCGCGGCCTCCTTCAGTTGTCGCATCGGTGCGCGGGTGACGATGAGCTCGCGCAGTTCGTCGTCCAGCACCAGCAGCTCGGCGATCGCGCGCCGGCCCTTGTAGCCGGTGCCGCGGCAGTGACCGCAGCCGGTGCCGGCGCGGAAGTCGTAGCCACCGGCGCCGATCAGTCCGGCCAGGCCGGATTCCTCCAGCTGCGCCGCGTCCGGCACCTGCGGTGCCGCGCAGTGGCGGCAGTTCAGGCGCAGCAGGCGCTGGGCGACGATGCCGTTGAGGGCGGACACCAGGTTGTACGGGTCCACGCCCATGTGCAGGAAGCGGCCGATCACGTCGAACACGTTGTTGGCGTGCACCGTCGTCAGCACCAGGTGACCGGTCAGCGCCGCCTGCACCGCGATCTCGGCGGTTTCGCCGTCGCGGATCTCGCCCACCATGATCTTGTCCGGGTCGTGCCGCAGCACCGAGCGCAGGCCGCGGGCGAAGGTGAGCCCCTTCTTCTCGTTCACCGGAATCTGCAGCACGCCCGGCAACTGGTACTCGACCGGGTCCTCGATGGTGATGATCTTGTCCAGGCCGTGGTTGATCTCGCCTATGGTCGCGTACAGCGTCGTGGTCTTGCCGGAGCCGGTCGGGCCGGTCACCAGCAGCATGCCGTAAGGCTCGGCCGCCAGCTTGCGCAGCGCGGCGCGCGCAATGTCGTCGAAGCCCAGGCTTTCCAGCGTCAGCGCCTTCAGTTCTTCGGTCAGGTGTTCCTTGTCGAGCACCCGCAGCACCGCGTCCTCGCCATGCACGCTGGGCATGATGGACACCCGCAGGTCGATGTCGCGGCCGGCGTAGGCCACCTTGAAGCGGCCGTCCTGCGGCACGCGGCGCTCGGCGATGTCCAGTTCGGCCAGCACCTTGATGCGTGACACGACCTGCTCGGCGGTATCGGCGCCGGCGATCTGACCGACCCGCACCATCACGCCGTCGACCCGGTATTTCACCTGCATGCCGGCCGGCACCGATTCGAGGTGGATGTCGGAGGCGCCCTGCTTCAGCGCGTCGTACAGCGTCGAGTTGACCACCCGCACGACCGGGCTGGCGTCGTCGGCGATGCGCGCCAGCGACAGCACCTCGGCCGAACTGCTGCTGATCTGCTCGCCTTCGTCCAGAAGTCCGGCGGAGGCACGCTGGCTCTCCTCGAACCGCGCCAGCGCGGCGGTGATGTCGTCGCGCGTGGCGACGCGCAGCTCGAAGCTGTCGTGCAGCGTGACCGCCAGCCAGTCCTGCAGCGCCGCGTCGTAGGGATCGGCCACCACCGCAACACGGGCGCCGGCGTCGTCGGCCGCCACCACCACCGAACGCGCAAGCGCCTCGGAAAAGCGGATGCTGCCCAAGGTCATCTTCAGCGCGTTGAGATCGGCGCTGCGCATCACGGGCAGACCCAGCTGGGCAGCGACCCGGACGCACATGTCGTCCGGCGTGTCGCCCGAAAGCTCGATCAGCGCCTGCATGACCGAGCCGCGCCCGGCCTGGGCGCGGGCGCGCGCCAGCAGGTCGGCGGGAAGCGGAGACGGCACGGAAGTCGTGGGCAGCGCACTCATTGCAGACTCTCCGCCAACTGGAAGATGGGCAAGTACATCAGCACCACGACGCCACCGATGGCCAGACCGATCACCAGCATCAGCAGCGGACCGAACAGCCGGGTCGCGCGGTCGAGCCAGCGCGTCATTTCCTCGTCGTGGAAGGCGGCGATGCGTTCCATCATGTCGCCCAGATTGCCGGCGCGCTCACCGACGCGCAGCATGCGCGACGCCACCGCGGTGCTCAGGCCGACCTCGGTGAAGGCGTCAGACGCCGCACGCCCCTCGCGTATCGACAGCAGCGCGCGCGTCAGGCTCTGCTGCATCGGCAGCGGCAGCAGTTCGCGCACCAGTTCGAGCGACTGCACGACCGGAATGCCGCCGCGCAGCAGCATGCCGACGGTGCGGAAGAAGCGTGCAAGGCGGAACACACGCATCCGGCTGCCGATGCCGGGCACGCGCTCGAACTGCGCCATCAGGCCCTGACGGAAGGCCGGCTGCCGCACCGTCCACACGACGCCGATCACCGCCACGAGCAGGCCCAGTCCCAAGGACGCCGAATTCGCCTTGACGAAATGGCCCCAGGCCAGCAGCCATTGCGAAGCCAGCGGCAGGTCGGTGGAAATGTCTTCATACACTTTCGAGAACTCCGGCACCACGAACACCAGCAGGAAGAGCACCACCAGCATGCCCACCACCAGCAGGATGACCGGATAGGTGGCCGCCGCCACCAGCTTGCCGCGCAGACTGTCGAGCTGCTCGCTGTAGGCGACGTAGCGTTCGAGCGCCTGGTCGAGGTCGCTGGTGCGCTCGGAAGCGCGGATCATCGCCACCAGCAGGTCGGGAAAGATGGCGGTCTGGGCCGACATCGCCATCGACAGCGTCTTGCCCTGGCGCAGCGCATCGATCAGCGCGCTCAGCACGGTGCGCGACAGCGTGCGGCCCTCCTTCTCGGCCATCACCTCCAGACCTTCGACCAGCGACAGGCCGGAGCGCAGCAGCGCCAGCAGCTCCTGGCAGAACAGCAGCACCGGAAAACGCTGCCGGTTGAACGACAGCGTGTGCGCACGCGAAGCCGACAGCACGGTCAGGCCGTCGGCCTGGACCTGTGCGCGTGCCGACGCTTCGTCGGACGCTTCGACCTGCAGCTGCGTGATGCGATTGGTGACGTCGAGTGCGCGGATGCGGAAAAGCATGTCACCAGTTCGTGATGTCGGCGGCTTCTTCGGTGCCGCCTGCCTGGCCGTCCTTGCCCAGCGAGCTCAGGTCGTACTCGCCGTGTTCGCCAGGTGCCTTATATATATAGGGACGCTCCCACGGATCGAGCGGGACCGCCTTCTTCAGATAGGGGCCGGACCACTTGCTGGTCGTCGACGGACGCTCGACCAGTGCCTTCAACCCCTCTTCGGTGGTCGGGTAGCGCCCGTTGTCGAGACGGAACTGGTCGAGCGCCTTTTCCAGCGCATCGATCTGCGCGCGCGCCGCCTTGACCTCGGATTTGCCGATCTGGCTGAAGAAGCGCGGGCCGACGTATCCGGCCAGCAGGCCGATGATGACCATCACCACCAGCAGTTCGAGCAGGGTGAAGCCGCGTTGAGAAATCCGGTTCATAGCCGTAATGTGACGTGTCATGATCGTATCGAGTCTAGTCGCCGTGCATCGAACGCATCAAGCAAATGGCGCAGATGCTTCCGTCTTGTTTCAATATCGCTGAAAACATTCCGCAGCATCCTTGCAACACCCGCAACTCTATCGCCCGTGTATTTCCTGCAGATGACTTCAACGACCACCCGCTCTGTTTTCGTCCTGCTCGCGTTGCTGTGTACCGCTGCAGCGCAGGCCGACGTCTATGTGAAGGAAGATGCCGACGGCGCGCTGGTGCTGACCGACGCGCCGGGCGGTGACGGCTTCGAGCTGCTTCTGCGCAGCGAGCGCGATGCTGCAGCCGCGCCGGTGGCGGCGCGTGCCGAGCATCCGTCGGCCCGGCTGCACGCGCCACGGATCGAACGCGCAGCGCGTGCGGCTGGCGTCGACGCCAGTCTGCTGCACGCGGTCATCCGCGCCGAATCGGCCTACAACCCGAGGGCGGTGTCGCCCAAGGGCGCGGCCGGCCTGATGCAGCTGATGCCGGCGACCGCCCGCCGTTATGGTGTGGCCGACCGCTTCGACCCGGACCAGAACGTGCTGGGTGGCGCGCTCTACCTGCGCGATCTGCTCACCCGCTTCGATGGCCAGCTCGAACTGGCACTGGCCGCCTACAACGCCGGCGAGGGCGCGGTACAGAAATACGGCGGCCGCATTCCGCCCTACGCCGAGACACAGCGTTACGTGCCGCAGGTGATGAGCAACTACCGCGCGCTGCAGTAGCGGCCGGGCGCGCGTGAAAGGAAAGGCCCGCGCCTGCAGGCCGTGTTCATTCCGCCTTGCGTCTCAGGCCTTGCGCCGGCACGCTGCCGCCGCGAGCACACCGGTCCCGGAGATGCACATCACGCATCCGGCCGGCACCGCCACGATCTGCCTGCCGATGTCGCGCAGTATGACGTGATCGGGTGCGGTGCGTGCATCGCAGCGATGGCATCCGCCTGGCCGCCACTGCGCCGGGCGAGCGACAGCCGCAGGGCATCGGCCCGATACCCGAAGCGGAACAGGTGCCCCAAGCGCACATCAGGAGGGCGGATTGAATCCGGCCATATCCGCGTCATCCGTGCGCAGCGCGTCGAACCGAGGACATCGGCATGCAGTATCGCAAAGGATGCTTCAGCGACGATCGGTGAACTGCGCCCCGGAAATCCCGCGTAGCCGGCCGGGCCGGCGCCCGACACAAGCCTCCAGAATCGCGGCTCGTGAACGAAAAAAGCGCCTGAGCGAGCCTGCCAGGCGCTTGATTCTCAATGGATTTCTTGTGGCGGAGAGGGCGGGATTCGAACCCGCGTTAGGTTTTCACCTAAACACGCTTTCCAGGCGTGCGACTTAAACCACTCATCCACCTCTCCGCGAAGACGCGAGACTATATCAGAAACCGGCCGCTTGTTTGCGCCCGCACGCGCGGCGGAGCGGCAGGCCGGAAAGCAGGAGGCCCGCTTTTGGCGGGCCTCTGGCTTTACAGGTGCCGGCTTTCGCGTGGGTTGCGCGGCCGGTCTAGGGAGAGGCGGGGTCCTGCCTTCAGTGATCTGCGCCTCCGCCGGTCGGCGCGCCGCGCGCCGTGTTGCCGAGATTGGGGTAACGGACATGTTCGACCAGATCCTGCGTCTCGGCGTCGGGTGCCGGCGTCAGCAGACTGACGACGATGAGCACGACGAAGCCGGTCGGAATGCCGAAGAACCCGCATGAAATGGATTCGATACCCAGCCAGGCGTTGCGGATGTCGCCGCCGAAGAAGGGGTGGGTGATCGCCGCGTAGTAGAGGCACATGCCGAGCCCGGCCACCATGCCGGCGACCGCGCCGGCCATATTGGCCCGCTTCCAGAACACGCCGCACACCAGCGCCGGGAAGAAGGCCGATGCGGCAATCGAGAATGCCAGTCCGACCATGAACAGGATGTTGTCGGGCTTCAGCGACGCGGTGTAGGCGGCGATCAGCGCGACCACCAGCAGCAGTGTCTTCGAAATGACCAGCCGGCGCTGGGTCGACGCGTTCGGGTCGATCACCTTGTAATAGACGTCGTGCGACATCGCGTTGGCGATGGTCAGCAGCAGGCCGTCGGCCGTGGACAGCGCCGCCGCGAGGCCGCCGGCGGCAACCAGCCCCGAAATCACGTAAGGCAGGCCGGCGATCTCCGGTGTCGCCAGCACGATCACGTCGGTATTCAGCGTCAGCTCGGCCAGCTGCAGGATGCCGTCGGCGTTGATGTCATCGATCTTCACCAGCCCGACCTTGCCCCACGAGGCGACCCAGCCCGGCAGGGTGGAAATGGTGGAGCCGACGAGGTTGTTGTAAACCTCCCACTTGGCGAACACCGCGTAGGCGGGCGCCGTGAAGTAGAGCAGGAAGATGAAGAACAGCGACCAGAACACCGATTCGCGCGCTTCCTTGACGCTCGGCGTCGTGTAGTAGCGCATCAGGATGTGCGGCAGCGAGGCCGTACCTATCATCAGGCAGACCACCAGCGCGATGAAGTTCAGGCGCTTGCTGTCGGATTCCGCCCGGTCCTTGCCGGCGTGCGCTTCGGTATGCGCGAGCGGCGGCTTCGCCTTCGCTTCGGCCAGCTTGCGCGCCTCGCCCCACTTGCGGCGCGCTTCGGCTTCGGTCTTCGGAATGTTGCGCAGGGCCATCTCGGCGGCGGCGATCTGCTTGGCCGGCGCGTTGGCCGACTTCAGCTGATCGAGCTTTGCCGTCAGATGCGCGCGTTCGGCGTCGAGCGAACCCGGCAGGCCCCGGATCTTGCGGTCGAAGTCATCGGCTTTCGCCTTGTACAGCGCGTTGACCTCGACCTCCTTCGGCGCCGCGAAAAGCTCGGTCTCCTTGGCTGTCAGCTTCTGCAGCACCTGACCGTACATCGCCTGCGGCACCGGCACGCCGGTCACCTTGGTCGACAGGATGACGACCGGGATCAGGTAGGCGACGATGAGAATGATGTACTGCGCAACCTGGGTCCAGGTCACCGCGCGCATGCCGCCGAGAAAGGAACAGACCAGGATGCCGGCCAGCCCGACGAATACGCCGACCTCGAATTCCAGACCGACGAAGCGGCTGGTGATCAGACCGACGCCGTAGATCTGCGCCACGACATAGGTGAAGGAGGCCAGAATGGCGGCGACGACGCCGATCAGGCGCGCCAGATTGCCGCCGTAGCGGGCGCCGAGGAAATCCGGAATCGTGAATTCGCCGAACTTGCGCAGATAGGGTGCGAGAAAGAGCGCGACGAGGCAGTAGCCGCCGGTCCAGCCCATCACGAAGGCGAGACCCTGATAACCACTGAAGTACAGCGTGCCCGCCATGCCGATGAAGGACGCGGCGGACATCCAGTCGGCGCCGGTCGCCATGCCGTTGAACAGCGCCGGCACCCGCCGGCCGGCGACGTAGTACTCTGACACGTCGGCGGTGCGGCTCATGACGCCGATGCCGGCGTACAGCGCGATGGTCGAGAACATGAAGATGTAGCCGATCCACTGCGACGACATGCCCAGCTGTTCGGCCACGGCCAGGAAGGCGACGAAAACGAAGAAGCCGCCGGCGTACCAGCTGTACATCTTCTTCAACTGCTGCTTGAAGGCGGCCTGCGTGTGAGGCATGTTCAGCGGTCCTCGCTCACGCCGTACTCACGATCGAGCCGGTTCATCACGCGCGCGTAGTAGCCGATGATGATCACATAGACGATGAGTGCGCCCTGCGCCCCCATGTAGAAGGCCAGCGGCCAGCCGAGGAAGGTGATTTCGTTCAGCGAGCGCGCGAAATAGACCGGCACGAAGGTGACCAGGAACCAGATCGCCAGCAGAACCGCGGTGATGCGAAGATTCCGGCGCCAGTACTCCCGGTGCCGTTCTGACAACTGCATACAGGTCTCCTCCTGTGGCGTCATGTCGGCGAAGTCATCGCGACGCCTTGTTGTCGTCATGCAGGCGCGGCGGCGCATCGCCGCGACACAAACGCCCATGACGTGACGCACATGATGCAGTCCAATCTTACTGCCCGCTTACATCACCCCGATATGGCGGTGCAGCATGCAATCAGGGCAGACGCCAGTCGATACGAATACGGTCGAGCAGGCGCTGCGCCTGGAGCAGCGCCTGTTTCAGCACGGCCCGGTCGAGCGCGTTCAGTGCGCGCGGATCGATGCGGTTGGCTGCCGCCTGGACGCGGGTCGGCACGCCCTCGCCCTGGTGCAGCAGCCGCAGCTGCTGGATGACGAAGAAGGCGCGGATCATCGCATCGACGTCGTCGCCCGCCAGCCCGCCCTGCCGCGCAAGCGCCCGCAGCCGGGCACTGGTCGAGCGCGCCGCGATGCCGTCGCGCAGGGCCAGCAGCCGGGCACAGTCGGCGAAGACACGCGCGCCGCCGGCCTTCAGATCCAGCGTATGCGGCGCATCGCGTGCGTCGTCCACTCGGAAGCGCCCGAACAGGCCCAGCGGTACGCGTGCGCGCAGGGCGTTCTGTGCCATCAGCCGCAGGAAGCGCGTACCGGCTGCAGCCTGCGTCACCTGTTCCGCCAGCAGCGCATCAGCCAGTGCGGCGTCTCCGTGCAGCGCGCGCAGATCGAAGAAGATGTTGGCCGCCAGCAGCGCCTCGGGCTGCGGTTCGGCGATCCAGCCGGCGAAGGCCTGGCGCCATTCGTCGAACGACAGGCAGCAGCGCGGCTGACCGGCCATCACCCCGCCCTCGCACAGCGGAAAGCCGAGCCGCGCCAGCGCGCGGTTGATGTCGCCGGCGACACGCAGCAGTGCCGGACGCACACCGTCCGCGGCAAGACCGGGCGGCAGCTCGAACACCAGTCCATTGTCCTGATCGGTGCAGAAGGTCTGTTCCATCCGTCCTTCGGAGCCGAAGGCGAGCCAGCACCAGCGCACGCTGTCGAACACCGCACCGTCAGGGTGTGCGGCGCGCACCAGGTCGATGGCGCGTGCGGTCAGCGCGTCGTTCAGCGCAGACAGGTGCAGCGTCAGCGCCTCGGCCGAACTGCCGTCCTGCAGCTCGGCGACGCCGAAGCGGCGCACCGCGCGCGCGGCATCGCCCAGGGCGTCCAGGTCGCCCGCCGCGTGGATGCGACCGGCGAGCGAGCGGATGTCACTGCGCAGCCTCGCGTACAGGTCGTTCTGCGCGATGACGCCGAGCAGGCGCTGGTCGTGGTCGGTCACGGCGATGTGGCGCACGTCGTGGCGGGCCATCAGTCGCGCCGCGTCCTCGCCACTGCAGTCGGCATCGAGCAGATGCAGCGGACAGCTCATCACCTGCGCCACCGGCGTGTCGAGCGACAGGCCGGGCAGCAGCACGCGCCCGGGCAGGTCGGGCAGCGTCAGGATGCCGACCGCGCGACCGGCCTCGGTCACCAGCACCGAACCGACACGCTCGTCATTCATGCGCGTCAGCGCCTCGCGCAGCGACGCGTCCGCGGGCACGCAGACAGCGGCGCGGCGGATCAGGCGATGCAGGGGAAGGTGAAGATCCGGCCCGCCTTGCAGCGGGCCGGAGAGAGGTGCGGTGTCAGCGGAACTCATCGGCACCACACCCGGAAATGCAGAACCGCGGCGCGGGAGACGCGCCGCGGGCCCCGATCAGAGGGTTTGCGCCAGCTGATCGAGGATGGCCGGATTTTCCAGCGTCGAGGTGTCCTGCGTGATCTGCTCGCCCTTGGCGATCGAGCGCAGCAGGCGGCGCATGATCTTGCCCGAGCGGGTCTTCGGCAGGTTGTCACCGAAACGCAGGTCCTTCGGCTTGGCGATCGGGCCGATCTCCTTGCCCACCCAGTTGCGCAGCTCGTTGGCGATCTGCTTGGCTTCGTCGCCGGTCGGACGCGAACGCTTCAGCACGACGAAGGCGCAGATGGCTTCGCCGGTCAGATCGTCCGGACGACCCACCACGGCGGCTTCCGCCACCAGCGGGTGCGCCACCAGCGCCGACTCGATTTCCATCGTGCCCATGCGGTGACCCGACACGTTCAGCACGTCGTCGATACGGCCGGTGATGGTGAAGTAGCCGGTCTTCGCGTCGCGGATCGCGCCGTCGCCCGCCAGGTAGTAACGACCCTGGAAGTCGGCCGGGTAGTAGCTCTTCACGAAGCGGTCCGGATCACCGTAGATGGTGCGGATCATCGACGGCCACGGCTTCTTGACCACCAGGATGCCGCCCTGGCCCCAAGGCACGTCATTGCCGGTTTCGTCGACGATGGCGGCCTGGATGCCCGGGAAGGGCAGCGTGCAGGAGCCCGGAATCATCGGCGTGGCGCCCGGGAGCGGCGTGATCATGTGGCCACCGGTTTCGGTCTGCCAGAAGGTGTCGACGATGGGGCAGCGGCTGCCGCCGACGTTCTGGTAGTACCACTCCCAGGCCGCCGGGTTGATCGGCTCGCCGACCGAACCGAGGATGCGCAACGAGGACAGGTCGTAGCTCTTCGGATGCACGGCGTCGTTCGCATCGGCCGCCTTGATCAGCGAGCGGATGGCGGTCGGCGCGGTGTAGAACACGGTCACCTTGTGGTCCTGGATCATCTTCCAGAAGCGGCCGGCGTCCGGATAGGTCGGCACGCCCTCGAACACGATTTCGGTCGAACCGCAGGCCAGCGGGCCGTAGGTGATGTAGGTGTGGCCGGTCACCCAGCCGATGTCGGCGGTACACCAGAAGACATCGGACGGCTTGATGTCGAAGGTCCACTTCATCGTCAGGATGGCGTGCAGCAGATAGCCGCCGGTCGAATGCTGGACGCCCTTCGGCTTGCCGGTCGAACCCGAGGTATAGAGCAGGAACAGCGGGTGTTCCGCCTCGACCCATTCCGGTTCGCAGGTGTCGGCCTGACCCTGGAGTACGTCGTGCAGCCACACGTCGCGGCCGGCGACCATGTTGCAGGCGCCGCCGGTGCGCTGATAGACGATGACCGTCTTGCACGATTCGCAGCCACCCATGCCGAAGGCTTCATCGACGATGGGCTTGAGCGGGATGTTCTTGCCGCCGCGGCACTGTTCGTCGGCGGTGATCAGCATGACCGCGCCGGCATCGCTGATGCGGTCGCGCAGCGACTGCGCCGAGAAACCACCGAACACCACCGAGTGGGTGGCACCGATGCGGGCGCAGGCCTGCATTGCGACGATGCCTTCGATCGACATCGGCAGGTAGATGACGACGCGGTCACCCTTCTTGACGCCCTTCGAACGCAGCGCGTTGGCCAGGCGGCTGACGCGCTGCAGCAGGTCGCTGTAGCTGACGCGGGTGACGGTGCCGTCGTCCGCTTCGAAGATGATCGCGGTCTTGTCGCCCAGACCCGCTTCGATATTGCGGTCCAGGCAGTTGTAGGACACGTTCAGCTTGCCGTCTTCGAACCATTTGAAGAACGGGCGATTGTCTTCATTCAGGGTACGCGTGAACGGCGTCTGCCAGGTCACATGCTCGCGAGCCAGACGAGCCCAGTACCCCTCATAGTCGCGTTCCGCCTCGGCGCACAGAGCCTTGTAGGCATCCATGCCGGACACGGCGGCATTGCTCACCATGTCTTGCGAGGGCTGGTACACGCGAACTTCCGTAGCTTCAGACATACAACCTCCTCCGTCATCTCAAATCTGCAAGCAGGCGGATGGAAACCGCCGTGCAACGTACGGCCTTGTGGGCCGCCGACAGGCGCAGAACTTCGCGCTCGTTTTTCTTCCATCGATTACAGCTTTTGCGGCTTACAGAGCGCTTACGCTCGCGAGCCGAAGCTGCAAGAACCGGATGGTAATATCGGCGCCGTCTTTTGTCTTATATTCGACTGCGCATGACTAATCTTGGACGTGTTCTAAAAACCTGCATCTTCGCCAGTCGCTGGCTGCAAGCCCCGCTCTACTTCGGACTGATCGTCGCCCAGGCGGTGTATGTCTATCTGTTCATGGTCGAGCTGTCGCACCTGATCCACAAGATCGGCAACCTGACCGAAACCGACATCATGCTCATCGTGCTGGGCCTGATCGACGTGGTGATGATTGCCAACCTGCTCATCATGGTCATCGTCGGTGGCTACGAAACCTTCGTGTCGCGACTGAACCTTGAGGACCATCCGGATCAGCCGGAATGGCTGTCGCACGTCAACGCCGGCGTGCTCAAGGTGAAGCTGGCCACCGCCCTGATCGGCATTTCGGCCATCCACCTGCTGAAGACCTTCATCAACGCCGGCCAGCTGGCCGACCGCGTCGTGCTGTGGCAGGTGGTGATCCACATGGTGTTCGTCGTGTCGGCCATGGCCATGGCCTACACCGACAAGCTGATGACGCAGACGCTGGTGCTCAACAAGGCGCACCACTGAGCGCAGCCCGGGCCGCCACGAGCGGCCCCCTTCAATACCCGAGGACCTTTCCATGAGCCAACCCATCCGCCAGGACGACTTCATCCAGTCCATCGCCGACGCCTTCCAGTTCATTTCCTGTTATCACCCGCTCGACTTCATCCAGGCACTGGGTGCGGCTTACGAGCGGGAACAGTCGCCGGCGGCACGTGACGCGATCGCGCAGATCCTGACCAACTCGCGCATGTGCGCGGAAGGCAAGCGCCCGATCTGCCAGGACACGGGGATCGCCGTGGTCTTCCTGAAGGTGGGCATGAACGTGCGCTGGGACGCTTCGATGAGCGTGACCGACATGGTCAACGAAGGCGTGCGCCGCGCCTACATGCACCCGGACAACACGCTGCGCGCCTCGGTGCTGCTCGACCCGGCCGGCGCCCGCAAGAACTCGAAGGACAACACGCCGGCGGTCATCCACTACGAAATCGTGCCGGGTGACCACGTCGAAGTGATCTGCGCGGCCAAGGGCGGCGGCTCGGAAAACAAGTCCAAGATGGTCATGCTGAACCCGTCCGATTCCATCGTGGACTGGGTACTGAAGACGGTACCGACCATGGGCGCCGGCTGGTGCCCGCCGGGCATGCTGGGCATCGGCATCGGCGGCACGCCGGAAAAGGCCATGCTGCTGGCCAAGGAATCGCTGATGGAGCCGGTGAACATCCAGATCGTCGCCGACAAGGCGGCGCGTGGCGAAAAACTCACGCGCATCGAGGAACTGCGGCTGGAACTGATGGAGAAGGTGAACGCGCTGGGCATCGGCGCCCAGGGCCTGGGTGGCCTGTCCACCGTGCTCGACGTGAAGATCCTCGACTATCCGACGCACGCCGCCTCGCTGCCGGTGGCGATGATCCCGAACTGCGCGGCCACCCGCCACGTGCACTTCCACCTCGACGGCTCCGGCCCGGCGAAGCTGGAAGCGCCGCGTCTGGAAGACTGGCCGGCGGTGACCTGGCAGGCCGACACCAAGACCTCCAAGCGGGTCGATCTGAACACGCTGACGCCGGAGGAAGTCGCCTCGTGGAAGCCGGGTCAGACCCTGTTGCTGAACGGCAGGATGCTCACCGGCCGCGACGCCGCGCACAAGCGCATCGCCGACATGCTGGCCCGGGGCGAGAAGTTGCCGGTCGATTTCACCAACCGCGTCATCTACTACGTCGGTCCGGTCGATCCGGTGCGCGACGAAGTGGTCGGCCCTGCCGGCCCGACCACCGCCACCCGCATGGACAAGTTCACCGAGATGATGCTCGCCCAGACCGGCCTCATCTCGATGGTGGGCAAGTCGGAGCGCGGTCCGGCGGCGATCGAGGCCATCCGCAAGCACAAGAGCGCTTACCTGATGGCTGTCGGCGGTGCCGCCTACCTGGTGTCGAAAGCGATCAAGGCGGCGAAGGTGGTCGGTTTCGAAGACCTCGGCATGGAAGCGATCTACGAATTCGACGTGGTCGACATGCCGGTCACCGTCGCGGTCGACTCGGGTGGCACCTCGGTGCACGAGACCGGCCCGAAGGAATGGCAGGCGAAGATCGGCAAGATTCCTGTCGCCACCGCGTGATAGTCTCCAGCGCTACCTGAAAAGCCGGCACCGCCGGCCCGACACCCGGACCGGCGCCAGCCGGTCCGCGCAGCACCACAAGAGGCCGCATCGAAGCGGCCCGTATCTCCCGCAGAAAAATCCGCCGTCGTGCCGCACAGGGCACGGCTTCTGTCTTCCCGCGCGCAATGCATGCAGAACGGAGGCGACGCGATGGTCTTCGAAGCAGGTCGCATATTCTCGCTGGTCGGCTGGCCGGCCGTTCTTCTGCTCGCCTGGCTGGCCGGCGAGATCTTCCACCGTGGACTGGCGATACCGCGCGTCTGCGCCTATTCGCTCGCCGGCATCGTCTACGCAGCGTGGGGCGGCGCGCCGCATGACGCCGAAACACGGGCCGCCATGTCCTTTCTGGCCAATTTCTCGCTCGCCCTCTTCCTGTTCGAGCTCGGCCACCGCATCAACCTGCGCTGGCTGGTGACCAACTACTGGCTCACGCTGACCGGCATCGCCGAATCGCTGCTCACCTTCGTCGTGGTACGTGCCATCGCGCTGGCGATGGGCCAGTCGCCGGACATCGCCATGGTGCTCGGCGCGCTGTCGGTGGCCACCTCGCCGGCCGCGCTGGTGCGCGTGGTGAACGACCTGCGCGGTTCCGGCCAGGTGACCGAGCGCGCCTTGCACCTGTGCGCCATCAACTGCCTGATTTCGGTGCTGCTGATGAAGGGCGCGATCGGCTACTGGCAGCTGCTGGCGTCCGGCAGCGTGGTCAGCGCGGTGTGGAACAGCGCCGCAATCCTCGCCGTGTCGGTCGGCTGCGGCATCCTGGTCGGCGTGCCGCTGCCCTGGCTGCTGCGCCGTCTGCGCGCCGACGAGCGCGGCGTCACCATCGTGTTCGCGCTGGCGGTGATGCTGGTCACCTTGCTCACCCAGGGCGTCAACGTGTCGCCCCTGCTGGCCGCTCTGACGCTGGGCGTACTGATGCGGCGCAATCGGCTGGTGCTGACGCCGGCGCAGCGCAACTTCGGCGTGCTGGGCGAACTGCTGACGCTGTTCCTGTTCGTGTTCGTTGCCGGCATGGCGACCTGGCCGACCACCGCCGCCGGCCTCGCGCTGGCCGTACTGCTGTCGCTTGGCCGCATCGCGGCGAAGATGAGCGCGACCGCCGCCTTCGCCCACGTCAGCGGAACCAGCACGCGCAAGGGTGCCTTGACCGGGCTGGCGCTGGCGCCACTGTCGACCTTCGCGCTGTTGCTGCTCGAATACAGCCGCACCGCGGGTTTCGGCCTCGCCGACAGCGCACTGTCGGCCATCGCCGGCATGGTGATCGTGATGGAATTCGTCGGGCCGGTGCTTGCCCAGTGGGCGCTGGTGCTGGCCGGCGAAGCACAGAGGACGGAGAACGCCTGATGCCGCTCGAAACCTTTCACGCTTCGTCAGCGCTCAGCATGGGCGTCGAACTCGAACTGCAGCTGGTCGGCGAGCACGACCGCGACCTCGCGTCGGCCGCCGCCGACCTGCTGGAACTGACGCAGCGTCAGACCTTTCCCGGCGACATCAAGCCGGAAATGACCGACAGCATGATAGAGGTGGCGACCGGCATCCAGGACAGCCATGCCACGCTGCTCGCGCAGTTGCGCCTGATGCGCGATGCACTGGTGAAGGACGCGGCACGGCTCAATGTATCGCTGTGCGGCGGTGGCACCCACCCGTTCCAGCAGTGGTCGGAACGGCGCATCTTCTCGGCCCCGCGCTTCCAGCAGCTGTCCGGCCTCTACGGCTATCTGGCCAAGCAGTTCACGGTGTTCGGTCAGCACGTGCACATCGGCATGCCGGACCCGGACAGCGCGCTGCGCGTGCTGCACGCACTCGGGCGCTACGTGCCGCACTTCATCGCGCTGTCCGCCTCGTCGCCCTTCTCGCAGGGCAGCGACACGCTGTTCGATTCCGCCCGCCTGAATTCGGTGTTCGCCTTCCCGCTCAGTGGCCGCGCGCCTTTCGTGCTCGACTGGTCGCGCTTCGAGCGCGACTACTTCGCGCGGATGGAAGACACAGGCATCGTGCGCAGCATGAAGGACTTCTACTGGGACATCCGGCCCAAACCCGAATACGGCACGATAGAACTGCGCGTATGCGACACGCCGCTCAGCGTGGATCGCGCAGCGCAGATCGCGGTCTATCTGCAGGCGCTGTGCCGGCTCATCCTCGCCGGCGAAGACCCCGAACCGGTCGAGGACGACTATCTCGTGTACACCTACAATCGCTTCCAGGCCTGCCGCTTCGGCCTCGACGGGCTGATCGTGCATCCGCGCAGCCACGCGGCACTGCCGCTGCGCGACGACATCGCCGCCACGCTCGAACGGCTGGCGCCGCACGCCGACGCCCTGCGCTCGTCGGATGCACTCGACGCGCTGCACCGCATGGTCCGCAGCGGCGGCAACGACGCAACGCGCCTGCGCGCCGTGTACGCCCGCACGCGCAATCTGCTGGCGGTGGTCGACGACGCGGTCGCCGCCTTCGCACAATGAGCGGTATCGACATCCTGCTGTGGGTAATCGCGGCACTGCTGGTGCTGATCGGGCTGGGCGGCGTCGTACTGCCCGCCCTGCCCGGCATACCGCTGATGTTCGGCGGCTTCCTGATGATGGCCTGGCTGGACGACTTCACCCACATCGGCACCGTCACGTTGACGCTGCTGGGGGCACTCACCGTGCTCGCCTGGCTGATCGATTTCGCGTCGGGCGTGATCGGTGCTCAGCGGGTCGGCGCCAGCACGCTGGCGCTGGTCGGCGCGGCGATCGGTACCGTGCTCGGGCTGTTCGCCGGACTGATCGGCCTGCTGTTCGCACCGCTGGCGGGCGCGGCGATCGGCGAGTTCATCGCACGCCGCGATGCCTTGCAGGCCGCGCGCGTCGGTGTGGCCACATGGCTGGGCATGCTGATCGCCGCGGTCGCCAAGGTGGCCATCGCCTTCATGATGCTGGGCATCGCGCTGGCCGCCTGGCTGATCTGACATCCGCTTCAGCGCTGGCCGGTGTACTGCTCCTGCAGCGATCCGCCTGAGCCGCCGGCTTGCGGCGTACTGCTGCCATCGCCGCTCTCTCCGACAACGACCGGCGTGCTGCCCGCCGGCGATCCGGGCAAAGAAGGCGACGACCCCGGCGCGTCCTGCTGCGCCGGCTTATCGGCAACCGGCACGAACAGCCAGTCGGCGTGACGCAGATCGCCCTCCGGACGGACAGCGGATTGCGCCGTCGTGCCAGGCTGTCCAAGGGTGGTCGAGGGCGGCTGCGTCGGCGGCGTCTTCAGACCGCTCGCCAGCTTGTCGCCGGTCGCATCGACCCAGCGCGGCAGCACGTGGATGCGCGACGCCTTTTCCGATCGGCTGTGTATCGCGCGTATCTGCCCCTGTGAGACGACCAGCCCCCAGTCGCGGTTGTTGGTCATCGGATCGACATAGATCTTGCGCAGATGACGCATCGGCACCTGATGCCGCTTGTCTTCAAGCAGATCCTCCAGCCGTGCCGGATAGGCTTTCGGCTCGGCCGGGGACGCGTCGTAGTAGCGCTGCAGCGCACGCGAAAACTCGCCGCCGATGAACAGCAGTTCGCGTTCGCGTTCGGTCTGCGACAGCGTGCTCCACATCAGCGCGCTGCCGGCCGCCGCGATGCCCAGCGCAGCGACCGCGAACAGCAGCAGCAAGTAGGAAAAGCCGCGCTGGTCCGCCCGCATCGCGTCAGAGGTCGGAATAGGCGACGCCGTCGCGCGACGTGCCTTCGGCGCCGCTCTTCAGGTCGGCCACGCCGCTTTCGTTTGCCGAGTCGCGCGGCGGCACGACGATCCAGGTTTCGCTGCTGTCGGTGAGCGGGTCGAAGGGCAGCTTGCGCAGGTACTGCTTGTCGACCAGTTCCTGCAGGCTTTGCGGCCAGGCGCCGCGGTCACCGCGGAACTTGTCGATCGCATCGCGGGTGACCGCCAGCGTCTGCTTCAGCGTCGCTTCCTTCGAGCGGTCCAGATGTTCGAAGTAGCGCGGTGCGGCGATGGTCAGCAGCACCGCGATGATGGCCATGACCACCAGCAGTTCGATCAGCGTGAAACCGCGCTTGCGGACAAAAGTGAACATCACCAGTTCCGGTACGGAATGCCGTTCAGGCCGGTGCGGCCGGACAGCGAATAGACATCGAACACATCGGCGCCGGGCACCGGTTCGTCCGGCGGGCTGGCGTAGCTGCGCAGGCCCCAGGTCTGCTCGGGCGGCGTCGATGTGTCGGCATGAAAGGGGTCGCGCGGCAACCGGCGCAGGAAGTAGATCTTCACGTCGTTCGGCTGCTTGACGTCGCGCACGCCATTGACCAGCACGTCGAGGCTGGGCGGGTAGCCGCTGGCACCAACCTTCTTCTCGATGCGCCCCTCGTCCCACGCCTTTTTGTAATCGTCGAGCGCGGTGCGGATCTGCCGCAGCGAAGTACGCAGTTCGGCCTCGTTCGCACGTACGCGCGCCAGTTCCATCATGGGCATGGCCATGGTCGCGAGCACGCCGACGATGGCGATCACCACCATCAGCTCGATCAGAGTGAAACCGCGGGAAAAACTCGTATGACGCAGCATGCGCCGCAGGTTAACACAGCACCATCACGGCTCCGTGACAGCGGACAACGGGGCGCTGCGGCAGCGGATCCGCTCACCGGCGCAGCCGGTGCGCCGCATGGCAGGGCACGCCGCGCGTGTCAGCGCCGGTTGAGGTGATGGAGGAATCGGCAGGCAGCTGCTAACTCAGATGACTGCGCCAGGGCTGGGACCCCTCGTGTTCACGCAGCCATACGTAGCGCTGCGAACGCCACTCTCGCAGCGCATTGAGCGCCGTGTCGAAGTCGGCATAGGGCAGCTCATACAGCAGTTGCAGGTCGAACGGTGCATCGTGCTCGAGCGCGTCGAGCAGTTGCCGGAAGATGGATGCGCTGTTTCCGCTGTCCGCGGCGTGCGCCCTCTCGAACACGACTTGCAGGTGCATGAACACTCCTCCCGGGCTGTTTCCGACCGACGGCGAGAGGCTGGTTTAGCACGAAGCGGCGGTCGTCATCTACCGCGGCGCGCCGAGACTTTCTGCTCTCCGCGCGCGACGCGCGTCAGGCATAGCCCTGCGGGTTGCTGCGCTGCCAGTTCCACGCATCGGCGCACATCTGCGCGAGGTTGCGCCGCGCAACCCAGCCCAGAAGCCGGTTTGCGTTCGCCGGGTCGGCGTAGCACTGGGCGATGTCCCCTGGCCGCCGATCGACGATGCGGTACGGCACGGCGCGTCCGCTCGCCTGCTCGAAGGCGCGCACGACCTCGAGCACGCTGTAGCCATGACCGGTACCCAGATTCACCGTCAGCAGACCGGCATGCTCAGCAAGGTAGTCGATGGCACGCACGTGGCCCTGAGCGAGGTCAAGCACGTGGATGTAGTCGCGCACGCCGGTGCCGTCCGGCGTCGGCCAGTCACCACCGAACACGCGCAGCTCGGCCAGCTTGCCTACCGCCACCTGGCTGACGAAGGGCATCAGGTTGTTCGGCAGGCCGTTCGGGTCTTCGCCGATCAGGCCGGATTCGTGCGCGCCGACCGGATTGAAGTAGCGCAGCAGTGCGATGCGCCAGGACGGGTCGGCCGCGACGAGGTCCTGCAGCAGGTACTCGACCATCCATTTCGAACGGCCGTAAGGATTGGTCGGCCCGGTCGGGAAATCCTCGCGGATGGGCACCGACGCCGGATCACCATAGACCGTGGCCGAGGACGAAAAGGCCAGCGCCTTTACGCCGGCTTCGGCCATCACCTCGCACAGCGCCACCGTGCCGCTGACGTTGTTGTCGTAGTACTCGAGCGGCTTCGCGACCGACTCGCCGACCGCCTTCAGGCCGGCGAAGTGGATCACCGCATCGATGTCGTGCGCCGCAAACACCGCGCGCATCGCGACGCGATCGCGGACATCGGCCTGCACGAAGGCCTGCAGCGTCTGCCCGGCGATGCGTTCGACGCGCGTCAGGGATTCGCGCTTGCTGTTGCACAGGTTATCTACAACCACCACCTGGTGGCCCGCAGCCATCAGTTCGATGCAGGTGTGCGAGCCGATATAGCCCGCGCCACCGGTGACCAGCACACGCGACATGGATGCTCCCTGACAGGATTTCGACGCAGCGCCCGACAGCGGGCGGAGAACGCCGGGGCCCTCGTCGGCGCCCGGCGGGGGACGATCTCAGTGGTGGTGGCCGTGGTCGCCGTGCACGTGGCCGTGCGACAGCTCTTCCGCCGACGCCTGGCGCACTGCCGACACCGAGCACGAGAACACCAGTGCGGTGCCGGCCAGCGGGTGATTGCCGTCGATCACGACGCGGTCGTCGGCAATGTCGGTCACGGTATACAGGCCCTCTTCCTCGCCATCTTCGCTGACGCGCTCGAACTGCATGCCGACTTCGATGTTGTCCGGGAAGTTCGCACGCGATTCGATCTCGACCAGTTCTTCGTCGTACTCGCCGAAGGCATCTTCCGGCTGCAGCTTCACGACCACTTCGTCGCCGACGGTCTTGCCTTCAAGAGCTTCCTCGATCGGCTGGAAAATACCGCCGTAACCGCCGTGCAGATAGGCCAGCGGGGCTTCGCCCGGATCGACCATATTGCCGTCCGGATCCGTCACGCTGTACTTAAGGGTGACGACCGAGTTCTTGCTGATGAGCATTCCTGATTCCTTTCATGTGCAGTGCGCGCACGCGTTCGAGGACTTCCCCGGCGTGCCCGCGCGGATTCACGCCATATTGCGCGTAACGTATGACACCCTTCCGATCGATGATGAATGTCGAGCGGGTCATGCAGAACCGCAGCTTTCCATCGACCTCGCGCTCGCGCCAGACGCCGTAGCGCCGGCAGACCTCGCCGTCGATGTCCGACAGCAGCCTGACCGTCAGGCCGTGCTTGTCGCGGAAATCTGCGTGTGTGAAACATTCGTCGCGACTGACACCGAGCACGGTGCAGTCACAACGCCGGAAATCGTCGTCCAGATCGCTGAACTCGATGGCCTGGGCCGTACAGCCCGGCGTGTCGTCCTTGGCGTAGAAGTAGAGCACCATCAGGTGCTGCCCGAGCTGGTCACCCAGATTGAACAGCTCCAGATCGGCATCCGGCAGTTCGAACAGCGGAGCGGGTTGTCCTGCATTCAACATGCGCACCTCCCATCCACACGACGCGACCACGAAACATCGCACGCTCTGGAGTCCGGCGGATTCTATCAGGCGAGCCTTCCTCGCCGTTGTAAAAAAAGCCGTCGCCGCATTGCACAAATATGGCCCTGACGCACCAAAGAGCATCACACCCCGGCTGAGTCGAACGTCCGTCAACAATAAACTTTATTGAACATATTCAAACAGTTGAAAATTTATCTTCAGAAAGAGCAATGACAAACAGAAAGTGGCCTGAGTCTTGCATCCCTGTTTCACCAGAACGCTGAGCTGCTCGCAGTGTGCGGAATGACCTCCTTACTTGTCGTTGCAAATGAGGGCGTCATCGCGGATTGTGGGGGGCTGATGTTCTTGCAAAAATCTGGGCTCCACTTTGTCACTTTTTGTGAAAGGACAGGATATGAAGAAAACCTTGGTCGCAGCTGTTGTATGCGGTCTGTTTGCAGTGGGAAGCGCGAATGCCGCGACGACCAGCTGGGACGACCACGCCACGATCGAAACCGGCATCGCCTCGCTGTCCGGCTCCTTCTCGGAAATTTTCACCTTCACGCTGACCGCCCCGACCACCTCGTTGTCCACGCTGGCCGTATCGGCAGAAGCATCGCCGTTCTTCGGTCTGAGCGAGGACAGCATGGTGTGGCTGTACAAGGAAACCGGAGCGGTAGACAAGTTTCTGTCTGCCTACAGCTTCGGCACCCTGTTCACCGCCAACGGCCTGCTCGCCGGCGATTACTACTACAAGGTGACCGGTTCCACGACCGGCAGCCTGGGTGGTGTGCTCGCACTGACCTCGACGACCGCCCCGGTCGCCGTGGTGCCGGAAGCAGACACCTACGCGATGATGCTGGCTGGCCTGGGCATGATCGGCCTGATGGCAAAGCGTCGCATGGGCTGAGCTTCACCTGCCTGAAAACAAAAAAGCACCTTCGGGTGCTTTTTTGTTGCCTGGTTGAAGCCTCCGGACCTGCTGCGCCGCAACACTGTCAATAATATCGACAGCCGGAACCTAGTACTTCGGTATTAGATCCCCCGCCCGAACATCCTGTCATCCGGGCGCCACGGCAAAAATCCATTTCTTTTCATCGCACTGCACAAACCACACGGACCGGCGTTGGCTGGCAGGGGGCACGCGAACAAATACCACCCTGTAACAATTGTCGACAATCGACACCCGGCCTGCTTGCGCCTTTACGAATAACTGTATAAAAATACAGTTCTCGTACAGCAAGCACCTGTCCCATGTCGAACGACAGCCTGACGCCCCGCCAGCAGGAAATCCTGCAACTGATTCGTGACGCCGTCAGCGAACGTGGCAGCCCGCCCACGCGGGCCGAGATCGCGCAGGCGTTCGGCTTCCGTTCGCCGAACGCCGCCGAAAGCCATCTGCGCGCACTGGCGCGCAAGGGCGTCATCAGTCTCGACGAAGGCCGCGCGCGCGGCATCCGGCTGTCCGAGCCGGCAGGCATTCCACTGATAGGCCGGGTCGCGGCCGGCAATCCCATTCTTGCCGACGCCCACGTGCAGGGACGCTATCAGGTTGACCCGTCGATGTTCTCACCGCGTGCCGACTATCTGTTGCGTGTGCGGGGCTTGAGCATGCGCGACGCCGGCATCCTCGACGGCGACCTGATCGCCGTCCATGCCACCTCCGAAGCGCACAACGGCCAGATCATTGTCGCCCGGCTGCACGACGAAGTGACCGTGAAGCGTCTGCGTCGCAGTGGCGCACAGGTCGAACTGCTGCCGGACAATCCCGAATTCAGTCCCATCGTCGTCGACACCCGACGCGATCCGCTGGTGATCGAGGGCGTCATGGTGGGGCTGATCCGCAACGGCAGCGCGGTCTGACGCGATGAGCGCCTCCAGCCTGCATACCCTGTTGCACCGTCCGGATGTCTGGCGTGCCAACGACACGGCGGTGGACACGTGCCCCACCGTGTCCACCGGTCATCCGGCGCTCGACGCCGAACTGCCCGGCGGAGGCTGGCCGATCGGCGACATGAGCGAAGTGCTGACCGACTGCTGCGGGCACGGTGAAGTCTCCCTGCTGCTGCCCATGCTGGCCCAAGCCAGTCAGGCCGATGGCTGGGTGGCCTGGGTGGCGCCGCCTTGGTATCCGAATGTTTCGGCGCTCGCCGCCGCGGGTCTGTGCACGCCTCGCATGCTGGTGATCCAGGCGGTTAGTGCCGGCGAGCGAGTCTGGGCGCTGCGTCACGCACTCAACTCGGGAGCGTGCAGTGCAGTCACCGGCTGGCTCGACCGGGTGGACACGGCTCTGCTGCGCCGGCTGCAGCTGGCGGTGCGTGAGGCCGCGCTGCCGCTGGTGCTGTTCCGCCCCGCCTCCGACGCGCATATGGCCTCGCCAGCCGCCTTGCGCCTGCAGGTATCCGTCGCTGCGGAAGGCGAGGTGCGCGTCGACATCCTGAAGCGACGCGGTCGCCCAGCCAACCGACCGGTTCATCTCGGCACACGTCCGGGCATCCCGGTACGGCGTGCCGACATCCTGCGCCGGCGCCCTGCCTTGGCGCTGGTCGGCTGACAGGCCTGCGACATGGATCTGCGTACGACATGCTCTGGCTGGCACTGGTCTTTCCCGAGTGGCCGCTGCAGGCGCGCTTCCGCGCTCAGGCCCACACACAGCCGCTGGCGGTGGCGGCGAAGCAGCGTGTGGTCGCGCTGGATGCGGCAGCGCTGGCTCAGGGCGTGCGGCACGGCCAGCGGATGGCCGACGCACTGGCATTAGCCCCCGAACTGCTGACCCGCCCGCGTGACAGCGCTGTGGAAGCGTCGGCACTGAAGGACGCCGCCGGCTGCGCACTGCATTTCACACCCCATGTCGCCCTCGAAACCGACGGTCTGCTGCTGGAAATCGCCGGCAGCATCCGTCTGTTCGGTGGCCTCGACGGTCTGCTGCGCGTCTTGCGCAGTGCGCTGGCCGCCGCCGGTTTTCATGCACTCAGCGCCTGCGCCCCGACGCCACGTGCCGCACGCTGGCTCGCCCTCGGCACACCCGGCCGCACGATAGGCAGCCCAGGAGCCTTGCCGGCAGCGCTGAATGCACTGCCACTCGAGGTGACCGAAGCTGGCGAGGCCCGGCTGGCCACTTTGCGCGAAGCCGGCCTGCGCAGCGTGGGAGATGCGATGAAGCTGCCGCGCGACGCGCTCGCACTGCGCGACGCGCAGGCCCTGCGTCGCCTAATCGACCAGGCGCTCGGACAGACCGCCGATCCGCGCCCCTTCTTCTCCCTTCCTCCGGAAATCGACAGCAGGCTCGAACTGCCGGTACCGCGTCACGATGTCGACGTGCTGCTGTTCGCTGCCAGCCGACTGTTCAACAGTGCATGCACCCAGCTGGCTGCCGCATATGCCGGCATCGCCGAATGCCAGCTCGAACTGCAGCACGAGCACACGGCGCCGACCCGGCTGGTCTTGCGCACCGGTACCCCCACCCACGACGCCCGCCTGCTGGCGTCGCTGACGCGCGAGCATCTGGCGCGCATCACGCTGCCGGAAGCGGTCACCGCGCTGAGACTGCGGGCACCCGACTGGATCGAACAGCCCGGTCGCAGCCGCGACCTGTTCGGCACTCAGGCGCCGTCGCCGCAGGACAGGCAGGAAGCCCGCGACGTGCTGGTCGAACGGCTGCGTGCCCGCCTCGGCCACGATGCGGTCTACGGCCTGTCAGCTCGCGGCGACCACCGTCCGGAACGGGCGCAGCAGCGCGACGAACCGGGTCGTGCGCAGCCGGCCACCGGCAAGCCGCAGCGTCCCTTGTGGCTGCTGCCGGAACCCGAACTGCTGGCCGAACGCGACGGTCAGCCCTGGCGCAACGGGCCGCTGCACTGCCTCGGCCGCGCCGAGCGGATCGAGGCCGGCTGGTGGGACGACGCCGCCGGCAGCGACCATCCGGCGGAAGCGCTGCGCGATTACTACATCGCCGTCGGACCACGTCAGGAGAAGCTGTGGATCTATCGTGAACACCGGGCGCCGTACCGCTGGTACCTGCAGGGGCTGTTCGCCTGAAGTAGCATCCGTCCCGACACATTGCGCACAATGAAACGACGACCATGGACACCCTGCAGACACTCACTTCCACCTTCGCACACGCCGGACGGGTCAGCTGGATAGGCGTACGCCCGGCGCGGATGCAGCCGCTGCGCGTCGTCGACACAGTACAGGCCATCGAATCGCTCGGCCTCGAAGGTGACCGCTACGCCAGTCCGGACGGCAAGCGGCAGGTCACGCTGATCCAGGCCGAGCACCTGCAGACGGTGGCCGATCTGCTCGGCCTTGGCGAGATCAACCCCGGCCTGGTCCGGCGCAATATCGTGGTCAGCGGTCTGAACCTGCTGGCACTCAAGGGCAAACGCTTCCGCGTCGGCGAGGCGCTGCTGGAATACACCGGTCCCTGTGATCCATGCTCACGGATGGAAACCAATCTGGGCAAGGGCGGCTACAACGTGATGCGCGGTCATGGCGGCATCACCGCACGCGTGCTGCGCAGTGGTCTGATCCGCCAGGGCGATGCGGTGATACCCGAGAGCGAATGAACGCGCCCGTTCTTCCGCCCGCGCGATAATCGCTGCATCAGAAGAAGGAGAAAACGACATGGATCGAAGACGCCTGCTGACCACCCTGCTTGCCGGTGGTGCCGCAGCCCCATTGGCCTTCGACGCGCTGGTGCGCGAAGCGCTGGCCCGTGACAGCCGAACCGGGCTGCGTGGCTTCCGCGGCGACGTCAGCATCAATGGCGCGCCGGCGAGCTTCAACGCGGAAATCCGGCCAGGCGACACAATACGCACCGGCCCGGGCGCCGAGGCGATCTATGTGCTCGGCCGCGACGCCTTCCTGCAGCGCGGCGAATCGCACGTCGCTTTCGGCAGCGGTGTAGCCGCCGACCTGATGCGGGTGATCACCGGCAAGCTGCTGTCGGTGTTCGACCGCGGCCAGAAACGCATCGCCACGCCGGTGGCGACGATAGGCATACGCGGTACCGGCTGCTACATCGAGGCGGCCGAGGAACGGACCTATTTCTGCCTGTGCTACGGCGAGGCGGAAGTTGTGCGCAACAACGATCCGGACCAGCGCGAAACCGTACGCACCCGGCACCACGACAAGCCGATGTGGCTCAGCGACAGACCCGGCGCCGACATGATGTCGGCCGCCAGCGTGATCAACCACACAGACGCCGAACTGACGCTGCTCGAAGGGCTGGTCGGGCGCAAGCCGCCGTTCGCCGGCGTCGGCTGGCCGCCGTCCACCGGCTATTGATGCACCCTGCCGGCTCAGGCCGGCGGTGCCACCTTCATCACCTCTTCCATCGTCGTCACACCCTGCGCGATCTTCAGCGCACCGGACACACGCAGCGGGTACATGCCCTCGCGATAGGCCTGATCGCGTAGCGCACCGATGTCCGCACCGGTCGACACCAGCGTCTTGATTTCCGGTGACATCAGCAGGATTTCGTAGATGCCGATGCGGCCCGAGTAACCGGTCATGCGACAGTCCAGGCAGCCCACGGCCTGGGTGAAGCGTTCCGGCCGGGTGGCCTTCCACGGTGCCACCAGATCCTTCCACGCCTGCGGATCGGTGTCCTGCGGCGACGCCGGCTTGCGGCAGTGCGGGCACAGCGTGCGCACCAGCCGCTGTGCCATCACGCCGAGTACGGTGGCGTTCAGCAGATAGCTGGGCACGCCGAGGTCGAGCAGGCGGGTGATGGTCGATGGTGCGTCGTTCGTGTGCAGCGTGGACAGCACGAGGTGACCGGTCAGCGCCGCCTGGATCGCCATTTCGGCGGTTTCGAGGTCACGGATCTCGCCCACCATGATGATGTCCGGGTCCTGCCGCATCAATGAGCGGATGCCGGCCGAAAAGGTGACGCCGATGTCCGGCGACACCTGCACCTGGTTGAAGGCAGGCTCGATCATTTCGATCGGGTCTTCCAGCGTGCAGACATTGACCTCGGGTGTGGCGAGGTTCTTCAGCGTCGAATACAGCGTGGTGGTCTTGCCGGAGCCGGTCGGGCCGGTCACCAGCACGATGCCGTTCGGCTGCGTGGTCATCTGCTTCCAGCGCCGCGCGTCCTCGTCGGAAAAGCCGAGATCGCGGAAGTCGCGTACCAGCACTTCCGGGTCGAAAACACGCATCACCAGCTTCTCGCCGAAGGCTGTGGGCAGCGTGGACAGCCGCAGTTCGATCTCCTGGCCGTCAGGGGCGCGCGTCTTGATCCGCCCGTCCTGCGGCCGGCGCTTCTCCACCACGTCCATGCGGCCCAGTATCTTGATGCGTGAGGTCATCGCGCCCAGCACCGGCATCGGAATCTGGTAGACCTGATGGAGCACGCCGTCGATGCGGAAGCGCACGACACCGAAATCGCGGCGCGGCTCGATGTGGATGTCGCTGGCGCGCTGCTCGAAGGCGTATTGCCACAGCCAGTCGACGATGGTGACGATGTGCTGGTCGTTGGCGTCGAGCGGCCGGTTGCTGCGCCCCAGCTCGACCAGCTGCTCGAAGTTCGAGGCGCCGGCGCCGCTGACGTCGCCCCGCTTGGCCGCGCCCTTGACCGACTTGGCCAGGCTGTAGAACTCGACCACGTAGCGGGCGATGTCGTCCGGATTGGCGATGACGCGACGGATGGGGCGGCGCAGTATCGGCGCCAGCTCCTTTTCCCATTCGGTCATGAAAGGTTCGGCCGTGGCGATCACCACCTCGCGCGCCGACGCCTGCACCGGCAGGATGCGGAAGCGGTTGGCGTAAGCGCTCGACACCACCTCGGTCACCGCCGCGAAATCGACCTTCAGCGGATCGATGTGGTAGTAGTCGTGGTCGCTCCAGCCGGCCATCCACTCGGTCAGCGCATCGAGATTGAGCACCCGGTGCGGCGGGTGCAGCGATTTCCACTTCTGGCCGGCCAGCACCACCAGCGGGTGATCACCGCCCCGCCAGTAGCGGCGGTCGTGCAGGAACACGCGCGCCACCGACTCGCCGAGCAGGCCGTCGGCCACCATGCCCTCCACCAGTTCCTGCAGCGTGACCTTGTGTTCCCGTGTGTCCTTGCCGGACGAAGCCTGTTTCATCAATGTCTCCGTGGATCGGGTCCGCACGCTCTGCGCCCGGCCGGCGCCGGGTACGGACACGCCATCCTGTTCGCCCGACTATAGCCGAGCGGGCGTCGACCGACGGCAGGCCGACGACGGCGGATCGTGCACCGCATCACCGGGTACCGTCGTCAGACAAGGCGGCCGGCAGCCACGGCCAGAGCCGTTCCGACGAGGTGCACGACACCCTGCGCGGGTCGCCCAGTGGCCCGCTGCAGGGTGCAATCAAATTTTCAAGCAAAACTGTTCCGCCTTGTCGTAACATGCACTTACAGGGTCAGACTCTGTCTGGATTCGTGCACCAGACAGCAGGAAAAAAAGGCAGGAAAACTGCCTCTCCAATTCGCCTCAAGAGGCGATTGTTTTCAGCATGCTTAAAGTCGGACATGCCGACGGAGGCTGAAATGGATCTGTTGACCCCGCGCCATGGAGCAGGACGGCACCTGCCGTATCGCTCCGGAAAGAGTATCGACGCTGCCGCGCCTGCCCGCGATGTATTTCGTATGGAGGCGTGCAATGCAGATCATTGATCGAACCCGTGCGCATCTGCACACGGTACCGATGGCCGGCATGGCCGCCAATGCGCCACGCCTGCTGTCCACACCCATTCTGACTTCGCGCTACGAGGCGGAAACCCGCGCCTTGTGGATGTACGCCCATCCAACCGGACGCCCGTGCTTCACGCCGGAGTTGCTGGCGGACGTCGTGGCGCAGCAGCAGGAAGTGGAGCTGGCGCCCGGCACGGTCGATTTCTTCCTCAACTGCTCCGGCGTACCCGGCGTCTATAACCTTGGCGGCGATCTCGACCTGTTCCAGAAGCTGGTCGAGGCGGGCGACGAGGCCGGACTGATGCGCTACGCCGAGGCCTGCATCCGCGCCATCAACAACAACGTCGCCGGTCTGCACGCCGACGCGGTGTCAATGGCGGTGGTTCAGGGCGACGCGCTGGGCGGCGGTTTCGAGGCGGCGCTATCCTGCCACGTGGTGATCGCCGAACGCGGTGCCAAGCTGGGCTTCCCGGAAATGATGTTCAACCTGTTCCCGGGTATGGGCGCCTACAGTCTGGTCGCGCGCAAGGCGGGTCCGCGCGTGGCGGAAGACCTGATCCTGAACGCCAGGGTGCTGCCGGCCGAGAAGATGCACGAACTGGGTCTGGTCGATCACTTGGCCGAGCCGGGCCGCGGCGAATGGGTGGCGCGCGACGTCATGCGTTCGATGGCGTCCCAGCTCAAGGGCTTCCGCGCCTTCCAGCGCGCCAAGATGCACGCCTACGTGCGCCTGACCTATCAGGAACTGGAAGACGTGACGCGCGAGTGGGTGCGCGGTGCGATGAAACTGGACCGCAAGGACCTGCGCACGATGGAACGTCTGGTCAAGGCGCAAAACCGGATGCACGCCGCGAACCACCCGGGCACCGGTAGCGTCAGCGCCTGAGTACGCGTTGGGCCGGCCGGTGCAAGGCATGTATCGGGCGACCCATCTCCCTCAGTTCGCGTACTTCACCGAGCAGCCGTAGGGCCGCGTCTGCGCCTTGTCGACCGGTTTTCCCGCCAGTACCGCATCGATCGCGAGCCGCGTCAGCGGCTCCGCCTTCGGAATGTCGCTCACGTCGGTCGACGCGATGCTGTCGATGCCGCCCATATAGGCGAGCCGGCCGTCCGGCGCGATGACGTACATGTGCGGCGTTACCTGTGCCGCGTAGGCGCGACCGACCTTGCCTTCGTAGTCCAGCAGGTAGTGGGTCGGCGCCGCGCCCTGCTCCTTCATCATGCGGTTGGCCGTCGGGCCGTCGACGTGGCCCTGGGTGCCCGGTGCCGAACTGAGCACGGTGAGCCACACCGCCCCCTTGCCGGTGGCGTCCTTCTGCAGCGCCTGCATGCCGCCGCCGTACCACTTCTGCACGTAGGGGCAGCCATGATTGGTCCATTCCATCACCACCGTCCGGCCGGCGAAATCGGACAGTTTCACCGTCCGGCCGTTGGAATCGACGGCGGAGAAGGCCGGCGCCGGCTCGCCGATACGCGGCGCGGCATGGACGGCGGCGGCGAGCAGCGTGCTGGCCAGCAGGCCTGAACGAAGAATGGCTTTGATGATCATCGACGAGGTCTCCTCATGAAGCGATGTGATCGAGCACGATCTGCGGCGTCAGGATCTGCGGCAGCACGACGCCCTCCCGGCCGGGCGCGTAATACACGTAGAGCGGCACGCCGTCGCGACCGTGCGACTGCAGGAAACGGGTGATGTCGGGGTCGGCGCGCGTCCAGTCGCCCTTCAGGTAGACGACGCCCCGGTCAGCGAAGGCGCGCTGCACGGTATCGGTCGACAGCGCCACCTTTTCGTTCATCAGGCAGGTGACGCACCAGGCGGCGGTCATGTTCACGAACACCGGTGTGCCGGCAGCGCGCAGATCGGCCAGCCGCTGTGCAGAGTAGGCACCTTCGGCTGTCTGCGCGACAGGCGTCGTCGTCGCCGGTTCCGGCGTGCGACCGAGGGCCAGCAGGCCGGCCAGCAGTGCCAGTGCCGCCGCACCGCGCCAGTTCCAGGCGCGCGCGGCACCGCGCTGCGCCACTCCGAACAGCCAGGCGGCCAGCGCGACCAGCAGCAGTGCGACCAGCACGTGCAGCACGCCATCGGCCCCGCTCTGCTGGCTCAGCACCCACACCAGCCAGGCCGCGGCGCCGTACATCGGGAAGGCCAGCGCCTGCTTCAACCTCTCCATCCACGCCCCCGGTCGGGGCATGTGCGCGGCCACCGCCGGAAAGAAGGCGAACAGCAGATAGGGCAAGGCCATGCCCAGTCCGAGCGCGACGAAGATGCCCACCGTCACCGGCGCCGGTGCCCCCAGCGCCGCCGCGATCGCGCCGCCCATGAAGGGCGCGGTACAGGGAGTGGCGACCACCACTGCCAGCACGCCGGTGAAGAAGCTGCCGGCCAGTCCGCCGCGCGAAGCCAGGGATTCGCCGGCTGACGCCAGCCGGGCGCCGACGTCGAACACGCCGGACAGGTTCAGCCCGATGCCGAACAGCAAGGTGGCCATGGCGGCGACGAACAGCGGCGACTGGAACTGGAAGCCCCACCCGGCCTGGGTGCCGGCGGCGCGCAAGGCGAGCAGCAGTGCGGCCAGCAGCAGGAAGCTGGCGACCACGCCGGCGCAGTAGGCAAGCGACTGCAGGCGCACGGCAGCCCGGCGGTCCCCCCCCATCTTCGCGAACGACAGCGCCTTGATCGCCAGCACCGGGAACACGCAGGGCATCAGGTTCAGCAGCAGGCCGCCGGCGAAGGCGAACAGCAGCGGCCACAGCAGACCGTCGTCGGCGGCTGCAGCGACCGGGCTCTGGAGTGTCACGGGCGGCAACGCATCGGCCGCCGCGAGGCTCAGGGCCGAGGTGCGCACCGGCGCCTCGCCCGGCGTTGCCACCCAGAACACCCGCTCGATGCCGTCAGCACCGCGTGCGCGCAGCACGCCCTCGATCGCCTTCGCCGGATCGAAGTCCGGGCCCGGCTTCAGCGCGATGCGCGCGGTGTCGTCTGCGGTGCTCAAGGTCTGGGCGGCGCCGTGCTCGATGCGCCCCCAGTCGGCCGGGAAGAAGTCGGCCGCCTGCAGGGTGCCGGCGCCCGCCCCCTCCAGCGTCAGCACACCCTGTGCATCGACCGTCGCACGCCAGTCGCTGCGCGTCGGCGCGGCCGCGCGCGCGGCGTCGAACAGCGGCGCATCGGCGCTGCCCTGCCGCGAACCGGCAGGCAGCTCCAGTCTGAACACACCCTCTTCCGGGATGCAGATGTCCTTGCACACCAGCCAGCTCACCTTCGCCGACAGCGCGACCGCGCCCTCGTGGGTGGGCGGCAGCGTCACCGTGAAGGGCAGCAGCACCTCACCCTGATGGACGAAGGTGGTGATAGGACCATCGACATGACGTTCCGGCGCCGGCCAGTTGACTTCGCCGAGCGCGCTGCCGGCGGGCGCGAACACCTCGATGCGTGGCGGCTGGCCGGCGTCGCCCGGATTCATCCAGTAGATGTGCCAGCCCGGCTGAAAACGGAAGTGCAGACCCAGGTCGAGCGTCTGCCCGGGTGCCGCGGCATCGGTCGCCGACAGCAGCGTAACGGTTGCGCGCGGGCTGACCTGAGCTTCGCTGCGCGCGGCATGCAGCGCAGGTGCAGCGATGCACAGCGCAATCAGACAGCAGAGATGATGGATGAAGGACATTGTGCGGGAGGGTTGGATATCGTTTGCCGGCACCGGTACCGGGCGCGTGTCATCGGGTCGACCATGATCGGCGCCCCGGGTTCGCGCCGCGTGCCGGACGGGTCGCTGGGCGCCGTCACCGCCCGGGTAAGACGTGACGCTGGACGACAGCGGCCCGGCGGTACCGGGAGCCGGGCCGCCGTCAGTGTGCCGCCGCGCCAAAGGCCCCGCTGCGCAGCTTGAACAGCCGGTCGCGGGCCTCGGCCGCCTTCTCGAACTCCAGATTCTTCGCGTGCTCGACCATTTCCTTCTCGAGCTTCTTGATCTCCCGCGCCAGATCCTTTTCGCTCATCGCCTCGAAGCGCGCGTGTTCCTCGGCCACCATCAGTTCGCGCGCGACCTCCTCCTGGTCGTAAACGCCGTCGATGATGTCCTTGATACGCTTGACCACGCCCTTGGGCGTGATGCCGTGTGCCGCGTTGTGTGCGATCTGCTTGGCGCGCCGGCGCTCGGTTTCGGCGATGGCGCGCTTCATCGAGTCGGTCATGTTGTCGGCGTACAGGATGGCGGTGCCGTGCAGGTGGCGCGCCGCGCGGCCTATGGTCTGGATCAGGCTGCGCTCGGAGCGCAGGAAGCCTTCCTTGTCGGCATCGAGGATGGCGACCAGCGACACCTCGGGGATGTCCAAGCCCTCCCGCAGCAGGTTGATGCCGACCAGCACGTCGAATTCACCGAGCCGCAGGTCGCGGATGATTTCGACCCGCTCGACGGTATCGACATCCGAGTGCAGGTAGCGCACGCGCACGCCGTTCTCGCTGAAATAGTCGGTCAGGTCCTCGGCCAGACGCTTGGTCAGCACGGTCACCAGCACCCGTTCCGACGCCTCGACCCGCTTGCGGATCTCGCCCAGCAGGTCGTCCACCTGGGTGGACGCCGGCCGGATCTCGACCACCGGATCGACCAGGCCGGTCGGCCGCACGACCTGCTCGACCACCTGGCCCTGATTCGCCGCCTCGTAGGCGGCCGGTGTCGCCGACACGAAAATGGTCTGCGGCATCAGCTTCTCGAACTCGTCGAACTTGAGCGGCCGGTTGTCCAGCGCCGACGGCAGGCGGAAACCGAATTCGACCAGATTGCTCTTGCGCGCCATGTCGCCCTTGTACATGCCGCCGATCTGCGGAATGGTCACGTGCGACTCGTCGATGAACATCAGCGCGTCCGGCGGCAGGTAGTCGATCAGCGTCGGCGGTGGCTCGCCCGGCTGGCGGCCCGACAGGTGGCGCGAGTAGTTCTCGATGCCCTTGCAGAAGCCCAGTTCGTTCAGCATTTCGAGGTCGAAACGGGTGCGCTGTTCGATGCGCTGTGCCTCCACCAGCTTGTGCTGGCTGACGAATTCCTTCGAGCGGATCTCCAGTTCCGCCTTGATCGCGTCGATCGCGCGCAGCACGGTGGCGCGCGGCGTCACGTAATGGCTGGACGGATAGACGGTGAAGCGGCCGATGCGGCTGCGCACCTGGCCGGTCAGCGGATCGAACAGCGACAGCTCCTCGATCTGGTCGTCGAACAGCGACACGCGCAGCGCATTCTCGGCGTGTTCGGCCGGGAAGATGTCGATCACGTCGCCGCGCACGCGGAAGGTGCCGCGCTTGAAGTCGGTGTCGTTGCGCTGGTACTGCATCTGCACCAGCCGCGCGATGATGTCGCGCTGGTGCAGCGTGCCGCCTTCGCGCAGGTGCAGGATCATCGCGTGGTAATCCACCGGGTCGCCGATGCCGTAGATCGACGACACGCTGGCGACGATGACCACGTCGCGGCGCTCCATCAGGCTCTTGGTGGCCGACAGCCGCATCTGCTCGATGTGCTCGTTGATGGCGCTGTCCTTCTCGATGAACAGGTCCTTCGACGGCACGTAGGCTTCAGGCTGGTAGTAGTCGTAGTAGCTGACGAAGTACTCGACCGCGTTCTCCGGGAAGAACTCGCGGAATTCCGAATACAGCTGGGCGGCCAGCGTCTTGTTCGGCGCCATCACGATGGCCGGCCGGCCAGTGCGCGCGATCACGTTGGCCATGGTGTAGGTCTTGCCGGAACCGGTCACGCCGAGCAGGGTCTGGAACATGAGCCCGTCGTCGATGCCCTCGACCAGTTTGGCGATGGCGCCGGGCTGGTCGCCGGCCGGCGGGAAAGGCTGATGCAGCCGGTACGGGCTGTTGTCAAACGTTAACAAGGCGGGTGTGGCGACAGTTTCCGACATGGTAGAATTTTGCGTTGCACAAATCGTTTGCAGCCTGATGACCGCGAGACTTCGGCGGTGTTCAGGCAAAGGCAGACATTAGCGCGATTGTTGTCGTTTTTTCGACCTATCTTTAATAGCACGACGCACCGCCCGTACCGGGCAAACCAACCCTGCACACCGGAGCACGCATGAACCCGTCCGTTTTCTCGTCCGTCGAGATGGCCCCGCGCGACCCCATCCTGGGCCTGACCGAAGCCTTCAACGCTGATACCCGCACCACCAAGGTGAACCTGGGCGTGGGCGTGTACTACGACGACGCGGGCAAGCTGCCGCTGCTGCGCGCGGTGCGCACCGCGGAAGAAGCGCGCATGAAGAATGCGCCGCCGCGCGGCTACCAGCCGATCGAAGGCGCGCCGGCCTACAACAAGGCGGTGCAGGACCTGCTGTTCGGCCAGGGCGCCGCACTGACCGCCGATGGCCGCGTGGTCACCGCCCAGGCCCTGGGCGGCACCGGCGCGCTGAAGATCGGCGCCGACTTCCTGAAGCGCCTGCTGCCGCAGGCCAAGGTGTACATCAGCGACCCGAGCTGGGAAAACCACCGCGCGCTGTTCGAAGCCGCCGGCTTCGAAGTCGACGTGTACCCGTATTTCGACGCCGACACCCGTGGCGTGCGCTTCGACGCGATGATGGCCCACCTGAAGGCGCTGCCGGCCAACCAGATCGTGCTGCTGCACGCCTGCTGCCACAACCCGACCGGCGCCGATCTGACCGATGCCCAGTGGGGCGAGGTGGTGGAGGTGTGCAAGTCGCGCAATCTGGTGCCCTTCCTCGACATGGCCTACCAGGGCTTCGCCGACGGCATCGATCAGGACGCCGTGGCGGTGCGCCAGTTCGTGCAGTCCGGCCTGAGCTTCGTCATTTCCAGCTCGTTCTCGAAGTCCTTCTCGCTTTACGGCGAGCGTGTCGGCGCGCTGTCGATCGTGACCGCGTCGAAGGACGAATCGGCCCGCGTGCTGAGCCAGCTGAAGCGCACCATCCGCACCAACTACTCCAACCCGCCGACCCACGGCGGCGCCATCGTGGCGTCGGTGCTGGCCACGCCGGAGCTGCGCTCGATGTGGGAACAGGAACTGGGCGAGATGCGCGAACGCATCCGCGCCATGCGCACCGGTCTGGTCGACAAGCTGGCCGCCCGCGGCGTGTCGCGTGACTTCTCCTTCGTTGTGCGCCAGCGCGGCATGTTCAGCTACACCGGTCTGACCGTGGCCCAGGTCGACCGCCTGCGCGACGAATTCGGCATCTACGCAGTCAGCACCGGCCGCATCTGCCTGGCCGCGCTGAACTCGAAGAACATCGATTACGTGGCCGATTCGCTGGCGATCATCCTGAAGTAATCGGCGTACCGCGCACAACAAAAAGCCCACTCCAAGGAGTGGGCTTTTTGTTGGCCAGAATGCACCGCAACGCGTCGTTGCAGTGCCCTGGCCGCAGTCGCGGGCAGCGCTCTCGCTCCCGCACGGCGGCACCGGGCGGGAGCGGACCCGTCAGACCACGCCCTGTCCAAGCATGGCATCGGCCACCTTGACGAAGCCGGCGACGTTGGCGCCGTCGAGGTAGCTGACGCGGCCATCCTTGTGCTTGCCATACTGCAGGCAGGCGGCATGGATGCCCTGCATGATGTGCAGCAGACGCGTATCGACCTCGTCGCGCGTCCAGTTCATGCGGATCGCGTTCTGGCTCATTTCGAGGCCGGAAGTCGCGACGCCGCCGGCGTTCGATGCCTTGCCCGGCGCGTACAGCACCCCGGCCGCTTCGAAGGCCTTGGCTGCCTCGATGGTCGACGGCATGTTGGCACCTTCGGCCACGCAGCGGACGCCGTTGGCGATCAGCGTGCGTGCGTCGTTCTCGTCCAGTTCGTTCTGCGTCGCGCACGGCAGCGCGACATCGACCGGCACGCGCCACGGCCGCATGTTCGCCTCGAAAGCGACGCCGACCTTCTTCGCGTAGTCGCTGACACGGCCGTACTGCTCGTTCTTCACGTCCATCAGGATGGCCAGCTTCTCCGGCGTGAAACCGTCCTCGTCGATCACCGTACCGCTGGAATCGGACACCGTCACCACCTTGGCGCCGAGCGCCATCGCCTTTTCCACCGCGTACTGCGCCACGTTGCCCGAGCCGGACACGGCGACACGCATGCCGGCCATCGAATGGCCGGCATGGCACAGCATTTCCTCGGCGAAGTACACCGTGCCGTAACCGGTCGCTTCGGGGCGGATGAGCGAACCACCGAAGCTCAGACCCTTGCCGGTGAACACGCAGTCCGCGCGGTTGCTGAGCTTCTTCATCATGCCCGCCATGTAGCCGACCTCACGACCACCGACGCCGATGTCACCGGCCGGGACGTCGGTGTCGGAACCGATGTGGCGGAACAGCTCGGACACGAAGGCCTGGCAGAAACGCATGATTTCGCCCTGGCTGCGACCCTTCGGATCGAAATCGGAACCGCCCTTGCCGCCGCCCATCGGCAGCGTGGTGAGCGCATTCTTGAAGGTCTGTTCGAAAGCGAGGAACTTCAGGATGGACAGGTTCACCGACGGGTGGAAGCGGATGCCACCCTTGTAGGGGCCGATCGAGGAGCTGTGCTGGATGCGGTAGCCGCGATTGACCTGCACCGCGCCCTTGTCGTCCACCCAGCTGACGCGGAACATGATGACGCGTTCCGGTTCGACCAGCCGTTCGAGCAGCGCCTGTTCGGCGTAGCGCGGATTTGTCTTGATGAAGGGCCACAGGCTCTCCATCACCTCGGTGACAGCCTGCATGAACTCCGGCTGTCCCGGATTGCGCGCCTCGACGACGCTCACGAACGACTCGAAATTGCTGTACTTCACCACTTTCTCCTGGATCACGCCCTAAGATATTTGCACCACAGCCCAGCATTTTGATCGAATTTGCGTGTTCAAGCACTCTTTTAGTGCTTTTCGGCGACTCATGCCCCGCAATCGTGCGTACCCGGGCAGACGTTTCCCGTTAAGAGAGCACCATCTGGTGCGGCACTTCGGGCCATGCCCAATCATCGTGCATCAGCCGGCAGCAGAACGTAACTTTCTGGTGCATGCCGGGCCTGGAGTGTGGCGGTCCGCATTTCCGGGGTGTCGCTCCCCCCGGCCTCGCCCCCGAGTGCTCCCTCGGCGCGCCAACGCCCGCAGGTCGGTCCATGCCGACAGCGCAAGACGCTGGCGCCAAGGCAGAATCGCGGCTGGTCCAACGAGGAGTTCCGCCATGATCCGCCCGCGCCACGCCGCGCCCTTCCGTCCGTCCATCCCGCTGTTCGCGCTGCTCGGCGCGCTGCTCGCAGCGCCCGCACAGGCCGACCTGTTGCTCGCCACGCGCCAGACCGTGATCGATCCGGGTCTGCCGCTCACGCTCACCGTCGTATCGACCACCGGCGACACGCTGCACGACGAACTGAAGGCGCGCATCATCGTCGGCGCGCGCGCAGCCGACGTGACGCTGCGTGCGGCTGCGCCAGCGCAGAGCGGGCGACGCGACTATTCGGCGGTGTTCCCGACCGATCTCGACGGCACCGGTCGTCTGGAACTGACATCGGCCGCATCCAGCGTGCTGCTGGTGCAGCTCAGGCCGGCGCCGCTGGCGGCCGGCGCGGTCGCCATCACGACGCCATCTGCCGTCCGGGCCGCAACCGCCGAAGACGGGCAGGACGCCGAACCGGCCGGCGTGGTCAATCTGGGCCGCAACCGTCTCGGTCTGGCGACGCACGACCCGGTCTATTTCGTCGCCGGCTCGCGCGGCGACACCACGGCGCGCTTCCAGCTGTCGTTCAAGTACCGCATCTTCGACCCCGAAGGCTGGGCGACCGAACTGCCGCTCGGCGAGCTGCTGACCGGCCTGCACTTCGGCTACACCCAGACCTCGACCTGGGACTGGAGCGGCGACTCCAAGCCCTTCCGCGACACCACCTACCGGCCAAGCTTCTTCTACGAATTCGGCCCCTACAGACAGATAGGATCGCGCCACACGGTGAGCGCCCAGGCCGGTTACGAACACCAGTCGAACGGCCGCGACGGCAGCGAATCGCGCTCGATCGACACCTTGTTCCTGAAGCCGTCCTGGCGCTGGGACATCGACCACAACACCCACGTCGGCGCCTCGGTGAAGCTGTTCGACTACACCGACCGCGACCCGACCAACCGCGATATTTCGAAGTACCGCGGCTACGCGCTGGTCGGCCTCGAAGTGGGTAACGACGATGGCTGGCTGCTGAAGGCGGAAAGCTATCCGGGCGACCAGGGCTCGCTGCAGCTCGACCTGTCCTACCGGCTGAAGCGCCGCCTGCTGGCCGATGCCGGCGCCGGCGGCTTCCTGCACTTCCAGTATTTCAACGGCTACGGCGAGAGCCTGATCGACTACAACCGCAGCGGTCCGGCGCAATTCAGGGTCGGCTTTTCCATCGTGCGCTGAGGCAGCGGCAGGAGACGGGTCGGCGACTCGAGCGAAGGTTCTGTGGGAGCGACCTCTGGTCGCGATTGCGGCATGTACCAAAGCCGGCGGCCCTCGATCGCCGCATCGCGACCAAAGGTCGCTCCCACGAACACACTCCCGATCCACGAGCTGAGCCGGGTTTCTGTGGGCGAGCTTGCTCGCGATGGCGGCCTCGATCGAAGCCGGCGGCCCTCGATCGCCGCATCGCGACCAAAGGTCGCTCCCACGAACACACTCCCGATCCGCGAGCTGAGCCGGGTTTCTGTGGGAGCAAGCTTGCTCGCGATTGCAGCCGACATCGAAGCCGACCACGTCGCGGCGCCACTCTTACGCGTGCGCCGGCCCCTCGGCGCCGCGGAACTGAGGCTCGGCCAGCAGATGCACACTGAAGCAGGTGCCCTCGCCCGGCGTGCTGCTGACCGTGATGGTGCCGCCATAACGCTCGATCAGACCGAGTGACACCGACAAGCCCGAGGCCTGTGCCTTCCAAGCGCTTGGTGGTGAAGAAGGGGTCGAACACGCGACCGATGTGTTCGGGCGCGATGCCATGGCCGGTGTCGCGCACGTCTATCCGTGCGCCGGGCGGATCTTCACTGTCGCGGGTCGCCAGCGTGCCGCCGTCGGGCATCGCGTGCAGCGCATTGACGACGAGGTTCACCAGCACCTGCTGCAGTTCGTCACGATTGATGCGCACCCGCGTCGTCGCTTCGGTGTCGAACACGATGTCGACGCCGGACTTGCGCGCCTGATGCTGCACCAGCGGCAGCGTATCGTGCAGCAGCGTGGCGGTGTCCAGTTCGTCCACATAGCCGGCGAACTCGCCCGGCCGCGCGTACTGCAGCAGCTTGGTCACGATGACGCGGATGCGGTTGATCTGTTCGTCGAGCAGACGGACTTCGGTCTTCACCGTATTGCCGGCCGGGCCGAGCAAGGCGCGCATCAGGTCGAGATTACCCTGCATCACGGCGATCGGATTGTTGATTTCGTGCGCAACGCCGGCGGTGAGCTGGCCGATGGCGGCCAGCTTTTCCGAACGCACCAGCTGGCGCTGTGCCTCACGCAGTTCGGCCGTGCGCTCAACCACCTTCTGGTCCAGTTCGGCATTGAGCTGTTTCAGCTCGGCCTCGCGCGCGGCCACGGTGTCGAGCAGCGTGTCGAGGTGACTGGCCAGACGGGCGATCTCCTCGCCGCCCTCGCCGCCCTCGACCGCACCGGTGCGCGCCGAGGCGTCGCCTTTCTCGACGGCGCCGATGGTGGCGTCCATCCGTTCGATCGGCCGGAAGATGCTGCGCGCACCGCGCAGCCACAGCACGACACCGGTCGCCATGATGAGCGCGAACAGGCCGATCAGCGCCGCCAGGATGTTCTGCTTCACCTCGCGGAAAGGCGCCTCGAGGAAGCCGACATAGAGCATGCCGATGCGCCGGTCGTCGCCATCGACCACCGGCTCGTAGCCCGACACATACCAGTCGTTCACGACGAAGGCGCGGTCCAGCCAGCGCTCGCCGTTGTCGAGCACGCGATGGCGCACCGCCGCCGACACGCGCGTGCCGAGCGCGCGGTCGCCGCCGAACATGCGCACATTGGTGGCGATGCGCACGTCGTCGAGAAAGCGCGTGGCGGTGCCGCGCGAGCCCAGCGGCAGCGCGCCGTCGTTGTAGACCAGGTCGTTGATGGTGTCGACGAAATCGAGGTTGCGGTTCAGCAGCTGACCGCCTTCGAGCACGCCGATCTGTTCGCCCTGCACGTCGAATATCGGCACGGCGATGTCGATCACCATGCCGCGGTCTTCCCCGCTGCGCGGGTCGGGGCGTGCGTTGGTGGTCGGCACGATGGCGAGGCGGGCGCGCTCAGCAGCGGCGGGCTGATCGCTTCGAGCCGGGCAGCGTCGAACACCGACAGCGCGACCTTGGCGTCGGCCGCGAGTGCACCGCGCACCACCGGCCAGTCGGTGCGCGCCTCCCCCGGACTGGCGTCGTTGGAGGATGCGCGCACCCGCCCCTCGCGATCGAGCACATACAGATAGTCGAAGCGCTGCGCGCCGGCCTGCGTCGCCAGCAGCGCACCGAGCCGGGCCGGGTTGTCGAGCACGCTGCGCAGCCTGCCCGATGCGGCCAGCCCGGCGATCGCCTGCTTCTGACCATCGAGCACGCGGTCGAAGTACTGGCGTGCAATGGTCAGCTCGGCATTCACCTTGTAGATGAGCAACTGGTCGTAGGCCGAATTGCCCCAGTGCAAGACCAGCCCGATCGGCAGCGGTGGCGCCAGCACCAGCATGACCAGCCGGGTGCGCACCGAACCGCGACGCAGGGAGTGGATGAATCGCATCCGGCGATGCAACTTCAGGCCCCGGGTTTGCGCTGCCGCCCGCTACACTCGCGCCTTTCGTCCTTCCGCCCTCCCCGTCCATGCATGTCGACGTGATCGTGATCGGCGCCGGCGCGGCCGGCCTGATGTGTGCCGCCACCGCCGGCGGCCGCGGCCGCAGCGTGCTGCTGATCGACCACTACCCGAAGCTGGCCGAGAAGATCCGCATCTCCGGCGGCGGCCGCTGCAACTTCACCAACCGCGACCTCCGGCCGGATTGCTTCCTGTCGCAGAACCCGCATTTCTGCCGCTCGGCGCTGTCGCGCTACACGCCGCGCGATTTCGTCGCGCTGGTCGAACGGCACGGCATCCGCTACCACGAGAAGACGCTGGGCCAGCTGTTCTGCGACGACAGTTCACAGCAGATCATCGACCTGCTGAAGGCGGAGTGCGACGCCGGCGGCGTGCGCTGGCAACAGCCGTCGGCGGTGGCGGGCGTCACCCGCGAAGGTGATCTGTTCCGCGTCGATACCGACCAGGGCGCGCGCTTTGCCGCCTCGCTGGTGATCGCCACCGGCGGGCTGACCGTGCCGAAGATCGGCGCCACGCCCTTCGGCTACAAGGTGGCCGAGCAGTTCGGCCTCAAGGTGGTGGCGCCCAGGCCGGCGCTGGTGCCGCTGGCGCTGGACCCGGACTGGCTGGCGCGCTTCGGCGAACTGTCCGGCGCGTCATTCGATTCGATCGCGTCCTGCGACGGCCCGGAATTCCGCGAACAGACCCTGCTCACTCACCGCGGCCTGTCCGGCCCGGCCATCCTGCAGGCCTCCAGCTACTGGCAGCAGGCCGGCGGCCGCGAGCCGGTGCGCATCGACCTGCTGCCCGACATCGACGATGCCGAGGGCTGGCTGCAGTCGGCGCGTGCCGGCCGGCAGACGCTGAGCGCGCTGCTCGGCGAGCACCTGCCCAGACGCTTCGCCCAGCAGTGGGTCGATTTCGAAGGCGGCGGCCGATGGGGCAGCGCGCTGGTCGAGCTGCCGCGTGCGGCGCTGGCCGACATCGCGGCGAAGCTCAAGGGTTGGGCACTGCATCCGTCCGGCACGCTGGGCTACAACAAGGCGGAAGTGACGCTGGGCGGTGTCGATACGCGCGAGCTCGACCAGAAGACGATGGCGGCCCGGCGCGTGCCCGGCCTGCACTTCGTCGGCGAGGTGGTCGATGTGACCGGCTGGCTCGGCGGCTACAACTTCCAGTGGGCCTGGTCGTCCGGCTGGTGCGCCGGGCAGGCCGCCTGAGCGCGCCCTGCGCGGTTCAACGGGCGAACGGGAAGAACACCGGCACCAGCAGCAGCACGGTCGCACCGTAGGCGACCGTGATCGGCAGGCCGACGCGGACGAAATCCAGCATGCGGTAGCGCCCGGGCGAATACACCATCAGATGGGTCTGGTAGCCGAAAGGCACCAGGAAACCGGCGCTGGCACCGTACAGCACCGCCATCACGAAGGGCATCGGGTCGGCATCGAAGGCGCGCGCGGTCGACAGGGCGATCGGAAAGGCGAGCGCCGCGGCAGCGTTGTTGGTCACCAGCTCGGTCAGGATGACGGTGAGCAGGTAGATGCCGATAAAGGCGCCCACCACGCCGTGACCGTCGTACAGCGCACGCAGCGCGCCGGTCATCAGTTCGGCGGCACCGCTGTTCTCCAGCACCTGGGCGATGGCCAGCGACGAACCGATGGTGAGCACCAGGTCGAACGGAAAGCGGCGGCGCATCTCGCCCAGCGTCAGCAGGCCGCTGACTACGAGGCCGGCGAGCAACAGCAGCAGCCCGGTGAACAGCGGCACGATTTCCAGACCGGACAGCGCGATCACCGCCGCGAACGCACCCAGCGTGAGCCGGCTCTGCATCGGCGTCAGGCGCGGCCGCACTGTGCCGCCGACCAGGTGGAAGTTGCGGTCGATGTTGCGGTGGTTGGCGAAATCGGGACCGACCGCCAGCAGCAGGCTGTCGCCGACATGCAGCGGCACGCGACCGAGCTGTCCGGTCAGTCGCTTGTCGCCGCGCCGTATGCCGACCACGCCGGCATCGAACATGGTACGGAAATCGACTTCGCGCAATGTCTTGTTCGCGAGTTCCGACTGGCTGGACACGACCACTTCGAGCAGGTTGGAGCGCAGCAGCGCGTTCGCCTCGACGCCGAACACCTGCAGCCCGTCGAAGCGCTGCAGCGCGGCCATCTTGTCCACCTCGCCGGTGAAGATGAGCACGTCCCCCGCCTCGATCACCTCGGTCGGCGCGACTGGCGAGATGAGCCGGCCCTCGCGCATGATTTCGAGCAGGAACAGGCCTTCCAGGTTGCGCAGCCGGTTCTGTTCGATACTGCGGCCGATCAGCGACGACGCCGACTCAACCCGCGCTTCCAGAAAATACGCCTGCTGCAGTTCGCGGTCGTTTGCCGCATGCCGTGGCAGCAGGCGCACGCACAGTGCCAGAACCGCCACGCACACCAGTGCCACCGGCACGCCGACCCAGCTCGGGTCGAACATGCCGAGCGGCTTCATGCCGGCATTCACCATCAGCGAACTGACCACCAGATTGGTCGAGGTGCCGACCAGCGTCGCAATACCACCGACGATGGCGGCGAAGGACAGCGGGATCAGCAGCAGCGAGGCCGGGTGGTGGCGCTGCTTGCTCACCACGCCAAGCAACGCGCCCACCACAGCAGTATTGTTCAGGAAGGCCGAGAACAGCGCGGTGACGGAGGTGAAGCGCACCACCGCCCAGCCGGGCGAGCCGCGCAGCAGCCGGTCGGACACGCGCTCCAGTATCGGCGAGCGCTCGATCACCAGCGACACCAGCAGCAGCATGACCAGCATGGCCAGCGCCGGATTGGTGTAACTGGCCAACCAGGCCCTTTGGTCGAGCAGGCCGGTCAGGTAGTAACAGGTGGCCAGCCCGGCGAACAACGGTGCGGGCGGGATGCGCCCATGCACGAGCAGTACGAGCAACAGGCCGATGGAGGCGAGAACCAGCCAGGCGGTCATGGCAGGGAACTCAGGCGCCGAGCCCCCAAGCTGCGAAGTGCGGATTGGCGAAATCAGGCTTGCCGTAGCCGAACGGCGAGCCGTCGACCTGTTCGATGCGGCCGCCGGCGGCGACCAGCACCGCGTGACCGGCGGCGATGTCCCACTCCATCGTGCGACCGAGGCGCGGATAGACATCGGCTTCGCCGGCGGCGACCAGGCAGATCTTCAGCGACGAGCCGGCGTTGCGCAGGTCGGCCACCTTGCGTCCGGCGAGATAGGCGTCGAGCGCGGCCGCGTCGCCGTGCGAACGGCTGGCCACCACCGTGAGGCCCTCTGCCGGCGGCACGCGGCAGCGGATTTCGCGGGCGCCGTCGGCATCCTCCAGCCAGGCGCCGACGCCGGCGATGCCCGAGAACAGGCGGCCCAGGGCCGGCGCCAGCACGACCCCGAGCACCGGCTGACCGTTTTCGATCAGCGCGATGTTGACGGTGAACTCGCCGTTGCGGTTGATGAACTCTTTCGTGCCATCCAGTGGATCGACCAGCCAGAAAGGTGCGCCGTCCGCCGGGCGCTGACCAGCTTCGGTCGACTCTTCGGACACGATGAAAATGTCCGGCGTAAGCGTCCTCAGGCGGGCAACGATCACTTCGTCAGCCGTCTTGTCAGCGAGCGTTACGGGAGAATTATCCGATTTATCAGCAACTTCGAAATCCGTCGCATACACGTCCATCACGCACTTGCCCGCGTCACGGACGATGTCCAGCAGTGCCGCGTGCAAGGTCTTCAGTTCGGCGACGTCCTTCATCTTTTCTCCTGACGGGCAAATGTGCGGCCACTTAAACGGCCACTAAATAATTAATGCACACAATCTGCGCACTGAATGCTTGTACTCTACATGACGGATGACAACCCTGTCCGTGAAGAATGGACGCTAGAAACCTCTCTGCCGACGAGTTGAACGAACGCCGCCGTGAAGCGGTGAAGCTGCGCCTGGCCGGCATGACTGTGGCCGCCGTAGCGGCCGCGGTGCGCCTGAGCGCACCAACGGTCATCGCCGCGCACAAGGCCTACCTGGCCGGTGGCTGGGACGCCGTACGGCTGCGCCGGCGCGGCCGCAGCGCGGGCAGCGGCCGCAAGCTCGACGCGTCGATCGAACGGAAACTGCTGAGCGCCATGGTCGAGCACGCCCCGGATGCGCTCGGTCTGCCGCACCGTCTGTGGAGCGACGAGGCGATCGCGGCGTGGTTCGTGCAGCAGGGTCTGTCGGTGCCGCCGCGGCGCAGCCTGGGCCGCTACCGTGCCGGCTGGGGCCTGCAGCCCGCGCTGTCCGACGATGACGACAGGCAGGTACACGCGCTGATGAAATCGGTCGCGCGCGACCACGAACCCTTCTGGTGTGGCGTCCTGCCCGGCACCGCCGCCGGGCGCCGTCACGGGCTCCTGTTCGCACGCGGCAGCCGCGGCCAGCTGCACTGGGTGGCGTGCCCGAACGCGCCGGAAGCCGACGACTGGACGCGCTTCTGGCAACGCCTCGCTGCCGCGCAGAAGCGGCCGGTGCACCTGTTGCTGAGCGGCCTGGCGCTGACACCGGGCGGCGAACTGGACCGCTGGATGTCGGCACAGACACCACCGATACGCTGGACCGCGCTGCCGATGTCACCGACCGTGATGCCCGCCGCGGCCCGGTCGTCGAATCCGCCGCCAGTCGTGACGCGCTCGAACGCGCGCAGCACGGCTGCGCCCCATCATTCCGCGATCAAACAGAGAGCGCCCATGCAGACCACACCCGAAGTGATCGATCCCGACACCCTGACCCACCTGCAGCGACTGGAGGCCGAGAGCATCCACATCATGCGCGAGGTGGTGGCCGAGGCCGAAAACCCGGTCATGCTCTACTCCATCGGCAAGGACAGCGCGGTCATGCTGCACCTGGCGATGAAGGCCTTCTACCCGGCGGTGCCGCCCTTCCCGCTGCTGCACGTGGACACCACCTGGAAGTTCAAGGCGATGTACCAGTTCCGCGACGAAATGGCGAAGAAGCTGGGCATGGACCTCATCGTGCATATCAACCAGGACGGCGTCGCCAAGGGCATCAACCCGTTCACACACGGCTCGGCCATCCACACCGACATCATGAAAACCGAGGGCCTGAAGCAGGCACTCGACAAGTACGGTTTCGACGTCGCATTCGGCGGTGCCCGTCGCGACGAGGAAAAATCACGCGCCAAGGAGCGCGTGTTCTCTTTCCGCACCGCACAGCACCGCTGGGACCCGAAGAACCAGCGGCCGGAGCTGTGGAACCTGTACAACGCTCGCAAGCACAAGGGCGAATCGATCCGTGCCTTCCCGATCTCGAACTGGACCGAACTGGACATCTGGCAGTACATCTACCTGCAGAACATCCCCATCGTGCCGCTCTACTTCTCGGCGCCACGCCCGGTGGTCGAGCGCGACGGCACGCTCATCATGGTGGACGACGAACGCATGCCGCTGCGCGCAGGAGAGGTTCCGATGACGAAGAACGTCCGTTTCCGCACCCTGGGCTGCTACCCGCTGACCGGTGCGGTCGAATCGACCGCCGACACGCTGACCGACATCATCCAGGAAATGCTGCTGACCACGACGTCGGAGCGCCAGGGTCGCGTGATCGACCACGATTCCGCCGGTTCGATGGAAAAGAAGAAGCAGGAAGGGTATTTCTGATATGGCACACGTTTCCGACCTCATCGCCCAGGACATCGGCGCCTACCTGAAGCAGCACGAGCACAAGAGCCTGCTGCGCTTCATCACCTGCGGCAGCGTCGACGACGGCAAGAGCACGCTGATCGGCCGCCTGCTGTACGAATCGAAAATGCTGTTCGAAGACCAGCTGGCCGCGCTCGAAGCCGACTCGAAGAAGGTAGGCACCCAGGGCGGCGATCTCGACTTCGCGCTGCTGGTCGATGGCCTGGCCGCAGAGCGCGAACAGGGCATCACGATCGACGTCGCCTACCGCTTCTTCTCGACCGACCGGCGCAAGTTCATCGTCGCCGACACGCCGGGCCACGAGCAGTACACGCGCAACATGGTCACCGGCGCCTCGACTGCCGATCTGGCCATCATTCTGGTCGATGCGCGCCATGGCGTGCAGACGCAGACCCGCCGCCACAGCTTCCTGGTGTCGCTGATCGGCATCAAGCGCGTCGTCGTCGCCATCAACAAGATGGATCTGGTCGGCTATTCCGAAGCCACCTTCCGTCGCATCCTCGACGACTACCGCGCCTTCGCCGCCCAGCTCGGTCTGGAGGACATCGTCGCGATACCGATGTCGGCGTTGAAGGGCGACAACATCACGTCACAGAGCGAACAGATGGGCTGGTACCACGGCCCGACGCTGATGGGCTATCTGGAAACCGTCGAGGTCGACCAGAAGCGCCGGCTGAAGAGCCCCTTCCGCCTGCCGGTGCAGTGGGTCAATCGCCCCAACCTCGACTTCCGCGGCTTCGCCGGCACCATCGCCAGCGGCGTGATCGAGCCGGGCGCAGCCATCCGCGTACAGCCGTCGGGCCGTACCAGCACGATCAAGCGCATCGTCACCGCCGACGGCGACCTGCCGCGCGCGATCGCCGGCCAGTCGGTCACGCTGGTGCTGGAAGACGAGGTCGATATTTCGCGTGGTGACGTGATCTCGACCAAAGACACACCGGCCGAAGTGGCCGACCAGTTCGAAGCCACGCTGGTGTGGATGCAGGACGAGCCGATGATGCCCGGCCGCGCCTACCTGATGAAGATCGGCACGCGCACGGTCACTGCCACGGTCACCGACATCAAGCACAAGGTGAACGTGAACACGCTGGAACATCTGGCGGCCAAACAGCTGGCGTTGAACGAGATTGCAGTGGTGAAGCTCGGCATCGACCGACCGATCGCCTTCGACGCCTACGAATCGGTGCGCGAAACCGGTGGCTTCATCCTGATCGACCGCATCAGCAACGCGACCATAGGCGCCGGCATGCTGCGCTTCGCGCTGCGCCGCTCGCACAACATCCATGTGCAGCACGTCGATGTGGACAAGGCGACCCGCGGCGCGATGAAGGGCCAGAAACCCTGCGTGCTGTGGTTCACCGGCCTGTCCGGAGCCGGCAAATCGACGCTGGCCAACCAGCTGGAGAAGCGTCTGAATGCGCTGGGCCGTCACACCTATCTGCTCGATGGCGACAACGTGCGGCACGGCCTGAACAAGGATCTGGGCTTCACCGAGGCGGACCGTGTCGAGAACATCCGTCGCGTCGCCGAAGTGGCCAAGCTGATGGTCGATGCCGGCCTGATCGTGCTGACCGCCTTCATTTCGCCCTTCCGCTCCGAGCGCCGCATGGCGCGCGGTCTGCTGGAGGACGGCGAATTCATCGAAATCTTCGTCGACACGCCGATCGCGGTGGCCGAGGAGCGCGATCCGAAGGGGCTGTACAAGAAGGCGCGGCGCGGCGAGATCAAGAACTTCACCGGCATCGACTCGCCCTACGAAGCGCCGGAGAACGCGGAAATCCGCATCGACACCAGCGGCCGCGACATCGAACAGACAGTCGATGAAATGATGCAGCGCCTGCGCGATCTGGGCATCCTGATCGAGACCTGAGGACGACGGTCGCCGGCGCTCAGCCGGCATTCAGCCGGTGACCGCGCCGTGCGGCGCGCTGCAGCGCGTCGATGCAGGCGGTCACCCGCTCCCGCGCAGCGCTCAGCCTGAGCGCTGCGGCCTGCGCCGCCGCCGAATCGCCGCGTTGCAGGCAGTCGATGATTTCGGCGCCCAGTTCATGCAGTTCGCGATGCGCCGCATCGAGGGTGCGATACTCGTCCAGGCTGCCGTAGCGCTGCAAGCCCTCGACGTGGAACCAGGTGCCGAAGCGGCACTGAGTCGGATCGCGCACCTCGACATCGGACAGGCGCGTCGTCCTGCCGTCAGCGATCGCCAGCACGTCGTCGGTCCAGCGATTGAAATCGCGTATCGCGGTAAACAGCGGCCGGTCGTCGATGTCCCAGCTGAATTCCCGCCACTCGGTCCAGCGCGGATCCGGCACCCAGCTCGCCAGCCATGGCAGCAGATCGGCTGCCGGCATCGGTCGCGCGATGCCGTAGCCCTGTATCTGGTGACAGCCCAGCCGCATCAGCAGCAGCCCGTGTTCGGCCGTCTCGACGCCTTCGGCCACCGATTCCCGCCGCAGCGCGCGCGCCAGCGCGATGACCGCCTGCACGACCTCGAAATCGTCCTCGTCGTCCAGCATGTCGAGCACGAAGGACTTGTCTATCTTGACGATGTCGACTGGCAGGCGACGCAGGTAACCGAGCGAGGCGTAGCCGACGCCGAAGTCGTCGATCGCCACGCGCACGCCCAGCCGGCGGATGTCGCTGACCACCGTCGCGGCGCGTTCGATGTCGTTCAACGCCACCGATTCGACCACCTCGATTTCCAGCACGCAGCGCGGCAGTTGCGGCTGTTCGGCCAGCAGTTCGGCCAGCCGCGTAACGAAACCCGGCGCCAGCAGATGTGGCGCCGAAATGTTGACCGACACGCTGAAGTGCGCACCGGCCGCCCACCAGGTCGCCAGATGGCGCAGCGCGTCGCGGATGACCCACTCGCCGAGACGGTGGATTTCCAGGTCGTTGTCGATCAGCGGCAGGAAGCTGTCCGGCGGCAACAGACCCTCCTCGGGGTGTTGCCAGCGCACCAGTGCCTCGGCGCTCACCATGCGCCCCTCGCGCATGTCGATGCGCGGCTGGAAGTACAGCCTCATCTCACCGTGCGTGATCGCCTCGCCGATGCGCTCCTTGCGTCGCAGGCGCTCGACCGACTCCTGGCTGTGCTCGAAATCGAACAGCCGGTAGCAACGCCCGCCGGACTGTTTGGCGGCGTACATGGCCTGGTCGGCGTGGCGCAGCAGCGCATCGGCTTCGCTGTCGTTGAGCGGGTAGAGCGTGACGCCTATGCTGGCCGGCGTGCTCACCTCCTCGCCACCGAGATGCAGCGGTTCGGCCAGCGCGGCCAGCATGCGCTCGAGACAGGCTTCCATTTCGCCGACATCGCTGAGCGAACCGAGCAGCACGACGAACTCATCGCCGCCCAGCCGCGCCACCGTATCGTCCATCCGTACCGACACGCTGAGGCGGCGCGCGATGGCCTGCAGCAGCTCGTCGCCCGCTTCATGGCCGAGCCGGTCGTTGACCGCCTTGAACTCGTCGAGGTCGAGCACGCATACGGCGAGCAGCTTGTCCTGGCGGCGGGCGCGTGCCATTGCCTGGGTCAGGCGATCTTCGAGCAGCAGCCGGTTGGCCAGACCGGTCAGCGGGTCGTGCGTGGCCTGCCAGCGCAGGCGCTCCTGCATGCGGTGGCGGTCGGTGGCGTCACGGAACACGACCACCGCACCACAGACGCCGCCGTGCGCATCGCGTATCGGCGCGGCCGAATCCTCGACCACACGCTCTTCGCCGCTGCGCGACACCAGCAGCGTTTCGCCCTCCAGCGGCACCACGACCTGCTGGCGCAGCACCTCGATCGCCGGATCCGGACGCGGCTGGCGGGTGACGCCGTCGACCAGTCGCAGTACCTCGGCCAATGGGCGGCCTGCCGCCTCGTCGTTGGACCAGCCGGTCAGATGCTCGGCCACCGGGTTCAGGAAGTCGATGCGGCCGTCCTCGCCGGTCGAGATCACCGCATCGCCGATCGACAGCAAGGTGACGCGCAGCCGCTCCTTCTCCGCCGACAGATTCCGCTCCAGCCGGATGCGCGCCGAAATGTCGCGCAGCGCCCACAGCGCCCCCTGCTGCGCGTCGCCGACGCGAATGGGCAGGAAATCGCGCTCGATCACGCGGCCGTCCTGCAGGAGCACGCGCTCACCGATCACCGCCTCGCCGCGCTGCGCGATGTCGAGCGCCCGCTGTACCCCGGCAGCGCCATCGGCGAGCAGCGCCTGCGCGTCGGCCAGCATGTCCTCGCGCCGACGACCGATGAGTTCGGCGGGGTCTTCGGCCACCGACACCAGGTCGCAGAATGCCTGGTTGCACAGCGCGATCCGACCGTCGGCATCCTCCATCACCACACCGATGTACATCTGCGCGAGCAGGCTGTAGAGGCGCGATCTCTCCAGTGCAAGGCCGGCTTCGGCATCCTTCAACGGCGTGATGTCGGTATGTGTGCCACTCATCCGACGGGCGTGTCCGCTGGCGTCACGCACCGCCGTTCCGCGCGACATGATCCAGCGCCAGCCGCCGTCGCGGTGACGCGCACGAATGATGATTTCGAAGACCGGAACGCGTCCTTCTAGATAGTCGTTGATGCGGTCGAGCAGGCGCGGCAGGTCGTCCGGATGAACGCGGTCGAGAAAGGCATCGGGGCGATTGCCCAGTTCGTCGTCGGCGTAGCCCAGCATCTGCTTCCAGCGCGGCGAGTAGTAGACGTCGTTGCTTGCCAGATCCCAGTCCCACACGCCGTCGTTCGACCCTTTGACGGCAAGCTCGAGCCGCTCCTGCGTCTGCTGCAGCACGCGCTCGTTGCGCATCAGGGTATCGAGCGTGTCGTTGATGCCGTCGAACAGATGACCAAGTTCGTCGTGCCGGCGATGCGAAAGGCGCTGCGACAGGTCTCCCTCGCGCACCCGCTCGAACAGGCTGCGCGCCCGACGCAGATCGGCCGTCAGACCGCGCGCCAGCAGCATTGCCAGCAGGGTACCGATGACAATGGCCGTCAGCGCGTAAAGCGCGCCATCGAACACCGCGCGCTGCAGCGCCGCCGCCTCGCTCTGGTGGTTGCGTGCGATACGCGCCCAGCCGACCAGCCGCTCGCCGTAGTAAACCGGCGCCAGCGCGTCGCTCAGCTCCGGCGTCTGCTGCAGCAGCCGCGCCCCCTGATCGACTCCGGCGGACAGCGCGGACACGCTGAGCGTGTCGGACAGTACCGTGCCGCTGCGCTCGGCGTCGGTGTGAACCAGCACCCGGCCGTCAGGGTCGAGATACATGCCGTACTCGATCCCGGGCGAACTGCGCACCGTCTGCAGCAGCTCGTCCAGGCCGGCGAGATCGTTCGCCAGCACCCATTCGCGGCCGCTGCGCGCCAGCAGTTCGACCTCGGCCAGCAACGCCTGGCGCGACTGCGCCAGCAGCACCTCACGCTCTCGCCGCACCAGATCGCTGACGAAGAACGAGATCAGGACCGCATGCAGCACGGCGATCGACAGCACCAGCCTGCGCGTCAGCGACGCAGTGAGCAGAGAGCGCAGCCGGGCGGCAAGAGAGGCAGCGCGCGTCATGGTCCGATCGGCCCTATCATTTCCGAGTAGCGGGCGAGCATGACCTGCACGGGCGCGTAGCGCGCGTCGGTCGCCGGCTCGAAGCCAGCTATTTCGGCATTGACCAGCAGTCGCCGCCCCTCCTCCGACGCCGACAGACCGAACAGGAACTGCGCGATACGTTCGACCAGTTCCGGCTCGAGATCCGCTCGAGCCATCAAGCTGTTGTTCGGAAGGCTGTCGGTGACCCAGGCCACTTCGAGCTGGGCAGCGAGCGCCGGGTAGTCCTTCTGGAACGCACGCCAGGGCGGTGGCCATGTGGCGCCTGCGTCAACCAGACCGCGCGCCACGTTGAGGATGCTGGATTCCTGCGAACCGACTTCCCTGACGTCGAGTTCGCGCGCGACGTCGAGGCCTGCCTCGCGCAAATGCAGCAGCGGCAGCATGCAGGCCGCCACGGCGGTGCGCGACGGACAGCTGAAGGTCGCCCCACGCAGGTCGAGCGGCTGCCTGATCGGACTGTCGCGGCGCCGCAGTATCAGCCCATGGAAATCCTCGTCGCCGGACACCTTGCCAAAGACGCGGTAGGCCGGCGCCGCAACCGCGACAGTCTGGTAGGGGTTGGGCAGTGCCAGATCCAGCGTCCGTTCGCGCAGCTTGCGTTCGTAATCCGCATAGTCACGCGAGGCCTCCAGACGGATCGTGACATCGGGTGTCGATGCGTTGAGCGCCTCGACAATGGGGCCGTAGAGCGCCATCAGACGCCCCGGATTGTGCAGCGGGTGCACGCCGAAACTCAGATGCCGCAACCGCGGCACCGCATCGGCCCGCGAGTAGGCCGGACGCTGCGCCACTGGCGCGTCGTCAGTACAGCCGGGCAGCAGCGCGATACCGAGCATGCACAGCACGGTACGCAGGCCGCCGAACAGCACATCGGCGCACCGCGCGTGCATTCGAACGGCTTTGAGCACCGCCGCAGGTATCAAGTTGCCCCCCGTTTCCGTTCTACGTCAGTGCACATCATGCATTCACTTCACGCTGAATAACGTCAGTCTTTTGCCCGCACTGAAGCGCTGCCGGCCATGACTGTTCACGCAGGAAGAACGCATCGATGAAAATACCGTTTGCGTCGTGCGCGCTATTCCCGTATAAGCACGTCTGTAGGTGATTTCAAGCATGAACGTGTTGTGCGTCGGTTCTCGATTTTCAAGTCAGTACTCCGCTTGCCATATTCCCCTTGAGGTTTCCCTGCGCTACGGTCCTCGCGTGTCGCGATGACTTGTTCAAAACTACGTATTCAAAGGAATTCAAAAATGGCAACTGGTACTGTCAAGTGGTTCAATGACGCCAAGGGTTTCGGTTTCATCTCCCCGGACGACGGCGGTGAAGATCTGTTCGCGCACTTCTCCGCGATCCAGGGCAACGGCTTCAAGTCGCTGCAGGAAAACCAGAAGGTGTCGTTCGAAGTGACCCGCGGCCCGAAGGGTCTGCAGGCCTCCGAAATCAAGCCGCTCTGATTCTTCAGACGGTTTGAGATCGCCGCAAGGCGATTCGCACTGAAAGAAAGCGCACCTCACGGTGCGCTTTTTTTCGTCCCCAGCTCTCGTCCGGCAAACGGTGCGGGCGAAAAAAAGCCCCGCCGAAGCGGGGCTTCCTGCTGCAGCGCCGATTACTTTTCCTTGGCGTGCGCAGCGAACTTCAGCCAGGTATCGACCACCGTGTCCGGGTTCAGCGACACGCTCTGGATGCCCTCGTCCATCAGCCACAGCGCGAAGTCGGCATGGTCGGACGGGCCCTGACCGCAGATGCCGACATACTTGCCCAGACGGTTGGCGGTACGGATCGCCATCGACAGCAGCATCTTGACCGCCGGGTCGCGCTCGTCGAAAGCGCCAGCCACCAGGCCGGAATCGCGGTCCAGGCCCAGCGTGAGCTGGGTCAGGTCGTTCGAACCGATCGAGAAGCCGTCGAAGTGCTCGAGGAACTGTTCTGCCAGCAGTGCGTTGGACGGGATTTCGCACATCATGATCAGGCGCAGGCCGTTCTCGCCGCGCTTCAGGCCGTGCTCGCCGAGCAGCTTCACCACTTCGGCCGCCTCGCCGACGTTGCGCACGAAGGGCACCATCAGTTCGACGTTGGTCAGACCCAGCTCGTCGCGCACGCGACGCATCGCGCGACACTCGAGCTCGAAGCAGTCCCGGAAGCTGTGCGCGATGTAGCGCGACGCACCGCGGAAGCCCAGCATCGGGTTCTCTTCGTCCGGCTCGTAGATGTCGCCGCCGAGCAGCTTCTTGTACTCGTTCGACTTGAAGTCCGACAGGCGCACGATGACCGGCTTCGGCCAGAAGGCGGCGGCGATGGTGGCCACGCCTTCGACCAGTTTGTCCACGAAGAAGGCTTCCGGATTCGCGTAACCGCGGGCGCGGCGGCGGATTTCCTCGCGCAGGCGGGCCGGCGCCTGGTCGATTTCGAGAATCGCCTTCGGGTGGATGCCGATCGTGTTGTTGATGACGAACTCGAGACGGGCCAGACCGACGCCGGCGTTCGGCAGCTGGCAGAAATCGAAGGCCAGTTCCGGGTTGCCGACGTTCATCATCACCTTCAAGTCGAGGTCGGGCAGATTCGACAGGTCGGAGGTGACCACTTCGAAGTCCAGGCGACCGCGATAGATGTTGCCGGTATCGCCCTCGGCGCAGCTGGCGGTGACTTCCTCGCCTTCGGTCAGCGTTTCGGTTGCGTCGCCGCAGCCGACGATGGCCGGAATGCCCAGTTCGCGTGCGATGATGGCCGCGTGGCAGGTACGGCCGCCACGGTTGGTGACGATGGCCGCCGCCTTCTTCATGACCGGTTCCCAGTTCGGGTCGGTCATGTCGGTGACGAGCACGTCACCGGCCTGCACCTTGTCCATTTCGGCTGCGCTCTCGACGATGCGCACCGGGCCGGCGCCGATCTTCTGGCCGATCGCCCGGCCGCTGGCCAGCACCTTGCCGTACTGCTTCAGACGGAACTTCTGCTGCGACATGCCGGATTCGTGCGACTTCACGGTTTCCGGGCGGGCCTGCAGGATGTAGAGCTGGCCATCGACGCCGTCCAGACCCCATTCGATGTCCATCGGGCGCTCGTAATGCGCTTCGATGGTCATCGCGTAGCGCGCCAGTTCGAGCACTTGCTCGTCCGTCAGCGAAAAGCGCTGGCGGTCGACGTCGCTGACATCGACCGTCTGCACGCTGCGACCGGCCGCGGCGGTGGCAGCGAACTCCATCTTGATCATCTTGCTGCCGAGGGTACGGCGGATCACCGCCGGGCGACCCTGGGCCAGCATGGGCTTGTGAACGTAGAACTCGTCCGGATTGACCGCGCCCTGCACCACCGTCTCGCCCAGGCCGTAGCTGGAGGTGATGAACACGACGTCGCGGAAACCGGATTCGGTATCCAGCGTGAACATGACGCCGGCGGCGCCCTTGTCTGAGCGCACCATGCGCTGTACGCCGGCCGACAGCGCGACACCCGCGTGCATGAAGCCCTTGTGGGCGCGGTAGCTGATCGCGCGGTCGTTATAGAGCGACGCGAACACCTCGCGGATCGCGTGCAGCACGTTGTCGATGCCGGAAATATTCAGGAAGGTTTCCTGCTGGCCGGCGAAGGAGGCGTCCGGCAGATCCTCGGCGGTGGCCGAACTGCGCACCGCGAACGAGCCGTTGCCGGCGGCGTCGAGCTGCGCGTAGAAGCTGCGGATGTCGGCTTCGAGCTGGGCCGGGAACGGGGTATCCATCATCCACTGACGGATCTGCGCGCCGGTACGGGCCAGCGCATTGACGTCATCGACATCCAGCGCCTCGAGGGCGGCGTGGATGCGATCGGCCAGGCCGTCCTGCGCCAGAAACTCACGGAAGGCTTCGGCCGTGGTGGCAAAACCTCCGGGTACGCGCACGGACTTGGGGAGCTGGCTGATCATTTCGCCCAGCGACGCATTCTTGCCACCGACGCTTTCGACGTCGGTCATGCGCAGCTGTTCGAACGGGATGACGTAGCGAGACATGGGTATCCTCTCTTGAACATGGGGCGATCGCTTGTTGCGGCGACCGTGTACTTTCCTGTCGCACCGGGTAGGTGCGCGGGAAGCCGGCATTCTAGTTAAAGTCGGTGTTGCGCTGCGGAAATTTTTCCGTCCAACGTGATGTTTACGTTCCGATTACTGAGTAAATGGCCATGAGAACCGTCTTCTTCATCTCCGACAGTACCGGTATCACTGCAGAAACCCTCGGCCGCAGCCTGCTCTCCCAGTTCGAGGGCATGAAATTCCGGCAAACCCGCGTTCCCTTCGTCGATTCGGTCGATAACGCGCTCGATTGCGTGGAGCGGATGACCGAGGCCAGGTTGCGCGACGGCGAGCGGCCCATCGTCGTCACCTCCATCGTCAATGCCGAGGTAGCGCGCACCGTGCGTCAGGCCGATGCCCTCTTCCTCGACATGTTCGAGCACTTCGTCGGCCCGCTGGAGGAGGAACTGGGCCAGGCGGCGAACCACAATGTCGGTCGCCAGAAAGGCATGGAAGAAAGCGCCGACTATCAACGTCGCATCGAAGCGATCAATTTCTCGCTGGCACACGACGACGGGATGTCGCACAAGGAACTGGCGCAGGCCGACGTCATCCTGGTCGGCGTATCCCGCTCGGGCAAGACGCCGACCAGTCTCTACATGGCGATGCAGTTCGGCGTGAAGGTGGCGAACTACCCGTTGATTCCGGAGGATTTCGAGCGCGCGAAGCTGCCGACCGAACTGGTGAAGTACCGCGCCAAGCTGTTCGGCCTGACCATCTCGCCGGAGCGGCTGGCGCAGATCCGCGAGGAACGCCGGCGCGGCAGCCACTACGCTTCTATCGAGAACTGCCGCTTCGAGGTCGACGCGGCGCAGAAACTGATGCGCATGGAAGGCATACGCTGGCTCGACTCGACGCACAAGTCGATCGAGGAAATCGCCGCCATCGTGCTGCAGGCGGTACAGGTGGACGAGAACGCCTACTGACGAAACGAATAGGCCGTGCCGCCCTCGCGGCACGGCAAGGCTGGCCACGGCAGGATCTCCTCGTCGTCCAGCGGTCCGTGCAGCAGGCGGGCATAGCGCAGTGCCGCAGTCGCTACGTCGTAGTCGCGGGCGACGTCGGCGCGCGCTTCACGCCCGTAGCGCTCGGCCCTTGCCGCGTCATCGAGCAGTCCGATCGCCGCGTCCGCCAGCGCATCGGCGCCTGCAGCATCCACCAGGCACCCACTGACGCCATCCCGCAGTACCTCGCGCGCCGGCGCATGTCCGGGCGCGACCACGGCACAAGCGCTTGCCATCGCCTCGAGTGCCGACTGCGAGGTGCGGCCGGGATGCAGGTGCGCACGGGAGACTGCCAGCAGTGCACCGCGGCGCGCCTCGCCCGGATCGTCGACGAGGTCGATGCGGGCCAAGTCGGCCGTGCAGCCGCTGACCGACGGCAACGGCCGACCGATCACCAGCACGCGATATCCGGCCTGGGCACGCAGCACCCGCGCGAGCACGCGGGCGAGCTTCTGCGCGTCATCCGGGTCGGACCAGTCCTCCATCAGCACGCTGAGCACGGGCTCGCCGCGGCACAACGGACGACCGTCCCGGCTGAGCACACGGCCGGCGGCGTCAGGCTGGGCGCTGGCGATGCCCTCGTGAATGACGTCGATGCGCGAGCGCAGCACCTCCGGATGACGATCACGCTGCCACCAGCTCGAGCAGACCACCGCGTCGAAGCCTGCTGCGTCGGCCGGATCGGTCCGTTCATCGACGTGAAGAACCTGATGCGCCTCCGGAAAATCACGCAGCACCCGTGCCGCCGTGCCCGGATCGGTATCCACCAGCACCGCGTGCGGACGCATCACCGCCGCCGGCAAGCGCATCGACGTGACGCCTGCGGCCGAACGAACCTGCCAGCCAGGCAGCCTTGCCCAGTACGGGATCAGCGGGCTGAAGCGCCCGCGCACGGTGCGCTGCACGACCAGCAAGCGGAACTCGCGCTGTCGCACCCCCTCGGACGCATGTGGAAAGAATACTGATGAGCGTACTCGGGCCATGCCAGCCTCCTTCAGCCTGTTTCGCGACGACCCCATGCCGACGCGCCACCGGAAGCAGTGACGCTACACGGGATGATCAGCCCGACAAATAATGCAAATGTACTAATCCGGCGCCAAATCGCTGGCTGTGGTGCAATAGCTGCCCGTATCCGACTGCTTTTCGCGCCATGTTCAACCCCTCCCGCGACCAGGCCCGCCAGTTCTTCATCGACACCTGGGCCAAGCGCGGCGGCACGCAGCCGCTGACGCAGATGGAGACGCTGGCTCTGACCCTGATGGGTCGTCACCCGGAGTACCACGCGCTGCTCGATCAGGGCGAACGCGCACTGACCCGTGAGTACCCGCCGGAGCTGGGCGAAACCAACCCTTTCCTGCACCTGTCGCTGCACCTGGCGATCGAGGAACAGCTGGCGATCGATCAGCCGCCCGGTATACGTGCCGCCTTCGAAGCACAGCGCGCACGACTGGGCGACGAACACGAGGCGCTGCATCGCGTGCTGGACTGCCTCGGCGAAACGATCTGGCGTGCGCAGCGTGACCGCCAGCCGCCGGACGGCGCCGCCTACGTGGCCTGCGTACGCGCCGGACTGGACGACTGAAGCGCCGCAGGCGCTACCATGTGCGCCCTCTTTTCCTGTCGCCCGCCGCAATGACCTCGACCGACGCATCTGTTAACACCATAGACTTTCACGGTCAGCCCGCGCTCGAACTGCGCGCACCCGACGGCGCCACCTGCGTGGTCAGCCTGTTCGGTGCGCAGGTGCTGTCCTGGGTGCCGGCGGGAGGCAAGGAAAGGCTGTATCTGTCGCCGCAGGCGCGCTTCGACGGCCGGAGCGCACTGCGCGGCGGCATTCCGGTCGTCTTCCCGCAGTTCGCCGAGCGCGGCAGCGGCCCGCGACACGGTTTCGCGCGCACCCTCGTCTGGCAGGTCGACCAGACCCGCGTATCGAAGGATTTCGCCATCGCCACGCTGCGCCTGACCGACGATGACGCGACCCGGACGCTCTGGCCGCACGCCTTTGCGCTGGAACTGACCGTGGTGATCGGCGGCAACCGGCTCGACCTCGAACTGTCGGTCGACAACACCGGCAGTGACGCCTTCGACTTCGCCGCCGCGCTGCACAGCTATCTGCGCGTCGCCGAAGTCGAGAACTGCCGCCTCGAAGGCCTGCGCAACACCTCCTATCTCGATGCGACGGACGGCGACAAGGCCAAGGACGACAGGCTGGACGCGCTGATCGTCGAGGACGAGGTCGACCGCCTGTACCGACGGGCACCGGACACGGTCGTGCTGCACGACGGCGCCCGCGCCCTCGGCTTCCAGAGCGACGGCTTTCCGGACCTGGTCGTGTGGAATCCGTGGGAACACAAGTGCCGGGCGCTGAACGACATGCCCGACCTCGATTTCCGCCGCATGATCTGCATCGAGCCAGCCATCGCCGAGCGTACGCGGACACTGGCCGCCGGAGAGCAGTGGAGCGGCCGCCACACCATCGTCGCAGCCTGACAACGGAGAGGAGGCAAAGAAAAAGGGCACCCGCAGGTGCCCTTTTTTTCGCGCGCAGGCGGAATCAGGCCAGCGCCTGACGCACCTGATCCAGAGTGGTCGGATCGTCCAGCGTCGTCAGGTCACCCGGATCACGACCTTCCGCAATGGCCTGAATCGAGCGACGCAGCATCTTGCCGGAGCGGGTCTTGGGCAAGCCGTTTACGAACATGACCCGGCCCGGACGCGCGATCGCGCCGAGCAGGCCGTCCACGGTCTGCATCACTTCCTTCTCCAGCTTGGCCCGTTCCTCGGCAGTCGCAGTCCGGGCCGGGTCCTTCACCACCGCAAAGGCGAGCGGCAACTGGCCCTTCAGCTGATCGGCCACACCGACCACGGCGACCTCGGCGATGGCCGAATGCGCCTGGATGGCCTCCTCGATCTCGCGCGTCCCCAGGCGGTGCCCGGCCACATTGATCACGTCGTCGGTACGGCCGAGGATCTTGTGATAGCCGGCCTCGTCACGGATGCCCCAGTCGAAGGAGGAATACACCAGCGGCGACTTGAACAGCGAGAAATAGGTGCGGACGAAGCGTTCGTCGTCACCCCAGACGGTGGTCAGGCAGCCGGGCGGCAGCGGCGGAACGATGCCGACGATGCCCTTCTCGTTCGGACCGCATTCGCTGCCGTCCTCGCGGAAGATGCGCAGGTCGTAGCCATACACCGGAGCCCCCGGAGAGCCGAGCTGGATCGGCGTCTTCTCGACACCCGGCAGTTCGCACAGGATGGGCCAGCCGGTTTCCGTCTGCCAGTAGTTGTCGATGACCGGTTTGTCGAGCGCCGTCATCAGCCATTCGTGCGTCGGCTCGTCCAGCGGTTCGCCAGCCAGGAAGATATGACGCAGCGACGACAGGTCGTACTTCTTCAGGTAGGCGGGGTCCTGCTTCTTCAGCACGCGTGCGGCAGTCGGTGCCGAGAACATGACCGACACCCTGTACTTCTCGACCAGGCTCCACCAGATGCCGGGATCGGGGCGCAGCGGTGTGCCTTCGTACATCAGTGTCGCCATGCCGGCGATCAGTGGACCGTAGATGATGTAGGAGTGACCGACCACCCAGCCGATGTCCGATGTCGTGAACATCGTTTCGCCCGGGTTTCCGCAGTAGATGTGCTTCATCGACGCGGCCAGCGCCACCGCGTAACCGCCGGTATCGCGCTGCACGCCCTTGGGCTTGCCGGTCGTGCCCGAGGTGTAGAGGATGTAGGACGGCTCGCTCGATTCCAGCCAGACGCAGGGCACGCGGGCATCCATGTACTGTGCGCGCAGCGTCGCATAGTCGACGTCGCGGCCTTCGGTCCGCGGGAAATCCTTCTCCAGCCCGCGATCGATCATCAGCACCTTCTCGGGCGGATGCTCGGCCAGCGAACTGGCTTCGTCCAGCAGATGCTTGTAAGGGACGACCCGGCCGCCGCGCATGCCGGCCTCGGCCGACACGATCACCTTGGGGCGCGCATCGTCGATGCGCGTCGCCAGCGAACCGGAGGCGAAGCCGCCGAACACCACCGAGTGGATGGCGCCGATGCGCGCGCACGCCAGCATCGCGAACGCGGCTTCCGCGATCATCGGCATGTAGATCAGCACGCGGTCGCCGCGGCCGACGCCAAGCGACTGCAGGATGGCGGCGGTGCGCTCGACCTCGCGCTGCAGTTCGGCGAAGGTGTAGGTTTTCTCGGTGTCGGTTTCGGTCGACACGAAAATCAGCGCCGGCGCGTCCGGACGCTGCGCCGCGTGACGATCGACCGCGTTGTGACAGAGATTGGTCGTGCCGCCGACGAACCACTTCGCAAAGGGCGGACGGGAATAATCGCAGATCTGCTGCGGCGGCGCCTGCCAGTCGATCAGACCGGCCTGCTCTGCCCAGAACTCATCGCGTTTGGCGATAGAGCGGGCACGAAACTCCTGGCTTGCTGACATTCAACTCCTCCAACCCCGCACCACTGTGAATTGACCTGATTGATCCTGTTATTGTCGTTCTGCCTGCCGAACTAGCCTGGCTGCTGCTTGCCGAGGAGCGAAGTATCGGCTTCGGCTGCGTGCTCACGCAAGCATTCGAGCGGAATCTTGCAGTCGTACTTGACTCCGATCAATTCGAGCAGCGGCAGCAAGCGGTAGATCAGCGCCGGCAGTTGCGGCTCGATTTCGGCCTGTGCGCCCGACTTGATCAGCAGCAGCGCACGCTCGATGCTGACGATGCCGGCGGTCCACGCGAACTTCTGCGGCTCGCCACCGGTGCTACGCACCGCATTGCCCCCCTCGCGGTGCGCCAGATCGGCGCGCGCGACTGCCAGGCCCAGCATCTGCGATACCGACTGGGCCTGATCCGCAACGCTGTTGGCGACGCCGATGTTCAGGCTGATGCGCAGCGTCTGGCCGCGATACTGCATGGCCGTCGCACCGATCACGCTGCGCATCCGGTTGGCGAACTGTTCCGCACTCTGCAGGCTGATGTCCGGCGTGATGATGGCGAACTGGCCGTCGCCGATCTGCGAGAAGGTGTCTTCCTTGCGCACCTTGGTGGCCAGCACCTTGGCCAGCTTGCGCATGATGAGGTCGGTCACGTGGCGACCGAAGTTGCGTGTGATCTCGGCGAAGTTGTCGATACCGACAATCAGCACGCTGACCTGGCCGTCGTAGCGCGCGGCCGCCGACATCAGCTGTGCGCCGTGGATTTCCATGTACTGTGGCGTCGCCATGCCCGAATCCGGGTCGATCGGCGAGGCCGCGGCCAGCGCCTCGCGGCTGTCGGCCAGTTCGCGCGACGTCCTGCTGAGCCGGCTGGCCGATTCGATGCGCGACAGCAGTTCGACCGTACCGATGCCCTTGGTGATGAAGTCGGTAGCGCCGAGCGCCCGCGCACGCTCGCGCGCGGCGTCGTCCTCGTCGCCCGAAATCATGATCACCGGAATGTCGGCGATGCGCTGGATGTGCGAGGCGCGGATGCGTTCGAGCAGGCCGTAGCCGTCGAGGTGCGGCATGCTCAGATCGGACAGTACGACCTGGATCGAGTCATCGACCAGCAGCGTCGCCCAGCCGGCTTCTCCATCGGCTTCCTCGCGGCACTCGAAGCGGTCGCGGATGCGTTTGATGATGGACGCGCGCACCATGCGCGAATCGTCTACGACGAGCACCTTGGCGTGCATCACATCATCGCTGGGCAGGGAATCACTCATGGGCCGCGCGTTGGCTGGGACGGTCGGGCCTGTGATTGTAGGGGAAGCCGGCACGCTGTCGCGCAACATGTTGGCGGTGTCGGAAAACTTGGCAGATGGGGGTCGCGTCGGTATATTCCGGCCCCATGCTCCGAATATCCCTTCTCCGGGTATGGTTGTGCGCCGTCTCTGCCTGCGCGCTTCTCGTCTCCCCCACCGCTCGGGCCGAGCCTGCTGCGGCATCGGACAACGGTGTATTCACGACGCTCTACGGGCCGTTCTCCGGCGAGCGCGTGATCGAGCAAGCGAACGCCGCGACCGATGCGGTAACAGATCTGATCGACAACGGCCTGTCGCTGCTCGGCATCCGCTATCGCTTCGGTGGCAACACGCCGCAGAGCGGCTTCGATTGCAGTGGTTTCGTACGGCACGTGTTCTCCGACGCGCTGGGCGTACTGCTGCCGCGTACCGCGGTCGAAATGGCGCGCGTCGGCGAAACGATTCCGAAGGACGAACTGCAGCCGGGCGATCTCGTGTTCTTTAACACGCTGCGCCGCTCGTTCTCGCACGTTGGCATCTATCTTGGCGACAACAAGTTCATGCACGCCAATTCGCGCGGCGGCAGCGTGCGGGTCGACGACATGACCGGCCGCTACTGGGCCAAGCGCTTCAACGGCGCCCGCCGGATCGACGTCGATCAGGGCAGCAGCCTTTCGCTGCGCTGATTCCTTCGGGGCCGCCTCACTTCGCGCGCGGACACGCCGCACACTTGACCGCGCCACATCCCTCCAGCGCCGTCTTCAACGCACACACCGAACGTCGGCAGGCCACCACCGGCACGCCGCTGTCGCGTGCCGCGTCACGGTAGGCCTTCATCACGTTGTGACCGAGAAAGTCGGTGAACAGGATCACCACGTCGGTGCCGCCGGGCAGGCGCTGCGCCTGCCGCTGGTGCTTGGGATCGCGACCGGTGATGTGATGACGGATCTTCAGGCCGAACTCGGCCAGCACCTCGGGAATGTTGCCGAGGCGATCGGCCCCGACCAGAACAGCGTCCATGCGAACATCCTTTTGAGAACGATTCGCATTCACAGTATCGCAATTGCGAATGCTTTGCAATTGCAAAATGCTTCTGCTAATTTCCGGCCGCGTCGCGAAACATTGATTCGCGCGCAAATCTTTCGACCGTATCCCCTGGAGCGATCATGAAATCCCGAATCATCCGCCTCGCAACGGCGCTGACCGCCGCCTTCGCGCTGACCCCGGCGCTTGCGCAGGAAAAGGTGCTGAACCTCTATTCCGCCCGTCACTACCAGACGGACGAAGCGCTGTACTCGAATTTCACACGCCAGACCGGCATCAAGATCAACCGCATCGAAGGCAAGGAAGACGAACTGGTCGAGCGCATCCGCAACGAAGGCGCCAACAGCCCGGCCGACGTGTTCATCACGGTCGACGCCTCGCGCCTGGCCCAGGCCGACGCGCTCGGCCTGTTCGCGCCGGTCAAGTCGGCGGTGCTCGAAGAGCGCATCCCGGCCCACCTGCGTGACCCGGAGAACAACTGGTTCGCGTTCTCGACCCGCGCCCGCGTCATCATCTACAACAAGATGAAGCTGAAACCGGCCGACGTCGCCAATTACGAGGATCTCGCCAAGCCGGCGCTGAAGGGCAAGCTCTGTTCGCGCTCCGGCGCCCACCCGTACAACGTGTCGCTGGGTGCTGCGCTGATCCAGCACTGGGGCGAGGCGAAGACCGAAGAGTGGGCACGCGGCGTGGTCGCCAACTTCGCCCGCGCACCGAAGGGCGGCGACACCGACCAGATCAAGGCGGTGGCCGCCGGGGAATGCGATGTCGCCGTGTCGAACACCTACTATCTGGTGCGTCTGCTGCGCTCGGGCAAGGCGGAAGACCGCTCGATGATGGAAAAGGTCGGCGTCGTGTGGCCCAACCAGTCCAGCTTCGGTACCCACATCAACATTTCCGGTGGCGGCATGCTGAAGACGGCACCGAACAAGGACGCCGCGGTCAAGTTCCTGGAATACCTCGCCTCGGACGAAGCCCAGGCCTATTTCGCCAACGGCAACAACGAGTGGCCGGTGGTGAAGTCAGCGGTGGTAGCGAACCCCGAACTGAAGTCGCTCGGCAACTTCAAGGCCGACACGCTTAACGTGGGCGAACTGGCGCGCACGACGGCGCAGGCGCAGAAGGTGTTCGACCGCGCCGGCTATCGCTGATCCGGCGATCCAGGCCCCTCAGCACAGGCCCCGGTACCGCAAGGACCGGGGCCTTCGCACATCTGCGGACGCCGTAGAATCCGGTCATGTCCCGCCGCCGGAGGTCTTCATGCTCGCGTCGCTCACCCTGCTGCTGGTGCTGCAGCTGATCGGGGAAGTGCTGGTCCAGTGGCTGGTCCTGCCGGTGCCCGGTCCGGTGGTCGGCATGGCGCTGCTGTTCGCCGCCCTGATGATCCGCGGCGACACGCCGGCGCCGCTGCGCGAGACGGCCAACACGTTGCTGCAGCACCTGTCGCTGCTGTTCGTACCGGCCGGCGCCGGCATCATGGTGCATGCCAGCCTGCTCGCCCGTGAATGGCTGCCGACGCTGGCCGCGGTCGTGCTGAGCTGTGCCTTCACGCTGCTGGTCACCGCCGCCGTACTGCGCCTCGGAGCGCGCGGGCGATGAGCGGTGAAATCCGCGAGCTGTGGGTCTATCTGTCGGCGAGCCCGCTGCTCGGCCTCACCTTGACCTTGCTGGCCTATCAGGCGGCACACGCGCTCTATCTGAAGCTGGGGTCGCACCCGCTGGCCAATCCGGTCGCCCTCGCCGTCGCGCTCATCGTCGCCCTGCTCACGCTGACCGGTACGCCCTACGGCGTCTATTTCGACGGCGCCCAGTTCGTGCACTTTCTGCTCGGTCCGGCAACGGTGGCGCTGGCGGTGCCGCTGTACGCGCAGCTGCCGCGGCTGAAGCAGCTGTTCGGCCCGTCCATGCTGGCGCTGCTGGCCGGATCGGTGGCGTCGGTGCTGTCGGTGTGGTGGATCGCCCGCGCGCTCGGTGCCGAACCGCGCACCCTGCTGTCGCTGGCACCGAAATCGGTCACCACGCCGATCGCCATGGGCATTTCGGAAAAGATAGGCGGCCTGCCCTCGCTGACCGCCATCCTGGTCATCCTGACCGGCATCGTCGGCGCGGTGATCGGCCCGGCCCTGCTGAAAGCCACCGGCACCCGTGACCCGGCCGTCACCGGCTTCGCCATCGGCATGAGCGCGCACGGCATCGGTACCGCGCGCGCCTTTCAGCTCGGTGAGACGGCCGGCGCCTTCTCGGCGCTTGCAATGGGATTGAATGGTGTCGTCACTGCGATTGTCGTGCCACTGATCGCCCGCTGGTTAAGCTGACCGTGCCGCCCCGAGGGCAACATGGGCCATACTTACGCCCCTTGGCCTTCAAGCCCCCTGGCCTGCCCCTGCACGTCCCTCCGGCCCCAACACAAAGCAGCACATGAGCACGCAACCCAGTGAAAAGAAGTACCGCGCCATCGGCCATCTGCCGGAAGGCGACACCGCCGGGCGCCACCCGGCCGACGCCACCGCGCACGCGACCGCTCCGTCGGACATCGTGTGCCGCCTGCCGACCCGCTGGGCCGATTTCACGCTGCACGGCTATGCCGACCCGAAGACCGGGCTGGAACACGTTGCGCTGACGCTGGGCGACTTCAGCGACGGCGCCCCGGTCATGCTGCGCCTGCACTCCGAGTGCCTGACCGGCGACACGCTGTTCAGCCTGCGCTGCGACTGCGGCCCGCAGCTCGAAGCGTCGCTGCGCGCAATCGCTGCCGAAGGCCGCGGCGCGCTGGTCTACCTGCGGCAGGAAGGGCGCGGCATCGGCCTGATCAACAAGATTCGCGCCTACGCGCTGCAGGACAGCGGCGCCGACACCGTGGACGCCAACCGCATGCTGGGTTTCGAGGACGACGCCCGCGACTACCGCTACGCTGCGCACATCGTGCGCAGCCTCGGTATCCGTCAGGCACGACTGCTCACCAACAATCCGCTGAAGGTGCGGGCGCTGGAGAACGAAGGCGTCGAGGTGGTCGAGCGCATTCCGCTGCACGCCGGAGCCAACCCGATGAATCATCGCTACCTCGCGACCAAGGCCCAGCGCATGGGCCACATCCAGGACTGATGAGCCACGCCGACGCGCAGGACTTCTGGTCCGACAAATACCGCGCCGTCGGCGAGGCCTACCTTTTCGGCACCGCGCCGAACCGCTTCCTCGCGGCACAGGCCTGCGTGCTCCGTGCAGGACAGCGCGCGGTGAGCGTGGCGGATGGCGAAGGCCGCAACGCGGTCTGGCTGGCCGAACAGGGGCTGGACGTGACGGCGACCGAACTGTCGCCGGTGGCGCTCGACAAGGCCGAAGCATTGGCTGCCGCGCGCGGCGTACGCGTCGATTTCGCGCTGGCCGACGCGTTGAGCTGGACCTATCCGGACGAAGCCTTCGACCTGGTGGTGGCCATCTTCATCCAGTTCGCGGCACCCGACGAGCGCGCCCGGCTGTTCGAGAACCTGAAGCGCACGCTGCGTCCGGGCGGTCGCATCGTGCTGCAGGGCTATACGCCGAAACAGCTCGACTACCGCACCGGCGGGCCATCCGCGGTCGAAAACCTGTACACCGTCGCGCTGCTGCGCGAAGCCTTCGGCGACTTCGACATCGAGCGGCTGGACGAATACGAGGACGTGCTCGACGAAGGTCTGGCCCATCGCGGACAGTCGGCACTCGTGGGAATGGTGGCGAGAAAACCCGGCTGAACAAGCGCGGGCTGGTGCCCAGGAGAGGACTCGAACCTCCACGCCTTACGGCGCTGGAACCTAAATCCAGTGCGTCTACCAATTTCGCCACCTGGGCACGCGGCGCGGATTGTACACCCGCCCCCGGTATACTCGGCGCCCCATGTCGGTCGAACACTACGAAAACTTCCCGGTCGCCTCCCGCCTGATGCCGCCCGCACTGCGCGAGCCGGTAGCGGCCATCTACTGGTTCGCCCGCAATGCGGACGACATCGCCGACGAGGGCGACGCGGCACCGGAGGCGCGGCTCGCGGCACTCGAACTGTGCCGCGCGCAGCTGCGCATCATCGAACACGGCGGCATGCCGGACGATCCGATACACGCCCGGCTGGCGCGCGCCGTCAGCGCCTGGTCGCTGCCGCTGCCGCTGTTCCACGACCTGCTCGACGCCTTCGCGCAGGATGTGGTGAAAACCCGCTACGCCGACGACGCTGAACTGCGCGACTACTGCCGCCGCTCGGCCGACCCGATCGGACGCCTGCTGCTGTGTCTGTACAAGGTCGACGACGCGCAGAGCCTCGCGCAGTCCGATGCGATCTGCAGCGCGCTGCAGCTCATCAACCACTGGCAGGACATCGCCATCGACATCCGCAAGAACGCCGACGGGCTGCCGCCCGGTCGCATCTACATTCCGCTCGACACGATGGCCCGCTTCGGCGTGACCGAGGCGCATCTGCGCGAAGCCCGCTGCGACGACGCCTTCCGCGCCATGATGAAACACCTGGTCGATGACGCCCGCACGCTGATGCGTTCCGGCATGCCGCTGGCACGCCGTCTGCCCGGCCGACTGGGCTGGGAACTGCGGCTGATCGTGCAGGGCGGGCTGCGCATTTTGCAGCGGATCGAACAGGTCGATTACGATGTCTTCCGCCGCCGCCCGAAACTGGGCCGGACCGACTGGCCGCTGATAGCCCTCAAGGCCCTCACCTACCGATGACCCCCGACGAATACTGTCAGGACCGTGCCGCCAAAAGCGGCTCGTCCTTCTACTACAGCTTCCTTTTCCTGCCGCCGCCGCGCCGCCGCGCGATCACCGCGCTGTACGCGTTCTGCCGCGAGGTCGATGACGTGGTCGACGAAACCGAAGACGTTGGCATCGCACGAACCCAACTGGCGTGGTGGCGTGCGCAGATCGATGCCTGCTTCGACGGTACGCCCGAGCACCCCGTCTGCCTCGCGTTGCTGCCGGCCATCCGCGACTACGGCCTGCCGCGCGAACAGCTGCTCGAGATCATCGACGGCATGGAAATGGACCTCGACCAGTCGCGCTATCTCGACTTCAAGGGTCTGCAGCTCTACTGCTACCGCGTCGCCTCGGTGGTCGGCCTGCTCGCGTCACAGATCTTCGGCTCGACGCACCGCGATACGCAGAAGTATGCGCACGACCTCGGCATCGCCTTCCAGCTCACCAACATCATCCGCGACGTCGGCGAAGACGCGCGACGCGGCCGCATCTACCTGCCGGTCGAGGAACTGCAGCGCTTCAACGTGCGCGCCGCCGACATCCTGAACGCGCGCTACAGCGACGAATTCCGCCAGCTGATGGAGTTCCAGATCGCGCGCGCGCGCCAGTACTACGAACAGGCGATGGCCGCGCTGCCGAAGCAGGACCGCGCGGCGCAGCGACCGGGGCTGGTGATGGCCGCGATCTACCGCACGCTGCTCGACGAGATCGAGCGCGACGGCTGCCGCGTGCTCGACCGGCGCATCGCGCTGACGCCGCTGCGCAAGCTGTGGCTGGCGTGGAAAACCTGGCTGAAAAGTTGAGCGCCACGGTCGCCATCGTCGGTGGCGGCTGGGCCGGGCTGGCCTGCGCGGTCGACTGCGTGCGCCACGGCCTGCGCCCGACCGTGTTCGAGGCCGCTCCCCAGGTCGGCGGTCGGGCCCGCACCGTGCACATGGACGGCCTGCCGCTGGACAACGGTCAGCACATCCTGATCGGCGCCTACAGCGAAACGCTGGCATTGATGCGCACGGTCGGCGCCGACCCCGACGCGCTGCTGCAGCGACTGCCGCTGGCGCTCGAATTCGACGACGGCTTTTCGCTGCGCGCGCACGGCAGCGGACGCGCCAGCATCGCCCTTGCCTTCCTGCGCGCCCGCGGCATGAGCTGGCGCGACCGTCTGGCCGCGCTGCGGCTGATGCGCGCGATCCGCCGTACCCCGGCGGCCGACGAGAGCGTCGCCGCCCTGCTCACCCGCACCGCACAGACGCCGGGCACGATCGCCCACCTCTGGGCGCCGCTGTGCGTCGCCGCGCTGAATACCTCGATCGAACAGTCCAGCGCCCGCGTGTTCGCGCGCGTGCTGACCGACAGCCTGCTCGGTCCGCCGGGCGCCGCCGACCTGCTGCTGCCGCGCGCCGACCTCGGCAGCCTGCTGCCGGAACCTGCGCTGTTCTGGTTGCGCGCGCACGGCGCATCGGTGAGCACCGGAACGCGCGTACGTACCGTGCGCGCGCAGACCGACGGCTTCGCCATCGACTGCGCCGACGGCGCGCCGACATTCGACCGCGTCGTGTTCGCCTGCAGCCCGCATCAGCTGCCGACGCTGCTCGGCGATCTGCCGGACATGGAGGACATCGCGCGACAGGTCGCGGCGCTGGAGTACGAAGCCATCACGACCGTCTATGCCGCATTCGACGCCCGCACGCGTCTGCCCGCAGCGATGACCGGCTTCGTCGACGGCGAGCCGCACTGGGTATTTGACCGCGGCCAGCTGGGCGGTCCGCCCGGCCTGCTGGCCAGTGTCGTATCCGCAGCCAGCGGCACGCGCGACGAGACCGAGCGGGCGGTGCTGGCCGCGTTGCGCAGCCAGTTCCCGGCGCTGTCCGATCCGCTGTGGGTGCGCACGATCAGCGAACGCCGCGCCACCTTCCGCTGCACGCCGGGGCGCGCCGCGATCGAACAGCCGCGCGACACCCGCATCGCCATCGCCGGCGACTACCTCGTCGCCGACTATCCGGCCACGCTTGAAGCGGCCGTGCGCAGCGGCTTGGCCGCTGCCAGCCGGGTTGCCGGCGCGAGCCGCAAGACGCAAGACTCAAGCGGCAAGTAGAAGCGCGGCCTCTTGCACCTTGAATCTTGCATCTTGAAGCCGCCGTTCACCGAACGGCGATCCGCACGCCATCGCACTCCACCACCTGCCCGGCGCGGATCTTGGCGGTGCGGCGCGATTCCGGCTGGCCGTCGACCATCACGCCACCGGCGTCGACACGGGCCTTGCCCTCGCCGCCGCTGGTGACGATGCCGGCGATCTTCAGCAAGTCGCACAGGGCGACGTATTCGCCCCTCAGTTCGAAGTCGCGCGTTTCCATGGAAATCTTTCAGTAAGCGCACAGGCGCTCGCACGCCTGCTCGATGAGCGCTTCGCTCTTGGCGAAGCAGAAACGGATGAGCCTGGGGTCGAAACCGTCGTGGTAGAAGGCCGAGACCGGAATGGTCGCGACACCGGCTTCGCGCATCAGCCGGCGTACGAACACGGCGTCCGGCTCGTCGCTGATCGCGTCGTAGCGGGCGAGCTGGAAATAGGTGCCGGCACAGTCCAGCAGTTCAAAACGCGAACCGGCCATGCGGGCACGGAAGTCGTCGCGCTTCCTCTGGTAGAAGGCGCCGAGGTCGAGGTAGCGCGAGGCATCCGCCATGTAATCCGCCAGCCCGAGCTGGCAGGGCGTGTTCACCGCGAACACGTTGAACTGGTGCACGCGGCGGAATTCGGCGGTGAGCGACGGCGGCGCACAGACGAAGCCCACCTTCCAGCCGGTCACGTGAAAGGTCTTGCCGAAGCTGGACACCAGCAGCGTGCGCGCCGCCAGTTCCGGCACGCGGCAGGCGCTGGCGTGTTCGCGGCCGTCGAACATGATGTGTTCGTACACCTCGTCCGAAATGACCAGGATGTCACGGTCGTCGCACAGCGCGGCGAGCCGGCGCTGGTCGTCGAGCGACCAGGCGGCGCCGGTCGGGTTATGCGGCGTGTTGGTGATGATGAGCCGGGTGCGCGGCGTGATCGCGCGTGCGACTGCGTCCCAGTCCGGCAGGAAGTGCGGCGCCTCCAGCCGCACGAACACCGGCGTCGCACCCGCCAACCGGATGCCCGGCAGATAGCTGTCGAAGGCCGGCTCGAAAATGATCACCTCGTCGCCCGGCCCGGCCAGCGCGGTTATCGCGGTGTAGACGGCCTGAGTGGCGCCGGCGGTGATGGTGATTTCGGTCTCCGGGTCGTACTGCGCGCCATACACTGCGGCCATCTTGGCGGACACCGCTGCGCGCAGCGCCGGCTGGCCGGCCATCGGCGAATACTGGTTGTGGCCGGCGTGCATGTGCCGCGCCACCGCGTCGAACAGTTCCGGCCCGGCAGTGAAGTCGGGAAAGCCCTGCGACAGGTTCAGCGCGCCCAGTTCAGCGGCTTCACGCGAAATGACGGTGAATATCGTGGTGCCCACGTCGGGCAGCTTGGACGGCACGCGGCCGCTGTAATCCTGCATGGCAGACATCGCTCTGGCTTGGAGGGCGGATTATGCTTCAGGCCCCGACGCAATACGGTACGCCCGCCCCGCTCCATGACCGACACCCCCAGTCCACTGCGCATCGACAACGATGTGCTCCACATCCTCGACCAAACCCGCCTGCCCTTCGCCGAACACGAACTGCGCATCGACACCGCCGCACAGGCCGCTCACGCGATCGCCTCGATGCAGGTGCGCGGCGCGCCGCTGATCGGCGCCATCGGCGCCTTCGGTCTGGCGCTGGCGCTGCGCGAGGCGGCCGACGACGCCGCGCTGGACGCCGCGCAGCGCATGCTCGCCGCGACCCGGCCGACCGCGGTGAACCTGGCCTGGGCGCTGGACCGGGTCGCGCGCGCGGTGCTGCCCGTGACACCGTCCGCGCGGGCCGATGCCGCCTGGCGCGAAGCGCTGGCGATCTGCGACGAAGACCGCGCCGCCAACCGCACCATCGGAGAACACACGCTGGCGCTGATCCGCGCGCTGCCGGCGACCGGCCGCATCAACCTGATGACCCACTGCAACGCCGGCTGGCTGGCCACGACCGGCTGGGGTACCGCGCTGTCCGGCATCTATCTGGCACGGCAGGCCGGGCTGGACATCCACGTCTGGGTGTCGGAAACGCGGCCGCGCAATCAGGGCCTGCTGACCGCCTGGGAACTGGCGCGCGCCGGCGTGCCGCACACCGTGATCGCCGACAACGCCGCCGGCCAGCTGATGCGCGAAGGCCGCGTCGACGCGGTGGTGATCGGCGCCGACCGCATCGCGGCGAATGGCGACACCGCGAACAAGGTGGGCAGCTATCTGAAGGCGCTGGCGGCACGCGCGCACGCGCTGCCCTTCTGGGTCGCCGCGCCGTGGTCGACCATAGACCTGGCCTGCGCCGACGGCGACGCGATACCGATCGAGGAGCGCAGCGGCGGCGAGGTGCGCGTGGTGCGCGGCGCCGAGGGCGGCGTCACGGTGCTCGACGCCAGCCGCGCCGTCGCCAATCCGGCCTTCGACGTGACGCCTGCGGCATTGCTCACCGCCATCGTGACCGAGCGCGGGCCGATCGACTGCGCCGCCGGACAGACACCCGCACAGGCTGCCGCCTGACTTCATCCACAGAAGTTAATGTTGTTTCGAGAAAACTGAAACCCTTGTGTGGAGAGGTTTTCCGGCCGACGACAGGGCGAAACCGCTGACGATTCGTCAACGTTCAACGTGGACATGCTTGTAATCCGTGGCGCGTTGGGGATAATCGGCGGCACTCCACAATACAGGGGCACACCCTGATGACTGAGGTCAGCGGCGCCGACGTGCATTCTGCGGCTCGCCGGTTGGAAGCGTGCGGACTGAACCGCGGTGCGGCTGGCAATGTCAGTGCGCGCCGCGGCACCGCATTCCTGATCACACCGAGCGGACTCGAACCGGATGCGTGCACGCCGGACGACATGGTTCTGGTCGACCAGTACGGCGGTTTCGCAGGCAGGCTCAAGCCCTCCTCGGAATGGCGCATCCATCGCGACATCTATCGGGCGCGGCCCGAGGCCGGAGCCATCGTGCACACGCATGCCCCCTTCGCCACCGCGCTGGCCTGCATCGGTGCGGACATTCCGCCCTTCCATTACATGATCGCGCGCTTCGGCGGCGCCACCGTGTGCTGCGCGCGCTACGCCACCTTCGGCGAACAGGCGCTGTCCGACGCAGTGATCGAGGCGCTGGACGGCCGCTGCGCCTGCCTGATGGCGAATCACGGCATGCTGGTATTCGGCCGCGACCTCGCGCAGGCGGTCGCGCTGGCGGTCGAATTCGAAACCCTGTGTGAACAGTACTGGCGCGCATTGCAGATCAGCGCGCCACGGCTGATCGACGACGCCGAAATGGCGCGCGTGCTGCTCAAGTTCGGGAGCTACGGCCAGTGAGCCGGGCGCCCCGTCACGTCCGGCAGGTTAAAGAAACCGTGCCCACAGTCGTGAACCGGAAATACTCCTTTTCCTTGGGCCTCATGGCCGACTGCCCCGCGAGCTGAGCCGGCCATGCCCTTCACTCTTCTGTCACACGGCACCACACCGCGCAATGAAGGCACGGAACGCCAGGTCGAGGCGGAACTGGTGGCGCTCGCCTATCGCCTGACACCCTTCACGCTGCTGATGGCCATCGTGTTGGCCAGCCTGATCTGGGGCGTGCTGCACAACATCGTCGATCCGCGCGCGCTGAGCATCTGGCTGGTGGCGATGGTGGTCGTGAACGCCGGTCGCTACGGCCTCATCCTCGCTTGGCGCCACGTGTCGCCCGGTATCAATGAGACGCTGATCTGGAAGTGGCTGTTCATGCTCGGCGTGCTCGCCGCCGGCTCGACCTGGGGATCGCTCGGCGTATTCCTGATGCCGCCACCCGGGCACCCCTATGAAATGGTGGTACCGCTCTGTCTGGTCGCTGTCGCCGCGGTCGGCCTGTTCTCGCTGACCGGCATGTGGAAGGCCTATCTGTGCATGGCGCTGCCGACGCTGCTGCCGACCGCCTATTTCTACCTGCGCTCGCCCGAACCCGAACGCGAAGTGCTCGGCGGCTTCATCCTGCTCTTCCTGCTGATCGCCGTGGTCAACGCCCGCCGCTTCCAGCGCAACACCGCGGAATTCATCCGGCTGCGCCTGCACCACGCCAAGGTGGCGCAGGAGAACGAGGAAGCCAAGGAGAACGCCGAACAGGCCAACCAGGCGAAAAGCCAGTTCCTGGCGAACATGAGCCACGAAATCCGCACGCCGATGAACGGTGTGCTCGGCATGGCCCAGTTGCTGCTGCGCAGCGAACTGAACGGCGAACAGCGGCGTTACCTCGAGACGCTGTATCGCTCGGGCGAGAACCTGCTCGACCTGCTGAACGACATCCTCGACCTGTCGAAGATCGAAGCCGGCCGCTTCGATCTCGTGCGCAGCGAGTTCGATCCGCGCCGCACGCTGCGCGAAGTAACCGAACTGCTCGGCGCCCAGGCGCGCGAAAAGAACCTGACGCTGGCACTCGACGTCGACGACGCGGTGCCCGGTCGGATCGAAGGCGACCCCGGCCGCCTGCGGCAGATCGCGGTCAATCTGATCGGCAACGCCATCAAGTTCACCGACCACGGGGGCGTATTCGTCACGCTGCGCGCGCATTCGATGGACAATGACCTGATGCTGCACGATCGCCCGACCAGCGGCGCGGTGCGCATGGTCATGTCGGTGCGCGATACCGGCATCGGCATCGCGCACGACGACCAGGCGCGCATCTTCGACGCCTTCGCCCAGGCCGACAATACCGCCTCGCGCCGCTTCGGCGGCACCGGCCTCGGTCTGGCGATTTCGCGTCAGCTGGCGGAAATGCTGGGCGGTTCGGTCACGCTGCGCAGCGCCCCGGGCATCGGTTCCACCTTCACGCTGTCGCTCCCGTGCAAGGTGATCTCGACCGGCATCGAAGAAGCGCAGAACAGCCTTTCGCTGCCCACACTGCCGCGCCTGTCCGGCAGCGTGCTGCTGGTCGAGGACAGCCCGGTGAACGCGGAAGTCGCCTCCCACATGCTGGAGGCTTTCGGCCTGCGGTGCACGCTGGCACGCGACGGTCGCCAGGCGCTGCAGGAACTCGAGCACGCACGCTTCGACCTGGTGCTGATGGATTGCCAGATGCCCGGCATGGACGGCTTCGAGGCCTGCGAACGCATCCGCGACGGCGAACGCCTGGTCGGCCTGCCGGCCACACCACTGATCGCGCTGACCGCGGGCGCCAACGACGGCGACCGCGAGAACTGCATCGCCGCCGGCATGGACGACTACCTGGCCAAACCCTTCCGCGAGGACGACCTGTACGCCATCGTGCGCAAGTGGCTGCCGGACAATGCGGTGTCCGGCACGCAGTCGATCTCGATCGACGCCATCAACCAGCAGGACCGCGCGCGCTTCGCCGCGCTGTACGAAAAGGAATCGCAGCGCAACGTGCTCGCGCTGCAGGAAGCACTGCGCGAGCGCGACGAGAACACGCTGCGCCGCGCCGCCCACACGCTGAAGTCGCTGGCCGTGCATGCGCAGGCCTTCGACCTGCACGACACCATGCGCCGGCTCGAAGCCGCCGCGCTGGAGAAGGACTGGGCACTGGCCACCACGCTGGTGCCAATCGCCAGCCGCATGCAGCTCGAGTCAACGCGCCGCGTTCTCGAATGCAGCCTCGACAGCGACGGCGCGCAGGGTGCGCTGCCTGATGCACTGGACATCCTCATCGTCGACGACGACGAGGCGGAACGCTTCCTGATGCGTCGCTCGCTCGAAGGCGCCGGCTGCACGCAGATCCGCGAGGCAGAGAGCGGCGAGCAGGCGCTGCTGATGGTGGGCCAGCAATGCCCGCACGTGCTGCTTCTCGACGGGCTGATGCAGGGCATGGACGGCGTCGCCACCTGCAAGGCGCTGCGCGAACACTACAGCGCCGACAAGCTGGTCATCGTGATGCTGTCCGGCATTGAGGACCCTGCCTGGCAGCGCGCCGCGATGGACGCGGGCGCCAGCTGCTTCGTCGCCAAATCGGTGTCACGCGACAAGCTGATGGACACGCTGACCGCGCGTCTGGCAGAACTCGACCGCCCTTTGCGCAGTCGACTGCGTGGCAAGCCGCGCCTGAGCGTGGCCTGACGCCGGGCCGGGCGGAGTCGCCGGGCCACCCACGCTTTCTCACCGGGAGACCGCCCATGCGCAAGATCCTGACCGCGCTCGTACTGAGCGCCTGTACCACCGCACACGCACTCGACGCCGACAGCATCCCGAAGGACCGCCGTACCGTGCTCGACCGCTATCTCACATCCGGCGAAGCACACGAACTCCTGCGTGCCAATCCCGCCGGCACGCTGTTCATCGACGTGCGCACCCAGGCGGAAGTGAGCTATGTCGGCCTGCCTGCCGGGCTGGACGCCAACATTCCCTACATGCTCGTGGATTTCGATTATTTCGACCCGAAGAAACGCAGCTACACCCTGCACCGGAATCCCGAATTCGTGCGGGCGGTAGAGCGCAGACTGCAGGCCAAGGGGCTGGACCGCAACGCGGACATCGTGCTCATCTGCCGCTCGGGTGACCGCACGACCCGTGCCGTGAACGAACTGGCCGCAGCGGGCTTCACCCGGGTATGGAACGTGATCGACGGCTTCGAGGGCGATATGGCGGACGGCCGGCGCAACGTGAATGGCTGGAAGAACGCCGGCCTGCCCTGGACCTACCGCCTGGAAGCGGAACAGGCCTGGGTGCCGCCCGGCGCGCGCTGACCGCCTCGTCCCGCGTCAGCGCTCCCGCCCCGGCAGCATGCGCGACATCAAGCCGTCGCGATCCACGAACTGGTGCTTCAGCGCGGCGCCGACGTGTCCCGCCACGACGGCCATGAACAGCCAGTTCAACAAGCGGTGTGCCCACAGCAGTGCATCGCCCAGCGCCTCGTCCTTCGCCAGAAGATCGGGCAGGGGCAGCACGCCGAACCACACGGTCTGGAAGCCCTTCGCCGAACTCATGAGCCAGCCGGACAGCGGCACGATCACCATCAGTACATAGAGCAGATGATGGCCGGCTTTGGCTGCGCTCACCTGCCAGGCCGGCATGCCGGCCGGGAGATCCGGCGGACGATGCGTCAGCCGCCAGACGAGGCGCAGAAGAATCAGCAGGAACACGGTGACGCCGGCCCACTTGTGATACGAGTAAAACTTCAGCTTCTGCGGCGAAAGAGGCAACTCGACCATGTAGAGACCGAATCCGAACATGCCGATGATGGCCAGCGCAATCAGCCAGTGCAGCGACATTGCGGTGCGGGTGTAGCGCATCGTCTTGATTTTCCTCTTGTTTGACGTGAAGGGCGCAAGGCGCAAGGGTCCGGAGCGCGCAGCGCGCCGGTTCCTCTTCACGGATTCGTCATTGCCTGCGCCCGGCAGTTCCCGTGCCTTTCCGGCAGCGGGCAAAGCGCCCGGACGTCACACCGATATCTGGGTGCCGAGCTCCACAACCTGATTCGGTGGCAGATGGAAGTAGTTCGCCGGACCTTCCGACTGGCGCATCATCCACGCGAACAAGGCACGACGCCAGGCCTGGATATCCTTGTCCGGTCCCTCGACCACATTGGCGCGCGCCACGAAATAGGTGGTGCTCATCGGCTCCAGCGCCAGCCCCATGTCGGCCAGTCCGGCCAGCGCCCGCGGGATGTCGGGCTCCTCCCGGAAGCCGTAGCGCACCGTGACCGTGTGGTGCTCGTCCGAAAGCCTGTGCACCTCGATGCGGTCGATGTCGGGCACGCGCGGCAGGTCCTCGATCATCACGTGCAGGAAGAACACGCGCTCGTGCAGCACCTTGAAGTGCTTCAGATTGTGGAACAGTGCGCTGGGCACGGTTTCGGTGTCGGACGTCAGATAGATCGCCGTACCCGGCACCCGCGGCACATCCAGCGGCGGTCCGCCGATGAAATCGGCCATCGGGATGTTGATGCGCCGGCGTTCGCGGGTAATCAGGACGGTGCCCCGCTTCCAGGTCGTCAGCATCGTGAACAGCGCGCCGCCGAGCAGCATCGGCAGCCAGCCCCCAGCCATGAACTTGGTCAGGTTGGACGCGAAGAACAGCATCTCGACCAGCAGCAACACGCCGAGTACCGCCAGCAGCAGCGTCTTCAGGCGTCGCTTCGACATCGTCGTGATGAACAGCATCAGCAACGTGGTGATGATCATGTCGCCCGACACCGCGATGCCGTAGGCCGCCGCCAGCTCGCTCGAGGTGTCGAACTCGAGCACCAGCACGACCACGGCGACCAGCATCATCCAGTTCACGGCGGGTATGTAGACCTGCCCGCGCTCGGTGTCCGAGGTGTGCAGCTGACGCAGACGGGGCAGATAGCCCAGGCGCGTCGCCTGCGCGGTGATCGAGAAGGCACCGGAAATGGTGGCCTGCGACGCGATCACGGTGGCCATCGTCGCCAGACCGACCAGCGGCAGTCGCCAGCCCTCGGGCGCCAGCATGAAGAAGGGGTTGCTCACCGCTTCGGATGCGCGCAGCACCAGCGCGCCCTGACCGAAGTAGTTGATCAGCAGTGCGGGCGACACGATGAAATACCAGGCCAGCCGCACCGGGCGCCGGCCGAAGTGACCCATGTCGGCATACAGCGCTTCGCCACCGGTCAGCGCGAGGAAGACCGCGCCGAGCAGCAGGAAGGCCTGGCCCGGCTTGTCGACCGCGAACGAGGCGGCGTAGGCCGGGTTCAGCGCACGCAGCACCTCGGGCGTCTGTGCGATGCTCGATGCACCCAGCAGCGCCAGCACGGCGAACCATACGATGGTGACCGGCCCGAAGAAACGCCCGACGACGGCGGTGCCGGTACGCTGCACGCAGAACAGCAGCACCAGGATGACGATGGTGATCGGTTCCACCCAGTGTTCGAGCTGCGGCGTCACGACAGCGATGCCCTCGACCGCCGACAGCACCGAAATCGCCGGCGTGATCACCGCGTCGCCATAGAACATCGCGGCGGCGAACACGCCGGCCGCGGTCACCGCCGCCACCCGGCGCCTTATGCCGGTGCGCGCCGAACGCTGCGCCAGCGACGCGAGCGCCAGCGCACCGCCTTCGCCCTCGTTGTCGAAGCGCAGCACGATGAACACGTACTTGAACGAAATGATCAGCGTGACCGCCCAGAACAGCGCCGACAGCGTCGCCAGCACGTTGGCCTCCGACAGCGGCAGTCCGTGCGATCCGGCGAAGGCTTCCTTGAAGGCGTAGAGCGGGCTGGTGCCGATATCGCCGAACACGACGCCGAGTGCGGCAAGCATCAGCGGCGCGACGGCTTTCGGCTCTTGGGTAGCCTGGGTCATCAGGGAAACCGGTTGGAAGAGGCATTGATATTGCGCCGCACCATTTGCAAGATCAAGTGTTGGGGGCGACGCAAGGTTGGAGTTTTGCAACAATCACACACCTCCGGTATCTCCTTTCAGTCGAGCACGCCATGCCGCACACCGCCACCACCGACCTGCCCGCTCTGCGCGACCTGATCCGCCAGTTCGTCGATGAGCGCGACTGGGCGCAGTTCCATACGCCGAAGAATCTGGCGATGGCGATGAGCATCGAAGCCGCGGAGGTGATGGAGCACTTCCAGTGGCTGCCCACCGGCCGCGAACTGGCCGACGACAAGCGCACCGCGGTCGGCCACGAACTGGCCGACGTGCTGGTCTATCTGGTGCGTCTGGCCGACGTGCTGGACATCGACCTGCCGGCCGCGGTGGCCGACAAGATGGCGCTGAACCGCCAGAAGTACCCGGCCGACCGGGTGCGCGGCGACGCGCGCAAGTACGACGAGTACCCCGATCGCGACTGAAGCGGTTGAGGCGGCGATAGCCGTTTCCGGGATAATCGCGCCTCTGCCGTCACCGGCGGCGCCCGAACGTCGAGCGCCCCACTGCTCTACCCGCACATGACTTCATCGCCCTCCCTGCTGTCCCGTCTTCCCCGCCCGCGCCCCGGTGGCCGCACCGACTGGCCGAAGCTGCCGGGCGGCGCCCAGGCGCTCGCGCTGTCCGAACTGGCGCGCGAACTGGGCGCCCCGCTGGTGATCGTGGCGGCGCGCCCGATGGACGCCCAGCGCCTGCTCGACGAATTGCGCTGGTTCGCGCCGGCCCTGCGTTCATTCCAGCTGCCGGACTGGGAAACCCTGCCCTACGACCAGTTTTCGCCGCACGCCGATCTGGTGTCCGAGCGGCTGGAAACGCTGTACGCACTGATGCGCGGCGATCTGGACGTGCTGGTGGTACCGGCGTCGACCGCGCTGTACCGTCTGGCGCCGCGCGAATACCTGGCGGCCCACACCTTCTTCGTCAAGCAGGGCTCGAAGCTGGATGTCGAAGGCCTGCGCCTGCAGCTCACGGTGGCCGGCTACAGCGCGGTCACCCAGGTGGTGGCGCCGGGCGAGTACAGCGTGCGTGGCGGCCTGGTCGACCTCTACCCGACCGGCTCCGCCCTGCCCTACCGCATCGACCTGTTCGACGACGAGGTCGAGAGCATCCGCACCTTCGACGTCGACACCCAGCGCACCGTGTTCCCGACCCAGGAAATCCGTCTGCTGCCGGCGCGCGAATTCCCGATGGACGACAAGGCGCGTGCCGCCTTCAGGTCGCGCTTCCGCGAAACCTTCGAAGGCGATCCGTCGAAGTCGGTCATCTACAAGGACGTGTCCAACGGCGTGCCCAGCGCCGGCATCGAGTACTACATCCCGCTGTTCTTCGAACGCACCGACACGCTGTTCGACTACCTGCCGGCCAACGCGGTGGTGGCGCTCGACTACGAGGTCAATGACGCCATCGCCGACTTCTGGCGCGACACGAAAAGCCGCTTCGACCTGATGAAGGGCGAGCGCGCGCGACCGATACTGCCGCCGCCGGACCTGTTCCTTTCGGAAGAACAGTTCCACGTGTCGCTGGCCAACCGCCCCATCGTGCGTCTGGGCCGCGGCGACGAAGTGGCCGAGGTCGCCCCGCTGCCGGAGCTGGCGGTCGAGCGCAAGTCGGACGACCCGCTGTTCCGGCTGCGCGCGCTGGTCGCCGCACAGCGCGTGCTGGTGGTGGCCGAATCGGCCGGCCGGCGCGAAACGCTGACCGACTACTTCACCGAATACGGCCTCGCCAACGCCGCCTGCGACAGCTTCGACGCGGCGCTGGCAAGCGAGGCACGCCTGCTCATCGCCACCGGACCGCTGGCCGAGGGCTTCGCGCTCATCGCGCCGCCGATGGCGCTGGTCACCGAGAGCGAGCTTTACCCGTCGCAGGCGCGCGCGCGCAGCAAGCGCGACGGCCGCAAGGTGACCGCCGAGAACTTCCTGCGCGACCTGACAGAGCTGAAGGTGGGCGACCCGGTGGTTCACCTGCAGCACGGCATCGGCCGCTACATCGGCCTGATGCACATGGATCTGGGCGAGGGCGAGACCGAGTTCCTGCACCTCGAGTACGCCGACGGCGACAAGCTCTACGTACCGGTGTCGCAGCTGCACCAGATCAGTCGCTACAGCGGCGCGCCCGGCGACCAGATCACGCTGCACAAGCTCGGCTCCGGCCAGTGGGAAAAGGCGAAGAAGAAGGCCGCCGCCCAGGTGCGCGACACCGCCGCCGAACTGCTGGCGCTGTATGCGCAACGCTCGGCGCGCAAGGGCCACACCTTCGGCTTCAGACAGCACGACATGGACGCCTTCGCCGAAGGTTTCGGCTTCGAGGAAACGCCGGACCAGCTCAACGCGATCAGCGCGGTGGTCGGCGACATGACCTCCGGCCGGCCGATGGACCGACTCGTTTGCGGCGACGTAGGCTTCGGCAAGACCGAAGTCGCGCTGCGCGCCGCTTTCGTCGCGGTCGCCGACGGCAAGCAGGTGGCGGTGCTGGCGCCGACCACGCTGCTGGCCGAGCAGCACTATCAGACCTTCACCGACCGCTTCGCCCAGGTGGCGCACGAGTGGCCGGCGCGCATTGCCGAGATTTCGCGCTTCAAGAGCGCGAAGGAGCAGACGCAGGCGCTGAAGGAGGCGGCCGAAGGCAAGATCGACGTGCTGATCGGCACCCACCGGCTGCTGCAGAAGGACGTCAAGTTCGCCCGCCTGGGCCTCGTGATCATCGACGAGGAACACCGCTTCGGCGTGCGCCAGAAGGAGGCACTGAAGGCGCTGCGCGCCGAGGTGGACGTGCTCACGCTGACCGCGACGCCGATTCCGCGCACGCTGGCCATGTCGCTCGAAGGCATCCGCGATTTCTCGGTCATCGCCACCGCGCCACAGAAGCGGCTGGCGATCAAGACCTTCGTCAGCCCGTGGTCGCGCGGGCTGATCCGCGAGGCGGTGCTGCGCGAATTCAAGCGCGGTGGCCAGGTGTACTTCCTGCACAACGAGGTCGACACCATCGAAGAGATGAAGACGCGGCTGGCCGACCTGCTGCCGGAAGCGCGCATCGTGGTCGGCCACGGCCAGCTGCCGGAGCGCGAACTGGAGCGCGTGATGCGCGAGTTCACGCAGAGGAAGCACAACGTGCTGCTGTGTACCACCATCATCGAAACCGGCATCGACAACCCGAACGCCAACACCATCATCATCAACCGCGCCGACCGCTTCGGTCTGGCCCAGCTGCACCAGCTGCGCGGCCGCGTCGGCCGCAGCCATCACCAGGCTTACGCCTACCTGCTGACCGACGCGCACGCCAAGCCGACCGAACAGGGCCGCCGCCGGCTGGAGGCGATCCAGATGATGGAAGAGCTGGGCTCCGGCTTCTTCCTTGCCATGCACGACCTGGAAATCCGCGGCGCCGGCGAAGTGCTGGGCGACTCGCAGTCCGGCGAAATGCAGGAAGTGGGCTTCAACCTCTACACCGAAATGCTGAAGAGCGCGGTGAAGGCGCTGCAGAAGGGCGAGGAAGCCGATCTGACGCAGCCGCTGGACATCGTGTCTGAAATCAATCTGCACACGCCCGCCCTGCTGCCGACCAAGTACTGCCCGGACGTGCACGAGCGGCTCACGCTGTACAAGCGACTGGCCAACTGCGAAACCGACGACGAACTGGGCGGACTGCGGGAGGAACTGGTGGACCGCTTCGGCCCGATGCCCGACCAGACCCGCGCACTGCTGGAGACGCACCGCCTGCGCATCGCCGCAAAGCCGCTGGGCATCACCAAGATCGACGCGCACGAAACGCTGATCCTGATCACCTTCTGCCCCAACCCGCCGATCGAGCCGATACGCATCATCCAGCTGGTACAGAAGGACCGCAGTTTCAAGCTCGCCGGCCAGGACCGGCTGTCGTGGAAGCGATCCAGCCCTGACCTCGACAGTCGGGTCGGCGCCGTGCGCGAACTGATGAAGAAGCTGGGCGGCTGATCGCCGCAGCCGCATCCGGTGCGCAGAATGTACCGGTCCGGCGACCGGCACAGCCCGGCCACGCCGGCAGCCCCGCTCGCCCAAGCCGTCCCGGCCCGGCTTATGCTGGAGCACCCCGTCATGGAGTGACAACGATGCGCATACTGATACTGGGCGCCGGCGGCATCGGCGGCTACTTCGGCGCCCGACTGCAGCAGGCCGGTGCCGACATCACCTTCCTCGTGCGACCGGCGCGCGCCGAACATCTGCGCGAACACCGGCTGCGCGTATGGAGCCCCTTCGGCGACCTGCAGCTCACGCCGGTGTTGCTGACCACCGTCGACACCCATGTCGACCTCGTGCTGCTGTCGTGCAAGGCCTACGACCTGGCGTCCGCACTCGACGCCATCGCACCGGCAGTCGGACCGAACACCGTCGTGCTGCCGCTGCTCAACGGCATCGCCCACCTCGATCTGCTGGACGCGCGTTTCGGCCGTGAACGCGTGGCCGGCGGCGTCGCCCACCTGGCGCTGACGCTGGACGAGAGCGGCGGCATCCGTCACCTGAACGCCAGCCAGCGCCTCATCATCGGCGCCCGCCACCCGGCGCAGGCGGCGGCCATCGACACACTGGGCGCAGTGCTCACCGGCATCTCGCCCGATTACTCGGTGTCGGCGGACATCGAGCAGGACATGTGGGACAAGCTGGTGTTCATCGCCACGCTGGCCGGCGCGACCTGCCTGATGCGGGCCTCGATCGGCGACATCCTCGACACGCGGGCCGGCCGCGCGCTGATCGAAGGCATGCTGGAGGAAGGTGCGGCGGTCGCCACCGCCTGCGGCCGGGCACCGGCCGCGCAGCGCATGAGCGGCTACCGCGCACAGCTGACCGAAGCCGGCTCGACCCTCACCGCCTCGATGCTGCGCGACGTGCTGCGCGGCGCGCGCACCGAAGCCGACCACGTCCTCGGCGATCTTTGCCGGCGTGCCGACGCGCAGTCGGTGGCGGTGCCGAAACTCGATCTGGCCTGCTCCCACCTGCAGGCTTACGAGGCGACGCGGGCGCGGCTGTCGGAATCGTCCGGCTGATCGCCGGGTGCCGGCTGCCTAAGATGCAGCCGGTCCGTCATCCTTTTCTCGTTCCGATGCCCCCGTCTTCTCCCCCCGCCGACGCGCCGCTGTTCATCGTGCTCAATGCGGGCTCCGGAAGCAGCGATGCCGAGCGCACGCGTGAAACAATCGAATCGGTGCTGTCCGGGGTCGGTCGCGCGCACCGCGTCCTCTACGTCGAGGACGCGCGCCGGCTGCACACGGTCGCCTGGCAGGCGGTGCAGGAAGCGCGCATCCAGAAGGGCATCGTGGTCGCCGCCGGTGGCGACGGCACGATCAACGCGGTGGCGCAGGCGGTGGTCGGCAGCGGTGTGGCCTTCGGCGTGCTGCCGCAGGGCACCTTCAACTACTTCTCGCGCGAATACGGCATCCCCGCCGATACGGCGGAGGCAACCCGCCTGCTGCTGAACGGCTGCCTGCGACGCGTGCAGGTCGGCTGGGTGAACGAGCGCATCTTCCTGGTCAACGCCAGCCTCGGCCTCTATCCGGCGCTGCTGGAGAGCCGCGAGGAATGGAAGCAGCAGTTCGGCCGCAGCCGCATCGTCGCGCTGTGGGCAGGCCTGGCCACGCTGCTGCGCGGACATCGCCGGATGACGCTGGAAATGGAACACGCCGGCCGGCTGCGCACGCTGCACACCTCGACGCTGTTCGTCGGCAACAACCGTCTGCAGCTGGAACAGATCGGCATCTCCGAAGCGGCTGCCCTGGGAGAAGGCCGGATGGCCGCGCTGGCGCTGCGCCCGACCGGCCGGCTGGCCATGCTGTGGCTGCTGGCGCGCGGCGCCTTCGGCCGGCTGGGCGACGCCGACGAGGTGCAGAGCCTCAGCTTCGAGACGCTGCGCCTCAGCGTGCTGCGCCGCGGCCGCCGCGGCGGCCGCATCAAGGTCGCCACCGACGGCGAGGTCGGCTGGATGCGCACGCCGCTGGAGTTCCGCGTCATTCCCGATGCGCTGTCGCTGATCGTGCCGGCCGACGGTGCGGGCGGATGAGCGCACTGCTGATGCAGATTTCGGACACCCATTTCGGCACCGAGCGCCCGCAGGTGTGCGAGGCGCTGCGCCGGCTCGCACATGCGCAGCGGCCGCAGGTGCTGCTGCTGAGCGGCGACATCACGCAGCGCGCGCGGCGGACGCAGTTCGCCGCCGCGCGCGCTTTCGCCGACAGTCTGCAGAGTGCGCAGCGGATGGTGCTGCCGGGCAACCATGACATTCCGCTGTTCAATCTGCCGGCACGGCTGTTCGCGCCCTATCGCGGCTACCACCGCGCCTTCGGTCGGGCGCACGACGCGGTGCTCGACGCCGACGGCCTGCGCCTGATCGGTCTGGACAGCACGCGACGGCTGCGCCATGTCGACGGTCAGCTGTCGGCGGCGCAGATCGAGCGTGCGGCGGGCTGGCTGGAGCAGGCCCCTGCGGGTGCGCTGCGCGTGGTCGCGCTGCACCACCCGGTCGCGGTCACCCGTCCCAGCGAACGACACAACCGCGTGCACGGTCATGCCGAAGCGCTGCGTCGCTGGCTCGATGCCGGGGTGGACCTGGTGCTGGGCGGACACATCCACCTGCCCTTCGTGCGCCCGCTCGACGGCGGCGGACGTTCCGGCTGGGCGGTACAGGCAGGCACCGCCGTATCGAGCCGCACGCGGCGCGACGCTGGCAACTCGGTCAATCTGATCCGCCGCGGCATGCACGCGGGTCACCCGGTGTGCACGGTCGAACGCTGGGACTACCGCAGCGCCGCCGGCGAATTCGAGATGGCGGCGCTCACTGCGCTGCCACTCGGCAACTGACGGCCGCACGCCGATGCACGCCTCGCTGAGCACGCCCGCACTGCTGGCCGAAACCGTCGCCGCCAACCTGCTGCCGCTCTATTTCGCGCTGCTCGCTGGCGCCCTGGCGCTCGCCGCCTCGACCCTGCTGTCGTGGCGCCGGCTGCGCCCGGGGACAGCGGCATCGCCGGCGCGCATCGCGGGCGCCGGTGCGCTGGGCGTCGCCCTCGCCGGCGGCGTTTTCGCACTGATCGCCAACGCCGTCAGCACCGGCCACGCGCTGACCGATTTCGACGATGCGCTGGTCGCTGCGCTGCGCGCCACACAGCCGGCTGACACCTTGCGCGTGTTCGCACGTCTCACCCATTTCGGCGACACCGAAACGCTCACCGCACTCGGCATCGGCGGCGCGCTGCTGCTGGCCTGGCGACGACACCTTCTGCTGGCGGCCACCTGGGCAGCGGCGATCGCCGGCAATTCCCTGCTCAACGTGTCGCTGAAAGCGCTGTTCGAACGCGTGCGCCCGGTGCACGATCATGGCTTCACGATCGAAACCAGCTGGAGCTTTCCGAGCGGCCATGCGTCCGGCACGGTGGCCGCCTGGGGCATCGCCGCCTACGTGCTGCTGCGGCTGCTGCCGTCGCGCTGGCACCTGCCGGTGGTGCTCGCGGCGGTAGCGATCGCCGTCACCACTGCAGTGAGCCGCGTCGTGCTGCAGGTGCATTTCGCCAGCGATGTGCTGGCCGGCATGGCGTCCGGTACCGCCTGGCTGACGCTGTGCATCACCGTATCCGAGTTGCTGCGCCGACGCGCGCCGTGAAAAGATGCACACGCCCTGCTGCCCCCGGAGACCCCGCATGATCGACACTTCCCGCTTCGACGCCGCCTGGTGGGGCGGTTTCATCGGCGACGCACTGGCGATGCCGGTGCACTGGTACTACACGCGCAACCGCATCGCCGAGGACTACGGCGACATCACCACCTACCTGCCGCCACACAACCCGCACCCGGACAGCTTCCTGTGGCGCAGCGAGTACAGCTGCACCGGCAGCACCGACGACATCCTGCACGAACAGGCACGCTGGTGGAGCGGCCCGCGCGACATCCACTATCACCAGTTCCTGCACGCCGGCGAGAACACGCTGAACGTGCGGCTGGCCACGCTGCTGGCGGAGTCGCTGCTGGCCTGCGGGCGCTACGACCGTGACGACTACGCGCACCGCTACACCGACTTCATGCTGACGCCGGGCATGCACGGCGACACCTATGTCGAGGAATGCCACCGCGCCTTCTTCCGCAACTATGGCAAGGGGCTGGAGATCGACGACTGCGGCGGCGTGGACATCCACATCGGCGGGCTCGCCACACTGGCACCGCTCATCCTGTTCCATGCTGAAGACCGCGACGCGCTGCGCGAGGCCGTAACCGAACACGTCGCGCTGACGCACAAGGGCGAGGAGACGGCGGCCGCAGCGGCGCTGTACGCCGACCTCGCCTTCCATCTGCTGCACGGTGCATCGATGGACGACGCGCTGTCGCGCGCCGAACCCGCCAACCATCCGGCGCTCGCATTCCCATACCGCGACTGGGCGGCGACGCGCGCCGACGACGAGGTGATCGGGCGGCAGTTCAGCCCAGCCTGCTATCTGAAGGATGCGCTGCCGGCGACGCTTTACCTGGCGGTGAAGTACGCCACCGCGCCGCGCGATGGCCTGCTTGCCAATGTGCGCATGGGCGGCGACAACTGCCATCGCGGCGTCGTGCTCGGCACGCTGCTCGGTGGCGCGAACGGCATGCCGGCGCTGCCGGCGGAATGGGTAAGTGGCCTGTACGCCGCCAGCGACTGCCGGCGGCTGCTGGAGGCCTTGCGCGCCCGTATGAGCTGATCTTCAGGCCAGCACGGCGCGATTGCGACCGGCTTCCTTGGCCGCGTAGAGGCGCTCGTCGGCGGTGCGGAACACGTGCATCAGTTCGTCGTTGGCGGCATCGATGAAGGCGCCGCCGATCGAGGTCGTCACCACGCCCCAGTCGGCGTTGCACTCGTGCGGAATCGCCAGTCCACGCACCTCGGCGATCACCGTGTCGGCGATGCGCTCATAGACCGGCTTGCTGGCCACCGGCAACAGCACGGCGAATTCCTCGCCGCCGTAGCGGGCGGCGAAAGCGCCCTCGGTCAGCCGCTCGGCGTTGAAGCGCTCGACCACGCCGGACAGCGCCTGCGCCACCGCACGCAGGCAGTCGTCACCGGCCAGATGGCCGTAGTGGTCGTTGTATTTCTTGAAGTGGTCGATATCGAGCATCAGCAGCGCGAACGGCCGGCCGCTCTCGCGCGCCTCGCTCCACGCCAGATCCAGCGTCAGGTCCATATGCCGGCGGTTGCTCAGACCGGTCAGACCGTCGCGGCTGGCCTGTTCCCTGAGCAGCCGGTTGGCGACCGACAGCCGCTTTCGCAGCGCGGCGATGCGGGTCATCGCCCTCATCTTCGCCTGCAGCACCGCATCCGGCACCGACTTCACCAGGAAGTCGTCGCCGCCAGCCTCGATCGCGGTGATCAGGTTTTCCTGCGTGTCGGACGCCGTGAGGAAGAGGATGGGCGTCCATGCCCAGTCCTGCGTCGCCTCGATCGCGCGGATGCGGGCGGTCGCCTCGAAGCCGTTCATCACCGGCATTTCGATGTCCATCAGGATCAGATCGGGCGCGAGCTGCGCGAACTGCGCCACCGCGGCCTCGCCGTGCTCGGCCACCGTCACTTCGTAGCCAAAGGAGGCCAGACGCACCGACATGACAGCGGCCATAGCGCGGCTGTCCTCAACCAGAAGAATCTTCATCTGTTCCCCGGATCGCGTACTTCCTGTTGTCGTTGTGCACGCTACTTCGGCCGGAAACCACGGCGCTTTAGGCAGTTTCTGCAGGCAGACGAACGGCCGACGGTCAGATCACCGACGATTCCCGCGGCTCATGCATGAACCTGAATCTTTCGCGCATCTGCGCACGCGATCCGCTGGCGTTCGGCCGCATCCGCCTGCCCGAGCGCCCGATCAGCCCTGCCGCCCTCGCCTTCGAGGCGCTGATCGCCGACACCCATGTGGCCACGGACGCGGCCTCCGGGTGAACGTCACGGATTGGAAATGAAAAAGCCGGCTTGCGCCGGCTTCTTCACGCGCCGGTGTGGCTCAACCCACCCACACCCGCGCATTCCTGAACATGCGCATCCACGGGCTGTCCTCGCCCCAATGCGCCGGGTGCCAGCTCATCTGCACGGTGCGGAACACGCGTTCCGGGTGCGGCATCAGGATGGTGACGCGGCCGTCGTCGGTGGTGACCGAGGTGATGCCGGCCGGCGAGCCGTTCGGGTTGCGCGGGTAGCGCGTGGCGATGGCGCCGTCGTGGTCGATGTAGCGCATCGCGACCTGCGCCAGCGACTGCGCCTGTTCGTCGTCGAACACCGCGCGGCCTTCGCCGTGCGACACGACGATGGGCAGCTTGGAGCCGGACATGCCGCGGAACAGGATGGACGGCGAATCCGCCACTTCGACCATGGTGAAGCGCGCTTCGAACTGCTCCGAGCGGTTGCGCTCGAAGCGCGGCCAGTGCGTGGCGCCCGGGATGATGTCGCGCAGCTGGCTCATCATCTGGCAGCCGTTGCAGACGCCCAGTGCGAAGGTGTCCTCACGGTCGAAATAGGCGGCGAAGGCGTCGCGCAGTTCCGGGTGGAACAGGATGGACTTGGCCCAGCCGGAACCGGCGCCCAGCACGTCGCCGTAGGAAAAGCCGCCGCAGGCCGCCAGGCCCTTGAAGTCGGCCAGCTTGACGCGGCCGGCCATCAGATCGGACATGTGCACGTCCTGCGCGTCGAAGCCGGCGCGGTCGAAGGCGGCCGCCATCTCGACCTGACCGTTCACGCCCTGCTCGCGCAGGATGGCGATGCGCGGGCGCACGCCCTTGCTGATGTGTGGGCCCCCAGGCGGGCTCAAGCGCCCGCCGCCCCCCGAGGGGGTATCGGAAGCTTGGGACGGCCCGGCGCTTCCGATGTACGGCGCAGCAACATCCTCCTGCGGCTCGAAGGTGAGCGCCGCGAACAGGCCGTTGTCAGCCTTGTCGTCGAGCAGCGCGAATTCCTCGCGCGCACAGTCGGCGTCGTCGCGCAGCAGTGCGATGCGGTGGCTGGTTTCGGTCCACGCCTTCTGCAGTTCGGCGCGCGGCTCGCTGAAGATGACCTTGGCGTTGTGCCAGAGACGGATTTCGTCGCGGTCGTTCGGGCTGCCGATGCCGTGCGTGACGCCTGAAAGACCCGCCTCGCGCAGGATGTCCATCACCTGCGAGCGCTGGTCCACGCGGATCTGGATCACCGCGCCCAGTTCTTCGGCGAACAGCGCCGTGAAGGTGCGGTCGTTGAAACGGCCGCGCACCGCGTCCGGCTTCTTGGCAAGCGAATCGACGTCGACCAGCAGCGGATCGTAAGCCAGCGTGTCGAGATTGATCGACAGGCCCACCTTCGATGCGAAAGCCATTTCGCACAGCGTGGCGAACAGGCCGCCGTCCGAGCGGTCGTGATAGGCCAGCACCAGGCCGGCGTCGCGCAGGCGGTTGATCGCCGGCAGGAAGCGGCCGAGCAGCACGGCGTCGGCGTCCGGCGCGTGTTCGCCGACCACGCCGTAGGCCTGCGCCAGCGCCGAACCGCCGAGGCGGTTCTTCATCTGGCCGAGGTCGAGCAGCAGCAGTTCGGTATCGATTTCCGGGTCGATCAGCAGTTGCGGCGTCAGCGTCTTGCGCACGTCCTCGACGCCGGCGAAGGCGGTGATGACCAGCGACAGCGGCGACACGACTTCCTTCTGCGCCTCACCTTCAGTCCAGCGCGTCTTCATCGACAGGCTGTCCTTGCCGACCGGAATCGCCAGGCCCAGCGCCGGACAGAAATCGATGGCGACCGCCTTCACCGTGTCGAACAGCGCGGCGTCCTCGCCCTTGTGGCCGGCCGCTGCCATCCAGTTGGCCGACAGCTTGATGCGCTCGAAACTGCGCACGTCGGCGGCGACCAGATTGGTGATCGCTTCGCCGATGGCCATGCGGCCGGAAGCAGGCCCGCTGAGCAGCGCCACCGGCGTGCGTTCGCCCATCGCGAACGCTTCGCCGCGGTAGCCGGTGAAGCTTTCGGTGGTGACGGCGACGTCGGCCACCGGCACCTGCCACGGGCCGACGAACTGGTCGCGCGCGGTGAGGCCGCCAACCGAGCGGTCACCGATGGTGATCAGGAAGGATTTGCTCGCCACCGCCGGCATGCGCAGCACGCGGTAGGCGGCGTCCTTCAGGTCGTAGCCGGCGACGTCCATCGGCGGTGCGTAGGCCGGACGGCGCTGCACCGTGCGGTGCATCTTTGGCGGCTTGCCGAGCAGCACGTCCATCGACATGTCGACCGGCTTGGTGTTGAACAGCGGATCCGCCACCGTGAGCTGGCCGTCGGCGGTCGCCTCGCCGAGCACGGCGAAGGGGCAGCGCTCGCGCTCGCACAGCGCGCGGAATTCATCGATGCGCTCAGGGGCGATCGCCAGAACGTAGCGCTCCTGCGATTCGTTGCACCACAGTTCGGCCGGGCTCATGCCCGACTCTTCGCTGTGGATGGCGCGCAGATCGAACCAGGCACCGTGACCGGCGCCGTGCGCCAGTTCGGGCAGCGCGTTCGACAGGCCGCCGGCGCCGACGTCGTGTACGGCGAGGATGGGGTTGTCCTCCTGCATCTGCCAGCAGCGGTCGATCACTTCCTGCGCGCGGCGCTCGATCTCAGGGTTGCCGCGCTGTACCGACGCGAAGTCGAGGTCGGCGGTATTGGTGCCGGTGGTCATGCTCGACGCCGCTCCGCCGCCTAGGCCGATCAACATGGCCGGGCCGCCGAGCACGATGAGCTTGGTGCCCGCCGGGAACTCGATCTTCAGCGCATCGCGCGCGGCGATGTTACCGATGCCGCCGGCGATCATGATGGGCTTGTGATAGCCGCGCATCTCGCCCATGAAGGGCAGTTCGAAGGTGCGGAAGTAACCCGCCAGATTGGGGCGGCCGAATTCATTGTTGAAGGCGGCCGCACCCAGCGGGCCGTCGATCATGATCTGCAGCGCCGAGGCGATGCGCTCCGGCTTGCCGTACAGCTCGCCGTCGACGCGCTCCCACGGCTGCTCGAAGCCGGGGATGTTCAGGTTGGACACCGAGAAGCCGGCCAGACCGGCCTTGGGCTTCGCGCCACGGCCGGTCGCGCCCTCGTCGCGGATTTCGCCGCCGGCACCGGTGGCGGCGCCGGGGAAAGGCGAAATCGCGGTCGGGTGATTGTGCGTTTCGACCTTGGCCAGGAAATGCATCGGTTCGGAATGCCAGCCCCAGCGGCCGTCGCGGTCCGGGTAGAAGCGGCCGACCGGCGCCGTGGTGGCGCCCTCGATCACCGCCGCGTTGTCCGAATAGGCAACCACGGTGTGCTGCGGCGTCGCGCGGTGGGTCTCGCGGATCATGCCGAACAGGCTCATGTCCTGCGTCGCGTAATCGATGTTCCAGCTGGCGTTGAAAATCTTGTGACGGCAGTGCTCGGAATTGGCCTGCGCGAACATCATCAGTTCGACGTCGGTCGGGTCGCGCTGCAGCTTGGTGTAGGCGTCCAGCAGATAGTCGATCTCGTCGTCCGACAGCGCCAGACCCAGTTCGACATTGGCGCGCTCGAGCGAGGCGCGACCTTCCGCCAGCGACACGCTCACCAGCGGACGCGGTGCCACGTGGCTGAACAGCGCGTCGGCGTCGTCGAGCGAATTCAGCACCGACTCGGTCATGCGGTCGTGCAGCACGGCGGCCAGCGCGGCGCGTTCGGCCTCGTCCACACCGCCGCCGAGCAGGCTTCGCGCGGCCTCCAGTTCGTACAGCACGCCACGCTCGATGCGCTGAACGCCGGCCAGACCGCAGTTGCGGGCAATGTCGGTTGCCTTCGACGACCACGGCGAAATGGTGCCGATGCGCGGCGTCACCAGCAGAAGCGGACCTTCGGAAACCGTCGCCGGCTCCGCCGACAGCAGCGCGCAGAGCCGCTGCGTCGTCGCAGCGTCGAGCGGCGCGGCACATTCGACGAAGAAGTACTGGGTGGCGGCGAGCTCGCGCAGCTTGGGTGCGCGCTCACGGCAGGTTTCGGTCAGGCGGGCAAGACGGGCCGCGGACAGTGCGGCGGTGCCGCGAAGCTTCA
>JAVEVQ010000170.1:0-2704 GCA_034004945.1 Methyloversatilis sp. | reverse complement strand
TCCATCCGATCCCCCAGCAACGGTCCGGCGCGCTTGCCGAGGTAGACGCCGCTGGTGGAGAAGAGGAATGTCGTAAGTCCGATGACAAGGATGCTGCTCCAGATGTCGATGCGCAGCATGCCGAAGGTGATGCCCACGGCGAGTGCGTCGATGCTCGTGGCTATGCCCATCATCATCAGGTCGTGGAAGCGAAGTTCTCCGCCGCAACTGACTTCGCAAGCCAAGCCGTTCTCCTTCGCCGAGCGCTTGCGACGGTAATCGATGTATCCGTCGATGAACATCTTCACGCCGATGATCGCGAGCAGCACCAGTGCTATCCAATGGTCGAGGTGCTGGATCATCGAGCTGAAGCTCGAACCGGCAAGCCACCCGAGCAGCGGCATGAGCGCCTGGAAAAACCCGAAGGTGATGCCGATCGACAGCGGATAGCGCAGTGTGCGGATATCAAGGCATGCTCCCTGGGTGACCGCGACTGCGAAGGCGTCCATGGAGAGTCCTGTGGCGATGGCAAGGACTGTGAGGAATCCGGTTCCGTTCATACGGGGGCCATTCTAGCCAGAATCCTCGGAGAGCACAAGGCATGGTCATGGTGGCACAATCCTCGTTCCTCTGCTAGGATATGCGTGGGGGTATGCCATGCCAGTATTCGTCCGCAACCTTGCCTTGGAACAGTATGTGGAGCACGACCATCTTGATCAGGACCGGATGAACGGGATGCTGCAGGCCGCCTCATGGAAGCCTGCGGGCGACGCATGGTACCTTACGCACCAGCTGCCCTCGGGCGTCCGGTTTGTGTTTCACGCCATCGCAGATGGAGAGGAGGTTCGCATCGTGGGTACCGACACCCACCTTGGGGGACGGTGCATCTGGCATGCGATTCCCTTCTTCAATGCGACTCCCAAGGATGCCGATGAACTGAGTGCGGTGGTCGCGTGCACCAACCAGGCCCAGGACGGCGTGTTTGTCACTCATCTGGTCAACGTGGCACTTCTTGTCGGATTGGAGGCGGGACAGGCCGTCGCGATGCAGATGGTCGCCTTTCCCTTCTATCTGGAGTGTTTCGATTCGCGCGCATCGTATGAGAAGTCCTATCAGGAGAATCGGGAGGATTCGCGGTTTCCCATGCTCTTGACCGACAAGCGGGTCTTTCCGCTGAACTTCATGCTCAAGCACGATCCCGAGATCGCCGACGAAGAGCGCAACCGGACCCTTCCCGACGATGTGGTGCTGTGCTGCGGACCGGTTCTGGCGGTTCGGGAGGCGCCGAAGTCGGACCCGGAACAATCATCGACGTTCATCGTCGCGACGATTGCCACGCAGTTCGGACACCTCGACGTGGCGTTCACGCCCGACATGTGTCTTCCCGCTGTATGCACGAAGGGAAGTTACCTCGTATGCAGCGCGGTGCTCTCGGGTGATGTGGACCTGGAGGATCAACCGCAACGATAGTAGGCGTCCGGTTTCTCGTGCAGACTCGACGAGTCGGCACCGAAGTCGACCAGGATCGCATGGACGTGCTCGCGGAAACCTTGTTCCTCCGCAAGACAGGCGACGCATGCTGTCGGGCGTTCTTCCTGACGGCTTTCGAGGACCATCGCGCGGCACCGATCCTCGATCGAGCGGGCAAGATCGGCTATCTGTTGTCTCGCTGCCACGGGTGCCGCCTGTATCTGGTTGTCAAGCGCGATTCTTTCGGTTGCGAAGCGATAGGCGAATCGCAAGTCCGCATGCGGCGCGATATCGAAGGATTCGGCGTCGATCGCGAAGGGGAGGAACGGGCTGTGACGGGGAATCGGCGATCCGGTCATCCATACGAGCGGCATGCCCTCGTGGTACTCCACGATCATCGAGGCACTGGTCCTGCTCTTGATGAATCCGATTGCATCCATGCAGATCGATTTCATCGTACGGTCGGGCGAGGCTTCATCTCCTTCCTGGTGGCGGAGTGTCGAACGCATGGCATCCCATGAGGCGTTGTGCCCCTTCAGCATGTGTTCTGTCGTCTGTTGGCGGTATGTCCCCTTGGTGAACATCACGTGCAACCTGCTGGCGTGGGTGCGGGCGAAATCGGGTCTTCGGCTCATCGTCACCTCATCGCCTTTCGCATACTGTGTTCCGATGGTGTAGGCGTTGGATATCGTACCGACTGTTTCCACCGCTTTCGCCGCCCAGTGATTCGCCGCGCTTTCGAGTATCCACGCATCCGAGGCGTCGGCGATCAAAAAGGAGTTGTGGTAGCGCAAAGTCCCTGCATAGCTTCCGTTGCCCCCCTGTCCGTAGGTTTCGAGCAAGCGGCCGATCACCTCGACTGCATCGGCAGCGGTGCGGGCATTGTGCAATGCGAGGCGCAGGATATCCATGCCCAGCAATCCGTCCTTCGCGGTACGGCTTTTGGCGAAGACCGCTTCGTTGCCGATCGCGACGCCTGCTTCGTTCACCCCCATTTCCGCCCCCCACATCCACGCAGGCCGGCTTATGATCGCCCTGAGGGGATTGGGGAGGCTTGCGGATGCTTGTTGCATGCGGCGGTACTGGATCCTGTCGTATGTCTTCCGATGCTCCGGATGGGTGGGCATGGGCACGCCCTCGTTGCCGTCGACGTACTGGATCAGCTGCGGCTCGCCCGGATCGCGGTCGGAATTTTTCGCGAAGAAGCTTGGGGCCCCCGCATTCCTGCTGACCATCGTGTCGCACATGCTAAAAC
>JAVEVQ010000078.1:0-12516 GCA_034004945.1 Methyloversatilis sp. | reverse complement strand
GTTCGATGAATCTGCTGAAGTTCTCCGCGCTGTGCGTGGCACTGGTGAGCGCGCTCACCGGCTGCTCGATGTTCGACAAGGTCATGGATTCCGGCAAGGTCGATTACAAGGCGCAGGCCAAGCGCACACCGCGCCTCGACCTGCCGCCCGACCTGACGCTGCCGCAGCAGACCGACCGCTTCGCGGTGCCGGATTCCGGCGGCAAGGGCACGGCGACCATGTCGGCCTACAACGCCGACCGCACGAACACCGGTGGCGTGGTGCAGCCGCAATCGACCAGCGTGCTGCCGCAGGTCGACAAGATGCGCATCGAACGCGCCGGCAGTCAGCGCTGGCTGGTGGTCAACGCCACGCCGGACCAGCTGTGGCCGCAGGTGAGGGAGTTCTGGCAGGAAACCGGTTTCCTGATCGACATCGAACAGCCGGAAGCCGGCGTGATGGAGACGGACTGGAACGAGAACCGCGCCAAGCTCCCGAGCGACATCATCCGCAACACCATAGGTCGCCTGATCGACCAGCTCTACTCGACGCCGGAGCGCGACAAGTTCCGCACCCGCCTGGAGCCGGGCGCCGAGCCGGGCACCACTGAAATCTATGTCAGTCACCGCGGCGTGGTCGAGGTCTACACCAACGAGCGCAGCGACAACACCGTGTGGCAGCCGCGTCCGGCCGATCCCGAGCTGGAAGCCGAAATGCTGCGTCGCCTGATGGTGCGTCTGGGCGCCGATAACGAGCGCGCCAAGGTGTTGCTGGCCGCGCAGCCGGTGGCCGAGCGCGCGCAGCTGGTGTCGGCCGACAAGGGCAGCACGCTGCAGGTGTACGAGGGCTTCGACCGCGCCTGGCGCCGTGTCGGTCTGGCGCTGGACCGCGTCGGCTTCACCGTCGAGGACCGCGACCGTTCGCAGGGCGTGTATTTCGTGCGCTACGTCGATCCGGAAGTCGACGCCACCGGCAAGAAGGATGGCGGCATCCTGTCCAAGCTGCTGTTCTTCATGCCGGACGACAAGCCGGATCCGAAGGCGGGCCAGAGCCAGTACCGCATCCTGGTCAAGGGTGAGGGCAAGCAGAGTACGGTGCAGGTGCTCACCCGCGAAGGTGGTCTCGACGACACCCGCACCGCGAAACGCATCCTGTCGCTGCTGCACGAGCAGCTGAAGTAAGCGGCGCGGCAACGCCGCTCCTTGCAAAGACAGAAGGCGCCCTCGGCGCCTTCTGTTTTTGTGTTCCCCGCAACGGCCGCATCGCGGCCAAGGCCGCTCCCACAGGGGTGGCGCGCTCGATCCGCCATTTGAGCGTGGGTCGGGATTCTGTGGGCGGGGTCTTCTGACCCCCACAGCGGCGGTGGGCATTGCGCGGCGCCTGGTCCAGGCCCCGCCGGCAGCAATCACTGCATCCCACAGGGTCCTTCGCTCAGTCCTGTGCCGAAGACCGTGGGAGAGTGCGATGCAGGTGCTCACCCGCGAAGGTGGTCTCGACGACACCCGTACCGCGAAACGCATCCTGTCGCTGCTGCACGAGCAGCTGAAGTAAGCGGCGCGGCAACGCCGCTCCTTGCAAAAACAGAAGGCGCCCTCGGCGCCTTTTGTTTTTGTGTTCCCCGCAACGGCCGCATCGCGGCCAAGGCCGCTCCCACAGGGGTGGCGCGCTCGATCCGCCATTTGAGCGTGGGCCGGGATTCCGTGGGCGGGGTCTTCTGACCCCGACAACGGCGGTGGACAGTGTTCGGCGCTGGGTCCTTCGCTCAGTCCTGTGCCGAAGACCGTGGGAGCGAGCTTGCTCGCGATGCGGCCTTGATCCAGGCCGGTGGCTCACCGAGGCCGCATCGCGACCAGAGGTCGCTCCCGCAAAAGCACTCCCGTGCCGTGACCGGCGCCGGGATTCTGTGCGAAGGGCCTTCCGACCCCGACAGCGGCGGTGGCTGGTGCGCAGCGCCAGATCCAGGAACGGTCGGCGGCCTTCAGGCCGTCATCGACAGCGCTTCCGCCTGTTCGGCGACCTCCGCCAGATTGACCACCTCGCCGATGACGACGATGGCCGGGCTGCCGAGCTGTGCGCCGGCAACGGCCTGCGGCAGCGCGCGCAGCGTGGACACGACCGCGCGCTGGCTGTCGCGGGTGCCGTTCTGGATCGCGCAGGCCGGGGTGTTGGCGGCGAGACCGCCGGCAAGCAGCGCCTCGGCGATCGCGGCGAGCTTGCGCATGCCCATGTAGATGACCAGCGTCGTGCCGCAGCGGGCGAGGGCCGCCCAGTCGGGCTCGCGGCCCGGCTGGCCGTCCTCGCGTGCGTGGCCGGTGACGAAGGTGACGCCGCAGGCCATGTCGCGGTGGGTGACCGGCACGCCCAGCGTGGCCGGTACCGCGATGCCGGCCGACAGACCGCTCACCACTTCACATTCGATGCCGGCGCGGCGCAGGGTCTGCATTTCCTCGCCACCGCGGCCGAACACGAAGGGGTCGCCGCCCTTGACGCGGCCGACCGTCAGACCGGCACGCGCGTAGCGCAGCATCAGGCGCTCGATGAAGGCCTGCGGCGTGCTGCGGCAGCCGCCGCGCTTGCCGACGCGCACGATGCGGGCATCACTGCGCGCGTGTTCGAGCACTGCGGTATCGGCCAGGTCGTCGACCAGCAGCACGTCGCAGCGGCCGAGCGCGCGCACCGCCTTCAGCGTCAGCAGTTCGGGGTCGCCGGGGCCGGCGCCGATCAGATAGACCTTTCCGGTCCGGGGGGCATGTGTCGTCATGCCATGTCCCTTGCAAGTCCGGTGCCAGCCCCTGATCTGGCGTACAGGCGCGGTGATTCCGCCGATCCGGGGGGCTGTTCGCGCGCCCCGTGCCCGCGACGCGTGCATCGGCGCACCGTCGCTGTGCAGCCGGTGCTACAGTCAGACTGTGTCCCAGCAAACGACGCGCCGTGCCGAAAGAGAACCCGAAACCCGACCGAACCGCCGAAGCGCGCACGCGTGGCGACGCGAAGGAGCGCATTTTCGCGGCGGCCGAGAAGCTGTTCACCGAACAGGGCTACGCGGCGACCTCGATGCGCATGATCGCGTCGGCGGCCGGTGTGCCGCTGGCGTCGATCAACTATCACTTCGGGTCGAAGCGCGACCTGATGGAAAGCGTGTATCAGCGCGTGCTCGGTGCCGACGGCACGCGCTCGGGCTACCTCGCCAAGCTCGAACGCGAGGCGACGGAGGCGCCGCTGAGCGTCACCCGCATCGTCGAAACCTTCGTCGAGTCGACGCTGCGCCTGTCGCGCAAGGACACGGTGTCCGGCTCGGTGTTCAAGCAGCTGATCGGTCGCGCCTACTTCGAGCCGGGCGACGATTTCATCCCGGAAGAGTACGTCCGCATCATGGACTGGTACCGCCGCGCGCTGATGCGTGCGCTGCCGGCGCTGCCCGAGGACGAACTGCTGCGCCGCATGTATTTCTTCGTCGGCATCGTCGCCTACGTCATGGCCGGGCGCGACGTGATGCATCTGCTCGGCCGCTGCGCCCCGGACACCCGCAACGACCCGGAAAGCCTGTTGCGCGCACTGGTGCCCTTCATCGTCGGAGGTTTCGAAGCGCCACCATCGACGTGAGACCGTCGATGTTTGGCGCGCGAATTGCTCCTGTCGTGTCATGAATGCTTCCCTGTCTGACCTCTTCTGCCTGGATCGCCCGCCTTGCTGAACGCGCCCTTCCTCATCGCGCTGCTGGCGCTGGCCATCGTGCTGACGCTGGTGTTCATGCGCCCGCGGCGCGATGGCGACAGCGTGCCCGACGACGACGTGCGGCGCGCCTTCGCCGACTGCGAGCGCCTGCTGCAGCTGGTTCATGCGCTGCAGCAGCACCGCGGCTTGAGTACCGCCTGGCTGGCCGGCGACGCGATGTTCGAGTCGCCGATGCGTGCCCGGCGGCGCGCCGTGCAGCACGACATCGATGGGCTGGAGGCGACCGCACGCGCCGAGATGGCGCTGGAGGGGCCTTGCGTCACGCCTTACGAACTGGCGTTGCTCGACGCGCAGTGGAAGGAGTTGTGTGCCGCACTGGACTGCAGTCCGGTGGCGATCGATGCCGACGACAACCTGACGCGGCACAGCCTGCTGGTGTCACATGTGCTGGGCTGGCTGGGCGCCATCGGCAACCGGCGCATCGCGCCGTTCGCGCCAGCGGCGGGCAGCGGCCTGCTGCGCACCTGGATCAGCACGCTGCCGGCGCTGGGTGAGCAGCTGGGCCAGGCGCGGGCGGTCGGCAGTGCCGCCGCGGCCCGCGGCGTCTGTACGGCGGCCGAGCGCATGCGTCTGATGTATCTCGCCTCGCGCGCCGAGGCGCTGATGCATCAGGCGATCGCCGACACGCCCCGTCTGCCGGGCGCGCTGCCGGCCACCGAGCGCATCGTCCGTCTGCTCGGACTGCTGCGCAGCGATCTGCTCGGCGCGAGCGACCGGATGACGGCCGAACTGTATTTCGCCGAAGCCACCGCGGCGATCGACGCCGTCTACGCCTGGATGAGCAGTTGCCAGGATGCGCTGCGCGGTACGCTCACGCGGGCCCTGTCAGCGCACTGAGCTTTCGGTGACGCGCTGGCCGATGTGGGCCAGAGCTTCCTCCACCTGGTCGATCAGGACCAGGCACAGGTCGCCGCTTTCCAGCCGCTCGAGGGCGTGGTCGATGGCGACGAATTCGCCATTGATGTCGCACACCTCGCGCGTGCGGCTGGCGCCTTCGAGGCCTTCGCGCAGCAGCGCGATCACCTCGCCGTCCTGGCGTCCGCGCTGGCACTGGTCCTGGTAGAGCACCACGCTGTCGAAGGCGGCGCCGAGGATCTGCGTCTGTTTGCGGATGTCCTCGTCGCGCCGGTCGCCGGCGCCGCTGATGACGACGCTGCGGCGCTTCGCCGGCAGCGCGTCGATGGCCTGCACCAGCGCACTGATGGCGTCCGGGTTGTGGCCGTAGTCGGCAATCAGCGTCGCGCCCCGGTAATCGAACACGTTGAAGCGGCCGGGCGCGGTGGCTGCGTCCGACACGAAGCTGGAGAGTGCCGCGCGGATCGACGACCAGTCGAAACCGAGCGCCCAGGCCGCACCCAGTGCGGCCATCGCGTTCTCGACCTGGAAACCCAGCGTGCCGCCACGGGTCAGCGGTACCTGCGACAGCGGGATGCGCACCGCGCTGCTGCCTTCGGCGGCCACCAGCGCGCCGTCGTCCACGTAGATGACGCGGCGGCCGCGCGCGCGGTGGGTGGCGATCACGGGGTGGGTGCGCTCGCGGGCGAAGAAGGTGACCGAGCCCGGACAGTGTTCGGCCATCGCCGCCACCACCGGGTCGGCGGCGTTCAGCACCGCCATGCCCTTGGGCGCGACGTTCTGCACGATCACCCGCTTCACCACCGCCAGGTCCTCGACGGTATTTATATAGGCGAGACCGAGGTGGTCGCCGCTGCCGATATTGGTGACCACCGCCACCTGGCAGCGGTCGAAGCCCAGACCTTCGCGCAGCACGCCGCCACGCGCGGTTTCGAGCACGGCTGCGTCGACGTCCGGGTGGGCCAGCACGTTGCGCGCGCTCTTCGGGCCGCTGCAGTCACCGGTATCGATGCATTCGTTGCCGACGAACACGCCGTCGGTGGTGGTCATGCCGACGCGCAGGCCGGTCTGTGCCATCAGGTGGGCGATCAGCCGCACCGTCGTCGTCTTGCCGTTGGTGCCGGCGACGGCGACCAGCGGAATGCGCGCGTCGTCACCCGGACCGAACATGGTCGACACGATGGCCTCGCCGACCGCGCGCCCCTTGCCGAACGAGGGCGCCAGATGCATGCGCAGGCCAGGCGCGGCATTCACCTCGACGATGCCGCCGCCCTGTTCCTCCAGTGGCTTGAGCACGGTGCGGCAGACGATGTCGACGCCGGCGATGTCCAGACCGATGGTGCGTGCCGCCTCGACCGCGCGCGCCGCCAGTTCCGGGTGCACCTCGTCGGTCACGTCGGTGGCGCTGCCGCCGGTCGACAGATTGGCGTTGTTGCGCAGCACGACGCGTTCGCCCAGCGCCGGCACGCTGTCCGGTGAGTGGCCCTGCACGGCCAGGCGGGCGAGCGCGATGTCGTCGATGCGCATCTTGGTCAGTGAAGTGGCATGGCCGTCGCCGCGGCGCGGGTCGGCGTTCACCTCGTCGACCAGTTCGCGCACCGTGCGCACGCCGTCGCCGATCACCTGCGGCGGTTCGCGGCGGGCGGCGGCGATGACGCGGTCGCCGACCACCAGGAAGCGGTAGTCGGCGCCCGGGATGAAGCGCTCGACCATCACTTCGCGGCTGATTTCGTAGGCCGCGTTGAAGGCGATGCCCATGTGTTCGCGGCTGACGATGTTCACCGTCACGCCCTTGCCCTGGTTGCCGTCGCGCGGCTTCACCACCACCGGCAGACCGACTTCGAGCGCGGCGGCCCACGCCGCGTCGACGTCGCTCACCGTGCGGCCGAGCGGTACCGGCACGCCGGCGGCGTGCAGCAGCGCCTTGGTCAGTTCCTTGTCCTGGGCGATCGATTCGGCGACCGCGCTGGTGCGGTCGGTCTCGGCCGCCTGGATGCGTCGCTGCCGGCTGCCCCAGCCCAGCTGGACCAGCGAGCCGTCGGTCAGCCGGCGGAACGGGATGCCGCGCGCGACGGCGGCTTCGACGATGGCGCCGGTGCTGGGGCCGAGGCGGATGTCCTCGTCCAGCTCGCGCAGCTGCTGCAGCGCACCGGCGAGGTCGAAACTGCCGCCCTCGGCGGCGGCGCGGCAGAGCTGTTCGGCCAGTTCGAAGGCGAGGCGGCCGACCGCCTCTTCGGTGTACTCGACGACGACCTGATAGACGCCGGCGTCCACCGTCTGCATCGTGCAGCTGAAGGTGACCGGGCAGCCGGCGCTGGCCTGCAGGCCGAGCGCGGCCAGCTCCAGCGCATCGGCCATGGCCAGCGGACCGCTGCGTGCGGTCGGACGCAGCGGCCGGATGGCCGGGAAGAGGGCGCGCAGACGTTCGACGAAGCCGGGCATCGCGTCCAGCGAACAGTGTTCGCCGGTGCATGACACGATGGCTTCGATACAGGTGCGGCGGCTCCACAGATTGGGGCCACGGAGGGCGCGCAGGCGGGTGATGTCCATGAAGGCGTTCGGGCGGTGTTTCAGGCCGGTACCGCGACGGGTACCGGGGGATCGAAGGTTTCGGCGCCGGTGCGCAGCGCGGCCGGCGACAGGCCGAGCGACCACGCGGCGGCCAGCGCGGCGAGCAGGTTTTCGGTCGCGTGCAGCGGCTCGTCGTCGGTCAGCGGCAGGCTGGCGAGCGGACACAGCACTTCGGTGCGTTCGGCTTCGAGCAGGCGGATCTGGCCGTCGCGCACGATGACCGCACGCCCGCCCGACTGCACGTGGCTGGCGACGATGCCGTTGTCGGCGCGCGTGCTGTACCAGATCACCTCGCCGTCGCACAGCTCGGCCATGTCGGCCTGCAGCGGGTCGTCGGCGTTCAGCACACCGGTGCCGCGGCGCAGCACCACGTCGATCTGGCTGCGCAGCACGTTGAACACGCGATCGGGCGAATCGATGTAGTAGGCGCCGAAATGCGCCTGCGGATCGATGCGCGTGAGCACGCCGACCTGGCAGCGGTCGTAGGCCAGGCCTTCCTTCAGGATGGTTTCGAAGCTGTTCTCGATCACCGCCACTTCGGCGCCCGGATTCATCAGCACGCGCTGCGACGGCTCGAAGCGGGCGGCGTCGCCGTCTTCGAGGCGGCGGCTGTCCAGATAGAGGCCGTCGCTGCAGGCGAGGCCGACGCGCTGGCCGGATAGGCGCATCAGGTGCGCGATCAGGCGGGCGACCGTGGTCTTGCCGCGGGTGCCGCTGACGCCGATGACCGGAATGCGGCCGTCGTCGGCGGTGGCGAAAAGGTGGTCGACGATGGCACGTCCGACCGGGCGCGGCTGGCCTTCCGCCGGCTTCAGGTGCATCAGCAGGCCGGGGCCGGCGTTCACTTCGACGATGGCGCCGCCCTGTTCGCGCAGCGGGCGGCGGATGTCTTCCACCACCAGATCGATGCCGGCGATGTCCAGGCCGACCACGCGGGCGGCCAGCGCCACAAGGCGGGCGGTGTCCGGATGGACCTGGTCGGTCACGTCGTAGGCGATGTTGCCGTTGCGCTGCACCAGCACGCGGGCACCGTCGGCAGGTACCGCGTCGGCGCTGTAGCCCTGGCGCTGCAGCTCGAAGCGCAGCTTGGCGTCGCGCTCGGGAATCAGCAGGTCGAGCGGGAATTCCTGTTCCGGTCCGCGCCGCGGGTCGATGTTGATCTGGCTGTCCAGCAGCTGGCGCACCGTGGACCTGCCGTCGCCGGTGATCCAGACGGTTTCGCCGGCGACCGCCGCGACCATCTGCTTGCCGACCACCAGCAGGCGGTGTTCGTTGCCGCGGATGAAGCGCTCGACCAGCACGTACTTGCTGTAGCGGCGCGCCAGTTCGTAGGCGGTGGCGACTTCTTCGCGCGTGGTCAGTTCGGCCGACACGCCGCGGCCGTGGTTGGCGTTGGCCGGCTTCACCACCACCGGCACGCCGATGTCCTCGGCGGCTTCCCAGGCGTCGTCGGCATCGCTCACTTCGCGGCCTTCCGGTACCGGCACGCCGCAGCCGGCGAGCAGGCGCTTGGTCAGATCCTTGTCGCGCGAAATGCCTTCGGCGATGGCCGCGGTGCGGTCGGTTTCGGCGGTCCAGATGCGGCGCAGCTTGCGGCCGTAGCCCAGCTGCACCAGATTGCCGTCGTTCAGGCGGATGGACGGGATGCGACGGTCCTGCGCCGCCTCGACGATGCAGCCGGTGCTCGGGCCGAGGCAGTGTTCGTCGACCAGGTCGCGCAGTTCCGAAATGGCCGCCTTGACGTCGAACGGGCGGTCGTCCATCGCCGACAGCACCAGTTCGCGGGCGGCCAGTATCGCCGCACGGCTCACCGTGTGATTGCCGGAAATCACCACCACCTTGTACACGCCGCGTTCGGACGTTTCGCGCGCCTTGCCGAAATTGCCCTTCATGCCGGCCTGGTTCTGCAGTTCCAGCGTCACGTGTTCGAGGATGTGGCCGGGCCAGGTGCCTTCGCGCAGCCGGCGGACGAAACCGCCGCGCTCTTCGTAGCTGCAGGTATGTTCGTGCAGGGCGGGCAGCCAGTCGATCAGGCGATCGACGAAACCGGGGATGGTGTTCGAGGGAAAGTCTTCGAGTTCGCCGATGTCTATCCAGACTTCGAGCGCCGGAACATAGGTCCAGATGTTGGGGCCGCGCAGTTCGAGGGTGCGCAGGATTTCGATAGAGCGTTTACTCATCGTGCGGGGTCGGTGGTGGTCCGGAGCCCCGAGGTTGTTGAAAACACCGGCTTAACGGCGTCTTTGCGCTTTGGTTGACAGCTTTTTCATCTATTTTTGAACCTGCATCGGCGGCGTGTTCCGGCCCTGTTGCCGGCGCTATACTCCGCCGCCTCGCCGGGTCGCGTGTGGTCGAGCGCGTACTCGCCGCCGAACCCGGTTCATGCGTTCCTTTCCGCTCTCTTGCCGCCCGAAACCGCCCCGATGACCCGCGCCACCGACGACCGCCTGCTTCCCGACGACCTGCCGCAGGCGTGGCGCAGCGGGCTGGCGGCGCAGTTGCAGCCGGGCGAGGCGGTGCAGGTCTGGCTGCAGACCGATCTCGATGAAACGCTGCATTTCGCAAGCAATCTGCTGGTACTGACCGACCGTCGCCTGCTGGCCTGCGCCGGCGCCGAATGGCGGAGCTGGCCGCTGCAGGGCGGCCAGCACTTCCAGCACCACGACCACGCCGGCGTCGGCACGCTGGCGCTGCACGACAGCGAACGCCGCCTCGCCGCCTGGCGCTACACGCTGGCGCTGAACAGCGAAGCGCTGCGGCTGGTTGACCAGCACGCGCGGCAGGTCGAGCGGCTGGCCCACCCCGACCACGTGGTCGAGGACGAGGACGGGCTGTGCCCGCGCTGCAAGGCGCCGCTGCCGCCGGACGACGACGAGTGCCCGCTGTGCGAACGCAGCACCCCGCGCCCGCCCTCGACCTGGGCGCTGCTGCGGCTGTGGCGCTTCGCCCGGCCCTACCGCGGGCGGCTGCTTGCCGGCTTCCTGCTGACGCTGGCGTCGACCGCGGCCAATCTGGTGCCGCCCTACCTGACCATCCCGCTGATGGACAAGGTGCTCATTCCGCACCAGACCGGCACGCCGATCACGGTGGATGCGGTGTGGCCCTATCTCGCCGGGCTGCTCGGCGCGGCGCTGGTCGCCTGGGCGCTGGGCTGGGCACGCACCTATATATTGGCGCGCGTGTCCGAGCGCATCGGCGCCGACCTGCGCACCACCACCTTCAACCACCTGATGGGGCAGTCGCTGGAGTATTTCGGCGGCAAGCGCACCGGCGACCTGATGGCGCGCATCGGCGCCGAAACCGACCGCATCAACGTGTTCCTGTCGCTGCACCTGCTCGATTTCGCGACCGACGTGCTGATGCTGTTCATGACCGCGGTCGTGCTGTTCTCGATCAACCCCTGGCTGGCGCTGGTGACGCTGCTGCCGCTGCCGGTCATCGCCTGGATGATCCACACGGTGCGCGACCGCCTGCGCACCGGCTTCGAGAAGGTGGACCGCATCTGGGGCGAAGTGACCAATGTGCTGGCCGACACCATTCCGGGCATCCGCGTGGTCAAGGCCTTCGCGCAGGAAAAGCGCGAGTCCGCCCGTTTCGCCGCGGCCAACCGGCGCAACCTCGAAACCAACGACCGGGTGAACCGCGTGTGGTCGCTGTTCGGCCCGACCGTCACGCTGCTGACCGAAGTCGGCCTGCTGTTCGTCTGGGGCTTCGGCATCTGGCAGGTCGGCCGCGACCACATCACTGTGGGCGTGCTGACCGCCTTCATCGCATACATCAGCCGCTTCTATCTGCGGCTCGACTCGATGAGCCGCATCGTGTCGGTGACGCAGAAGGCGGCGGCCGGCGCCAAGCGCATCTTCGACATCCTCGATCACGGCTCCAGCGTGCCGGAGCCGGCGCGGCCGGTGCACCTCGAACGGGTTGAGGGCCGCATCGAACTGCGCGGCGTGGCGTTCCGCTACGGCAACCGCGCGGTGCTGCGCGGCGTCGACCTCGACATCGCGCCCGGCGAGTTCATCGGCCTGGTCGGCCACAGCGGTTCCGGCAAGAGCACGCTGGTGAACCTGATCAACCGCTTCTACGACGTGTCCGGCGGCAGCATACGCATCGACGGCACCGACATCCGTGCGCTGCCGGTGGCCGAGTACCGGCGCCACATCGGTCTGGTGCTCCAGGAGCCTTTCCTGTTCTTCGGCACCATCGCCGACAACATCGCCTACGGCAAGCCGGAGGCGACGCGCGCCGAAATCATCGCGGCGGCGCGGGCGGCGCACGCGCACGAATTCATCCTGCGCCTGCCGCACGGCTACGACTCGATGGTGGGCGAGCGCGGACAGACCCTGTCCGGCGGCGAGCGCCAGCGCATCTCGATCGCGCGCGCCCTGCTGATCGATCCGCGCATCCTGATCCTGGACGAAGCGACCTCGTCGGTCGATACCGCGACCGAGAAGGAAATCCAGCGCGCGCTCGACAATCTGGTCGAGGGCCGCACCACGCTGGCCATCGCCCACCGGCTGAGCACGCTGCGCAAGGCCGACCGTCTGGTCGTGCTCGACCGCGGCCAGATCGTCGAGGTCGGTCCGCACGACGCGCTGATGGCGCGCGAAGGTCACTACTACCGGCTCTACATGGCGCAGCAGCGGCTGGCCGAAGCCGATGCCGCCGAAGGGGCGCTGCCATGAAGATTTCGCTCGAACGCGACGCGCACGGCCTGCTGGTCCTGGTCGACGCGGCCGGCCAGCGTCACGCCGGCGTGCAGCCGGTGCGCGCCTTTCCGCTGTCGGCGCCGGGCGAGGGCGTGGCGCTGATGTCGGCCGACGGCCACGAACTGGCCTGGTTCGACACCCTCGACGCGCTCGACGCCGCCAGCCGCGCGCTGCTCGACGAGGAACTGTCGCGGCGCGAGTTCATGCCGCGCATCCGCAGCATCGCCGGCGTGTCCAGCTTTTCCACGCCCTGCGACTGGGACATCGTGACCGACCGCGGCGCTACCCGCTTCACGCTGCGCAGCGAGGACGACATCCGCCGCCTCGGCGGCACGCGGCTGCTCATCACCGACAGCCACGGCATCCACTACGAAGTCGCCGACATGAAGGCGCTCGACCGCCCCAGCCGGCGCATCCTCGACCGCTTTCTCTGACCACGCCGCGGGGGCTCCGCCGGCGCAGAATCAGCATCTTCCGTTATTGCCTGTCGTGGCGCGGTCCGTTCGTCCGTCGCCAGCGTAATGAAAGTTTTTTTCATTCGCGCCGTTTAAACATACAAGAATGTATGTTTATAATCTGCGCAATTCATATGCGCGATCAATTCACGCATCGATCATTGCCAAGCGCGGCGCCGACTGCGCGTTACTCCGGGATAAGCGATGAAAAA
>JAVEVQ010000077.1:0-12556 GCA_034004945.1 Methyloversatilis sp. | reverse complement strand
ACGGCGATCGCGAACGCTATCTGCGCCATGTGTGGGAACACCGCGCGTCGGCCATCGGCAAGCACTGGGAATACCTGCTCAGCCCGATGGTGCTGCACCACTCGGAAGCCGACGGCGACATCCGCTACCGTCAGCTCGAATACCACCGCCAGCCGAAGATGACCTTCCTGTCCTTCGACGACCCGTTCGCGCTGACGCGCGAAGACTTCGTCCGTCTCGGCCAGGCGACGCAGCCGGATGACGGCCGGCCGCTGCCCTATTCGGAAGAAGTGATGTCGGAGTTCGAACGCACGTCCTGCTACGACCGCTTCTGGGTGCCCGGGCGGCGCAGCGAGAACGCGAGCACGCGCGTCATCTGCACCGGGCCGTCGATGGTGATGGTCGGCATGCACGGACTGAGCGGCTACTCCGATCCGCAGAACGGCCTGCTGGCCGAATTCCGCCACCAGTACTTCCTGATCGGCCTGATCGCCCACTTCCACCGTGCCTCGCTGCTGATGCTGATGGACCGTCTGGTGGTCGCGGTGAGCCTGCTCGACGCCGACGAGGCCGATTCGCGCCGCCGCTTCAAGCGCAGCATCCGCCAGACCATGGAAATCTTCCTGCGCTTCAGCCACCGCTACTGGTTTGGCGAGGTATCGAAGCAGTCGATGGCCAAGGACCTGTTCGACATGTGGAGCCGCAACCTAGGCAACGAGGCGCTGTATGACGAACTGCGCGCCGAAATACTCGACATGGACAACTATCTGGAAGCGGACGACAGCCGGCGCCAGAACGAGACGCTGCTGCGGCTGACGGTGGTGACCATCTTCGGTCTGGTCGGCACCATCGTCACCGGCTTCCTCGGCATGAACATCTTCGACGGTCCGCCGGCCACGCTGCTCGGCAAGATCGGTGCCGTCATCGTGGTGGCGATCCCGACCCTGGTACTCACCTTCTACACGCTGAAGAATTCGAGCGCGTTGTCGGAGTTCTTCGATGCGGTGTCGGACGACACGCTGACGCCGCGGCAGAAGGTGCGCGCCTTCCTGCGCATCTGGCGACCGCGCAGCAGCGCGGCCGGCCGCCGCCGCAACGACCGCATCGCCGCGGCCGCGCGCGCGCGCCGTTGAGGCGCGGGCGCCGCCGCCTTCAGTCCGCCTCGCCGCTTTCCGGCGGGCTGACCGGCAGTTCGGGCATAGGCGCCTCGGCCGCCGGAGTTTCCGGCGGCAGTTCAGCCTCGGCAATCTCCTCCGCCAGTTCCTCCTCCGACACCGCGGCGGCGCCGGCCAGCGGCGCCAGGTCGCCGACCCAGCGGGCGCGCGCGTCGTTGTCCAGCAGATGGATGTGATCCACCTCGACCTCGACCCGCGAGCGCGGATCGCGCACCGGCAGGCTGGGGCAGCGCAGCACCAGCGGAATCTGCTCCAGACGCACCAGCGATTCGCGCAGCACGATGGCCGACAGCGGCGAGCTGTCGCCAGCCGCCGCCCGCTGGCGCAGCCAGCGCAGGCACCAGTAGCGTTCCATCGCGCGCTGGAAGTCGGCGTAGGCGGCGTACACCAGTTCGAAGTCGCGCAGCGCCGCCAGCAGCGCTTCCGACTTCGGCGCGAACACCGGCGGCTCGCCGCGCGCCAGCGTGATGATCTGCCACTGGTTCACCAGGTCGACATAGCGGCGCAGCGGCGAGGTCGACCAGGCGTAGCAGTCGACGCCGAGACCTTCGTGCGGCGCGGCGACCGTGGTCATGCGCACCTTGCCGGCGCCTTGGGCGCGGTACAGCGCCGGGATACCGGCGTCGCGCAGATCGGCGCCCCAGGTGTTGTTGGCGACGATCATCAGCTCGGCCACCAGCTTGTCCAGCGGGCTGCCGCGCGCGCGATGCAGGATGTCGACGCGGCCCTCGCCGTCCTCGGTCGTCTGTTCCCAATCGACGTAGAAGTTGAAATCCATCTGCCCGCCATTGGCCGACGGCTTGCCGCGGCCGGCCTCCAGCACCTCGGCCAGGCGCCACAGCAGCAGCAGTTCGTCGCGCCATTCGAACTCGGGCAGATCGCCGGCAGCCAGCGTGTCGTCGTTGAACAGCGGCTCGATCTCGTGATGGCGCAGATTGGCGACCACGGCGACACGTTCGATGCGCGTTTCCTTCGCGGTCACCCGCAGGTCGGTCTCGACGTCGAGGTAGAGCGACAGCGCCGGGCAGTCACGCCCGGCGGCGAGCGTGTAGGCGTCGACCGCCTCGTCCGGCAGCATGGTGATCTTGCGGCCGGGGAAATAGACGGTGGACAGCCGGTTGCGCGCGATGTCGGCCAGCGCGCTGCCCGGCTGTATCGCCAGCGACGGTGCTGCAATATGTATACCGATGCACCAGCCGCCCCCCTCCTTCGGGCGCACCGAAAAGGCGTCGTCGATTTCGGTGGTGGTGGCGTCGTCGATCGAGAAAGCCCGCACGCCTGCATCCGGCAGATCGCCGGCCGGCGGCACCTCGTGCGTCGGGAAATCGGTGCCCTTCGGGAAATACTCGAACAGGAAGCGGCCGAGGTGGTAGTCGTGGCTGGATGCGAAGGCGCCCGCCTTCGCCATCAGCGCCACCACCGACAGGCCGGCCGCGCTGGCGGCGGCCTCGACGGCCTTCGTCTCCAGCCGGTTGCGGTCCGGCTTGTAGAGAATCTGCGTCGCGCAGGCGGCAATTTCGGGCGGCGTGCGTCCGGCCTGCAGTTCGGCGCTCCAGTGCTCGATCTGCTCCTGCTGCAGCCGCTTCTTCTCCAGCCCGGCGAGCGCGGCCTTCAGGATGTCCGGCGGCGCCTTGCGGAAGCGGCCGCGGCCCTTGCGATGGAAGTACACCGGGGCGGCATGGAGGCACAGCAGGATGGCGGTCGATTGCACCGCGTCCGGCGCGGCACCGTGATATTCGCGCGCCAGCTCCTCGAAGGCGAATTCATCGTCGCCGCACACTTCCCACAGAAAGGGCGCGTCGAGATCGGCCGCCTGGGTTTCGGCCGCCGCCAGCAGCGCGGACGGCTCCGGGCTGGCGAAGCGCAGCAGCACATTGGCGGCTTTCACCTTGGAGCGCTTGCCGCTCGGCAGTTCGACCTGCAGCGAGGACACGCTGTCGGTCATCACGGAGCCGGCGCGGAAGTGGCCGTCCTCTTCGAAAAGAACATTCATGAAACGGGTCGGCAGGGATACGGCCCGTGATTATCGTTGAAAGCGTGCAGCCGCTGTCGCATCGCGGCAAAAAGCCTCGGGCCGGCCACCCGGGACGGCTACAATCGCCTGCCAGCCCGCCGCCCGGCAGGCCCGACCCGGATGTGCTTCACGTGGCCGACGCCGACGAAATCCTTCACCACGACGCGATGCAAGAGCGCCTGCAAGAGGTGAGGACGCTGCTCGACCGGCAGAAGCGGGTCGAAAGCCTGGTGCACCGGCAGGAGATGCCGCGTCACGAGCTGGTCGAGACGCTGGTCGCCAAGCAGCATCACAACGAGCTGACCAAGCGGCTCGACGCGATGCACCCGGCCGACATCGCCTACATCCTGGAGGCGCTGCCGCCGGACGACCGCCTGCTGGTGTGGGACCTGGTGCGCGCCGAGCGCGACGGTGAAATCCTGCTCGAAGTGTCGGACGCGGTCCGCGAAACGCTGATCGATGCGATGGAGCCGAAGGAGCTGGTCGCCGCGGTCGAACAGCTCGACGCCGACGAACTGGCCGACCTCGCGCCCGACCTGCCGACCGAGGTCATGCAGGACGTGTTCAGCGCGCTCGACCACGAGGAGCGCGAGCAGCTGCGCGCGGCGATGTCCTACCCCGAGGATTCGGTCGGCGCGCTGATGGATTTCGACATGGTCACGGTACGCGAGGACGTGACGCTGGAAGTGGTGCTGCGCTATCTGCGCCTGTTCGACGAACTGCCGGACCACACCGACCAGATCTTCGTCATCGACCGCGACGACAGGCTGCGCGGCGCGCTGTCGCTGAACACGCTGCTGGTCAATGACGTCGACGTCGATGTCGCCAGCGTGATGCACGACCACCCGCTGGTGCTGCGCGCCTCGGACAGCGCCGAATCGGCCGCCCAGGCATTCGAGCGCTACGACCTGGTGTCGGCGCCGGTGGTCGATCACCACGACCAGCTGATCGGCCGGCTGACGGTGAACGAGGTGATGGACTTCATCCGCGAACAGTCGGAAGAGGAACTGCTGGCGCACGCCGGCCTGCGCGAGGAAGAGGACATCTTCGCCCCGATCATGGATTCGGTGAAGAACCGCTGGGCCTGGCTGGCGATCAATCTGGTCACCGCCTTCCTCGCCTCGCGCGTGATCGGCGCCTTCGAGGGCTCGATCGAGAAACTGGTGGCGCTGGCCGCGCTGATGCCCATCGTCGCCGGCATCGGCGGTAATTCGGGCAACCAGACCATCACCATGATCGTGCGCGCGATCGCGCTCGGCCAATTGCAGCCGGAGGCGGCGCGCCGCCTCTATCGCAAGGAAATGGGCGTGTCGCTGATCAACGGCATCGTCTGGGGCGGCCTGCTCGGCCTGCTCGCCTGGTGGCTGTACGAGTCCTGGGCGCTGGGCATGGTGATGACCGCCGCGATGACGCTGAACCTTCTGCTCGCCGCCTTTGTCGGTGTATCGGTACCGATGCTGCTGGCGCGCTACGGGCGCGACCCGGCGGTGGGCTCTTCCGTACTGATCACCGCGGTGACCGATTCCGGTGGCTTCTTCATCTTCCTCGGGCTGGCCACCCTCTTCCTGATCTGAGGGACCTGCCATGCAGATGCGTCTGTTCGCCTTCGGCCTCGCCATGATGATCGCCGGCACCTGTGCCGAGGCGGCGGACCGCCTGGTCAACGTGCCATGCGCCGAGGCCGGCACGCTTGAATTCGAGGTGCCGGAGGACTGGGCGGTGGACATCAGCCGCCACGACATCCGCATGCCACCGACGGTGACCGTCGCCGCGCCGGACGGCCAGGCGCAATGGGTGGTCACGGCGGTGTGGAAGGCCGCCGACCGCACGCCGCCGGCCACGCCGGAAGAAATCCGCGCCCGCGTCCGGCGCACCGCGGAAACGGTCGGCGCCGCAGCGGCACCGCTGCAGGCGACGCCGACCGGCTTCTATTTCGACGCCGGCGGCGACATCACGCCGGAGCCCTATACCCGGCTGCGTCAGGGCATGCTGCGCGTCGGCGAACTGACGGTCAGCTTCACCGCGATGAGCGCCGAAGCCCGTGCCAGCGACCAGCAGGCCGTGGTCGACCGGCTGTCGGCGGCACGCTACCGCCCGTGAGGAAGGCGGCTCAGGCCGCCCACAACTTCCACAACATGCGCGCGCACAGCGCGACCAGCAGCGCCGCGAACACCCGCTTGAGCAGTGTCGCCGGCAGGCGGTGCGCGGCGCGCGCGCCCCACGGCGTCGTGAACACGCTGGAGCACAGGATGGCCGCCAGCGAGGGCAGGTGTATATAGCCCAGCACCTGCGCCGGCATGCCCTGCACACCCCAGCCATTGACGATGTAGCCGACCGTGCCGCCGAGTGCGATCGGCAGTCCGAGCGCGGCGGATGTACCGATGGCGTTGCGGATGTCGCGGTTGCACCAAGTCAGGAAGGGCACCGTCATCGCGCCGCCACCGACCGCCACCAGTGCAGAAACGGTACCGATGCCGCCACCCACCGCAATGAGACCCGCCGGTCCGGGCAGTTGCCGCGAGGGCTTGGGCTTCAGGCCGACCAGCATGTTGATGGCGATGTAGGCGATGAACACCGCGAAGAACACCGACAGCGTCTGCGTCGAGACCAGACGAGCGATGAAGGTACCGAGCGCCGTACCAATCAGCACGCCGACCGTCATCAGACGGACCACCGGCCAGTCGACCGCACCGTGTGCGTGATGGGTACGCAGGCTGACGAAGGCGGACACGACGATGGCGGCCATCGAGGTGCCGAGCGCCAGATGCAGGATGTGATCCGGCGTGACCTGCTGCTGCTCGAACAGCATCACCAGTATCGGGACCAGCAACGTGCCGCCGCCGATCCCCAGCATGCCGGCGAAGAAGCCGGCGAGAGCACCGAGCGCGAGACAGGCGAGGACGAAGTCGAAGCTGGGGAAGAAGTCCGGTATCAACATCATGGTGCAGCGCAAAAGGCGCTATCTGAACACAGCACGTGCCCTTGCTGCAAAAGCGGCGTGGCGTGAAAACAGAACGGGGCGCCCGAAGGCGCCCCGTTCTGTCATGCGGTCGCGGAAGTTCAGCCGGCGATGGCCAGCTTGCCCTTCTTGTCCGACAACGTGCGCGCCAGCAGCGAAACCAGCGCGTAGACGGCGTCGATGTTCGGCGTCGGGATGCCTGTGATGCGGCCCAGTTCGCGCACCGAACCGACCAGCGCCTCGAACTCCAGCGGGCGACCGGCTTCGACGTCCTGCAGCATCGAGGTCTTGTGCGCGCCGACCGCCTCGGCACCGGCGATGCGCTTGTCGAGGCCGATCTTGAACTCGACGCCCAGCTTCTCGCCGACCGCCTGCGCCTCGCGCATCATGTTGGCGGCCAGCTCGCGCGTCAGCGGGAAGCGGCAGATGTCTTCCAGCGTGGCGTGGGTCAGCGCCGAGATCGGATTGAAGCTCAGGTTGCCCCACAGCTTCACCCACATTTCGGAACGGATGTCCTTCGACACCGGCGACTTGAAGCCGGCGGCGATCATCGCCTGCGACAGCGCCTCGATACGCGGCGAGCGCGAACCGTCCAGTTCGCCCAGCGTGAAGCGGTTGCCTTCGATCAGCTTGATCACGCCCGGCTCGACCAGTTCGGACGCCGGATAGACGACCGAGCCGATCACGCGCTCGACCTCGATGTTGGCGGCGACGATGCCGTCCGGATCGACCGAGGTGACCGGCGTGCCTTCGTACTCGCCGCCCAGCTTGTGGAAATACCACCAGGGGATGCCGTTCTGCATGGTCACCACCATGGTGTCCGGACCGAACAGCGCGCGCATGTCGGCCGCCACGTCCTTTACCTGGTGCGCCTTCAGCGTCAGCAGGATGACGTCCTGCACGCCGGCTTCGCTCATCTTCTGCACGCCGCGGATGTTCGGGGCGTCCTCGACCGTGCCGTCCTCCAGGATGAGCGACATGCCCTTGGCCTGGATGGCGGCGAGGTTGGGGCCACGCGCGATGCAGGTCACTTCATTGCCGGCACGCGACAGCTTCACCGCCAGGTAACCACCGATGGCGCCCGCGCCAACGACTGCGATCTTCATCTTTTCATCTCCTTCAATGGCGCGGCGGGACGGCGCTCACGCGCCGGCCCGCCGTCGGCTCCGTCCGCCATCGTGTGGCGGACGGACTCAGTTCATGTCAAGAACGGCCGCGCAGATAGTGCTTCAGCGCCGGCACGATGGGCCACAGCAGCATGACGAAGGACAGCAGCATCAGACCGGCCACCAGCGGGTTGGCCCAGAAGATGTCGAGACTGCCCTGCGACAGCAGCATGGACTGGCGGAAGCTCGATTCGGCCATGTCGCCGAGCACCAGCGCCAGCACCAGCGGTGCGAGCGGGTAGCGCAGCTTCTTGAACAGGTAACCGAACACGCCGAACACCAGCATCATGACCACGTCGAAAATCGAGCTGTGCACCGTGTAGGCGCCGATCGCGCAGATCACGATGATGATCGGCCCGATCACCGAGAACGGGATGCGCAGGATGGCCGCCCACCAGGGCACCGTGGTCAGCACGACGATGAGGCCGACGATGTTGCCGAGGTACATCGAGGCGATCAGGCCCCAGACGAAGTCCGGCTTCTCCTGGAACAGCAGCGGCCCCGGTTGCAGGCCCCAGATCAGCAGGCCGCCGAGCAGCACGGCCGCCGTCGGCGACCCCGGGATGCCCAGCGTCAGCATCGGCAGCAGCGCCGAAGTGCCGGCCGCGTGTGCGGCGGTTTCCGGCGCCACCACGCCTTCGACGTTGCCCTTGCCGAACGAGTCCTTGTCCTTCGCGCCGCGACGGGCCAGGCCGTAGGCCATGAAGGAGGCCGGCGTCGCGCCACCCGGGGTGACACCCATCCAGCAGCCGACCAGCACCGAGCGGATCGAGGTCTTCCAGTAGCGCAGCAGTTCCTTCCAGGTCTGCAGCACGACGTTGAGCTGGATCTTCGCGCTCTTGCCCTTGAAGGCCAGGCCCTCTTCCATCGTCAGCAGGATTTCGCCGATGCCGAACAGGCCGATGACCGCGATCAGGAAGTCGAAGCCCTTCAGCAGTTCGGTGGTGCCGAAGGTCATGCGCAGCGTACCGGTCACCGTGTCCATGCCGACCGCCGCCAGCGCGAAGCCGAGCGCCATCACGGCCAGCGTCTTGGCCGGTGGTTCCTTGCTCATGCCGACGAAGGAGCAGAAGGTGAGCATCTGTACCGCGAACATTTCCGCCGCCCCGAACTTCAGCGCGAACTTCGCCACCAGCGGGGCGAGGAAGGTGATCAGCAGCACGGCGAAGAAGGCGCCGACGAAGGACGACGTGAACGCCGCCGTCAGTGCGGCACCGGCGCGGCCCTGCTGCGCCAGCGGGAAGCCGTCGAAGGTGGTGGCCACCGACCACGGTTCACCCGGAATGTTGAACAGGATGGACGTGATCGCCCCGCCGAACAGCGCGCCCCAGTAGATGCAGGACAGCATGATGATGGCCGAGGTCTGGTCCATCGAAAAGGTCAGCGGCAGCAGGATGGCGATGCCGTTGGCACCGCCCAGGCCCGGCAGCACGCCGATCAGGATGCCCAGCGTGATGCCGAGCACCATGAAGCCCAGATTGGGCAGGGTCAGCGCGACGCTGAACCCGTGCATGAGGTTGTTGAGTTCTTCCATCTCGGTCTCGGGAATTTCGCGTTATGTCAGAAACCGAGCATCAGCTCGATCGGACCTTTGGGCAGCGGCACGAGGAACCAGCGCTCGAACAGCATGAAAGCGGCGAGCGGCACGCCGACTGCGGTCAGGGTCGTGGCAACGATGCCGAACTTGCCGTGCACCTTCATGAAGAAGGCGATCAGCACCAGCGACGACACGTAGATGCCGAGATAGACGACAGCCACGATGTAGACGGTGAGCGGCACCAGCATCTGCATCACCGACTTCAGCTCGACCCACGACGCGAACTGCGGCTGCGCCTTCTTGAAGCGTGCCAGTGCGCCGAACAGGATCCAGCCGCTGGAAATGAGCAGGATGCAGCCGATGTAGAAGGGGAAATAGCCGGCGCGCGGGCCTTCACCCTCTTCCCAGCCGATGCCGACGCGGATGCTGTCATTCACCACGATGATGCCGATGGCGAACAGGAAGAGCGCGACCAGGATTTCCGGCCAGCGGTTGGACATGCCGGCTTGAGCGGCGTCCTCGGATCGCTCCATCATGAATCTCCAGAAACTAAAAACAGGAAGTGAACATCTTCGCGGCACATCGAAACGAATACGGGCGGGATAACCCGCCCGTATCCGCACACTGCTACAGGCTGATTACTTGGCCAGGAAACCCGCTTCCTTCATCAGGCCATAGTGCATCGCTTCGGCCTTGCCGACCCAGTCGGCAAATTCCTTGCCGCTCATGAAGGTCTGCTTGAACGCGCCCTTCTTCATGAAATCGGCCCATTCCGGCGTCTCGCGCACCTTCTTGAACAGATTGACGTAGAAGTCGACCTGGTCCTGCGTGACGCCCGGCGCCAGGAACACGCCGCGCAGCATCAGGTACTCGATCGGCACGCCGGCGCTCTTGCAGGTCGGAATGTCGCCCCAGGACTGCGTTGCGGTGACCTTCTCGTTGTACGGCAGCTTCTCGCTGTCCATGATGCACAGCGGACGCAGCTTGCCGCCACGCCAGTGGGCTTCCGCCTCGATCGGGTTGTTCACCGTCGAATTGACGTGACCACCGACCAGTTGCACTGCCACGTCGCCACCGCCCTTGAACGGCACGTAGGTCATTTTCTTGCCGGTGGCCTTGTCGATCATCGCGGTGATGATCTGGTCTTCCTGCTTCGAACCGGTGCCGGCCATCTTGAAGGTGTTGGCGGGCTTGACCTTGATGTCGTCGATGTATTCCTTGGCCGTCTTGTACGGCGCATCGGCGTTCACCCACAGCACGAACTGGTCGAGCGCCAGCATCGCGCCCGGGGTCAGGTCACGCCAGTTGAACGGAACACCGGTCGCCAGCGGCGTGGTGAACAGGTTCGACAGGGTGATGATGATCTTGTGCGGGTCGCCCTTGGCACCCTTCACTTCGAGGAAACCTTCCGCGCCTGCGCCGCCCGACTTGTTCACGACGACCAGCGGTTGAGCCATCAGCTTGTTCTTGGCGACGATGCCCTGGATGAAGCGGGCCATCTGGTCGGCGCCGCCACCGGTACCCGCCGGCACGACGAACTCGACCGGCTTGGTCGGTTCCCAGGCTTGCGCAGCACCGGTCAGACCGATGGTCGCGATGGCGGTCACGAGGGCGCGGCCGGCCCACTTTCCGAGTTTGGTCATGTGCAAGTCTCCTTTATTGTTGATGCGGTAATGCGCGGAAGGTGATGGCTCAGCCACCCAGGCCCAGCTTCTGGGCAAGACCGATGCGTTGCAGCTTGCCGGTCGCACCCTTCGGGATTTCATCCATGAACAGGATCTTGCGCGGAACCTTGAAGTCAGCCAGCCGCGTGGCGGCAAAAGCGGTGATTTCCTTGTCGGTGGCCTGCTGACCTTCACGCAGCACGACCACGGCGCCCACTTCCTCGCCCAACTTGGGGTGGGGGATGCCGAAGGTGACGACTTGCGCCACGGCCGGGTGATCCATCAGCACTTCGTCGACTTCGCGCGGCGAAATCTTCTCGCCGCCGCGGTTGATGATTTCCTTCAGGCGGCCGGTCAGCGACAGATAGCCCTCGGCGTCCTTGCTGCCCTGGTCGCCGGTGCGGAACCAGCCGTTGGTGAAGGCTTCCTTGTTGGCCTTCTCGTTGTTCTCGTAGCCCGGGGTAACGTTGGCACCGCGAATGACGATCTCGCCGATCTCGCCGGCCGGCAGGATGTTGCCGTCGTCGTCCATGATCTCGACTTCGGGACCGGCGGCAAGACCGACCGAACCCGGTTTGCGAGCGCGCGGCGGCAGCGGGTTCGACGCCATCTGGTGCGACGCCTCGGTCATGCCGTAGGCCTCGATCAGCGGCGCGCCGAAGGTTTCTTCCAGTTCGCGGATGACCTGCGGCGGAATCGACGACGACGACGAGCGCATGAAGCGCAGCGGGTTGCGTGCGATGATTTCCTTGTTGCGCGAAGCGCGCGACAGGATGGCCTGATGCATGGTCGGCACCGCCGTGTACCAGGTCGGGTGCGCTTCATCCATCAGCGAGAAGAACTTCAGCGCATCGAAGCCCGGCGTGCAGAACACCGAAGCACCAGCGGACAGCGGCGCCATGATGCCGGCGATCAGGCCATGGATATGGAACAGCGGCATGATGTTCAGGCCGCGGTCCTTGTCGGTGAAGGCCAGCGTGGCGCGGATGTTCTGCGCTGAGGCGGACACGTTGCGCTGGCTCAGCGGAACGATCTTCGGACGCGACGTCGTGCCCGAGGTGTGCAGCACCAGCGCGACGTCGTCGGCCTGGGCGGTACCGCCGTTGGCGGCCGGGGCGACGGCCACGGCTTCACGCGGCTCCAGCGAGAAATCGCCGGCGGCCTCATTCGCCACCAGATCGATCACGCGCACGCCCAGTTTCTTTGCCACCTCGATCGCCGGCGACACACTGCCGCGCTCGACAACCAGGGCCTTGGCGTTCAGGTCGGACAGATAGAACTCGAATTCCTCGGCGCGGTAGCCCGGGTTCAGCGGCGCAGCGGTGGCACCGGACGCGATGCTGACGAAGGCGCTGGCCATGTCCGGGCCGTTCGGCAGGACGATGGCGACGCGGTCGTTGCGACCGATGCCCAGTTCATTCAGACGTGCGACGGTGCGCGTCATCAGTGCGCGCAGATTGCCGAAACTCAGATCGGTGCGCGCAGGCGCGGAAAGCGCCACTGCCGAATCGGCACCGGTGGAAAACAGCTCGGCAAGCGTGGAAATACCGGACATACGAACTCCGAATAACTCAGGAAACAAAGGAATGGATGGGTGCATCCGCTTCCGCGACGGAGCCACGTGCGTCGTATGGACACACGGGACGGACGGCAGCTGAGTCTTTCCCAGATCGAACGGGCGTACAAGACGCGCTGCCGCAAAACAGCCGCGCGCAGCAAAGCTGGCGCAACGGATCTCTACGACGGAGCAATGTGTAACCGATGCGTTACACAGCAGGGGCGGCGGCCTGTAAGGCCGCGGCCGGAGGAGGGGGCCACTTCTGGTGACCGACCCGCGCCCGGGGTAGTGGGCGTCGGGCTTACAGCACTCTACGGTACGACGATGTAGGGGACCCCCGCGCATGTCGCTAGGCCGGCATCCTGAACCGAGGGTTCAGAGCGGCCGCGTCCCTGCCGCATCAGGCGCATCCCCGAGAGGTGCGCACAACAACGGCGTCCATGGTTCGCGACCTCATGCCAATGAGACATTGGTTCAAGGAATCTATGACCTTGGCGAACACCG
>JAVEVQ010000076.1:0-12881 GCA_034004945.1 Methyloversatilis sp. | reverse complement strand
GCTCGCGGCCGTCGCGCGCGCGGCGCGACTTCGATTGCAGGATGCCGAGGATGCGGTCCGAGTCGCGCACCGAGCTCACTTCCGGATTGGTCACGATGACCGCCTCGTCGGCGAAGGTGAGCGCCATTACCGCGCCGTGCTCGATGCCGGCCGGCGAGTCGCAGACGATGTAGTCGAAGCCCATGTCGGCGAGATCCTTCAGCACCTTTTCGACGCCTTCCTCGGTCAGTGCCTCCTTGTCGCGCGTCTGCGAGGCCGGCAGTACGAACAGGTTGTCGCAGTGCTTGTCCTTGATCAGCGCCTGGGTCAGGTTGGCTTCGCCGTGGATCACGTTCACGAAGTCGTACACCACGCGGCGTTCGCAGCCCATGATGAGGTCGAGGTTGCGCAGGCCGACGTCGAAATCGATCACTGCGGTCTTCTTGCCGCGCAGTGCGAGACCGGACGAAAACGCGGCGCTGGTCGTGGTCTTGCCCACGCCGCCCTTGCCGGATGTGACGACTACGATACGGGTCACTGTGTTCTCCCTCTTGTGATTCAGGTGGTCGCCAAAGCGGCGACAGTCAATACCTGTTTGTCCGAATGGTGTTCCAGGCGCACGTGCGCCGGTCGGCGCAGCAGGTCACCGCTGGCCGAGTGTTCGAAGGTCCTGTACACGCCGGCGATCGACACCAGTTCTGCCTCGAAGCAGGTGGTGAAGATGCGCGCCTCCGTGTCGCCCGAGGCACCGGCGAGCGCTCGGCCGCGCAGCGGCGCATAGACGTGGATGTTGCCGTCGGCGATCACTTCGGCGCCGGCGCTGACCATGGCCAGCACCACCAGATCGCAGCCGCGCGCATAGATGCGCTGACCGGAGCGCAGGGGCTTGTCGATGATTTCGGTGCGTCGCGGTGACGGCGCGACGACGGCTTCCGCTGCGCTTGTCGTCACCGGCTCGGCGACCGGTGCGGGGGCTGCGACCGGCACCTCCGGCGCGGGATCCGGCGCAGGGGAGGGGGGGCTGTGTGTTGCGCTGTCGGCGGCCAGTACAGCCATGCCGAGCGCGCGCGCTTCATCCTGCGACGCCTCGCACGCCGTCTGCACGGCGATGACGGTCAGCGCATGACGGCCGAGTGCGTCGCGGATGGCCGGGAGGTCGGGACGGGCGTCGGCCGACAGTTCGCCGCAGTCGATCACGACCGGTTCGCCGGAGAAGAAGCCGGGCATGCTGCCGAGCCGGGCGTCGAGCGCGGCGGCGATGGCCGTGCTGTCGTCGCTGCGCAGCACGGCACGCATCGCTTCGAGCGTGGCGCTTTTGAGTTCTATGGCCGAAGTATCGGGCTTGCGCGCCATGGGGTGTCCGCGGGAAATGTCGAAAGTCTACTCAGTGCCCGGGCTGCGGGCAACACGGTGCTTCAATGAACGCCAGTCGGCGGATCGCCGAACAGCCGGGCGATGTCGGCCGCGCTGAAGCGGTAGTCGTGATTGCACATGTCGTCGTGGATGTGCAGTTCGCCCTTCTCGGCGAGGACGGACTCGACTTCGGCACGGCCGAGCGACAGCACCAGCCGGCGCACCTTTTCCTCGTCACGCGGACAGTGGTGGCGTGGCGTCAGTGCCTCGAACACGCGGACGCCGCCGGCCTGGATCTCCTCGAGGAACAGGCGGCCGAGCAGCGTTTCGGTGTCCAGCGTCTTCAGTTCGACCGGCGTGACGGTGGCGGCCAGGTGACATACCCGCGCCCAGCCGTCGGCATCGCGCAGGTCGGCACCGGGCAGCTTCTGCAGGAACAGGCCGCTCGCAGTGTTGCCATCCGCGGCCAGCCACAGCGCGGTGGGCTGCTGTTCGGATTGTTCGAGGAAGTGCTCGAACACCTCGGCCACGGTGGCGCCTTCGAGCGGAACCACGCTCTGGTAGGGCGTGGGCGCGCTCTCCGGCTGCATCGTCATCACAAGATGGCCGTCGCCGAGCAGCTCGGGCAGCGGCGCTTCGGCCAGATCGGCCGGCGCACTCGCCATGCCGCGGATGCGCAATTGCTGGTCGCAATCGACCACCAGCATGCCCACGGCGCCATTGCCGCGCACCTGAACCGTCAGCCGGCCCGGCTGCTTCAGCTGGCCGCCCACCATCAGCGACACCACCGTCACCTCGCCGAGCAGGCGCGTCACGACGGGTCCGTAGCCGCGGCCGCGCAGCATGGATTGCCAACCCTCTGACAGGCGGACACGGGCACCGCGGATGTCCAGGCCCTCGAACATGAAGCGCTGGATCAGGTCAGACGCGCTCATCCGAGCACCTCCGACCAGTGCTGCGGGTCGAAACCGATCAGCAGTTCGCCGCCGTGATCGACGATGGGTCGGCGGATGGCGGACGGGTTGGCGCTGAGCAGCGCGAAGGCGCGATCGGCGTCGAGGTCGGCCGTCTGATCGGGCGGCAGCTTGCGGAAGGTGGTGCCGCGCGTATTGACGACGGCCTGCCAGCCGGCGCGGCGTATCCAGTCGGCCAGCGCGTCCGCCGGCACGCCATCCTTCTTGTAGTCATGCAGCTGGAAGTCGATGTGCCGGTCGGCAAGCCAGGCGAAGGCACGCGACATGGTGTCGCAGCGCTTGATACCGAATACGCGAAGCATGGGGGTGTTCAGAGGTGGAATCCGGAGAGCGCGCATTGTACGTTGCGCCGCCCGCCCCTGCTGCGGGTGACGAGTGGTCTCCCGGGGCTGGCGTCATCGTGCTGCAATGGTTAAGATTTGGAAAATTTATCCGAAACAACAAACTGGCACGCGAAATTGATCGGCTTTTTAAGATCGTTCGCGGCATCAACAGTGGGAGACGTGCATGATGTTTCGACGCCCGGGCCTCTATGCCCTGACGCTGGTTTTCGGATTTTCGATGTTTGCCGCCGATGTCGCGCTTGCCGCGCGTTCGGTCGCCAGCGGCAAACAGGTCAAGTCGGCGGTCCGCCCTGCGGCCAAGATCGCCTCCAAGAAACGGGTTTCGCCCACCGTCCAGGCCGCGGCCAAGCGTTCGGCACCGCTCGCTGTCGCGGTGCCGGCCTTCCGCCCGCCGAAGCCGCCGGCACAGCGTCATTACGCGGTCGATGGCAGCACCTTCTACGCCGATGGCGTCCGCGTCCGTGCAGCCGGGCTGGACGGTATCGAAATGGCCGGAGCGTCCGGCATGGCAAAGCAGCGTCTGCAGCAACTGCTCGATTCCGGTCGTGTCAGTATCGAGCCGCTGGGCATGGACAACGGTGATGTCACCCTGGCCCGCGTGCGGGTCGATGGACGCGACGTCAGCGAGCTGGTCAGCGCGCGCTGAATCGAGCGCCGAATGAAAAAGGCCCGATGGTTACCGGGCCTTTTTCATTGTCCTTTCAGCAGCTGGTCAGCCCGCGGTGAGGGCCGGATTCCGGTTGCCGTGGGCTTCCTTCGCGGCCGGCGCCTCGTCCGCCATCGCCTCGTCGGCGACCGTTTCGGCCTCGACAGGCTTCAGCTTGCGGGCGTTCTTCGGGCTCACCGTCGGCAGCACGACCTCGATCTTGTTCTGTGTCATGTAGTCGTTCATCTCACGCCAGCCGGCGAAGATGGCGGCCTTCGAGGCCTTCGGATTCAAGGTGTAGCAGTCTTCGAGCGCGCGGCCTGCGTGGCGGCAGGCGCCGCCGATGGCCTTGGCTTCCAGTTCCTTCTGCGCTGCCGCGCGATTCGGATCGGGAATGGGCAGTCTGTCGCACGCTGCCAGAGCGACTGCACACGCGATCAGCACGATGGAATGAACGGCTTTCACCTTGGAAACGATTCCGGAAACTGGGCACACACCCTGTTTACGGCAGCGCCTCCGGCTGCTTGAGCGAAACGATGCGTTCAGAGCGCGCTGCGCGAGTACTCCGCCAGCAGCGTCTCCTGGGCGCAGTGACGCGCGGCGCGTGACACCCGGCGACGATAGCGCCCGTCAGGCTCCATTTCCCACGACTGGCTGTTGTCGAGCAGATAGGGGCGCAGACCCTCTTTCATGATGCGCCGCTTCAGCTTCGGATCGAGCACCGGGAAAGCGACCTCTATGCGACGGAAGAAGTTGCGCTCCATCCAGTCGGCGCTGGCGAGATAGAGCTTGTCCTCGCCGTCGGCATGAAAGTGATAGATGCGCGAATGTTCGAGGAAGCGGCCGACCACCGAACGCACCGTGATCCTGTCGGACAGGCCGGGCACGCCCGGGCGCAGCGCGCAGACACCGCGCACGATGAGATCGATGTCCACACCGGCCTGACTGGCCGCGTAGAGCGCTTCGATCGTTTCGTCCTCGACCAGCGAGTTCATCTTGGCGATGATGCGGCCCTTGCGGCCGGCTCGCGCGTTGTCCGCTTCCTGACCGATGGCGGCGATCACGTTGCTGTGCAGCGTGAAGGGCGCCTGCCACAGGTGGGTGAGCGTGCCGGCGTGGCCGAGGCCGGTCAGCTGCTTGAACACTTCGTTGACGTCCTCGCCGATCTGCTCGTTCGAGGTCATCAGGCCGAAGTCGGTGTAGAAGCGGGCGGTGCGCGGGTGATAGTTGCCGGTGCCGAGGTGTACGAAGCGGCGGAAGCGATGAACGCCATCCACCTGCTCGCGCCGCACGACCATCAGCAGCTTGGCGTGCGTCTTGTAGCCGAAGACGCCATAGACGACATGTGCACCGGCCTCTTCGAGGCGCGACGCCCAGTTGATGTTCGCTTCCTCGTCGAAGCGCGCCATCAGTTCGACCACGACGGTGACTTCCTTGCCCTTCAGCGCCGCGCGCACCAGTGCCTCCATCAGCACCGAATCGGTGCCGGTGCGATACACCGTCATCTTGATGGCGACCACCTCCGGGTCGTCGACGGCCTGCTGCACCAGGTCAATCACCGGTTTGAAGGACTGGAATGGATGGTGCAGCAGCAGGTCCTGCTTGCGGATCATCGCGAAGATGTCGTAGCGCTTTTCCATCGTGCGCGGCACCAGCGGCACGAAGGGCGGGTATTTCAGGTCCGGGCGTTCAACCCAGTCCGGCACCTGCATCAGGCGCACCAGATTCACGATGCCCGGCGCACGGTAGAGATCGTCGCGCGTCAGGTTGAACTGCTGCAGCAGGAAATCCGCCATGTGCTCTGAGCAGTTGTCCGCCACCTCGAGGCGCACCGCGTCGCCGTAATGGCGCTGCGGCAGTTCGCCCTGCAGCGCCTGGCGCAGGTTCTTCACCTCTTCCTCGTCGAGGAAGAGATCGGAGTTTCGGGTGACGCGGAACTGGTAGCAGCCGAGCACGTTCATGCCTTCGAACAGGTCGCCGACATTCATGTGCATCGCCGACGACAGGAACACGAAGCCGTGGTCCACGCCGGTCAGTTCCTTCGGCAGCTTGATCACGCGCGGCAGCGCGCGCGGTGCCTGCACGATGGCATAGCGCGAACTGCGGCCGAAGGCGTCACGGCCCTCCAGCTCGACTGCAAAATTCAGGCTCTTGTTGAGCACGCGGGGGAAGGGGTGCGACGGATCGAGCCCGATCGGCGTCAGCACCGGCATCAACTCGCGCATGAAGTAGTCGCGCACCCAGTCGCGCTGCGCCTCGGTCCAGTCGCCGCGGCGCAGGAACACGATGCCCTCGGCTTCGAGCGCGGGCAGGATCACGTCGTTCAGCAGTGAATACTGCTCTGCGATGAGCTGATGCGCCTCGGCGGCGATCAGGCGCAGGGCCTCCTGCGCCGAGCGGCCGTCCGAGGTGACGCCACGTGCGCCCATGCGGATGTGTTCGCGCAGGCCACCGATGCGTACCTCGAAGAACTCGTCGAGGTTGCTCGATACGATGCACAGGAATTTTAGCCGCTCCAGCAGCGGTACCCGCTCGTCCGCCGCCTGCGCCAGTACGCGCCGGTTGAACGCGATCAGCGACAGCTCACGGTTGATGAAGTGATCGGGTGCGTAGCGCGGCACCGGCAGGATGGACGGCATGGTCGGTTTCTGTCTCTGAAATTGTTATGCAACCCGGTATTTTGTGACACAACTGCTAAGAGATTATTACAGCGTCCGGGCGCTTCGTGCTTGACGGCATGCGACTTGCGCGCTGCTACACTCCACATTCGCCCTCCTATATTGCATCGCCGCATGAGCTACGAACTTCTCGCCGCAGTCGACCTCGGGTCCAACAGTTTCCGGCTGCAGGTGGCGCGGGTGATCGATGACCAGATCTATCCGCTCGACGGCGTGAAGGACACGGTCCGCCTGGCGGCCGGCTTGGGGCACGGCAAGCTGCTCGATGGCGCCTCGCAACTCAGGGGGCTGGAGGCGCTGTCCCGTTTCAACGAGCGGCTGCGCGGCTTCGCGCCGGATCAGGTGCGCGCGGTGGCCACCAACACGCTGCGCGTGGCGAAGAACGCACCGCAGTTCCTGCAGCAGGCCGAGGCGGCGCTGGGCTTTCCGATCGAGGTGATCGCCGGGCGCGAAGAGGCGCGGCTGATCTACGTCGGCGTTGCCCACACCTTGCCCAATCCGTCCAGTCAGCAGTTGGTGGTGGATATCGGTGGCGGCTCGACCGAGTTCATCATCGGTCGCAGCTTCGAGCCGATGGCGCTCGAGTCGCTCTACATGGGCTGCGTTGCCTTCAGCCTGCGCTATTTTCCCGACGGTCGCATGGACAAGAAGTCGCTGCGCGAAGCCGAACTGGCGGCGCGGCGCGAACTCGAGACGATAGAGCACGACTACCGCTCGCTCGGCTGGGACGAGGCGGTGGGCTCCAGCGGTACTGCGCGTGCGCTGCTCGACATCATGGAATTGAACGGCTGGTGCCAGGGTGCGCTGACCCGCGAAGGCATGGACAAGCTGCGCGCGCTGCTGCTGCGCGTCGGTGACGTCAATCGTCTGGGCGTTCCCGGGCTGCGCCCCGATCGCCTGCCGGTGCTGGCCGGCGGCTTTGCCATCATGTCCGCGGTGTTCGACGCCTTCCGTCTCGAGCGCATGAGCTTCTCCGAGGGGGCGCTGCGGCTTGGCGTGCTGTATGACCTGCTCGGGCGCTATCACCATCGCGACCTGCGCGATGCCACCGTGCTGCAGTTCGTGCGGCGCTATCAGGTCGACCAGCGACAGGCCGATCGTGTCCACGCCACGGCGCTCAAGCTCTACCGGCAGCTCGAACCGGAGGCCGGCGACGATCACCCCGATCTGCATCTGCTGAGCTGGGCGGCCCGGCTGCACGAACTGGGCATTTCGGTGGCGCACGCGGGCTATCACAAGCACAGCGCCTACATCGTCGGCAACGCCGACATGCCTGGCTTCTCGCGCATGGACCAGGCGCGACTCGCGCGGCTGGTGCTGGCGCACCGTGGCAAGCTGGAGAAGGTGAATTCCGCCTCCGTCGATCTGCGCGACTGGCCGCTCATCCTCTGTCTGCGGCTGGCCGTGCTGCTGCATCGCAGCCGTGATGACTACGACGAGCTGCCGCTGCGCCTCGAGCGCAGCGGCACGGGCTACGTCATGTCGGCGCGCGCCGAATGGCTGTCGGCGTCACCGCTGACCGCAGCCAGCCTGCATGACGAACAGCGCCTGTGGGCCGTCATCGGCATCGAGCTGCGGCTGCGCCCGCAGCGCAGCAAAGGCCAGTCGGCCGCCTGAACGTCAGCATGGGCGTCCCGACGATCGCGTTCGAGATGTCCGGGTCGGTGCGCATTGCCGTGCTTGCCGGCGACTGGACGCTGACGGGACTGGAAGGGCGCCTGCAGGCCCTGCGCGGACAGCTCGCCGCCGCCGATGCAGGCGGGATCGAGACGTGGAACCTCTCCGCCGTGAGCCGCCTCGACTCGCTCGGTGCAAGCGTGCTTTGGCGCGGCTGGGGCGACCGTCTGCCGGAGCGGCTGGAGGCCGATCCGCGCACACGCAGGATGCTGGAGTCTGCGGCGGCGCTCGGTGTCCGTCGCCGCGCCGGAGCGCCACGATCGCGCAGGGGCGATTCGGTCGTCGCGCTCGGTCGGGTCGGCGTCGCGCTCTGGAGCCAGCTGATCGGCATGATCGCGCTGACCGGCCAGATGCTGTTCGATCTCGCCTCCGCGCTGCGCCGGCCGCACGAAGCACCGTTGCGCGAGCTGTCGGCCAATCTGTACAAGACCGGCGTGACCGCGCTGCCGATCACCGCGCTGGTGGGCTTCCTGATCGGGGTCGTGCTGTCCTATCTGTCGGCGCTGCAGCTGAAGACCTTCGGCGCCGACGTGTTCATCATCAACATCCTCGGTATCGGCATCGTGCGCGAACTGGGACCGGTGCTGGTGGCGGTGCTGGTGGCCGGTCGCTCCGGCTCGGCGATGACGGCGCAGCTCGGCGTGATGAGGGTGACCGAGGAGATCGATGCGCTGACGACCATGGGCGTACCGGCCACGCTCCGCCTGGTGTTGCCCAAGGTGCTGGCGCTGCTGGCGGCGATGCCGCTGCTGGTGCTGTGGACCTCGTCGGCAGCGCTGTTCGGCGGCATGGTGGCGGCGTCCATACAGCTCGACATCAGCTACGGCTTCTTTCTCGAAACGCTGCCGCGCGTCGTGCCGATCGCCAATCTCTACATCGGTCTGGGCAAGGGCCTGGCCTTCGGCCTGGTGATCGCGCTGGTCGCCTGTCATTTCGGGCTGACGGTCAAGCCGAACACCGAAAGCCTGTCGGCCAACACCACGCGCTCGGTAGTGAGCGCGATCACCTGCGTCATCCTGGTCGATGCCGTCTTTGCCATCGCCACGCGCCACATCGGCATGCCGACATGAGCGATGCGGTCATCGACATCCGCGGGCTGGTCACGCGCTTCGGCAGCCATGTCGTGCACGACGGTCTGGATCTGGCCCTGCCGGCAGGGGAGGTACTGGCGCTGGTCGGCGGTTCGGGCAGCGGCAAGACCACGCTGCTGCGCCAGGTGATCGGCCTGCTGCAGCCGCAGCAGGGACAGATACGGGTGTTCGGGCAGCCGCTGTTCTCCGGCGATGCGCGGGCCGATCGCCAGCTGCGGCGCCGGTTCGGCGTGCTGTTCCAGCACGGAGCGCTGTTTTCCGCGCTCAACGTGCTGGAGAACATCGCCTTTCCGCTGCGTGAGCTGCGCTGGCTCGATCGCGAAGTCATCCAGGATCTGGTCATGATCAAGCTGGCCATGGTCGAACTGGAACCGCAGCACGCCTGGCTGATGCCGGCCGAGCTGTCCGGGGGCATGATCAAACGGGTTGCGCTGGCGCGAGCGCTGGCGCTCGAACCGGAGCTGCTGCTGCTCGACGAACCGACTGCCGGTCTGGATCCGGACCGCTCGGAGGCCTTCGTCGCGCTGATCCGCCGCTTGCGCGACCAGCTTGGACTGACCGTGGTGCTGGTGACCCACGATCTCGATACGCTGGCTGCGCTGGCGACTCAGGTCGCCGTGCTCGGCGAGCGACGTATACTCGCCTACGGCCCACTTGATCACGTCATGAAACACGATCATCCCTTCATCCGCAGTTTCTTCTGCGCCGATCGCATGTCGCGCATCCTCGCGCGCAGCAGGAGCTGATCATGGAAAGCCGCGCTCATGCACTGGCTGCGGGTCTGTTTCTGCTGCTGCTCAGTCTCGCCGTCGGACTGGCCATCTGGTACCTGTCCAGTGGAGAGGACGCCGGTCAGGAGTACCTGCTGGTGACCACGGCAGACGTCGGCGGTCTGAGTCCGCAAGCACAGGTGCGCTACCGTGGCATCCGTGTCGGCAAGGTGAGGGAGATTTCCATCAGCCCGGAGAATCCGCGCGAGATCCACGTCCGCGTCTCGATCCCGGCACGCTATCCGGTCACGGCCGGCACGCGCGCCGAACTCGGCTATCTCGGCGTGACCGGCCTGGCGCTGATCGACATGACGGACGACGGTTCCGACCCGACGCCGCTGTCGCCGGCCGACGCCCGCATTCCGCTGCGCGGGTCGCAGTTCGGTGGACTGGGCAACAAGGCGAGCGACACGATGGAGGTGATGCGTCAGGTGCTGCTGCGGCTGCAGGTGCTGCTCGACGAGCGCAATCTCGAACGCATCGGCGCGACCTTGAACAATCTGCAGTCGGCGACGGCGCAACTGGACCGGACGATGGTCCAGCTGCCGGGCGTCGCCGGCGATCTGCGCGAGACGCTGCAGCGCACTCAGCTGCTGCTGTCCGCCGACAACCTCGATCGCACCGGGCGCATCCTGACCCGGCTGGAGGCGGTGGCCGGGCAGGGCGAGCCGCTGGCGCAGGAACTGCGTGCGCTGCTCGCCTCGATGCAGCAGCTGTCATCGCGCCTCGACGCGCTGGCCGCCAGTACCGGCCAGCAGATCAACGGCGACATGCTGCCGCGGCTGCAGACCTTGCTCGACGAAGCGAGCCGCGATGCACGCCAGTTGCGGCGTGTGCTGGGCGAGCTCGAGTCCTCGCCGCAGGTGCTGTTGCTGGGGCGTGACCTGCAGCGGCCCGGACCGGGCGAGCCCGGCTTCGATCCAGCGGCCGGCGGCGCACGCGAATGAAGGAGTCTCCGTGATGAAAGTTCTGCTGGCAAGCCTGCTGCTGTCGGTCCTGCTCGCCGGTTGCGGGCCGTTGCTGCCGCGTTCGCCGGCGCCGGAACTGCACGATCTGGGCAGCCAGCGTGCCGCGCGCCCGCTGGCGCGTGTGCCGGTGCTGACCGATGTGCGTGCCCCCAATTGGCTGGACGGCACCGCCATCCACTATCGCCTCGCCTACGAGAGCGAAACACGTCGGCGCAGTTATGCATTGAGCCGCTGGGCGGCTCCACCGGCTGAGCTGCTGTCGGTCGCGCTGCGACGCATGCTGGATAGCCCGGGGGCGCCGTCGACCTGCCGCCTGGTGGTCGAGCTGGACGAGTTCATACAGGTGTTCGAGCAGCCGCAGGCGTCGGCGGCGCTGATATCCGGGGTCGCCACATTGGTCGGCGCCAACGGCAGGACCATCGTCGACCGCATGCGCTTCTCGCTGACCGAGAAGGCGACCGGCGCGGATGCGCCGTCCGGTGTTGCGGCGCTGTCGCGTGGCGTCGATGCACTGGGCGTGCGGATCGCCGACTGGCTCGATCGGGCGGAGGCTGAAGGGCTGAGCAGGAGGTGTGAATCATGAATCCGGGAAATGCAGCGCCACGCGACAACGGTCTGCTGCAGGCGGCATTGGATCAGGTCGCCGAGACGTGCTGGGCGCGCCTGCCGTGCGAGCGCGTCACCATCATGCTGGCCGACGGTGAGGGGCACGATGCCGTGCTGGGCATTGCGGCCTGGCGTGGCGAACTGGCGCAGGAAGTGGTCAATGCGCGGGTGAGCAGCGGCAGTTCGGTGGCCGGTGAGGTGTTCGCCAGCGGCCGGGCGCGGCGCGTCATCGACGCCGACGCGCCGCAGGCGGGCGGCCGGGCGCGTGGCGAGGGCGGCAGCTTCATCTGCACGCCGCTGCCGCTCGACGGACGCGTACTGGGCGTGATCAACGTGCGACGTGGTCGCGGTCAGCCGGCGTTCACGGAAGAGGAGGAGGGCATGCTGGACTGCCTCGCGCTGTTCGGCGGCAAGTCGGTGCAGACTGCGCAGCTTGCGTTCCTGGTCAAGTCGGAGTTCGCGCAGCGGGCGCTGCAGGGCGAGGAGGTGACGGCGCTGGCGGAAGCCTTCTCGCAAGGGGCGGCCCAGCCGGCGCAGGTGGCGCGCATGCTGGCGAAATCCTTCTATCGGGAAATGAAGGCGGCCGGTTTTGGCAACAACCAGATCGTCGGCGCGGCGGGCGAGATCATCGACCAGCTGTCTGCCAGTCTGCGCAAGCACGGCCAGCGCATGGAGCGCGGCCGGCAGTGAATCATCGGCGCCGGGGCTGGCCGGCGCCGCATCGCATCAGCCGAGCGAGGCGCTGTAGGCGTCGGCGCTCAGCAGATCATCAAGTTCCGCCGCATTGTCCGGCTTGATGACGAACATCCAGGCGCCGTAGGGATCCTGATTGACCGATTCGGGCTGGTCGGCGACCGGGGCGTTGACCGCGGTGACCGTGCCCGACACCGGGGCGTGGATGTCGGAGGCAGACTTGACCGATTCGATCACCGCCATCGCCTCGGTACGGGCGACGGTGCGGCCGACATCGGGCAGCTGCAGAAAGACCACATCTCCGAGGGCATCCTGCGCGTGGTCGGTGATGCCGACCGTCACGGTGCCGTCCTGTTCGACCCTGACCCATTCGTGTGTGTCGGTGTAGCGAAGATTGTCCGGATGATTCATTGCTTTTTCCTGGTGGGTTTGACCGGGCACGATTGTAGCCGCGCGGGACGTGCTGCGGCCGCCTGCTAGAATCCCGAGGCTATGAATGCCGATCTGCACTGTCACTCCTGCCACTCCGACGGCGTACTGTCGCCGGCCGCGCTCGCCGCGCGCGCAGCGGCCAACGGCGTCGAGCTGTGGTCGCTGACCGATCACGACAACCTGGGCGGACTCGACGAAGCGCGCGAGCAAGCACGTGCGCTGGGCATGCGTTTCATCGACGGTGTCGAGGTCTCTGTCACCTGGCACGGCACAACTGTCCACGTCGTCGGCCTCGGCATCGATCCGCGCCATGCGCCACTGGAACAGGGCCTGGCCAGCGTGCGCAGCGGCCGCGACGAGCGCGCGTTGCGCATGGCCGAGGCGCTGGAAGCGCTGGGCGTGCGCGAGGCCTACGCCAACGCGATGCGCCATGCCGGCAATCCGTCGCTGGTTGGTCGGTCACACTTCGCCCGCGTGCTGGTCGAGCAGGGTTATGCGCCGGACGTGCATGCGGTGTTCCACAACTATCTGGTGCGCGGTCGCCCCGGCTACATCGAACACCAATGGACGGCGCTGGAGCAGGCGGTGGCGTGGATACGCGGCGCCGGCGGCGTCGCCGTGGTCGCCCATCCGGGCCGCTATCGCATCTCCGGCGATCAGTTGCTGCGCC
>JAVEVQ010000075.1:0-13043 GCA_034004945.1 Methyloversatilis sp. | reverse complement strand
TACGCCAGCGCCGATCTGTTCCTGTTCGGCAGCCTGACCGAAACCTTCGGCAACGTGCTGACCGAAGCGCTGGCCAGCGGCCTGCCGGTGGTGAGCTATGCCCAGGCGGCCGCAGCCGAACTGATAGAAGCCGGCCGCAATGGCCTGCTGGCGCCGCCGGGGGACGAAGCGGCCTTCATCGAACAGACCCTGCGCGCCGGCCGCGACGACGGCCTGCGCACGGCGATGGCGACCGGCGCGCGACGCAGCGTCGAGCAGCTGGACTGGAACAGCGTCGCCGACACCTTCGCCCGCCGGCTGTGCAACGCCGTCAGCCGCGCCGAAACGCTGCGCCGGGCACGCGACGACGCCTTCTGAAGGCCTGCCGGTGCCGCTCGCGGCGCCGTATACTCGCGGTTTCCCCACACCGGCACGCCCTCCATGTCCGTCCTCATCTGCGGCTCGATCGCCTACGACAACATCATGGTCTTTCCGGACCGCTTCAAGCACCACATCCTGCCGGACCAGATCCATATCCTGAACGTATCCTTCCTGGTACCGGACATGCGGCGCGAATTCGGCGGCTGCGCCGGCAACATCGCCTACAACCTGAAGCTGCTGGGCGGCGAACCGCTGATGATGGCCACCGTCGGTCAGGACGCCGGCCCCTATTTCGAGCGCTTCGCCGCGCTCGGCATCCCGGTCACCCACGTGCGGCGGATCGACGACGCCTTCACCGCACAGTGCTTCATCACCACCGACCTCGACGACAACCAGATCACCGCCTTCCACCCGGGCGCGATGAGCTTCTCGCACGAGAACCGGGTCGGCGACGCGCAGGGCGTGAAGCTGGGCATCGTCGCACCGGACGGCCGTGACGGCATGCTGACGCACGCGCGGCAGTTCGCCGAGGCCGGCATTCCCTTCGTGTTCGATCCGGGTCAGGGCATGCCGATGTTCAACGGCGACGACCTGCTGCACTTCCTCGAACTGGCGACCTGGTGCACGGTCAATGACTACGAGGCGCGCATGCTGTGCGACCGCACCGGTCTGAGCGAGGCGCAGATCGCCGAGCGCGTCGAGGCCTTGATCGTCACCCGCGGCGGCGAAGGTTCGCGTGTGTATCACGGCGGCGCAGTGACCGAAGTGGCCTGTGTGCCGGCCGACGAGCTGCTCGATCCGACCGGCTGCGGCGACGCCTACCGCGGCGGCCTGCTGTACGGGCTGTCGCGCGGCGCCGATGTCGTATCGTCGGCCCGCCTGGCGTCGGTGATGGGGGCGATCAAGATCGCCAGCCGCGGCGGCCAGAACCACGCGCCGACGCGCACCGAGATCGAGCGCCGCTTCCGCGCCACTTATGGCGCTGCGCTCGACTTCTGAGCAGCACGCGGAAACAACTGCTCACGATTGCAGCATCGCCGGTTCATGACCGGCGCGTTAAATGAAACGGTTTGCTGGCATCGTGCCGGCAAGGATCCGACGGAGACATGAAATGAACCGCTTGGCGCTTCCCGCGCTGATGATGGCCGGCCTGCTGCTGGCCGGATGCCAGTCCAGCCTGTCCGGTGACACCTATTCGCGCGATCAGGCGCGGCGCGAAATGTCGGTCCGCATGGGTACGGTCGAGGCCGTGCGCGCGGTCACCATCGAAGGCACGAAATCGCACTTCGGCACCGCCAGCGGCGCCGCCATCGGCGGCCTGGCCGGCGGACGCGGATCGACCGCCGGCGCCATCGCCGGCGCGGTGGTCGGCGGCGTCGCCGGTGCATTGATCGAGGAAGGCGCAACCCGCCGCTCCGGTCAGGAGATCACGATCCGTCTGGACAGCGGCAACGTGATCGCCGTGGTGCAGGAAGGCGACGAGAAGTTCAGCCCGGGCGACCGCGTGAAACTGGTCGGCTCCAGCGGCAATACCCGCGTGAGCAAGTATTGAACAGGGGCGCTGCGGTGCAGGCGTGCGTCTGCGGCAGCGGCCGCCCGGCGGACGCCTGCTGCGCGCGCCTCCACGCCGGCGAACCGGCACTGACGCCGGAGGCGCTGATGCGCTCGCGCTACAGCGCCTTCGTGCTCGATCTGCGCGACTACCTGCTGGCCACCTGGCACCCGACGACGCGACCGCCTGCCCTGCCGCCGCCTGAGCCGGGCCTGAAGTGGCTGGGGCTGGAAGTGAAACGCAGCGCGCTGGACGACGCCGATCACGGCACGGTCGAATTCGTCGCCCGCAGCAAGCTGGGCGGCCGTGCGCACCGGCTGCACGAGAACAGCCGCTTCGTGCGCGAAGACGGCCGCTGGTATTACATCGACGGCGATTTCATGCGCTGAGCGCAGTGCCGCAGCGGTGACCGACCGTTCACCGCAGAAGGCTGCAACAGGCGACGACTCAGTAGTCGTCGTCGTTCGCAACCTCGTCCTCTTCGTCCTCCTCGTAGTCGTCGTCGGCCTCTTCGGCCACGCGTGCTTCGAGGAAGGCCTTGAAGTCATCCGGATCACAGAACTCGTCGATGAAGTCGGCGAGTACGCTGACCACCATGTCGGGGTCCCAGTCGCACTGGTCGGCGGCGTCGTGGATCAGCTTTTCGGTGCTCATTGTCTTTCTCCCGAAGGAACACTGACGAGGGTAAGAACGGCTTTTGCAGCCTAGCACAGCCTTATTGCTTCGCCACCGTATCGGCGTTCTGGCCGAACAGCAGCTTGCGCGACTGCTCGTCCACCACCGGCCTGTCGCTGACCTGGGCGCCGCGCTCGTAGGCGCGCACGGTGGCGGTACGGGCGCGGATCGACTCGAACCAGCGCTTCAGGTGCGGAAAATCGTCGAGGTCCATCTGCTGGCGCTTGTGCAGCACCACCCACGGGTAGCTCGCCATGTCGGCAATCGTGTAGTCGTCGCCGGCGATGAAGGCACGGTTCGCCAGGTGCTTGTTCAGCACGCCGTACAGGCGCCCGGTTTCATCGACGTAGCGCTTGATCGCGTAGGCGATCGGCTCCGGCGCGTACTGCACGAAATGATGGTTCTGCCCGGCCATCGGCCCGAGACCGCCGACCTGCCAGAACAGCCATTCGAGCACCTGCACCCGGGTACGCAGATCGGCCGGCAGGAATTTCTCCGTCTTTTCCGCGAGATAGAGCAGGATGGCGCCCGATTCGAACACCGACAGCGGCACCCCGCCGTCCGCCGGCGCGTGGTCGACGATGGCCGGCATCCGGTTGTTCGGCGAAATGGCGAGGAATTCGGGCCGGAACTGCTCGCCGGCGCCGATATTGACCGGCACGATACGGTGTTCGATGTTCGCTTCTTCGAGGAACATCAATACCTTGTAGCCGTTCGGGGTCGGCCAGAAATGAAGATCGATCACGATGCACTGCCTCGGAATGAATGCCGTCCCGTCCAGCCTAACCTGCCGCCGTGGGTTCTGTCTCTCCGAGCTGTAAGCCGCCGTGTCGGAAGGCGCACCGGCGCCACGTACAATGTCGCTTTCTCGCAACTGCCTCGCCCATGCTCCAGCACGCCATCATCCCGGTCACCCCGTTCGCCCAGAACTGCACCCTGCTGTGGTGCGACGAAACGATGAGGGGCGCCGTCGTCGACCCGGGCGGCGATCTCGACCGCGTGCTGGCCGAGGCCAGGCGCCACGGCATCACGCTGGAAAAGATACTGGTCACCCACGGCCACCTGGACCACGCCGGCGCCACGCAGGATCTGGCCGAGAAATTCGACCTGCCGATCGAGGGCCCGCACCCGGACGACAAGTTCTGGATAGACGGCTTCCCGGTGCAGTCGCAGATGTTCGGTTTTCCGCCCTGCCGCCCCTTCGTGCCGACCCGCTGGCTGGCCGACGGCGACACGGTGACCGTGGGCAAGGTGACGCTGGACGTGGTGCACTGCCCCGGTCATACGCCGGGCCACGTGGTGTTCGTCGACCGCGCCGGCCGCCTGGCCCAGGTCGGCGACGTGCTGTTCGCGGGCTCGATCGGTCGCACCGACTTCCCGCGCGGCAACCACGCCGACCTGATCCGTTCCATCCGCGAAAAGCTGTTCCCGCTTGGTGACGACATCCGCTTCATTCCCGGTCACGGGCCGATGTCCACCTTCGGCGAAGAACGCAAATACAACCCCTACGTGGGCGGAAACCACTGATATGCAACTCGAACGCATCCTGCAGAGCCAGGGCTTCGGCACCCGCCGCGAATGCCGCGCGCTGGTGCGCCTCGAACGCGTCACCGTCGGCGGTGAAATGATCGACGACCCCTTCGTCGAACTCGACCCCGAAGGCCTGGAGTTCACTGTGAACGGTCAGCCCTGGCGCTATCACGAGAAGGCCTACGTGATGCTGCACAAGCCGGCCGGCTACGAGTGCTCGCAGAAGCCCAAGCACCACCCGGCGGTGTTCACGCTGCTGCCCTCGCCGCTGGTGGTGCGCGCGGTGCAGTGCGTCGGCCGGCTGGACGAGGACACCACCGGGCTGCTGCTGCTGACCGACGACGGCCAGTTCATCCACAAGCTCACCTCGCCCAAGCACGGCGTGCTGAAGCGCTATGTCGCAACCACCAAGCACCCGGTCGACGACGCCCAGCTCGCCGCGCTGCGCAGCGGCGTCGAACTGAACGACGCGCCGGGCGTGTCGGTCGCCGCGCACGCAGTCGAGCAGATCGACGCGAACCGGCTGTCGATCACGATAGGCGAAGGCAAGTACCACCAGGTCAAGCGCATGGTGGCCGCCGCCGGCAACCGCTGCGAGGCGCTGCACCGGGTCGCGGTCGGCAAGCTCGAACTGCCGGCCGATCTGGCGCCGGGCGAGTGGCGCTGGATCGACCCGTCGGAGGTGTGAGCGCATGGCCATCCAGACCGATTCCCTGCCCAGCGGCCCACGCATCGTGTCGGCAGCCCCCGCCAGCCCGCAGGAAGACGCGCTGGAGCGCGCGCTGCGGCCGAAGCGGCTGGACGAATACATCGGCCAGCAGAAGATACGCGACCAGCTCGACATCTTCGTCGCCGCCGCCCGCGGTCGCAGCGAGCCGCTGGACCACGTGCTGCTGTTCGGCCCGCCGGGTCTGGGCAAGACCACGCTGGCGCACATCGTCGCCGCGGAGATGGGCGTCAATCTGCGCCAGACTTCGGGCCCGGTGCTGGAGCGGGCCGGCGACCTGGCGGCGATACTGAGCAACCTCGAACCGAACGACGTGCTGTTCATCGACGAAATCCACCGCCTGAGCCCGGTGGTGGAGGAAATCCTCTACCCGGCGCTGGAGGATTTCCAGATCGACATCATGATCGGCGAAGGCCCGGCCGCGCGCTCGATCAAGCTCGACCTGCCGCCCTTCACGCTGGTCGGCGCCACCACGCGCGCCGGCATGCTGACCAACCCGCTGCGCGACCGCTTCGGCATCGTCGCCCGACTGGAATTCTATTCGGCCGACGAACTGGCGCTCATCGTGCGCCGCTCGGCGCGCCTGCTGGACTGCGCGATCGACGACGCCGGCAGCCTTGAAATCGCCCGCCGCTCGCGCGGCACACCGCGCATCGCCAACCGTCTGCTGCGCCGCTGCCGCGACTACGCACAGGTGAAGGCGAATGGCGAGATCACGCGCGAAGTGGCCGACGCCGCGCTGGTCATGCTCGACGTGGACAGCGTCGGCCTGGACCTGATGGACCGCAAGCTGCTCGAAGCGGTGATCGACAAGTTCGACGGCGGCCCGGTCGGCGTCGACAACCTCGCCGCCGCCATCGGCGAATCGCGCGACACCATCGAGGACGTGCTCGAGCCCTACCTGATCCAGCAGGGCTATCTGCAGCGCACGCCACGCGGCCGCATCGCCACCGCGGCCATCTATCGCCATCTCGGTTTCAATGCGCCCGGGCCGGCCGTCGCCTCGTTGTGGGACGACAAGGGCGAAGCCTGATCAGACCAGCCAGTCGGGCCGGAACAACATCACCAGACCCAGCGCCAGCATCACGGCACCGCTGACCAGCTTGAGCACGCGCCCGCCGCGTTCGGTGAGCTTGCCGCTGCCCAGCGCGAGTACCGCCGTACCCACCATCAACGCGTCGTCGGCGATGTAGCCGGCGATGTAGAGCGCCAGATAGCCGTAGTGAGCGGCCGCGTCCAGCGCGTGCTGGGCCAGCACCGAGGTGTAGAGCGCCGGCAGGCCGGCGGTACACAGCAGTTCGACCAGATTCACCAGCAAGGCGAGCGCTGCCACCGACAGCAGCGACAGCGCCAGCGACGGCGCCTGCACGACGCGGCGCATGCGTGCGTACAGGCCGGGCTTGGCCGATTCGGGTATCGACAGCGACAGTCCGCGGCCAAAGGCGAAAAAGTCCTTCACATTGACGGCGCCGATGAACAGGGCGAGCACGGCCAGCGCGCCACGCACCATCGGCGTCAGACCGACCGCGAGGAAGAGGTTGAGCCAGGCCGCCATGAAGGCGAAGTACACCGCACCGCTGACCAGCACGAAGGTGCCGGCGATCAGCGCCATGCGTCGGCGGTCGCGCAGACGCACCAGCAGCGACAGCAGGAACAGCAGCACCCACATCGCGCACGGGTTGAAACCGTCGAGCAGGCCGAGTGCGAGCGTGAATAACGGCAGGCCCAGCCGCGCGGCGTCCAGCTCGCCGACCAGCGGCAGGGTGATCGAGGCAGGAGGCGGTGCGCGCCCCGTGTCGGCAATGAAGGCGACCAGCGCCGCAGCGTCGTCGAAGCCGCTCGTCACCCGTTCTCCCAGCACGAAGGTGGGCACGGCCGGCGGCCAGATGCCCGCCTTCTGCGACAGCGCGATCAGGTCGTCGCGCGCCACCTGATCGGCGATCACGTCGTGATAGACGATGCGCAGAGCCGGCCGCTCCGCCTGCACGCCATCGAGAAAGCGCTTCGCCTGCGCGCAGTGCGGACAGCCCCGCTGAACGTACACGTGCAGCGTGTCGTCGCCGGCGTCGGACCGGACCGCCGTCGCCGACAGCGCGAGCAGCACGCAAAGCCACAGGCGGACGAACAGGATTCCGGCGTGGGTCAGGGTCATCGGGCAGGCACGCTCCAGCGGAGCGCCCGATTATCGCGCACCGCGCCGGCGCCGGTCAGCGGTCGACGCGGTACATTTTGTCCGGATTCATCTTCGTGCTCCACGGCAGGCCCGAGTTCTGCCAGCCATTCTGCAGACGAAAGCCCTTCTGCGGACCGTCCTTGATCTGCGCGCCCTGGAAGCCATGCTCGACGAAACGCGCGTTCGGAAACCCGTTTGCGCGCAGGAATGCGGCACTCGGTTCGCCACGCTCGCTGCCGGAGCGGCACATCGTGATCACCTCGGCGTCCATGCCCAGACCGCGCTTCTCGAGCTCGGCCTTCACCTGGGCCGCGAAATCGGGGTTCTGGTAGGTCTTGAAAACACCCTTCTCGGCGTTCCACTTCGTGCGGTCCACCAGCAGATAGGGAATGTTCACATGCACCGCGTCGCTGAAGCCGACGAACATGATTTCAACCGGGTCGCGCACGTCGACCAGCAACACCTTGCTGTCCGCCTTCTGCACGGCGGCATAGGCATCGGCAGGCGAAATCGCGATTTCGACCGCCGACGCGGTCAGGCTGGCCAGCGACAGCGCGGCAGCCAGGAAGAGCTTCTTCATCATGTCATCTCCAGAGGTTCGGAAAACGGTATGCCCTGCATGCTGCAGGACTTGGTTCAGATCGGCAGTGACCTCGATCACCGACGGCGCGCCGCGTCGTCATTCGAAGTTCGGTACCGCCGGCTTCACCACGGGTTTGCCGGCCGCCACCCAGCCGTCGTAACCGCCGGCGATGGAGTGCACGTCCAGATAGCCCATGTCGGCCATCGCGACCGCCGAAAGTGCGGCACGCCCGCTGGTCTTGCAGTACAGGACGACGCGCAGCGCCCGCGAATCCAGTTCCGGCGTGCTGCTCAGCCGGAATTCGAGCAGACCGCGCGGGATGTTGATCGCACCGGCGATGTGGCCGGCGGCGTACTCGTCGGCCTCGCGCACGTCGATGACCACGTCGGCTTCATTCAACGCAGCGGCGGCCACGTCCGGGTCGATTTCCTTGATGCGGACGCGCGCGGCGGCCACCAGATCATGAGCGGTTTTCATCGGGATTCTCCACAGGAAGGGTCACCGCTGTCCGGGCAGGCAACAGTTGCGAGCAAGGGCCAGATGAAGGCGAACGCGACGCCGCCAACCGCAAGCGACAGGCCGATCAGATTGGCCCAGTCCACCCAGTAGCCCATTTCGTAGATCGACGACTTCGTCATCAACGGCACGAACCACAGGCCGAGCGCCGCAATCGTCGCTCCTATCATGACGGACGCCGGCAAGGTGCTGCGCCAGCGGGCGCGCCCGCGCAGCAGCGCCGCCGCCACCAGCGCGATCCACACGGCGAGCGCACCGAGCAGCCAGGGCAGCACGGTCAGCGCCACCTCGAACATGATGTTCAGGCCAAGCCAGATTTCGTACATGTCGCTCTCCTCACACCCTGCCCTTGGCCACCGCCATGTAGGCGGGCTTGAGCAGGCGGTATTTCATCAACCAGGCGAAATAGCTGTCCTGCAGCGGTTCGATCATCGGCAGCGACGGCACCAGCCGGCCCTCGTAATCGAACTCGACCAGCAGCGCCGATCCTTCGCGCAGCAGCAGCGGGCAGGAGGTGTAGCCGTCGAAGCGCTGCGACGGCTCGCCACCGGCGATCACGTCGATCAGATTGCGGGCGACCAGCGGCGCGCTCTTCTTGATCGTCGCCGCCGTCTTGCCGCGCGGCGTGCCATTCACGTCGCCCAGCCCGAACACGTTCGGGTAGCGCCGGTGGCGCAGCGTTTCCTTGTCCACTTCCAGCCACCCACCGGCGGCGAACGGACCGTCCTGCCAGGCGAGCGGGCTGTTCTTCACCGCGTCCGGCGCACGCATCGGCGGCACCACGTGGATGAAGTCGTAGCCCAGCTGCTGGCGCTCGCCCTCGGGCGATTCGAAGGTGGCGCGGCGGGCCCCGATGTCGATCGCCACCAGCTTGCTGTTGAAGGTGACCGGCACGCCGAGCTCGGTCCAGCGGCGCAGCACGTCGTCATTGACCGGCTTGACGCTGAAGATGTTATCGAGCGCGGAATGGAAGTTCACCTTCGACGCGGCCTGCTTGCCGGCCTCGCGCAGGCGGTCCACCAGCATGAAGGTCATCTTCAGCGGCGCGCCGGCACACTTGAGCGGCGTCGCCGGCAAGGTCATCAGCGCCTCGCCGCCCTGACGACGGAAGGCGTCCATGGCCAGCCAGGTGGCCTGCGCCGCCTGCGGGCCGGGATAAACGCTGGTCAGTCCGTTGGCACCGATGGCCGACACGTCCATGCCTTCGATCTGCGCGTAGTCGAGATGCAGGCCGGTCGCCACCACCAGATAGTCGTAGCGGACGCGCTGGCCGCCTTCGGTGAGCACGGTGTTGGCGTCCGGGTCGAAGCCGGCCACCATGTCCTTGATCCACTCGACGCGGCCGGGCAGCAGGTCGGCGTTGCGGTCGCTCACCTTGTCCACCGGCCAGATGCCGGTCGCCACCAGCGTGTAGCCCGGCTGGTAGTTGTGGATCTCCTTGCGGTCGATGATCGTGACCTTCGCGCCATCGAGTTCGCGCGTCAGCCGGTTGGCCAGTGCGACGCCAGCCAGTCCGCTGCCGGCGATCACGATATGGGCGGAGGTCTTCGTCGACGCCTGCGCCTTGCGTGAGGAGGCGCTCAGCGCCGCTGCGGCCAGCGGCAGCGCGCCCGCCTTAAGTACGAAGCGCCGCCTGCCGGCGTCGGGCGGGGCCGCGGCCCCGGTTGTCGTTCTGTTCATCGTCGTCTCCTCCTGGCTTGGCGCCGTATCTGCGTGGCTCAGTGCAGGGTCCACAGGCGCAGCAGCGCAAGCGCGATGCCGATCAAGCAGGCCGGACCCGAAAAGCCTGCTCGCCACAGAATGAAGTGCGGACGGAAACCGACGCCGGCGACGAAGCCGGCGCTCATGGCCCAGAACAGCGCCATCGCCGCCCAGTGATCGGCGCCGCCGGACGGCCCGGACAACGCGTGCGGCCAGGCGGTGATGCCGAGCATGATGGCGATGGCCGCCAGCAGCGGCAGCCAGCGCAAGCCGCCGGCCGGCGCCGGATCAGGCCGTGTGTGGGTCGCCGTCATGGCCGTTCTCCGCACGTTCGCGTATCGCATCGATGCGCGCTGCCTCGCGCTCATCCTCGTGCTCACCCCACAGCGTGTTCAGGATGGCGAGCAGCACCGCGAAGCCGATGCCCAGCACCCAGGCGAAATACCACATGCTCATCTCCTCGGATTGACGTGATTCAGTAGGCCGAATGTTCGTTCTCGCGTATCCACGCCGTGGTCACCTTGCCGGCCATCACCTTGTAGGCCCAGCTCGTGTAGGCAACGATGACGGGCATGAAGATGAGCGTGGCCCAGAACATGATTCCGAGCGTGCGATGACTGGACACCGCATCCCACACGGTGAGGCTGGCGCCCGGCACGGTGGAGGACGGCATGACGAAGGGGAACATCGCCACGCCGGCGGTGCCGATGATTCCGGTCATCGCCAGCGACGACGCGACGAAGGCCGACAGCGTGCGACCGCGTGCGATCAGCAGCAGCGCGGCCACCATGCCGGCATAGGCGAGCGCCGGAACGGCCATCGTCATTGGCGCTTTGCGATAGTTGGCGAACCACGCGCCGGACTGTTCCACCACCTGCTTGGCGAGCGGATTCGGCAGCGCGCCGGCATCGACGGCAGAGGTGATGGCGTAGCCGAAGTCACCCAGCGCGAGCCACACACCGGCGGCGCTGAATGCCGCGAGTGTCACCAGTCCCGCTCCGATGGCAGCGGTGCGCGCACGGCGCTGGATGTCGCCCTCGGTGCGGTGCGCAAGGTAGATGGCGCCGTGCGCGGTGATCATGGCCGAGCCGACCACGCCCGCCAGCAACGCGAACGGGTTCAGCAACTGCCAGAAACTGCCGGTGTAGTACGGCACCAGCGTGCTGTCGAAATGGAAGGGCACGCCCTGCAGCAGATTGCCGAAGGCCACGCCGAAGATGAGCGGCGGCACCGCACCGCCGACGAACAGGCCCCAGTCCCACACGCTGCGCCAGGTGGCGTTGTGGATCTTGCTGCGATAGTCGAAGCCGACCGGGCGGAAGAACAGCGCCCACAGCACGGCCAGCATGGCCCAGTAGAAGCCGCTGAACGCGGTCGCATACACCAGCGGCCAGGCGGCGAAGATGGCGCCGCCGCCGGTGATGAACCACACCTGGTTGCCGTCCCAGTGCGGGCCGACGGTGTTGATGATGACGCGCCGTTCTTCGTCGTTGCGACCGGCGAACGGCAGCAGCGTGCCGACGCCCATGTCGTGGCCGTCCATGATGGCAAAGCCGACCAGCAGCACGCCCACCAGCAGCCACCAGATCACCTTCAGGGTTTCGTAGTCGAACATGGTCATCTCCGATCAGGCGTGCACAGCATGGGCATGGGAAGCTTCGTGCTGGTAGCGGCCGGTACCCAGACTGCCCGGCCCCTGACGCGCGAACTTCACCATCAGGTACATCTCGACCACGAGCAGCACGGTGTAGAAGCCGACGAAGCCGGCGAGCGAGCCGTAAAGGCTGTCGACGCTGAGCGTCGATACCGACAGATGGGTGGGCAGCACGCCGTAGATGGTCCAGGGCTGCCGGCCGTACTCGGCGACGAACCAGCCCATTTCGCAGGCGATCCAGGGCATCGGCAGAAACCACAGCGACCACTTCAGCAGCCAGGGGCGCTGCGCGAAGTCGCCCTTCACCGAATACCAGAGCGCAAGCCCGAACAGCGCCAGCATGGCAAAGCCGAGCGCGACCATGATGCGGAAGGTCCAGAACAGCGGTGTCACGCGCGGCAAGGTGTCGCGGGCGGCGCGGTCCATCAGTTCCGGCGTGACCTCGTCCATGCTGCGCACGTACTTCTTCAGCAGCAGGCCGAAGCCGAGGTCGGCCTTCACCCGGTCGAAAGCTTCGCGCGCGGCCGCGTCCTGCGGATCGGCGCGCAGCTTTTCCAGCAGTTTTACCGCCGAAACGCCGGTTTCGACGCGGGTGCGGTTGTGCGCCAGGATGTCCTTCAGGCCGGGCAGTTCCTTGTCCAGCGAGCGGGTGCCGATGATCCCCATCACATAGGGAATGTGCAGCGCCCAGTCGTTCTTCATTTCCGCTTCGTTCGGGATGGCGATCACGTTGAAGCCGGCCGGCGCGGGTTCGGTGTCCCACATCGCCTCCATCGCCGCCAGCTTGGTCTGCTGCGCCTCGCCCACCGTGTAGCCGGATTCGTCGCCGAGCACGATGACCGAACACACAGACGCGAAGCCGAAAGCGGCGGCGATGCGGAAGCTGCGCTTGGCGAATTCGACGTCGCGGCCGCGCAGCAGATACCAGGACGAGATCGACAGCACGAACATGGCGCCGGTCACATAGCCGGCCGACACGGTATGCACGAACTTGGCCTGCGCATCCGGATTGAACACCACGGCCCAGAAGTCGGTCAGTTCCATGCGCATGGTTTCGAAACTGAATTCGGCGCCGACCGGGTTCTGCATCCAGCCGTTGGCGATCAGGATCCACAGCGCCGACAGATTGGTGCCGATCGCCATCAGCAGCGTCACCAGCAGATGCTGGCGGCGCGACAGGCGGTCCCAGCCGAAGAAGAACAGGCCGATCATGGTCGACTCGAGGAAGAAGGCCATCAGCCCCTCGATCGCCAGCGGCGCGCCGAAGATGTCGCCGACGTAGTGCGAGTAGTAGGCCCAGTTGGTGCCGAACTGGAATTCCAGCGTGATGCCGGTGGTCACTCCGAGCGCGAAATTGATGCCGAACAGCTTGCCCCAGAAGCGGGTCATGTCCTTGTAGATCACCTTGCCGGTCATTACGTAGGCGCTTTCCATGATGACCAGCAGCCACACCATGCCCAGCGTGAGCGGCACGAACAGGAAGTGGTACATCGCGGTGGCGGCGAACTGCAGGCGGGACAGGTCGACCAGTTGTTCACTGACCATGGCGGTCTCCGGTAGTGGCTGAAGCGG
>JAVEVQ010000169.1:0-2969 GCA_034004945.1 Methyloversatilis sp. | reverse complement strand
CTTGGCCGCGATGCGGCGGTCCAGCGACGCGACCCGCAAGTGCTTGTGTGGGAGCGCGCTCGCTCGCGATGCGGCTTTGACTCGCCGCAGACTTCGTTTCAGGCAGCGATCGCGAGCACGCTCGCTCCCACGAATCCCGGCTCCGGCGGCGGAGCGCGAGCGCATTTGTGTGGGAGCGGCCTTGGCCGCGATGCGGCGGTCCAGCGACGCGACCCGCAAGTGCTTGTGTGGGAGCGCGCTCGCTCGCGATGCGGCTTTGACTCGCCGCAGACTTCGTTTCAGGCAGCGATCGCGAGCACGCTCGCTCACGAATCCCGGCTCCGGCGGCGGAGCGCGTGTGCTTTTGGTGGGAGCGGCCTTGGCCGCGATGCGGCCGCCGCTGTCCGACGGCTTCGATGCAGGCTGCTGTCGGGGTCAGAAGACCCCTCCCACAGAATCCCGGCCCAGACTCAGGCCGCGGGCGCTCAGCCGGCGACCTTGTCCAGCGCCACCTTGAAGCTCTGCACGGTGCGCTCGACGTTCTGCAGCTTGTCGAGGCCGAACAGGCCGACGCGGAAGGTGCGGAAGTCGGCCGGTTCGTCTACCTGCAGCGGTACGCCGGCGGCGATCTGCAGGCCCTGGGCGGTGAACTTCTTGCCCGACTGGATATCCGGATCGCTGGTGTAGCTCACCACCACGCACGGCGCCTTGAAGCCTTCCGCGGCAACGCTGTCGAAGCCCTTGGCTTCCACCAGCGCACGGACCTGGCTGCCCAGTTCGATCTGGTTGGCCTTCACCTTGTCGAAGCCGTAGCGCTCGGTTTCCAGCATCACGTCGCGCAGCTTGGTCAGCGCGTCGGTCGGCAGCGTCGCGTGGTAGGCGTGGCCGCCGTTCTCGTACGCTTCCATGATCTGCAGCCACTTCTTCAGGTCGGCGGCGTAGCTGGTGCTGGTGGTCGAGTCGATGCGCGCACGGGCGCGCTCGCCCAGCATGACCAGACCGGCGCAGGGCGAACCGCTCCAGCCCTTCTGCGGAGCCGACACGACGATGTCGATGCCGAGCGCGCCCATGTCCACCCACAGCGTGCCGGCGGCGATGGCGTCGACCACGAACAGACCGTCGACCTCGCGCACCGCGGCGGCGACTTCACGCAGGTAGTCGTCCGGCAGCAGCATGCCGGCCGAGGTTTCGACCTGCGGCGCGAACACCACGGCGGGCTTCTGTTCGAGGATGGCGGCGACGACTTCCTTGACCGGCGCCGGCGCGAACGCCTTCTGCGAACCCGGCTCCGGCTGGCGCGCCTTCAGCACGATCTGCTCCGACGGGATGCGGCCCATGTCGAAGATCTGCGTCCAGCGGAAGCTGAACCAGCCGTTGCGGATCACCATCACCTTCTGGTCGGTGGCGAATTGGCGCGCCACGGCTTCCATGCCGAAGGTGCCGCTGCCCGGCACGACGACAGCCGACTTGGCGTTGTAGACCTGCTTCAGCACGCGCGAAATGTCCTTCATGACGCCCTGGAAGGCGGCGGACATGTGGTTCAGCGCGCGGTCGGTATAGACGACCGAATATTCGAGCAGTCCCTCGGGATCGACATTGGGTAGAAGGCCGGACACGGTGATCTCTCCGTTTCAGTGGGGTAGACGACAGATTTGCACCCCCGCTTGTGGCGGCGGCTGGACAGAACCTGCGGGTGTTCCGGGCGGACGGGTCCGTTCGGAGGGTCGGGATTCTAATCCACCCAGGCGGCTTGCCGGTATGTCGGGTTTCCGCTGTGGCCCATGACCGGGGACGCGGCGCCGTGTCACCGGCCCGGCCTGCCGGGCCCGCCCGCCAGCAGCTTCACCATCCGCGCGTTGTCCAGCGCCACGCCGTGGCGGAACGTGGTCTGCCGCCGCTCGAGCGTGAAACCGACGTGCGTGAAGAAGCCCTCGGCGGCGCGGCTCACGTCGGCGTACAGGCGGGCAAGGCCGCGGTGTCGCGCGGCCGCCTCGATGTGCGCCATCAGCATGCGTCCGGCACCGCGGCCGGTGTGGCCAGCCGCGACGAAGAACATGTCGATCAGGCCGTCCGGCTGCAGATCGGCAAAGCCGATGGCCCGGCCGTCCAGTTCAGCGACCCAGGGCATGTCGTGCGCGATGCGCCAGGCCCGTGACGCGGCGTCGGCGGCGTCGCCTGTCCAGGCGGCGATCTGCGCCGCGTCGTAGTGACTGGACGCCGGCCCGCGCACCGACGACTGGAACACGGCTTCCAGCGCCACGAGGTCGTCCGGCATGAAATCGCGCACCTTCAAGCGCCCAGCGTCTGAAAAGCCAGCTTCCGCTGTCTGGCGGAAAGCGCAAGCGTCGTTATCACTCATCGCTGACGAACTCCGTCCCGCCATGCATCCGTCCGCATATCTTTTTCCATATGGAACAAGACATTGATCTGCATCGATATTTTTGTTGCGGCGCGGAAAACCGACTGGCCCGCAAATTGTTAGTAGCTGCCACCCACCCGTGCGAATGGAAAGCTCGCCCGAGGTGTTTCGAGGTCCGTGAGCACACGGCTCGCCGGAAACATGGCGTGCGGCGCAGGCGAGGGGCCCAAGACAACAAGAAGCACAGGAGAGAGACCAGGATGGAAACCTTCTATGAGGTGATGCGCCGGCAGGGCATCTCGCGCCGCAGTTTCCTGAAGTACTGTTCGTTGACCGCCACGTCGCTCGGCCTGGGCCCGGCTTTCGTGCCGCAGATCGCCCACGCGATGGAAACCAAGCCGCGCACGCCGGTGCTGTGGCTGCACGGGCTGGAATGCACCTGCTGTTCCGAATCCTTCATCCGCTCGGCCCACCCGCTGGCGAAGGACGTGGTGCTGTCGATGATCTCGCTCGACTACGACGACACGCTGATGGCCGCCGCAGGGCACCAGGCCGAGGCGATCCTCGAAGAGATCATGACCAAGTACAAGGGCAACTACATCCTGGCGGTCGAGGGCAACCCGCCGCTGAA
>JAVEVQ010000074.1:0-13741 GCA_034004945.1 Methyloversatilis sp. | reverse complement strand
CCGGACGGCAATGGCATCCTGATCGAGGAAGACATGGTGCTGGCTGCCGCCAAGGGCTGAATCTGACCGGTGCCGCTCAGGCCTGGCGCGGCACCGCCCCGAGCAATCGGGCGAACCCGTCGGCCGGCAGCGGCTTCGAGAACAGGTAGCCCTGCATCAGACCGCAGCGCCGGCTGCACAGGAAGTCTCGCTGTGCAGCCGTCTCCACACCTTCGGCCACGACGCCCAGACCGAGCGCGTGCGCCAGCGCGAGTATGGCCTCGACGATGGATGCGCTGCTGCCGTCTTCCGGCAGATCGCGCACGAAGCTGCGGTCGATCTTCAGCAGGTCGATCGGAAACTGCTTCAGTGTCGACAGCGACGAGTAGCCGGTGCCGAAATCGTCGATCGACAGCTTGAGGCCGATCGCCTTCAGCGCGCCCAGCGTCTTCATCGCCGCCTCGGGCTCCTGCATCACCGCGCTCTCGGTCAGTTCGACATGCAGATAGCTCGATGGCAGGCCGGTCGATTCCAGCGCGTGCGCGATCGACGTGAGCAGCGAGTCCGAGCGGAAGTTGTGGGCCGACAGATTGACCGCGACCGGCACCACCGGCAAGCCGGCCTGGCGCCACTCCGCCATCTGGCGGCAGGCAGTCAGCACCACCCATTCGCCGATCGACACGATGAGCCCGGTTTCCTCGGCGACCGGGATGAACTGTACCGGCGACACCATGCCGCGCTGCGGATGTTCCCAGCGCAGCAGCGCCTCTGCCGACACGATGCGCCCACTGCCGGCCTCGATCTGCGGCTGGTAATGCAGCGAGAACTGGCCGCTCTCCAGCGCACGCGCCAGATCCTGCTCCAGCGACAGCCGTTCGACCGCCTGCTGCTGCATCGCTTCGGTGAAGAACTCGTAGGTATTGCGCCCGCGCTGCTTGGCCGCGTACATCGCCATGTCGGCGTGGCGCAGCAGCGTTTCCGGGTCGGCACCGTTGTCCGGAAAGATGGCGATGCCGATCGACGCCGTCACCACCAGCTCGACATGCGCCACCTGCAGCGGCCGCCCCAGTTCGGCACAGATGCGCCCCGCCACGCGCGCGGCGTCCTCGGCGCGCGACAGATCGGTCAGCAGCACGGTGAACTCGTCACCGCCCAGCCGCGCCACCACCTCCTCGTGCAGTGAATCGTCGTGCGCCACCAGATCGGCCGAGCGGATGGACGCAATCAGCCGGCTGGCCACCTCGCGCAGGATCTGGTCGCCCAGCGTGTGGCCATAGCTGTCGTTGATGCGCTTGAGGCGATCGAGATCGAGGTAGAGCAGCGCGCAGCGCGAGCCGGTGCGCTGCGAACGCGCCAGCGTGTGGTCCAGCATTTCGCGGAACATCTGGCGATTGGCCAGACCGGTCAGGCTGTCGTGGTAGGCGAGGAAGCGTATGCGCCGCTGCGCCTGCTCGCGTTCGGTCACGTCCTGCGTCACGCCCTCGATGCGCACCACGCGGCCGAATTCGTCGCGCACCGGCAGCGCCTGCTCATACAGCGTCACCACGGTGTTCTCGTCGCGCTGCACACGGAAACTCATCTGGTAGGCCTCGCCCTCGCGGGCGCGCTCCATCGCCTCGCGCAGATGCTGGCGATCGGGACTGAGCACACGCGACAGCAGGCCGAACGGCACCTCGTGCAGCGAGCTCGGCGTGTCGCCCCACAGGTCGAGACAGATCCGGCTGCGCTCGCATCGGTCCTCATCGACATGCCACAGCCAGCCGCCCAGTCGCGCCACCCGTTGCGCCACCGCCAGACGGCGCTCCGACGTTTCCAGGTCGGCCACGGTGTGGGCCACGCGCAATGCGTAACGCACGCGATAGACGAGCAGGGTCCAGTTCAGCGGCTTGGTGACGAAATCGGTGGCACCGAGCGAGTAGGCGCTGTCGATCGAGTGCGTGTCATCCATGCCGGTGAGCATGATGATGGGCAGCGAGCGCCCGTGCGGCCGCTCGCGCATCTGCCGGCACACCTCGAAACCGTCGATGCCGCCCAGACTCACGTCGAGCAGCACCAGCGAGAATTCGTGGCGGTCGAACAGTTCGAGCGCCTGCTCGCCATCCGCGGCCTCCATCACCTCGAACCCGGAGGCGATCAGCGCCTCCGCCGCCATCAGGCGGACCATCACATCGTCATCGACCAGCAATATCACCATCGGCTCCCGTCGAATCCGGCGCGCGTGCTGCGCCCTGCGTCGTCATCAGATACTCCAGAGCGCTGCAAGTCTGCAGCAGAATCTGCTCGAATGCGCGTTGCGCCGCCTCGTCGAACTCGATGCGACCGCTGCGCGCCGCGTTCTCGATCTCGCGCGCCCGCTCATGGACCAGGCGCGCCCCGAGCGCACCGCTCGAGCTCTTGAGCCGATGTGCCGCCGCGCGCAGCGCCGGCGCATCGCCACTCGCCGCCGCCCCCTGCATCGCCGCCAGGCTGGCGGCCGACTCACGACGGAACAACGCCGTCATGCGCGTCATCAGGCCGGTGCCGTTGCTGCGCATGCCGGGCACGCTGAACAACTGTACGTCGTCGATCAGGGTCTGCGCCATCGCGCCCGCTGCCCGCGCCGCGGGCGCGGCACTGTCCTGCCTTACATACTTGTCCACCACCCTGCTCAGCTCGCGCAGCGGCAGGGACTTGGGCAGGTAGTCGTTCATGCCCGCCTCGATGCAGCGATCGCGGTCGCCGCTCAGCGCGTTGGCGGTCAGCGCGACGATGGGCACCGGCGTCCGCCCTGCCGCCTGCTCGAACTCGCGGATGCGCCGTGTCGCCTGGAAACCGTCCATCACCGGCATCTGGCAATCCATCAGCACCAGATCGAACACCGTCCTCTCCACGGCCGTGCACGCCTCGGCACCGTCGTCCGCGGTAAATACAAGGTAGCCAAGTTCGCGCAGCATCTCGACCGCAATCTCGCGATTGACCGGATGGTCCTCCGCCAGCAGTACGGACACCGGCCGCACATCCGGCACGGCGGCCGACGGCGAGGAGTTCGCCGGCACGTGGCGCAGCGGCTGCGTGTCGTCGCCGAGGACGGACTGCAGTTCGCCGCGCAGCACCGGCTTGCGCAGCAGGGCCATGGTCGTCTCCGGCTCGACGATGTCGGCGTCGGCGAAGCCCTGGACGCAGACGAAACGGGGCGGCACCGCAAGGCGCAGGGCGAGCACGCGGGCCAGCCCGGCCGCATCGCCGTCCGGCAGCTTCTGCGCACACAGTACGGCATCGAAGGGCACGCCGCTGTAATGCGCGTGCATCAGTGCCGCCACGGCGCCGCTCGCGTCGCCACGCTGCGCATGCTCGATCCCCAGTTCGTCGAGCATCGCCGCCAGCGTCTGCGCCGCACGCGGCACCGGGTCGACCACGAGCACCCGGTGCACGGCGCACGGCACCGCCGGCGCCGGTGGACGCACCTCGGCGATATCGAACGGCAGCACGAACCAGAATCGCGTGCCGTAGCGCGGCACGCTGCAGAAACCGATGGCGCCCTGCTGCAGCAGAATCAGCTCGCGCGCGATCGTCAGCCCGAGGCCGGTACCGCCGTAGCGGCGGGTGGTCGAACTGTCGGCCTGCGAGAAGGCCTCGAAGATGTCCGCCTCCGCCACCGCCGGAATGCCCGCACCGGTGTCGATCACATCGACATGAAGCACGGCGCGGCCGGGTCGCGCGGCAGCGTCGGCACCGACGTTCGACACATCGACCAGCACCTCGCCACGGGCGGTGAACTTCACCGCGTTCGACACCAGATTCACCATTACCTGGCGCAGCCGGTGCGGATCCCCGATGAGCGCCCGCGGCAGAGCCGGATCGATGCGCAGCGACAGTTCGATGCCGCGGGCACGGGCGCTGTCGGAAAACAGCATGACGACATCCTCGACCACCTGACGCGGAAAGAACACGACTTTCTCCAGCGTCAGCTTTCCCGCCTCGATCTTGGAGAAGTCGAGCACGTCGTTGATCACGCGCAGCAGCGATTCGGCGGAGCCGGCGATCCCCTCGACATAGCGCCGCTGGCGGTCGTCGAGCCGGGTACGTTCGAGCAGACCGGCCATGCCGATGACACCGTTCATCGGGGTGCGTATCTCGTGGCTCATGTTGGCGAGGAAGCGACTTTTCGCTTCGTTCGCCGCCTCGGCCTGTTCCTTCGCGACCCGCAGCTCGCTGGTACGCGCCTCGACCTCGCTTTCGAGGCGGTCGCGATGGCCGCGCAGTTCGGCATCGCGCAGTGCGATCTCGTGCAGCATTTCGTTGAAGCGATCGGTCAGCTGGCCGATCTCGTCGTTGGCCAGTCGCGGCACGGCCACATCGTAACGACGCTCATCGACCACCCGGCGGGCCGACTCCATCAGCGCCTGTACCGGATCGGTGACGCGGCGCTGCAGGCCGGCCGACAGGCGGTAGGCGAGCAGGAAGGACAGCGCCGTGGCGAGGCCATTGATCAGCATGGTGGTGGCGACCCGGCTCCACAGCGGCAGCAGATCGGCCTCGAGAACGACGACACCGAGGCGCTGCTCGCCATCGACCAGCGGCTGCGCGAACAGCAGGCGGGGCGACCACAGTGCGCCGATCACCGTCTGGTGGTCGATCCGCTGCCCCGGCAGCGGCGGTGGCGCGGACGCCGGAAAGGCCGCGAAGGGGACGCCGTCGTTGAGCTGTATCCACGCGCGGGTGACGGCGTCGACACTGGACACCGCGGACAGCGTGCCGCGCGCCGCATCCGGATCGCTGAAGGTCAGTGCGCCGGAACTGTTGGCACCGATGATGCGCGCGGTCGCGTCGAGCTGTTCCAGCAGCCGTTCGCGTTCGCCCAGCAGGCCGTTGATCGACATGAGCACGAAGTTGATCACCAGACCGATCGCCAGCGACAGCAGCAGCGCGCGCCGCAGCCGGGCGCGCAGCGTCAGGTCGGCCGGCTCGGCAAGAAGGCGCGGCAGCCTCACCGGGCTCGCCCCGCAACGCTGCGCGCAAGCTTCGGCAGCTGCGAAGAGGTGGCCAGACCATCCGCCCGCGGCACGCCTTGCGCAGAGGCCACAGGCGCGTTCCGGCCGGTGACAGGTGGCGCCCGCCACGCTGTGCGCTGCCGGCAAGGACGCCGACCACCGTGCCCGGCGCGAGCGGCCGACGGCGACGCCCAGCAGCACGCGAGCGCGCAGGTGCGCGCCCGCGGGGAATCAAGTCGCGTCGGACGATGTCCTTTCATGGCTCGGGCTTCTGTTTGCAGCCCCGTCTCCGGACGCGGCTTTATTCTCCATCTGCTTTCGGCATGGAAACGCCCAACTTGAGTGAGCGGCGCGCAGAGCGGGCTAGAATCCGCATTGAAATCCGCGCGCGACCGCCGCACGTGTCAACCCGTACCGAACCGTCCGCACACCATGACCACGAATCCATTGCTCGATTTTTCCGCCCTGCCCCGCTTCGATGCGGTACAGCCCGAACACGTCGCGCCGGCCATCAGCGAGTTGCTCACCCGCTACCAGGCGCTGATCGACGATCTGACCGCGCGCCCCGAAGCCCCGACCTGGGACAGCTTCGCCGCGCCGATCACCGACATGGGCGAACAGGTGAACCGCGCCTGGGGCATCGTCGGCCATCTGCACGGCGTCAATGACGTGCCGGCCTGGCGCGAGGCCTATAACGCCACGCTGCCCGACATCACCCGTTTCTACAGCGCGCTCGGCCAGAACCTCGCGCTGTTCGCCAAGTACAAGGCGCTGCGCGAGTCGCCCGAGTACGCCACGCTGTCGCCTGCGCGCCAGCGCATCCTCGACAACGAAGTGCGCGATTTCCGCCTGTCCGGCGCAGAGCTGGCCGAAGATCAGAAGCCGCGCTTCAAGGAAATCCAGGAAGAACTGGCGGCGCTGTCGGCCAAGTTCAGCGAGAACCTGCTCGACGCCACCAACGCCTTCGCCGAATACGTCACCGACGAAGCACTGCTGGCCGGCCTGCCGGAAGACAGCATCGAAGCCGCCCGCGAGGCCGCCCAGCGCGACGAACGCGACGGCTGGAAGTTCACGCTGCACATGCCGTCCTATCTGCCGGTCATGCAGTACGCCGACAACCGCGAACTGCGCGCCCGCATGTACCGCGCCTACGCCACCCGCGCCTCCGAGTTCGGCGACGCGGAGCGCGACAACACGCCGCTGATCGCGCGCATCCTCGCGCTGCGCGCCGAAGAATCGAAGATGCTGGGCTTCGCCAGCTTCGCCGAGCTGTCGCTGGTGCCGAAGATGGCCGACACGCCGGAACAGGTGATGGACTTCCTGCGCGACCTCGCCGGCCGCGCCCGTCCGCACGCGCAGCGCGACCTCGACGAACTGCGCGCCTTCGCCCGCAACGAGTTCGGCCTCGACGAACTGCAGCCCTGGGACATGACCTGGGTGTCGGAAAAGCTGCGCGTGCAGCGCTACGACTTCTCGGAGCAGGAGGTGAAGCAGTACTTCCCGGAGCACAAGGTGCTGGAAGGTCTGTTCCGCGTGGTCGAGGGGCTCTATGGCGTCACGATCAAGCCGGACACCGCGCCGGTGTGGCACCCGGACGTGCGCTTCTTCCGCATCGAGCGTGCCGGCGGTGAACTGGTCGGCCAGTTCTACCTCGACCTCTATGCACGCGACACCAAGCGCGGCGGCGCCTGGATGGACGAGGCGATCACCCGTCGCAAGGTCAGCGGCGGCGTGCAGACGCCGGTCGCCTACCTGAACTGCAACTTCCCGTCGCCGGTCGGTGGCAAGCCCGCCACCTTCACCCATGACGACGTGATCACGCTGTTCCACGAAAGCGGCCACGGCCTGCACCACCTGCTCACCCGCGTCGATGACCTGCCAGTGTCCGGCATCCACGGCGTCGAGTGGGATGCGGTCGAGCTGCCCAGCCAGTTCATGGAGAACTTCTGCTGGGAATGGGACGTGCTCTCGGGTATGACCGCCCACGTCGACAGCGGCGAACCGCTTCCGCGCGTGCTGTACGACAAGATGATCGCCGCCAAGAACTTCCAGAGCGGCATGCAGACGCTGCGCCAGATCGAGTTCTCGCTGTTCGACCTGCGCCTGCACCACGACTTCGTGCCGGGCGGCGACAAGACCCTGTTGCAGCTGCTCGACGAAGTGCGCGACGAGGTGGCCGTGGTGCGCCCGCCCGAGTGGAACCGCTTCGCCAACAGCTTCAGCCACATCTTCGCCGGCGGCTACGCAGCCGGTTACTACAGCTACAAGTGGGCGGAAGTGCTGTCGGCCGACGCCTTCGAAGCGTTCGAGGAGGCGCGCGGCGTCGCCGGCACCGTGCTCGACACCGCCACCGGCCGCCGCTTCTGGGACGAAATCCTCGCCGTCGGCGGTTCGCGCCCGGCGCTGGAATCGTTCAAGGCCTTCCGCGGCCGCGAACCCAAACCCGACGCGCTGCTGCGTCACAGCGGCATGGTGGCTGCGGCCTGAGGAGAAGATGATGACGCTGCGCAGACTGCTCTGCGTGACCATCGCCGGCGCCCTGTGCGCCGCGCCGGCCCTGGCCCAGACCTACAAGTGGAAGGACGCCCAGGGCCGCACCCACTACTCGGACACCCCGCCGCCGGCCGACGCGCGTGCGGCAACCGAGAAGAAGCTGCAGCCCAGCGTGGTCGAACAGGGGCCGAGCTATGCCGAACGCGAGGCGATGAAGAATGCGCCGGTCACCGTCTGGCTCGGCAACGAGTGCGACAAGCTGTGCGAGTCGGCGCAGGCGCTGCTGAAGAACCGCGGCATCGCCTACAGCGAACAGCGCATCACCACCGAAGAGCAGAAGCAGGCCTTCGCCACGCGCTTCAAGGTGAAGGAGGCCCGCGTGCCGGCCATCGCCGCCGGCGCCGACCAGCTGATGGGCTTCAGCGCCGACGCCTGGACGCGCCTCCTCGACCGCGCCGGCTACCCGGCCAAGGGCAGTGCCAAGCCGCAGGCACCGAAGCCGGCGGCCGCCGTGCCCGAAGCGCCGGAGGGTGCTGCCGCCGAGGGCAACGGCCAGACCGCCGAGCCGCCCGCGCCGCGTTGAAGCGCCCGCCTGGCGCAACTGTTCAGTGCCCGGCGCAGATGGGACAATGCGGCGGCCCTGCGGGGCCTTGCCCGCTCACTGTCTGCCCGCGACACCGATACCGATGAAGATTGCCTGCTGGAACGTCAATTCGCTGAAAGTCCGCCTGCCCCACCTGACCGACTGGCTCGCCGCCGAGCAGCCGGACGTGGTGTGCCTGCAGGAAACCAAGACCGAGGACGCCAACTACCCGCGCGCCGAACTCGAGGCGGCCGGCTACCACAGCGCGATCAGCGGCCAGAAGACCTATAACGGTGTGGCCATCCTGTCGAAGTGGCCGGCCGAGGACGTGCAGATCGGCATTCCCGGTTTCGACGACGAACAGAAGCGCGTCATCGCCGCCACGGTCGATGGCGTGCGCATCGTGTGCACCTATTTCCCGAACGGCCAGGCGGTCGGCTCGGAAAAGTTCGAATACAAGATGCGCTGGCTCGCGGCACTGACCGACTGGCTGCGCGACGAACTCACCCGCCACCCGCAGCTGGCGCTGCTCGGCGACTACAACATCGCGCCCGAACCGCGCGACGCCCACCCGGACTGGAAGGACGAAATCCATGTTTCGCCGCAGGAGCGCGCCGCCTTCGCCGGTCTGATCGCGCTCGGTCTGACCGACGCCTTCCGCCTGTTCGAGCAGCCGGAAAAGACCTGGTCGTGGTGGGACTACCGCGCTGGCGCCTTCCGCCGCAACTTCGGCCTGCGCATCGATCACATCCTGCTGTCCGCACCGCTGGCCGCACGCTGCACCGCCTGCACGGTGGACAAGGCACCGCGCAAACTGGAGCGGCCGTCCGATCACGCACCGGTCATCGCCACGCTGTCATGAACGGACACACCGACGCCCTGACCGCGATCTATCCGCTGCTCGCCGGTCTGTCGCCGGAGGCGCGCGCGTTGATCGAGAAGGAAGGCCGCGCGATCGAGGTGCCGGCCGGCACCCGCATCTTCGACGAACACCAGCCTTGCGGCGGCTTTCCCTTCGTGCTCGAAGGCCAGGTGAAGGTGGCGAAATCCTCGGCCAACGGCCGCGAACTGCCGCTCTACCGCGTGCATGCGGGAGAGACCTGCGTCATATCGAGCGCCTGCCTGCTCGGCCACATCGACTACAACGCGCACGCCGTCGCCGAAAGCGCGGTCAGGCTGCTGGTGCTGCCGACCTCGCTGTTCGACCGCCTGCTGTCGGAGCCCGCCTTCCGGCAGTTCGTGTTCGGCCTGTTCGCCGAACGCGTCGCCGAACTGATGCAACTGGTCGAAGCCATCGCCTTCCAGCGTCTCGACCAGCGTCTGGCCGCGCTGCTGCTCGGCCACGGCCAGACCTTGCACACCACGCACCAGCAACTGGCCGACGAACTGGGCAGCGTGCGCGAAATCGTCAGCCGACTGCTGAAGAGCTTCGCCGAACAGGGCCTGGTCGCGCTCGGCCGCAACCAGATCGACATCCTCGACCCGGCCGGTCTGCGCGCGCTGGCCGCCGAGCGCAAGTAGGACGGCACCGCACATGGACAGCGCCGCTCTGCCCGGCGTGGAGGGCGGCCTGTTCGACGCCCACCTGCACATCATCGCGCCCGGCTTTCCGCTCATCCCGAACCAGGGCTACACGCCGGATTTCTTCACCGTCGATGACTATCTCGCCCGCGCCCGGCCGCTGGGCATCACCGGCGGCGCCGTCGTGTCCGGCAGCTTCCAGGGCTTCGACCAGACCTACCTGCTCGCCGCGCTCGCCCGCCTCGGCCCCGGCTTCGTCGGCGTGACGCAACTGCCGGCCGACACGCCGGACGACGTCATCCTCGAGCTCGATTCAAAAGGCGTGCGCGCCGTGCGCTTCAACCTGCAGCGCGGCGGCTCGGAAGACGTGTCGCAACTCGAACGCTTGGCGCTGCGCGTGCACGAACTGTGCGGCTGGCACGTCGAGCTTTACGTCGCCAACCGCCACCTCGCAGGCCTGCGCGCCCTGCTCGCGCGACTGCCGAAAGTATCGATCGATCACCTCGGACTCACTGCCGAAGGTTTCGAAGATCTGCTGTGGCTGGTCGAACGCGGCATCAAGGTGAAGGCGACGGGATTCGGGCGGTGCGATTTCGATGTTGCGGAGGCGCTGCGCCGGATCGATGCGGTGAATCCGGAAGCGTTGATGTTCGGGACGGATTTGCCGTGTACGCGGGCGCCGAGGGTGTTTGAGGAATCGGACATTGCGGTGATGAACAGCGCTGTAGGGACGCCGGGGGTATTCAGGCGCAACGCGATTCGCTTTTATGCCACGACTTGATTGGGGCGATTCACATCTTCTTGGGCCGTTGTATCGAGCAGTGCAGTCCGGCTACTCATTGTGAGGAACATCGATCACAGCCCCTGCAACGGCTCCCATAAAACTCTCAGGGCATACGACCTCGCCTCATCCTCTGTTTCCGCATCAAACACTTCATAGTCCTCATTTGAGAGGAGGCGCCGCCACGAAACCTCGGGATCGCCAAACCCTTGACGAAGTTCCTCTCTCAAACTCTCCAGTTTTCCGCTGGACTGGGCCGCACGCCTGTATATCTTGATTGCAGCGTCCTCCGACAGGCCACTGTCGACGTTGAACACTGTCCTTAGCATATGCACAACGTTTTCAAATCTATTCATGTCTTTCATCTAGCCGTCAGTGCGGTGCAGGGTAGACGGTAATCGTCTCCCAGACCTGCTTACTTGGATTGAATTCATAGATGCCTTGCGCGCTGCGAAGATTGTCGACTCTTTGGACAGGACCCACGACTGAGGCATTGGCACCCTTGTTTGCTGTCGCTCCGATGCGCATATAACCGCGCCCGAGATTACTTCCTAGGTCGCCAACGTCGGAGACCTCGACTCGCACGACCGTCTGTCCGGGCTGTCGAGAAATCGCTCGCTGCAAGGCGCCCCCATCCCTTATCGCTTGATCCGCGAAGATCAAAAGATCATCACTGTAGAACGCCGACGACATTGGTGGTATCGGACCGACCGCTGCATTCGGCTTCACTCCTGTTCTTGCGCGTATCTCCAACTGACCGTCGGTGACAGATCCTCCATGAACTGAGAACGCATGTCCCTCGGGATGTGACGTCAGTGCGTCGAGATACTTGATCTGCCTGCCGGCCGCTGTGCCTAGCATTTGTCCCGACTGGTTGACTGACACAGTTGATCCGCTTGCTAGCCGCAGCAACTTCTGCCCACCAACCTCGATCACCCGCGCAACGAACTGCCCGGCCTGGGTCGTCAGCACCGCGCCGACGGCCAGGTCTTCCGGGCCCGGCAGCAGCAGCGATGCGCCGGCCGCGGACAGCACGACCACCTTGTCGATGTTCCGGGCGGTGTTGGCGCCGACGTAGTGGCTACTGCCCTGCGGTGAGAACTGGTAGGCCTCGGGGTCGGGGCCGAAGTCCTGGCGCACGACTTCGGCCGACAGCGGGCGCGCCATCAGGCGGTCGTAGAGGGCGAGGTTGTAGGCGATGGCTTCGGCGTTCTGCTGGGCGCCGAGCCAGGGGTTCTCGGGGTCGATGGCGCCCGGAAGCTGCGCGCCCAGGCCGAGAGGCATGGCTTCGGTCATCAGGCGGTAGTAGTCGGTGCAGTAGCCGGTGGTTTCGCAGGCGACGCGCGCCTCGGCCAGCGCCCGCTTGTTGGCCTGCGACAACTGGCCGAAGTCGGCGTCGACCGCCTGCAGACAGGCGGCATCGCCGCCACAGGCGTTCTTCGCGCTGGCGTAGCGGTCCTGTTCCGGGTGTTTCAGGAAATTGAACAGGGTCACGTTCTGCGCGGCGAAGGCGCCGGCCAGCGGATCGCCGCCGGCCGCATCGGCGACCGCACCGCCGGCCATCATGCTGAGCGCGGTCAGCAGCGCATGGCCTTGCGCCGTGCCGCTCAGGCCCAGCGCGTCATCGAGCGGACGTTCGATCAGCGTGGCGGTCATTGCACCCAGTGCGCCCGCCATCGGGTCGCCGCCGCGCGCCGCTTCGGCGAGCGCGCCCAGTGCGCCATGCGCGAGCAGATGGCCGACGCTGCCGTGCTCGCCGAACACGCCGTCGCCGATCCGGCCTGCACCCAGGGCTGAGGCCTGATTGACAGCCGAGTAGAGCAGCGCGGCTTCGAAGCTGCTGCCGGTCACCTCGCCGATCAGGCCGGAGGTCAGCGCTCGGGCGGCGTAGCGCTGCAGGGGATCGTTGAAGGTCGTTCCGGTCCATTGTGCGGATCCGGCACTCAGGCCGGCAGCGAGGCCGCTGTTCAGCGCGTTGCCGATGTCGAGGCGACCGCTGGCCACCATCTGGCCAACCGACGACGAGATCGTCTGCGTCACGAAGGCGCTGGCCATGGTGTTGCCGAAACCGGCCGCCCCCGCCGAGGAGGCCGCAGCGAAGGCCGAACCGGGTGAGGCGAAACTGCCGATGAAGGAGGACACGTCCATGCCTATCATCGAGGCGACCAGGAAGCTGGTCGCCAGCCCCATCACGTCGCTGAAGCCGAAGTCCTTTTCGAAGCGGTAGTGCAGGTCGTCGCGCGCCACGTCACGCACGAAACGGCTGCCCAGTTCGTCGGCCAGTTGTGCCTCGAAGGCCGCGCTGCGCTGCACGGTGTCTTCCGCGCCGTCGCCGAGCAGTCGGAATTCGCCCGACAGCGACTGGATGCGATCGATGTCCAGCGCCCACTGCGCAGCCTGCATGAAGCCGCCGGCCTGCACCTGGCTGCCTTCGACGATCAGCGTGCCACCGTCGACCTTGAATTCCTCGTAGTAATAGGCGGAACGCTTGCGGTTCAGCAGTTCGTCGGCGGTGATCGACAGCGTTCCGTCCGACAGCACGAAGCCGGTGTTGTCGACCCTGTTGCCGACCATGACGATGCCGACGTCGGCATCGAGCAGGCCACCCGGAATCACCGCGAGCTGCGATTGCCAGTCTTCCGGCAGATAGATCCACGGACGCAGTGCGCCATCGCGCTCGACGTACCAGAGGATGGGCGACTTCAGCAGCGCCTGCTGCGCCTCGCCGAGCGCCGACCCCATCGGAATGCCGTGCTCGACGGCGAAGGCAAAGCCGTTCGCCGCCAGCAGCGTGCGCTGCTGTGACTCGGGCGATTGCCCGGTGACCGGGTCCCAGCTCAGCCCGGGCAGGATCCAGCCGCGATGCGTGGTCGCGAGCAGCGCATTGCGCAGTGCCGCCACCTCTTCCTCGGGCGTCAGCGCAAACGGCGCACTGCTGGCGAGATGCGCCGGCAGCAGGCGCATCAGCGCAGCGCCGCTGTAGTCGCCTGCCGGCACAGCGAGACTGCCGTGAACGCCATGGGCAGCGACGTCGATGGCAGCCGGCGGCAGCGACAGCTCGGCGGTGCGGTGGTAGTAGTCCGCGACCACGTCGAAGCCGTTGCGGATGTGGTCGGCGCGTACCGCCATGCTGCCGGCGTGGATGCTGCCGGTATTGACGAAGGAGGACAGCGCCGTCGGAACCTTGCCCAGGCTGCCCGGCCCCTGGTCGATCAGCTGGGCGAGCGAAGCCAGCAAGAGGGCTTCGCCGTCCGCTGTCGGAACCGGGGTGGTCGGCGGAGGCGTGCCACCACCCGGTGTTCCGCCGGCACCGCCATCCGGAGGCTGGCCAACGGAAAAGTCCGCCCCTGCCTGGATGATGCCCGGCAGCACGCCCAGCTCGACGCTGCCGGATGCACTGCGCATCCAGTCGAT
>JAVEVQ010000073.1:0-13821 GCA_034004945.1 Methyloversatilis sp. | reverse complement strand
GCGCTGCTGCTCGAAGGCCGCTGCGACCGGACGGCGGAGCGCTCCTTTGCCGCGGTACAGGCGGCCTGGTCCGAGGCGCCGGCGACGCTCGCACGCGCCGAGGACATGCTGCGCATCGACGAAATCTGGCAGTCGGCGCTCGATGCTGCCTACCAGCGGGATCTTGCGCTGCGACTGGCCAGCGCCAGCAGCCCGCAGGTACTCGACGTACCGGCGATGCGGCCGGAGGTGCAGGCGGCCTTCTGCATCGACGTGCGCAGCGAACCGATGCGCCGGGCACTGGAAGCGGTCTGGCCGGCCATGCGTACGCTCGGTTTTGCCGGCTTCTTCGGCCTGCCCATCGCCTACACGCCCTTCGCCACCGGCGCCCGCCGTCCGCAGCTGCCCGGCCTGCTGGCCCCGGCGATCGAAGTGACCGACCGCATCGACGATGGCAACACCGATACCCCGCTCGACGCCGAGGCGGCATCCGCACGACAGCGCCAGTTCGCCGGTCGGCGTTCGTGGCGTTCGGCCAGCCGCTGGCCGGGTGCGGCCTTCTCCTTCGTCGAGGCGGCCGGTGTCGGCTACGTCGGCAAGCTGGCGCGCTGGCTGCACCCGTCGCGCGAGGCGCGTGCGCGCGACGATCTCGACGGCCTGCCGTCGCGCTATCGCGCACTGTGCCGCCCGACCCTGGACGGGCTGAACCTCGACGCGCGGGTGGCGCTGGCCGAGCGCGTGCTGCGGGCGATGGGGCTGGAGCGCGAACTTGCGCCGCTGGTGCTGCTGATCGGTCACGGCAGTCAGAGCGCCAACAACGCGCATGCGGCTGCGCTCGACTGCGGCGCCTGCTGCGGACAGACCGGCGAGGTGAATGCCCGGGCGCTGGCGCGGCTGCTCAACGACGCCTGCGTGCGCGCGGCGCTGGCACTGCGCGGCATCGACATCCCCGCCGTGACGGTTTTCGTCGCCGGGCTGCACAACACGACCACCGACGAGATCGAAGGCTTCGATCTCGACCTGCTGCCGGCCGAGGCGCGCGCCCGCTGGGCGCGTCTGGAACCGGTGTTCGCCCACGCCGGCGACCAGGTCAGACGCGAACGTGCCGCCAGCCTGGGGCTGGACCCGCGCGCCGGCCACGCTGTGCTGCTCGAGCAACTGCGCCGCCGCGCCAACGACGGCGCACAGACGCGGCCGGAGTGGGGCCTGGCCGGCAACGCCGCCTTCATCATCGCGCCGCGGGCGCGCAGCGAATCGGTGGTGCTGAACGGGCGCACCTTCCTGCACGACTACGACAGCGCGCGCGATGCCGACGGCAGCCTGCTCGAACTGCTGATGACCGCGCCGATGCTGGTGACGCACTGGATCAACTGGCAGTACCACGCTTCGACCTGCGCACCGGCGCACTTCGGCAGCGGCAACAAGCTGCTGCACAACGTGGTCGGCGGGCGCATCGGCGTGTTCGAAGGCAACGGCGGCGATCTGCGCATCGGCCTGTCGCGGCAGTCGCTGCACGACGGCGAGCGCTGGGTGCACGAACCGGTGCGCCTGACCGTCGCGATCGACGCGCCGGCGGCCGCCATCGAACGCGTGCTCGGCAAGCATGCCGTGGTGCGCCAGCTGGTCGACAACGGCTGGCTGCATCTGTGGCGCTTCGACGGCGCCCGGATGCTGCGCTACGCAGCCGGCCAGTGGCAGTCGCTGCCTTTCACCGGCGGCGCAGCGACCGAGGCGTCCGCGCCATCCGTCGTTCCCGTCCAGTGAGGTTCCTGTCATGAATGCACTCATACCCACATTGCGCGACGACGCCAGCCTGTCGCATCTGGACTGGCTGGAGGCCGAGGCCATCCACATCATGCGCGAGGTGGCCGGCCAGTGCGCCCGCCCGGCGCTGCTGTTCTCCGGCGGCAAGGATTCGGTCTGCCTGCTGCGCATCGCCGAGAAGGCCTTCCGGCCCGGTCGCTTCCCCTTCCCTCTGCTGCACATCGACACCGGCCACAACTATCGCGAGGTGATCGAGTTCCGCGACCGCCGCGCCGCCGAACTGGGCGAGCGGCTCATCGTGCGTTCGGTCGAGGATTCGATCCGTCGCGGTTCGGTCGTACTCAAGCACGCCGACGAATCGCGAAACCGGCACCAGTCGGTCACGCTGCTTGAAGCGATCGAGGAGTTCGGCTTCGACGGCTGCATCGGCGGCGCCCGGCGTGACGAGGAGAAGGCGCGCGCCAAGGAACGCATCATGAGTTTCCGCGACGAATTCGGGCAGTGGGATCCGAAGAACCAGCGCCCCGAACTGTGGAACCTCTACAACGCCCGCACCCATCCGGGCGAAAACGTGCGCGCCTTCCCGATCTCGAACTGGACCGAACTCGACGTCTGGCAATACATAGAGCGCGAGCGGCTGGCCTTGCCGCCCATCTATTTCGCGCACGAGCGCGAGGTGGTGCTGCGCAACGGTCTGCCGGTGCCGGTGAACGTGCCGCTGGCCAGCGGCGAATTGACCAGCCTGCCGCGGCCTGGTGAGCAGGTCGTCTTACGGCGGGTGCGTTTCCGCACGGTCGGCGACATTTCCTGCACGGCGCCGGTCGAGTCGGAGGCCGATACCGTCGCGCGCATCGTGATCGAAACCGCGAGCACCGACCTGACCGAACGTGGTGCCACGCGACTGGACGATCAGACCGGCGACGCGTCGATGGAACAGCGCAAGCGTGAAGGCTATTTCTGAGCACCGGCCGCGCTGCGACCGGGCATCGAGGACCGCATATGAATACATCTGAAGACAAGGGCCTGCTTCGTTTCCTGACCTGCGGCAGCGTGGACGACGGCAAGAGCACGCTGATCGGCCGCCTGCTGCACGACAGCCGGGCCATCCTCGCCGACACGCTGCAGGCGATCGAGCGCACGTCGGCACGCCGCGGCATGGAAGCGATCGACCTGTCGCTGCTGACCGACGGTCTGCAGGCCGAGCGCGAACAGGGCATCACCATCGATGTCGCCTACCGCTATTTCTCGTCGGGTCGGCGCAAGTTCATCATCGCCGATGCGCCGGGGCACGAGCAGTACACGCGCAACATGGTCACCGCGGCGTCGACCGCCGATCTGGCCATCATCCTGATCGACGCGCGCCGCGGCGTGCTGACGCAGACCCGTCGCCATGCGCAGCTGGCGGCCCTGCTCGGCATTCCGCAGCTGGTGGTGGCTGTGAACAAGATGGATCTGGTCGACTTCGCGCAGCCGGCGTTCGAGCGCATCCGCGACGACTTCCTCGCGTTCGCGGCCGGCGTCGGCATCGGGCAGGCGCGCTTCGTGCCGATGTCCGCCCTGCGCGGCGACATGGTGGTCGACCGTGGCGAACACCTGCACTGGTACGACGGGCCCACGCTGATGGAGATGCTGGAAAGCGCGCCGGCAGCGGTGGCACCGCACGCCCACCCGTTCCGCTTTCCGGTGCAGTGGGTCTGCCGTCCGCAGGACGCGGCGAATCCTGCGTTGCACGATTACCGCGGCTTCATGGGCCGGGTCGAGGCCGGACGCATCGCGGTCGGCGATACGGTGAGCGTGCTGCCCTCCGGCCTGAGCACCACGGTCCGCGCCATCGAGATCGGCGGCGAAGCGCTTGCACACGCCGGGGCCGAACAGTCGGTCGCGCTGCTGCTCGACGACGACATCGACGTGTCGCGCGGCGACATGATCGTGGCGCCTGAGTACCCGCCGCAGGTGCTGCGCCAGATCACCGCCGACCTGTGCTGGCTGTCGGATCTGCCGATGGACCGCACCCGCACCTACCTGATCCGTCATACGACGCGCGAGGTCAGGGCGAAGCTGGTGGCCATCGAGCACCGGCTGGACGTGAACACGCTGGAGCGTATGCCCGCCGAACGGCTCGTGATGAACGACATCGCCCGCGTGCGCTTCAAGCTGGCACATCCGGTGTTTGCCGACCCCTATGTGCTGAACCGCTCGACCGGCGCTTTCGTCGTCATCGACGACAGCACCTACAACACGGTGGCAGCGGGCATGATCGTGGTGGACGTTGAGGCCGTGGCGTGATGCGAGCGGCGGCGAACGGTCCGCGTTCAAGGCGGCGCGCTGCGCGTCGTTAAGACTGTCAGCGCGCCGGTCGTCGGCGCAGGAGAGATCACATGGACGTTTCCGCAATCGCCAGCGCCGCCACCTCGATGTCGCAGCAGAAGGTGGCCGACGCCGCCGGCACCCTGGTGCTCAGAAAGGCACTGGACATCCAGGCGTCGAACGCCGCGCAACTGCTGCAGGCGCTGCCGACACCGCAGCCGGCGCCCTCCAGTCAGAACATCATCGATACCTACGCCTGACGCAGAGGCCCGACCGGGCCCCTCACTCGTTTCCGCGTCCGCCGTCCAGCGCCCGCCGCAGATAGGGCGCGGTGCGGCTGCCTTTCGCCTTCGCCACGTCGGCGGGTCGCCCCTCGGCGACGATGCGCCCACCCTCGGCGCCGGCGCCCGGCCCCATGTCGATCACCCAGTCCGCGCGCGCCACCAGCCGCATGTCGTGTTCGACCAGCACCACGCTGTTGCCGGCATCGACCAGTACTTCGAGCTGGGCGAGCAGGCGTTCGACGTCGGCCGGATGCAGGCCGGTGGTCGGTTCGTCCAGCACGTAGAGCGTGCCGCCTCGTCCGCTGCGCTGAAGTTCGGTGGCGAGCTTGATGCGCTGCGCCTCGCCGCCCGACAGTTCAGTCGCCGGCTGGCCCAGCCGCAGATAGCCCAGGCCGAGCCGGCTCAGCAGCGTGAGCGGGGCGCGTACCCGCGGCTCGCCGGTGAATACCTCGCAGGCTTGGTCCACGGTGAGGTCCAGCACCTCGGCGATATTGCGGCCCTGCCAGCACACGGCCAGGGTGGCCGGGTTGTAGCGGGTACCGTGGCAGTCGGCGCAGGGCGCGTACACGCCGGGCATGAACAGCAGTTCGACGCTGACGAAGCCTTCGCCCTCGCAGGTCGGGCAGCGGCCCTTGGCAACGTTGAACGAGAAGCGCCCGGCGTCGTAGCCGCGCTTGCGGGCAGCCGACGTCTGCGCGAACAGCTTGCGCACCTCGTCGAACAGTCCGGTATAGGTGGCGAGGTTGGAGCGCGGCGTGCGGCCGATCGGCTTCTGGTCTATGCGCACCAGCCGGCGGATCGCGTCCGCACCTTCGCCCAGCCGGCCTTCGGTCGGCGCACTGTCGACCGGCGGCTGCTCGCCGTCGTCGTGTTCGGACTCCGCTTCGACCACGTGGCCCAGGTGTTCGGCCACCAGTTCGACAAGAGCCTGGCTGATCAGGCTGGACTTGCCGGAGCCGGACAGGCCGGTCACCGCACACAGCACGCCGAGCGGTATGCGCGCGTCCAGCCGCAGCAGGTTGTTGCGGCTCACGTCGTGCAACGACAGCCAGCCTGATGGCGTTCGCGGTGTGCGCACCGGCGGCAGATCCGACTTCAGGAAGCGCGCAGTGGCTGACACTGCGACGCCGGCCAGACCGGCGGGCGGACCGCTGTATACGATGCGTCCGCCCTCGCTGCCCGCGCCCGGGCCGACATCGACCACCCAGTCGGCGCGGCGGATCATGTCGAGGTCGTGCTCGACCACGAACACGCTGTTGCCGGCCTGCTTCAGCTGCAGCAGCGCGTCGAACAGTGCTTCGCCGTTTGCCGGGTGCAGGCCGGCGGAGGGTTCGTCCAGCACATAGACGACGCCGAACAGCTGCGAGCGCAGCTGGGTGGCCAGTCTGAGCCGCTGCAGTTCGCCCGGCGACAGCGTGGGCGTGCTGCGTTCCAGCGTCAGGTAACCCAGGCCCAACCGCAGCAGTACCTCGATGCGGTCGACCACGTCGCCGGCCAGCCTCTGGGCGGCGAGGCGCTTTTCCTCCGGCAGCCGTGCATCCGCGTTGCCGGCGGCAGCCGGTGCCAGCAGGCGTGCCACCTCGGACAGCGGCTGGCGCGACAGTGCACCGATGTCCAGCCCGGCGAAGGTGACCGCCAGCGCCTCCCGCTTGAGCCGCTTGCCGTCGCACGCCGGGCAGTCGCTCGCCCGCATGTAGCGCGACACGCGCTTCCGCATCAGCGTGCTCTGCGTGCTGGCGAAGGTGTGCAGCACGTAGCGGCGGGCGCTGGTGAAGGTGCCCTGGTAGCTCGGCTCCATCTTCCGCCGCAGCGCGAGACGCGTTTCCTCCGGCGTGAAGCCGGCATACACCGGTACCACCGGCTGTTCGTCGGTGAACAGGATCCAGTCGCGCACCTTGCGCGGCAGCTTCGCCCACGGCGTGTCGATGTCTATGTCCAGGCTGACCAGGATGTCGCGCAGGTTCTGGCCGTGCCAGGCCGGCGGCCAGGCGCTGACCGCGCCTTCGCGTATGGTCAGCGACGGATCGAGCACCAGCGTGTCTTCGCTCACCTCGAACACGCGGCCCAGACCGTGGCAGTCCGGGCAAGCGCCCTGTGGCGTGTTGGGCGAGAAGTCCTCGGCCTGCAGCATGGGCTGGCGTGCCGGGTAGCGGCCGGCGCGCGAGTAGAGCAGGCGCAGCAGGCTGGACAGCGTGGTCACGCTGCCCACCGATGAGCGCGCGCCCGGTGTGCCGCGCTGCTGCTGCAGCGCCACCGCCGGCGGCAGGCCCTCGATGCTGTCGACATCCGGCACGCCGGCCTGGTCGATCAGCCGGCGCGCGTACGGCGCCACCGATTCCAGATAGCGCCGCTGCGCCTCGGCATACAGCGTGCCGAAGGCGAGCGAGGACTTGCCGGACCCGGATATGCCGGAAAACGCGACCAGCGCGTCGCGCGGCAGATCGACGTCGATGTCCTTCAGATTGTGTTCGCGGGCGCCGCGCACACGGACGGTGGCGGCGGGCGAGGAGGGGGCTTTGCGGCTCATGCGGTCGGGGCGTGCGGAGGGCGGTGGGTCGGCAACGGCGGTCGGCGCGCGACCACGAGGCAGAGCTTACGCGAACCCGTGCCGCCGGTTCGCGACCGGGGAGCGTTCGTACCGAAGCCGTCGCGAAGTGTCATGAGGTCGGCGGCAGATGTCGTGCCCGGGAGACATCCGTCTTGTCCGGGCGCACGGTGACCATGGCTCCGAACAGGTGTCGATCTCCTTTACAGTCCGTGCGTCGTTGGCCCGGATCAGGCATTGCGATCGTCCTGTATGGACGCGTAGTCGGGAATCGGGAAATTCGGGAACGATCATTGCTAGCACGCCCCAAGGTTTCTGACACGGGAGCAATCCGATGACTTTCTCCACCCTTCACAAGTCCCTGGCGCTGGCAGGCATGGTGTTTTTCAGCATCGCCGCACATGCCGACGAAATACCGGCGCCGGCCGATCCCTATGTGCCTCCGTTCGGCACGCTCACCTTCCTCCAGCCCCATGCAGAAGTCGGGCCGGATGACACGGTCGATGTGTGGATGCGTTTCACCCTCGGAGCTGAATCGCAGCCTCTGGTGATCGAATCCGGCGTGATCCCCGGCCTGAGTGCCGAGAACGCGGCGCTCACCGAATGGGTGTCGGACGACGAAGGCAACTGGTCAGAGGTGACGACCTATCCTTTCGCGCAGATCGAATTCGTCAGTCTCAACACGTATTTCGTCTGCTCGGACACCTTCACCGGCGGGTGCAACGACGATACGTCGAACTGGACCTACAACTTCTTCCTCAGTTCGGAGCCGGGCAAGCCGTCGATCAATGACATGGGAGACGTCACGCTCCAGCCGGGTGAATCCATCGACTACGTGTTTGCCCAGTTCAAGCCAGCCGCAGGCGGCGCAGCCCCGGGCACATACAGTTTCTACGCCACCGGCCTCACGCTCGGCATCAGCGGTTACGACGGGAACGGCGAATACATCTATCACACGCTGGACCTTGCCCGTACGGACCCAGAAGCGGTGTTCACCCGCACGGTGGTCGCAGTCGTGCCCGAGCCGTCCAGCTACGCCATGCTGCTGGCCGGACTTGGCGTCATGGGCGCAGTGGCGCGTCGTCGTCTGAAAGTCGCCGCCTGATCTGTCTGGCGTTCGCGGGGCCGGCGGTCTTTCTGCCCGGGTGGAGGGCCTGAAGCGCATTCGCCTGGGCGCGCTGTCGGCGGACTACGCCGCAGCCGGGGTGGAGGCACGTTGCGTGCCCTCTCCCGGCGCTTCCTTTAATATGCGGGTCCAAAAATCAGGGCGCCCGCCTTCCGCGCAGCCTGCGGCCGCGATCTATTGCGGTCTGCGCGTCGAGTGGACGAGGTGTCCGTACACGAGACCTCGAGATGTCCTCACCTGATCTTCATGATCGCCTGTTCGTCATGCTGCAGCACGTGCTGCCGCAGCAGGGCCTGACCCGTTTCGCCGAATTCGTGGCGAATTCGCGGGCACCCTGGACCCGCGGCATCATTCCCTGGTTCATCCGCAAGTACGGCGTGGACATGAGCGAGGCAGCCCGGCCTGACCCCGCGGACTACGCCTGCTTCAACGATTTCTTCACCCGCGCGCTGCGCGAAGGCGCCCGTCCGCTGGCCGACGCGCCCTTCGTCAGCCCGGTCGATGGCACCGTGATCGACTGCGTGCAGCTCGATGGCGACACCTTGCTGCAGGTGAAGGGGCACCCCTACAGCGCACGTGCGCTGGTGGGCGGTGACGCGGCGCTGGTCGATCTTTTCGACGGCGGCGAAGCGATCTCGATCTACCTGAGCCCGAAGGACTACCACCGCATCCACATGCCCTGCGCCGGCCGGCTCCGGCGCATGGTCCATGTACCGGGCAGCCTCTACTCGGTGAACCCGGCGACGGTGGCGGGCGTGCCCGGCCTGTTCGCGCGCAATGAACGCGTGGTCTGCCTGTTCGATTCGGACTTCGGCCCCTTCGTGCTGACACTGGTCGGCGCCATGGTGGTGGGCAGCATGCAGACCGTGTGGCATGGGCTGATCAATCCGCCGCGCAGCGGAACCCTGCGCGAGTGGCGTTACGACGATCAGGACATCCAGCTCGCCCGCGGCGAGGAGATGGGCCGCTTCCTGCTCGGCTCGACCGTCGTCATGCTGTTCCCGAAGGGCGTGCTGCGCGCCCGCGCCGACTGGCTGCCGGGCCGTTCGGTGCGCATGGGCGAGGCGATGGCCGAGGCCTTGCGCTGAAGCAACTGCGTGGGCGCTGTTCCTGAATGTTTGTTTCCATGGGAACAAATACCGTGTGAATCGAAACAAATGGGCTATGCTTCAGCTTGATTCGGAATCACGGAGGACAGCCGTCATGGGCGCCATCGCAGACAAGGGAATCAGCGCTTCGGAAGACCGGGGCGCACTGGCCCGCATGATCATGACCCTGCTCGATCACTGGAAGCTCAGCACCGAAGACCAGGCCGCGCTGCTTGGCATCGCCGCCAGCAACCGGGCGGCGCTGGCGCGCTACCGGCGCGGCGAGCCGATCGGCACCAGCCGCGACCAGTACGAGCGGGTCGGTCACCTGCTGGGCATTCACAAGAACCTGCGCCTGCTGTTCCCGCAGAACCGCGATCTCGCCTACCGCTGGATGAGCACGCGCAACCGCGCTTTCGACAACCTCACCCCGGTCGAGGTGGTGAAGGAGTGGGGCTTTGCCGGGCTGCTGATGGTGCGCGCCTATCTGGATCGGGCGCGCGGCCAGTGAGTCTCGGCGATCTGTTCGCCCGCCTCGCGCTGGCCGAGGTGCAGCGCGACGTGTTCCGCAACATCGTGTCGCTGCGCAGTTCGCAGGACCTGTTCGATGACCTGACCGAGGATCCGGCCGAGTGGCTGCTGGCGCAGAAGGTGGAGGGCGACGCCAAGCCGCCGCCCTACCGCTCGCCGGCCCCGGTGCTGCACCGTCCGTTCGAGGACGCCGAGTGGTTCAACGCCATCGCCTGGCCGTTCCAGAACTGGCAGGCCAGCCGCTTTTCCGACGGTCGCCATGGCGTCTGGTACGGCTCGGAGTCGGTCGACACCACGGTCTATGAGTCGGCCTGGCACTGGCGCAACGGTCTGCTGGCCGACGCCGGTTTCGAGCGCGAATCGGTGGCGGCCGAGCGCAGGGTGTATGTCGTGGGTTGTGCCGCCGCGCTGCTCGATTTTCGCCCGCTCACCGCCGACTGGCCGGATCTGCTGCATCCGCTCGATTACAGCTTCCCGCAGTCGGTCGGCGCGCGCATTCACCGCGAAGGTCATCCCGGTCTGGTGGTGCAGTCGGTGCGCCGGCCGGAGGGCGAGAACTTTGCCGTATTCAATCCGGCGGTGCTGTCGAGCCCGCGCCACCACCTGCAACTGACCTACCGGCTCGACGGTGACTGCATCGTCGTCGAGAAGACGCCGGGTGTCGCGTGGTTCGGCATCGAGGCGCACGCCTTCGGACCCCAGGCGAGCCGCTGAACTCACTTCACTCGCTGCGGCGCCTTGCGTGGTGACGCGGTGCGCCGCGTCAGCGATCTCGATTCGGCGCTGCGCAGGATGCGGCGGAAGGTCGGGCATTCAAGGTGGCTGGGCGCAGGGCAGGCGGCGGCGTGCCGGAGGCCGTCGCGCAGCGCGCTCAGCCTGCGTATCGTGCGGTCGAGTTCGTCGGCGCGATCGGCCAGCAGGCGGCGGTCGATGTGGAGCGTGCCGCCGGGCGAAAACATGCGGCCGATCTCGTCCAGCGAAAAACCGGCGGCGCGGCCCAGCGAAATCAGCGCCAGTCTTTCCAGCACGCCCTCGCCGAATACGCGGCGCAGACCGCGCCGGCCGATCGAACGTATCAGCCCCTTTTCCTCGTAGAAACGCAGGGTCGCCGCGCTGACGCCGGCGCGTTGCGCCACTTCGGCGATATCCAGATCGCTCATGGGCTTGACCTCAAGTCGACCTGAATTTGCATAGTGCTCACACCGCACATCGCGGGCAAGTGAGGAGAGAAACGATGGATGCTTCAACGACGCACGGCGACGTGCAGGCAGCTTTGTGGAACGGTCCGGCCGGAGACGCCTGGGTGCAGGCACAGCCGCTGCTCGATGCGCTGTTCGCGCCTTTCTCCGAACGGCTGGTCGAGCTGGCGCGGGCGATGTCCGCGTGCAGCGTGATCGACATCGGCTGCGGCACCGGCGCCACCACGCTGGCGCTGGCCGAGGCGCTGGGCAGCGGCGCGTACAGTCTCGGTGTCGATGTGTCGGCGCCGATGATCGCCGCGGCGCGCGCCCGCGCGCAGGCCAGCGCTTCGGCCGCCCGCTTCGTCTGCGCCGACGCCGCGCGGCACGCCTTCGCGCCCGGCGCCGCCGACCTCATCGTGTCGCGTTTCGGCGTCATGTTCTTCGAGCGCCCGGTCGATGCGTTTGCCCATCTGCGCGCGGCGCTGCGCAGCGGCGGTGCGCTGCACGCCATTGCCTGGCGCGGCAGCGACGACAACGCCTTCATGACCACGGCCGAACGCGCGGCCGCGCCGCTGCTGCCCGGTCTGCCGGCGCGTCGCCCGGGTGCGCCGGGCCAGTTCGCCTTCGCCGACCGGGCATTCGCGTACGAGGTGCTGGCGCGCAGCGGCTGGCAGGACATCGACGTCCGGCCGCTCGACGTCGACTGCGCGCTGCCCGCCTCCGAACTCGAACGCTACTTCACCTTGCTCGGCCCGGTGGGCGTGGCGCTGCGGCAGGTCGACGCCGACACCCGGGCGCGCGTGATCGAACGGCTGCACGACGCGTTCCGGCCGTATCAAGCCGGCGACGTGGTGCGCTTCACCGCGGCGTGCTGGATGATGTCGGCCCGCGCCTGACTGCCGTCGCGTGTCAGCGGCCGGAGAAGCGCAGCCGCGACAGCATCTTCAGATTGCCCTTCCGGTAATAGGCGTCCGCCCAGCTGTCGTCCGGCGACAGCGGTTTCGCCTCCTTCAGCTTCAGCAGCTTCGCGTAGTAGCGGAAGCGGTAGTGCTCATAGAAGCGCAGCACCTCCAGCCCGTAGCGGTCCGCGAGGTCGGTATCGCCGCGGATGACGAGCACGTTCTCGTCGTTGCCGCTGCTGGCCGAGGCGCTGAGGTTGTGGCTGCCGCTGAGGATGGCTGGGTGATCGGTGGTGAAGTCGGTGACGATGGCTTTCAGGTGCACCAGCAGGTTGCTGCGCTGGCCGCGCAGGCCTTCCCTGACCCAGCCTTCCAGTCCACCGGTGAGCAGCGCCGGCGTCGTGAATTCGGCCGTGCGGTCGGCGTGGAAACCGGTGATGCGGCTGGCGCTGTTCTGTATGCCGTAGCGCAGCACCTGGTCGTTGGCCTTGCCGAGCAGGGCGTCGAGTATCGGTTCCGGCAGCGCGAACGCGGTGGCGAACAGCAGGTCACGTTCGGCGCCACGGATCAGCTCGGCGAAGGCGGCAAGGTCGCCGCCGCCGGAGCGCGGCGAGAAGCCGGTCCAGATGCGGCCGGTCGGCGCGACCGGGTTGTGTTCGTTGATCCAGGCGCGGGTGGCGGCGACGTCGCCGGGCGCGGCCCAGATCTGTTCGAACAGCGCCAGATAGTCGGCCGCTACCGCCTTGTCGTCGGCGGTGTGCACGACATTGGCCTGCCGGTACACGCCGTTCTCGGTGAAATTGGTGCTGCCGCACAGCACGGCGCGCGGCGTGCGGATGCCGCTGCGGCCGAGCTTGCTCAGCACGATGTACTTGTGATGGAAGATTTTCGAGGTGAGGCGCGCCCGCTTCTTCGCCTTAGGAATCGATTTCAGCGCCGCCTCGTTCTGCACCGTCTGTTCGTCGCCGGCCTTGCCGTGATAGAGCACGCGCACCTGCACGCCACGCCGGTGCGCTGCCCGCACGGCACTGGCGATGGCTTTCAGTTCGTATTCGTAGATCGCGATGTCCAGCGCCCAGGTCGAATCCTTCGCGCGGGCGATGAAGGCGAGCAGCCGGTCGAGCAGCCCGTTCTGCAGCCAGTCGCGCGGCGCGGCCGGCCATTTCTCGATTGGCAGGTCCTTGTTCTCCGGGCGGCTCAGCAGCGTATCGAGCTCGGGAAACTTGCGGCCGAAGGCCTGACTGGCGGCGACCGCCCGGTTGAACACGACATCGTGGCCCCTGGGCTTGCCGTCGTCGGTGGTGACTGCCAGCTCCAGTGATTCGCCCAGTTCGGGCCGCTCGGCGCTGCCGTACACCAGATGCACGCGGTAGCGGCAGCGCGTGCCGGGCGCGATGCTGTAATCGGCCCAGCGGAATTTCTGTATCGGCGCCAGATTGCTCGGGGTGGCGGCCCATTTTTCCAGCGTGTGCGCGTGGCCAGGGAAGGTGAGGCTGTTCAGCAGCCACTGCCACTTCTTCGTGCCTTCCTTCTGCTCGATCGCAAAGCCGAGCAGGCCGGCGCGTCGTGATGCCGCCACGTCCATCGCCAGCAGCACGCCGCTGGTGCCGGCGTAGGCCTTGACGCGGAAGTCGTCGCCGGCGTTGGTGACCAGTACGCGCATGGGATCTCCCCGGGGATGCGATGACGTCATCTTGCGACCGGGGCGCGAAAGCTGCAACGATGACGATCTGCGATGTCGAAATGGCGCTGCCTGCTTCGTCGACCCGGTAGTGCCGCAGCGCAACCCGCCGCAGCGGCCTCGTCACGAATGGAAGGGGAAAACCGATGTGCTCCCGATCTGCCCGCGCCGAAGTCACGCTGCTGGTCGCCACCCGCAAGGGGGCCTGGCTCTATCACGGCGACAGCGAACGCAGGACCTGGCGGGTCGATGGCCCGCACTTTCTCGGCCACATCGTCAGCCATGTCGTGCTCGATCCGCGCGATGGCCGCACGCTGCTGGCGGCAGCGAAGACCGGTCACCTCGGCCCCACGATCTTCCGCTCGACCGACGGCGGCGGCAGCTGGAGCGAGGCGGCGCGGCCGCCGGCCTTTGCCAGGGTCGAGAGTGGGGCGGG
>JAVEVQ010000168.1:0-2992 GCA_034004945.1 Methyloversatilis sp. | reverse complement strand
GCATCGAGTACCGCCACGGCAAGACGGTGTACGACCTGCAGCCGGGCGACGCGCTCACCTTTGACGGCAACGTGCCGCACGGCCCGGAAAAGCTGACCCAGGTGCCCATCCGCTTCCTGTCGATCACGATCTACCCGGAAGCCGGGCATGAGTGAGTGTTTTGGGGCTGGGGGCTAGGGTCTGGAGGCTAGGGGTCAGGGGCTGGAGAGCGCCCTGACCAGCCCGTCTGAGCTCAGGCAACGATTTCTCTTGACGTGATGGTGTAGCTGAAGCCGGTGGGGTCGAGGCTGTCCAAGCGGCCGGCGGCGGTTTCGCCTTGCGGGTACATCAGGAAGGGCACGGCGGCGCCGTTCGACCCCGGCAGTGCGATGTCGTGCGCGACGTTGTAGGCCAGCCAGTTCATCTCCCACGCGCCGAACAGCTTGTTCCGCGCAGCGACGACGACGTCGTCCTTCAGCGTCAGCCCGGGGCGCTCTTCCAGCACCACCTTGCGTACATCGGCCGGATCGACCGGCACCCAGCCGTAAGCGGCCAGCCACACCTCGGCGCGGCAGTGCTGCGCCTTCGTGATGTCGCCGCTCTTGCCCAGGCTCTTGTAGCCGAACTTCGAATCCGCAACGCGAATGCCATAGACATCGCGCGCCGGCAGTCCGACCGAGCGGGCGAGGCCGACGAACAGTGCATTCAGGTCGGCGCACTTGCCCGACAGGTTGCCGCTTTCCAGCATGCTGCGGATATCACCCAGGCCGCAACCGCGCGTCTTCGGATTGCGCTCGGTGTTGTCGCAGATCCACTCGTACAGCGCACGGGCGCGATCAGTGTCGGTCTTCGCGCCGCGCGTTGCCTTCTGCGCGGTATCGAGCACGATGCCGTCGGTCGGCAGCAGTTCGGTCGGCTGCGTGAACAGCCGCCGCTCGGCGGCGTCGAGCGGCGGCACGGCATTCGACGCAGCGAAATCGATCGCGCGGTCGCGGGTGGCGAAGCGACTGACCACCTCGATTTCCGGCGCGGCCTGCCCGGCATTCCACTGCGCGACCAGCATGCGCGCGCCATACACCGAATCCTCGGCCACACCGGCGCGCGCGGCATTGCCGTTCCACTCGTTGCCCAGCGTACGGATCCAGTCGTCGTTGCTCAGCGACGGCAGCGGAATCCATACCGTCACCGCCTGATCGCTGGCCACCGGCGTCACCCGGGTCACCACCTCGTAGGTGCGCCAGCCACTTGCCGGTGACGGATCGAAGGCGGCCGGGGCGGCGCGCAACGCGCCGGGCAGTGAGGCCGACAGGCCGGCCAGCGCACTGGCGTGAATGAAACGACGACGATCCATGGACATTCTCCAGACGAAATTCAATCAGCGCATCAGGCGCTGCAGCTGTTCGCGCACAGCCGATGCGTCCCAGTCGACCACGCCTTGCGCCCGCGCCACCACGCGATGCCGGCGGTCGAGCACCACGGTGTAGGGCAGCAGACGCACGCCCCACGCCTTGCTGATGCGTTGCTCGCGGTCGAACAGCAGCGGCAGTGCGACACCGGCCTGATCGAGGAAGCGGCGCGCATCGGCGTCGCGGTCGGCAACGGCAATGGTCAGCACCACAACACCGCTGTCGGCGAGCGCCTGCAGCGCCGGCATTTCCTCGCGACAGGGTTCGCACCACGACGCCCAGAAATTCACCAGCACCGGACGACCGGCGTAAGACGCGAGCCGCGTGGCAAGGTTCGCGTCGCCACCCTGGGGCAGCGCCGTCGGCTCGACCGGCGTCAAGGCGGCCGCACAGAGCGGCGCCGAGCACAGCGCCAGCAGGCAGGCCGCCAGACGACCGGCACGCAGAACGGACCGAAACATGTGCGCACGAAGGGTGTGTCGAAGCGCGCAGTGTAGTGGCAGCGGCTCCGCATTTCATCCGCTCGGGGAGCAGGGCCACTGTCACGCCGCTGTCACCACCCCGTCACCGGCCTGCATTGGGCCGCGATGACACTGTCCACATGCGTCGCGACGATCCCCGCACCGACATCGCCTTCACCGTCGAACGCCTGCAGGCGGCGGACGAGGCATTGCGCATTGCCGTCGTGACCGAGACCTGGCCGCCCGAGGTCAATGGCGTGGCGATGAGTCTGAAGCGCATGGTGGACGGCCTGCTCGCGCGCGGTCACCGGGTGCAGCTGATCCGGCCGAAGCAGCACGCCACCGATGCGCCGCTGCGCGACGGCCCGTTGCGCGAGGTGCTGGCGCGCGGCGTGCCGATCCCGAAGTACGGCAGCCTGCGCGTCGGCCTGCCGGCCAAGCAGAAGCTCGCCCGCCTGTGGACCCTGGAGCGTCCCGACCTGGTGCACCTGGTCACCGAAGGCCCGCTCGGCTGGTCGGCGATGGCGGCGGCGCGCAAGCTCAAGCTGCCGGTCACCAGCGATTTCCGCACCAATTTCGACGCCTACAGCGCGCACTACGGCATCCGCTGGCTGAAGCGGCCGATCGCCGCCTACCTGCGCCGCTTCCACAACCTCGGCCACGCCACCTTCGTGCCGACGCAGGCGCTGCAGGCGCAGCTGACCGACTGCGGCTACCGCAATATCGAAGTCGTGTCGCGCGGCGTCGATACCGCGCTGTTCTCGCCATCGCGTCGCAGCCAGGCGCTGCGCGCTGCCTGGGGAGCCGGCGCGGACGATCTGGTGGTGGCTTTCGTCAGCCGCCTGGCGCCGGAAAAGAACCTGGATCTGGTCGCCCGCGCCTTCGAAGCGCTGCGCCGCGAGCGGCCGGGCGCGCGCATGCTGTGGGTGGGCGACGGTCCGGCGCGCGACACGCTGGCGCGGCAACATCCGCACCACCTGTTCGCCGGCATGCGCAGCGGCGAGGACCTGGCCGCCCACTACGCCAGCGCCGATCTGTTCCTGTTCGGCAGCCTGACCGAAACCTTCGGCAACGTGCTGACCGAAGCGCTGGCCAGCGGCCTGCCGGTGGTGAGCTATGCCCAGGCGGCCGCAGCCGAACTGATAG
>JAVEVQ010000167.1:0-2994 GCA_034004945.1 Methyloversatilis sp. | reverse complement strand
AAACACCGCGCGAGCGCGTGGTGACGACGCTGCAGGGCGTGCGGCTGGATCTGCCGTGAGGGTGCCCGCATGAGAACCCGCGTCTTCCTGCGCAACCTGCTGGCCAGCCTGCGCGAGCGCGACGCCCATTCGCTGCTCGCCGCGCTCGCGCTGCTGGTGATCGCCGCCGTGCTGCCGCCGGTGAACCTGCCGCGCGACAGCTGGGACACCATCGTCGTGTTCGACCTGACGCAGAGCATGAATGTCGAGGACTACGAGCTGGACGGCGCGCCGGTCAGCCGCCTGACCTACGCCCGCGAATCGGCCAAGCGGGCGCTGCGCGAACTGCCCTGCGGCTCGCGCGTCGGCTGGGCCGGTTTCGCCGAGTACCGCACGCTGCTGCTGCTGGCGCCGATCGAGGTGTGCGCGCATTACGGCGACCTGATCGCATCGCTCGACCAGATCGACGGCCGCATGCGCTGGGGCAATTCGAGCGAGGTGGCGAAAGGCGTGTTCTGGTCGGTGCGTACCGCCAAGACGCTTGAGGAGGCCCCTGCCGTCGTCTTCGTCAGCGACGGCCAGGAGGCGCCGCCGCTGCGCGACGGCGACAAGCCGGGCTTCGACGACATCAAGCCGGGCGAGGTACGCGGCTGGATCGTCGGCGCCGGCGGCGAGGCGGCAAGGCCGATACCGAAGAGCGACGACGACGGTCGCCCGGTCGGCTTCTGGAAGGCCGGCGAAGTGATACAGCGCGAACTGCGCACCGCCGACGGCCGCAAGGTACCTGGCACCGAACACCTGTCGGCGCTGCGTGAAACCCATCTGCGCGAGATCGCGCAGCAGGTCGGCTTCGACTACGCGACGCTGACCGACACCGGTACGCTGGTCCGCGCCATGAAGCACGACGGCGCCGCGGTGTCGCGTCCGGTACCGACCGCCCTGAACTGGCTGCCGGCCCTGCTGGCGCTGGTCGTGCTGGTGCTGCGCTTCCGCCCGGAAATGCGTCGCTGAACGCCTGCCGGCGCGCCGTCAGACCCGACGGCTTGTCAGCATCCGCTGACAGGACGCATCGGGCGCCCTCATCTCGTCTACCCTTGCGCGGCCCGAAACCGGGCCCGCGCCACCCACGCCACCCACGCCACCGAGTCGGCCCCGGATTCGAGCCAGACTCGACGCCGAACCGGCCGTCAGCGCAGGCCCCGGCAGTCGCGGGCGCATGACCCGAGTGCGCCGCCGCGAGCCGGCGGCGACACGCCCCTACAGCCCCGGATGGCACACCCGTCTCAGCGCCCCGCGCCGACGCCATCCGTCAGCACGGAGCCTGCACGATGGATTACGCACCACCACCGGCGCGCGACCTTCGCGTCGACCTCTTCCGCGGCGTCGCGCTGGTCTGCATGTTCTGGGACCACCTGCCCGGCAATCCGCTGGGCTATGCCACGCTGCGCAACTTCGGCCTCAGCGACGCCGCCGAACTGTTCGTGTTCCTCGCCGGCTACGGCGCCATGCTGGCCTACGGCCGGCGCTACGAGCGCGACGGATTCTTTCCCGCCGCGGTGCATGTGCTGCGCCGCGCCTGGATACTGTACGTCGCCCACGTGTTCCTGCTGGCGCAGCTGATGGCGGTGGTATTCGTCGCCAACGACCACGTCGAGACGCGCGACTTCATCGCCGAGATGGGGCTGGGCTACTTCCTCGAACAGCCGCAGGCCGCGCTGCTCGCCGGCGTGCTGATGCATTTCAAGCCGGTGCTGATGGACCCGCTGCCGCTGTATGTCGTGCTGATGACGCTGATGGCCGGTCTGCTGCCGCTGCTGGTGCGCCGTCCGCTGTGGGTGCTCGTGCCTTCCTGCCTGCTCTGGCTGCTGGAGAAGCGGATCGGCCTCAACCTGCCGGCGGCGCCGGAAGGCGTGTGGTTCTTCAATCCGCTGGCCTGGCAGTTCCTGTTCTTCATCGGCGCCTGCTGCGCGCGGCCGCAGTCCATCCTCCGGCTGCGCCCGCTGGAGCGGCGCATCGGCCGCAACATCCTGATGCCGGCGGCACTGGCCTTCCTCGTCGCATCATTCGCGCTCAGCCTGTCATGGCGCTGGCCGGAGATTCATGACGCGCTGATGCCGCCGTCCATCGCCGCGCTGATCTACCCGATCAGCAAGACCGACCTCGACCTGCTGCGCGTCGCCCACTTCCTGGTGCTGGCCTGGGTGGCCACCACGCTGCTGCGCCCCGGTGCCTGGCTGCACAGCGCGCCCGCCTCGGCACTGCGCTGCATGGGCCGTCATTCGCTCGAGGTGTTCTGCCTCAGCGTGCTGCTGGCCCCGCTGGCCGACGCCGCCGGTGCGCTGGCCGGCGACCGGGTGGCCGTACAGGTGAGCGCGGGCTTCGTCGGCGTACTGCTGATGTGGGCACTGGCGGCCTGGCTCGAACGGGTGCGCAGACCGCAACGTTCGCCCGCGCCCTACCATCGTGCGGATGGCGAGTACGTCGGTGCCGTGGCAGCCCCTATTCGCAAGGGCGGCTGAAGCGACCCCTCTAGTCGCGGCCGGGGCCGCTCACAAGGATCGCGCCCTGTTCGCCGCAAGAGCCTGGTTTTGTGGGAGTGAGCTTGCTCGCGATCGCGACCTGAACCAAAGCCAGCGGCCCACGAAGGCTGCATCGCGACCAGAGGTCGCTCCCACAAAAAGCACGCCCGCCCCATCGTCGGAGCCTGGTTTCCTGTGGGAGCGAGCTTGCTCGCGATAGCGGCCTGAATCGAAGCCGGCGGCCCGCGAAGGCTGCATCGCGACCAGAGGTCGCTCCCACAAAAAGCACGCCCGCCCCATCGTCGGAGCCTGGTTTCCCGTGGGAGTGAGCTTGCTCGCGATCGCGACCTGAACCAAAGCCAGCGGCCCACGAAGGCTGCATCGCGACCAGAGGTCGCTCCCACAAAAAGCACGCCCGCCCCATCGTCGGAGCCTGGTTTCCCGCGGGAGCGAGCTTGCTCGCGATAGCGGCCTGAGCCGAAGCCAGCGGCCCGCG
>JAVEVQ010000072.1:0-13951 GCA_034004945.1 Methyloversatilis sp. | reverse complement strand
CGGGCGATCACCTTGCGCAGGTCCAGCGCCATCGCCGGCAGCGCCTCGGCGGCGAGCCGCGCCTCGCCCGAATAGGCCGGGTTGTAGACGGTGGCGAAGGTCTGGTGGTGGTGCTCCGGCGGCGACACGACGACGCAATCGACCAGCACGCCCGGTACCTTGACCTGGCGCGGGTTCAGTTGGCCGCGCCCGACCGTGCGTTCGACCTGCACGATGACCAGACCACCCGAGTTGTGCGCGGCCATCGCCACCGCCAGCGCTTCCTGGGTCAGCGCTTCGCGCTCCATCGTCACGTTGCCGTCCGGGTCGGCCGTGCTGCCGCGCACCAGCGCGACGTCGATCGGAAAGGCCTTGTAGAAGAGGAAGTCCTCGCCGTCGATCTGCATGCGCCGCACCAGATCGTCAGTGGTGGCCGCGTTGATCTTGCCGCCGCCGTGCAGCGGATCGACGAAGGTGTCCAGCCCGACCCGCGTGAGCTGGCCCGGCCGGTGCGCGGCGATGTCGCGGAACAACTGCGAGATCACGCCCTGCGGCAGATTCCAGGCCTCGATCTGATTCGTCACCGCCAGCGCCTGCAGCTGCGGCACCAGGCCCCAGTGGCCGCCGATCACGCGCCGTACCAGCCCGGCGTGGCCGAAGTGGTTGAGCCCGCGGTGCTTGCCATCGCCCTGGCCGGCGGCGTAGACCAGTGTGAGGTCGCGCGGCGCGCCGCTATCGAGGAAGCGCTGTTCGACCGCGATGGCGAGGTGTTCGGCGAAGCCGATGCCGACGAAGCCGGTGGTGGCCAGCGTGGCGCCGTCCGGGATGCGCGCCACGGCTTCGGCTGCGCTCATGATCTTGCTGCGGGTGTGCGGCATGTGGGACGACTCGGGCATCGGAAGCTTGTGGCGTGCGATGACGTCACTTTACCGGACGTCGAGGCCGTATTTGACCCGCATCAAGCGTTTGCCGGTTGAAAAGCGGATCGTTCGCCCCAGATAGCGTCCAGACAAAGTTCACGGAGGCGTTCATGCGTTTCGACAAGCTCACCACCAAGTTCCAGCAGGCGCTGGCCGATGCCCAGAGCCTGGCGGTCGGCCGCGACCACCAGTACATCGAGCCGGCCCACCTGATGCTGGCGCTGCTCAACCAGGACGACGGCGCCACCGCCTCGCTGCTGCAGCGCGCCGGTGTCAATGTCGCGCCGCTGAAGAAGGCGGTCGATGATGCGCTGTCGCGCATCGCCACCGTCGAGGGCCACGGCGGCGAAGTGCAGATCGGCCGCGACCTCACCAATCTGCTCAATGTCGCCGACCGCGAGGCGCAGAAGCGCGGCGACCAGTTCATCGCCTCCGAAATGTTCCTGCTCGCCGCCACCGCCGACAAGGGCGAACTGGGCCGGCTGCTGAAGCAGGCCGGACTGGAGCGCGCTGCGCTGGAAAAGGCGGTGGAACAGGTGCGCGGCGGCTCGTCGGTCGGTTCGGCCGAAGCCGAAGGGTCGCGCGAGGCGCTGAAGAAGTACTGCATCGACCTGACCGAGCGCGCCGCTGCCGGCAAGCTCGACCCGGTGATCGGCCGTGACGACGAAATCCGTCGCGCCATCCAGATCCTGCAGCGGCGTACCAAGAACAACCCGGTGCTGATCGGCGAGCCGGGCGTCGGCAAGACCGCCATCGTCGAAGGGCTGGCGCAGCGCATCGTCAATGACGAGGTGCCGGAAACGCTGAAGGGCAAGCGCGTGCTGGTGCTGGACATGGCCGGCCTGCTGGCCGGTGCCAAGTACCGCGGCGAATTCGAGGAGCGGCTGAAGAGCGTACTGAACGAGGTGGCCAAGGACGAAGGCCGCATCATCCTGTTCATCGACGAAATCCACACCATGGTGGGTGCCGGCAAGGCCGAGGGCGCGATCGACGCCGGCAACATGCTGAAGCCGGCGCTCGCCCGCGGCGAACTGCACTGCATCGGCGCCACCACGCTGGACGAGTACCGCAAGTACATCGAGAAGGACGCCGCGCTGGAGCGCCGCTTCCAGAAGGTGCTGGTGGACGAGCCGTCGGTGGAGGCGACCATCGCCATCCTGCGCGGTCTGCAGGAAAAGTACGAACTGCACCACGGCGTGGACATCACCGACCCGGCCATCGTCGCCGCGGCCGAGTTGAGCCACCGTTACATCACCGACCGCTTCCTGCCGGACAAGGCGATCGACCTGATCGACGAGGCGGCCGCGCGCATCAAGATGGAAATCGACTCCAAGCCGGAGTCGATGGACAAGCTCGACCGCCGGCTCATCCAGTTGAAGATCGAGCGCGAGGCGGTGAAGAAGGAGAAGGACGAGGCGTCGATCCGCCGGCTCGGCCTGATCGAGGAAGAGATCGCCAAGCTGCAGAAGGAATACTCCGACCTCGAAGAAATCTGGAAGGCCGAGAAGGCGCAGGTTGTCGGCAGCGCGCACATCAAGGAAGAGATCGAGAAGGTGCGCGTGCAGATGGCCGACCTGCAGAGGAAGGGCCAGTTCGACAAGCTGGCAGAACTGCAGTACGGCAAGCTGCCGCAGCTCGAAGCCCAGCTCAAGCAGGCCGAGAAAGGCAGCGGCGACGTGAAGCCGCAGAACAAGCTGCTGCGTACCGAAGTCGGCGCCGAGGAAATCGCCGAGGTGGTGTCGCGCGCGACCGGCATTCCGGTCAGCAAGATGATGCAGGGCGAGCGCGACAAGCTGCTGAAGATGGAAGACCGCATGCACCAGCGCGTGATCGGTCAGGACGAGGCGGTGCGCCTGGTGTCCGACGCGATCCGCCGTTCGCGCGCCGGCCTGTCGGACGAGAACCGCCCCTACGGCAGCTTCCTCTTCCTCGGCCCGACCGGTGTCGGCAAGACCGAGCTGTGCAAGACGCTGGCCGAATTCCTGTTCGATTCGGAAGAGCATCTGATCCGCATCGACATGAGCGAATTCATGGAGAAGCATTCGGTGAGCCGCCTGATCGGCGCGCCGCCAGGCTATGTCGGCTATGACGAGGGCGGTTACCTGACCGAGGCGGTGCGGCGCAAGCCTTACAGCGTCATCCTGTTCGACGAGGTCGAGAAGGCGCACCCCGACGTGTTCAACGTGCTGCTGCAGGTGCTGGACGACGGTCGCATGACCGACGGCCAGGGCCGCACGGTGGATTTCAAGAACACGGTCATCGTGATGACCAGCAACCTCGGCAGCCAGATGATCCAGCAGATGGCGGATTCCGATTACGCCGTGGTGAAGCTGGCGGTGATGGGCGAGGTGAAAACCTTCTTCCGTCCGGAATTCATCAACCGGATCGACGAGGTGGTGGTGTTCCACGCGCTGGACGAACGCAATATCCAGAGCATCGCGAAGATACAGCTCGCCTATCTGGAAAAGCGGCTGGCCAAGCTGGACATGGGCCTGCAGGTGTCGGACGCGGCGCTGGCCGAAATCGGCAAGGCCGGCTTCGACCCGGTGTTCGGCGCGCGTCCGCTGAAGCGCGCGATCCAGGAGCACATCGAGAACCCGCTGTCGAAGAAGATTCTCGACGGCAGCTTCGGGCCGAAGGACGTGATCGTGGTCGACGCCGATCCGGCGGGGCACTTCAGCTTCCGCAAGCCGAGCTGACGGTGCTTTGAGGTCGCCGGGACGGGGGCGGGTCGGATGATCCGCCCCCGTTTTGCGTTCACGCCTTCAGCTTCAGTATGCGCAGCGCGCCGCTGGCGACCAGCAGTGCGATCGCGGTGCCGATGGTGAGGTCCGGCCAGCGGCTGCCGGTGGCCGCCACCAGCGCGCCGGCGACGATGACGCCGACGTTGGCCAGCGCGTCATTGGTCGAGAAGATCCAGCTTGCCTTCATGTGCGCGCCGCCGTCGCGGTGGCGCGCCATCAGCAGCAGGCAGGCGAGGTTGGCCGCCAGCGCGAGCAGCGCCATGCCGCTCATCCACAGCGGTTCCGGCTCGCTGCCAGAGATGGCGCGCCGTACCACCTCGGCCAGTGCGCCGCCGGCCAGCAGCAGCTGCGGCCAGCCGGACCGGTGGGCCACGCGCAGCTTGCCGGCCGCGCTGCGGCCGACGGCGTACAGGCTCAGGCCATACACGGAAGCATCGGCCAGCATGTCCAGCGCGTCGGCGATCAGGCCAGTCGATTGCGCCCACAGGCCGGCCGCCAGATGGCGGCATTGATCGCCAGCTTCGTCTGCAGCGGGGCGAGCGGGCCGTCGTGGTACAACGTGACCGTGCGCGCGCTCAGGTCGATGCCGACATGCCGCAGCCCGTCAGCGCCCTCCAGCGCCAGGCGGATCACGCGTTCTTCCGACGGGCAGTCCATGCCCGGAACGCGGAAGCTGCTGCGCAGCCCGTTGATCGGCGTAGCCGCAGGGACGGTGGATGCGGTCGCGCAATGACCGCTGCAGCCGCAGGTGCCCGGGGTGTCTGCCGAAGTGTTCAAGGTGTTCCGTTCAAGTGCGGGATAATCCTGCGTCGTTTCCGATCTCCGCATCCAATGTCACCTGCCGCCGAGGCCTGCGTCAACGTACCGCCGGTCGCCCCGCCCCGCCTGCTGCTCGCGCCGATGGAAGGCCTGCTCGACGCGCGCCTGCGCGCGGTCGTGACGCGGGCGGCGCACTACGACTGGTGCGTGACCGAATTCGTGCGCGTCACCGACAGCGTGCTGCCGTCGCGCAGCTACCAGCGCGTGGCGCCCGAACTGAAGACCGGCTCGCGCACCGCCAGCGGGGTACCGGTGCGGGTGCAGCTGCTCGGCTCCGATCCGGCGCAGCTGGCTGACAACGCCGACCAGCTGGCGCGGCTCAGCCCGGCCGGCATCGACCTGAATTTCGGCTGTCCGGCGCCGACGGTGAATCGACACCGCGGCGGCGCGGTACTGCTCGACGAGCCCGAACTGCTGCACGACATCGTCGGCGCGGTCGGCCGCGCAGTGGCCGGGCGCGTGCCCTTCACCGCCAAGATGCGGCTCGGCGTGCGCGACACCTCGCGCGCGATCGAGGCGGCGCAGGCGCTGGCCGAGGGCGGGGCGGAAATGATCGTCGTCCATGCGCGCACCAAGGTCGACGGCTACAAGCCGCCGGCACACTGGCCATGGATCGCCCGCATCGCCGAGGCGGTGCGCGTGCCGGTGGTGGCCAATGGCGAAATCTGGTCGGTCGACGACTATCTGCGCTGCCGCAGCGAGAGCGGGTTGGCCGACGTGATGATCGGTCGCGGCGCGGTGGCCGATCCGCTGCTGGTCGAGCGCATCCGTGCGCGGCTGCGCGGAGAGGAGGCCACCGATCCGGCGGCGGACTGGCCGCGCATCGCGCCCTTGCTCGGCGATTACTGGCTGCGCGTGCTCGCTCACGTCGAGGCGCGCCATGCGGCGGGGCGGCTCAAGCAATGGCTGAACCTGCTGCGACGCAGCTATCCGCAGGCCGAGGCGCTTTACCAGGCGATGCGGCCGGTGCGCGACAACCAGCGCATTGGCGAACTGCTGGCGGCGGCGCTGCCGCCTCAGGCGGAGGTCCCGGTCTCCCGTGCGTCCGAGGTGGCTGCCGCCTGAACCCGCGCCAGATACGCGGACAGCACCCGCTGTTCGACGCGCAGGCGCTCCTCGACGCGGCACGGAAAGGCGGCCACCAGCTGCGCGCCCTTGTCGCTTGCCAGGTCGATGAATACGCGCGGACGTGCCGACGGCAGACGGCTCCAGTGTGCCGCTTCGAGGTCGAGCAGGCCGCGTTCGGCTTCCTCTATCCAGGGCGCGCACACCTCCTGCGCGGCCGCTTCGAGCAGCGCGCGCCTGTCCAGGCAGGCGGCGGGGTCGCCGATGAACACGCGCAGCGTGGTCAGCATGAAGTGCTCGTGCGGCGTGACGCGCAGCGTGCTGGTGATGACCGCGCTGTGCTGCAGCAGTACGCGGCTGCCGTTGATCAGGTCGGCGTCGCCGCTGGCGTCGAGCAGGGTGCTGAGGAAGCGGATGTCGGCGACGCGCCCGCGTACGCTGCCGACCTCGATGAAATCGCCGACCTGGTAGGTGCGCGTCAGGAACAGCACGGTGCCGCCCATCGCCGAGATCAGAATGTCCTTCGACACGATGAGCGAGGCACCGGCGACCGCCGCCAGCGGCAGGGAGGACTGGTCGCCGCCCAGCGTCCAGGTCAGGCCGAGGAGCGCCAGACATGCCAGCAGCGCGATGTTGCGGATGGTCACCCAGGCCTGTTTGCGCTGCGAAGGATCTTCGAAGCGGGCCGCCGTTACACGGCGGGCGGTGCGTGTGATCAGCAGGGCCAGCGCGATGATGACCAGCGAAACCAGCAGTTTGGTGAGCAGCGAGGGGTCGAACATCGACATGAGATCCGGGCGGACAGGCCCGCCATTATCGCCGCCGCGACCGCTTGTCGCGGCATTGCGCTCAGTGCGTCCGCATCAGGTGGTCAACCATGTTGATGAGGGTGCGCATCTGCGGCGCTTCGCGCGTCGCGTAGCCGAAGAGGTCACCCGGCGTGGTGTAGCCCCACCAGTCCCAGCAACCCATCGGGTTGCCGACGCTGTCCCAGAGCCCACGTTCGAAAGGTTCGATCGCGCCGACGCGCGGGAACAGCAGCACCAGCTTCAGCGGGCCGGACCAGCGGACGTAGCCCGCGCCTTCGGTGAAGGCGCGGAAGGACGCGTCATTCATGCCCTGCCTGCAGCCATGCAGTGCGACGTGGACCTGGCAGCTTTCGCTGGCGCAGCGCTGGGGTACATAGACGCGTGCCTCCTCGGCGAGGCCCAGCGCGCGGCGCCGGGCCTGTGCATCGCCCGGACCGGCCGGCACGAAATCAGCCTGCTTGAGCACGTACCAGCGCCCGTTGCCGGCATTCGGTCGCGCCTCGGGGTGCCGACGCAGATGGCGCAGCAGGTCGCCGGCGGCATCGAAATCGCAACCGCTGACATAGTCCTCGTCGCGCGTGTCGCAACTGCCCTGGGCCGGGTCGCTGGTGGGCATGGTGTGCGGCGTCGATCGCGGTTCGCCCCGCTTCGGCGTGGCGCCGAAGGCACGGAAGTAGGCGTGCTGGGCGGCCGACGCCTTGGCGCCGACCACGCGATCGTCCTGCCCTCGGTATTCCCAGATCTGCTGTGAGGCGAGGCCGTCGACCGGATCGATCCGCCGCTGCCGGGCCAGCTTGCGCGTGTCGCTCACCAGATCGTCTACGTCGATGTCGCGCTCGCCCGAACTGAACAGCGACAGCCCGAACAGCGGACCGAACAGTTCGCGCAGGCGGTCGCGGCCGAGTACCAGGCAGTCGTTGGTGGCACGCGTCACGAAGCCCTGTGCGCACAGATAGGGCGGCCCCGACACGATGCCGATGCCGCGCACCCGCGACGAATGCGCCACGCCCACCTGAACCGCCATGGCGGCGCCCGACGACAGGCCGGACACGGTGAAGTCGTGGCGCTCGATCCGTTCGAGCACCGGCGGCGCCTCGGCGGCCGAGGCACGCGGAAGGAGGAGGGCGACGGACAGCGCAAGGAGGACGCGGCGGGACGGACCGGGCATGTGCATGAATATCGTCCGGGAAGATCGATGACGATTCAGTATGCGCATACGAATGCTGCGTTGCAACAGCGCGGTGAGGCAAGCGCCGACGGCGTTGACGAACTCAGGACGAGCGGTAACGCCGATACTGACCGCGCCCGGCTCGCTTGGCGTCGTACATCGCCTCGTCGGCGCTGTCGAGCAGGCCGGCCGCGCTGCCGGCGTCGTCCGGGTAGAGCGCGATGCCGATGCTGGCACCGATGTGCAGCGTGTGGCCGCTCACCTCGAACGCCATGCCGAGCACGCCGACGATGCGCGCCGCAAGCTGGGTGCAGGGCTGTGGCTCGTTGTCCAGCAGGGGCATCAGTACGACGAACTCGTCGCCGCCCAGACGCGCGACGGTGTCCTCGCCGCGCAATTCGCCCTGCAGTCGCTCGGCCACCTGTTTCAGCAGCAGATCGCCGACCGCGTGCCCGTGAGCGTCGTTCACTTCCTTGAAATAATCGAGATCGATGAACAGCAGGCCGACGCGCGCCATGCGCCGCTGCGCCTGCTTGAGCGCCTGTGCCAGGCGTTCGAGCAGCAGCGCGCGGTTGGGCAGGCCGGTCAGCGCGTCGTGACTGGCACGACGCATCAAGGCTTCGTCGGCCAGGCGCTTTTCGGTGACATCGACGAGGAAGCCCGCGAGACAGCGGCGGCCATCGATATCGATCAGGTTGTGCGTGATGTCGGCGTGGAACAGCACCCCGTCCTTGCGTCGCATCAGCGCACCTTCCAGGCGGCCGCTCTCGATGCTGGCGCAGCGCGCGAACTGTTCCAGGTTGGCCGGATACAGCTCGGGCGGTTGCAGGTCGTGCCACTCGAGCGTGCGCATCTCGTCCCTTGAGTAACCCAGCATCATGCACAGCGCCGGATTGGCGTCCACGCAGCGGCGGCTCGCCATGTCGACGATCAGGATGCCCTCGGCCGAGCGGGCGAACAGGATTTCCGAGCGGCGCAGTGACTCGCGCAGCCGGCGTGCCGCGTCGGCGGCGCGCAGCACGAAACGGATGCGATGCGGCAGCAGGGTCCAGCTGATCGGTTTGGTCAGGAAATCGCTCGCGCCGGCGGCAAAGGCACGCTGCACCGATGCGGCGTCGTCGCTCGCGGTCATGATGATGATGGGGCAGGTGTCCTCGCCACCCAGTTCGCGCATGCGGGCGCACGTCTCGTAGCCATCGGCTCCCGGCATGTGGACATCGAGCAGCGCCAGATCCGGCGGTGCCTGCCGGAAAGCCTCGATCGCGGCCAGACCGTCGGCGACGGCGAGCACTGTCATGCCGCGCGTGGACAGCACCTTGTTCACCATCAGCGGGATGACCGGATCGTCATCGGCCACGAGAATGACGCTCGGCTGCGCGTTCTTCCTGTCCAGGTCGATGTCGGGGTCGTAGTGCTCGCCGAGCATTCCGGGCGCTCTCCGCATGTCTGTTCCAAGGCCTTGAAAGCCCCGCACGCTGACTGGACTGCACGCGCGTGCGGCGCGCCGCGAAGTGGCTTCATCGCCGGCGGCATAATCCGCTCCAGGGTGGATATTCGGCCGGAAGGCTGGACAGCGCAACCATAAGAGGGCGCCGGATGATGCGCAACGCACACCGGAGGGGTGGGGATGGCCACTCGGTCACGGGCGCAGCCGGGGGGGCGCAGCGGGCACGGACGGCCGCCCCCGGTTTCGGGAACAGCCCTGTCAGCGTGCCCGGATCACGATGCGATCAGGCAAGAAAAAGGGTCCGGAACGAAATCCGAGCCATGATGTGGTGATGGTGGGATGGTGGGTTGGTACCCGCATCAAACGACTATTGAAAGTACGGAATCGAAGCGCTGCGGGCTGCTGCGAATCAGTGCGAACCGGATCGAAAAGCCTGCCAGTACGCCGTTCGGTGGCGGACGATCAGATAGGTTTTTCGCCGCGATTGGTGCCCGGAAAGGCAGCTCAACCTCGTCTGCTTTCCAGTCCCAGTTCAGTTCCCAAACGCGGAATCGAACCCGCGTCCGTCAGATTGCTACCTTCCACTCCCGCAACTGGCCGACGGTCTGCGTGAGGCCTTGCTTGAGCAGGGTGTCGAGGTACTCGTCCGCCGTCTTGGGCGGGTTCTTCAATGACCGTCGATGGTTGGCCGCCGCCTCGCACACTCGGGCCGCGTGCAGATCCAGCAGATCGAAGATGAAGTCATCCGGATGCTGGGCGGCCAAGTTGTAGCGCTTGAGCTGCTCCGGCGGGAAATCCTTCAGATTGAAGGTCACGATCAGGCTGGCGCCGCCGTGAATGGCGGCCGCCACCACATGCCGGTCATCGGCATCCGGTAACTCGACGCACGGAATCAGATGCTCGAAGCCGGTGACCAGGCTGTCGCGGACGTGGGCGTTCATCAGCGACCGCGTCCGCTCCAGGTCTTCGGGCTTCAGGTCTGGCCGCTGCTTCAGGACGTTACGCGTCCACTCGTCGTGGATCATGTCCGTCCAACGTGCCCGGTACAGATCTGTCAGTGCCAGGCGCATCAGCAGGTCGCGCAACGGTGCCGGGTAGAGCACGCACGCGTCGTAAATGACGGTGAAGCTCGAACTCATTCATTCGTAACCCATCTTGAGCGCCTGGGCTTGCTCGGCCAGTGCATCGAGGGCCTTACTGCGCTCCGCGTCGATCCGCTCCTTGTAAGCGATCACGTCCTGGTAGCGGACGCGACGGTGCGTTCCGATCTTGTGGAACGGGATCTCGCCGCGCTCCAGCAACTGCACGAGGAACGGCCGTGAAACGTTGAGCACGTCTGCCGCGTCCTGGGTCGTCAGTTCGGCGTGGATCGGGATGATGCTGACCGCGTTGCCCTCACCGATTTCGGTCAGGACGTCCACGAGCAGGCGCAGCGCCGACACTGGGACGCGGACTGGGTGGGACGCGCCCTTGTCGTCGAGGATCTCGATCTGCTGGGTTTCCGCACGGGTCTGCAGGTAGGCGGACAGTGCCCGGCCGCTCTCGCGGGCGATGGCAACTTCTTCGGCCGTCGGCAACGGATGGGTGGAAGAGAGAGTGGTCATGGCAGTCTCCTGGAAGCTTCAAACAGCGTCATGGGAGGCAGTATAAACGAAACAAACGAAAATTCGCAATATCCGAAACGGGCACCGCCTTGCTGGGCAGGCGGCCAAAAGGACGCCCATTTACACCCATTCCGCCGCAAGGCCGCGCCGCGCCTTGGCTCGAGGGCGGAACAGCGCCTTCATGGACTCCTGCCAACTCATTCGGAAGGAGACCAAGATGGAAGTCGTACACCTCAACCAAAAACAACTGGCCGCCCGCTGGAGCATCAGCGAGGCCACCCTGGAACGCTGGCGCAGCGAGGGGATCGGGCCCAAGTTCCTGAAGCTCTGCGGCCGATGATCCGCCAGCGCTGTGGGACGAGCAGCGGGCCAGGGTCCTGTAGACCGAGCGGGGGCACAGGGATAAAATCCTCCCAGGTGCCCACCTTACTTGCACACGAGTAAAAAAAGGCGTTGCCTCTCTGTCATTGAAAACCTCTCTTTGAGCCTCGTCGTCGGGGACTTAAACGTGTGCGCCTGACCCGAAATCGGCGTGGCATTGAGGAAAGGTTTGTCATGACAATCAAAGAACTCGCGTATTCCGCGCAGCAGCACCTTCAGGCCAACACTGGTGGCTCATTCAAGCGAGCCCACGTCTACGAGCTGTTGGCAGCTTCCTTCGGCTTCAACTCCCACGCCGCGTTTGGCGTTGACACCGTGCTCACGGAACTTCGCCAGAACGATCGGCGGGTGGTCCCGCAAAGCGCGCTCATCAAGCGGCGTTGCATTGAGCTTGGGTATCAACCTGACACCGCGACTCTGGCGTCGTCGGCGCTGGAATCTTTCCCGGCAGAGCGCCAGATCGGTGTTGCCAGCATCTCGTCATTGGTCAGTCGCCTGAGATGGGAGTCGTCCAGCCAAGACGAAGAGCTCGAATACGACCCGGATGAGCTTTTTGACTCCACCGACGAGGCGTTCGGACCGATCCTTTTGGATGGATTGGCTGTGGCGGCTAGCAAGGGCAATGCCCTGGCTCACTACGCGCTGGCGCTGATCCACGCCCCTGACAATGAAGACGACCCGGACGCTGGAAGTTCCTATTGGCACTCCCAGGGGCAGCAGGGCCGTGTCCTAACTGGTGTGGAAAAGGAGTGGGCCGAAGCCCACGAGGCTCGTCTCGCTCAAGCCGAGAAGTACTCGCGGCACCTGAGGGAGGCCAGTCGACTGGGGAATCAGGATGCACTTCTCGACTTGGCGGATCGATTTGACGATCCGTCCTTCTTCGAGCAGTCACGCCACGACGTCGATGCTGACCCAGCAGCGATTGCGGCGATCGCAGAACGCATGGGCCGCACTTCAGACGCCAAGCATTGGCTGACGCTGGCTGCCGAGAGGGGAGATACGGACGCCATGCTCCAGCTCATTGAGGAACACGATCAAGGTGACCTACAGCGATGCTGGGCGTGGGTGTACCTCTCCCGGCTGGTCGGAACGGATCTGACCCAGGACGCACATTACGCGATCAACGAAGACGGTTCGGACTACGACGATGACGTCGGCGGTCCAGCCTATGTCGCAGGTCGCGACGGGGTAGAGCTTGAACCGCTTGGTCCGGAGCAGGACGCCACTGCCAAGCTCGCCGCGCAGAAACTGTTTGAGCAGATTGAACGGAAGGCCCGGTAGGGCTTCTGGCTTCGCGCTGGCGACTGTTTGTTCCCTTCGGTAGCCAATGCCGCAATCCAACCGATTGATTCGTCCGCGCGTAACTCTGTGATCTGTATGGGTGTGACTGGCGGCCTTTGCGGACTTCGGGCCAGTTTCAGGGAGCGAGGTCGGAGCGAGGAATGGCCAGGAGAGAGTGGAATGTGGCCGGGAACGGCCAGTTCTGGCGGGCGGCGAAGTCCGCAGGTTTCCGCAGGAACCCCCAGCAACACGCGGGAACTGGCGCAAACAGACAAGAAAAAACCCCAACCGAGAACGGTTGGGGTTTTGATATTGGTGGAGGCGGCGGGAATCGAACCCGCGTCCGCAAGCCCTACACAGACAGTTCTACATACTTAGCCTGGCCATTTGGTCTAACCCGTCACCCGCCGACCCGGCAGGCTGATGAAAGGCGATCCGCTTGATTTTCGTGATGCACCACGCGGCGGAGTGCACCCTTACTTTAGCTGTTAATGGCGCTGCGACCGGTTGCCCGGCCCGACCCGCTAATCAGTCGGTGCAGCGTCCGGCCTTAAGCGGCCAGAGCGTAAGATTCGTCGTTGGCGACTATCTAATTTTCGGTTGGATTTACGAGGTACTCCGACCCTCGGTATGCCCTGCACTGCTTCGCGACCCACGTCGAGACCAGGTCGCCCCCAGTGAGCGATAGATGGTACCACCTCGACCGATTACAAGAGGGGCAGAAGTTCGAGCGGGTGATGAATGGTGTGGTCGGCGCCCCACTCGCTGTGGTGACGGGCGCAGCCCAGATAGCCGAAGGCGGCGGTGACCGACCGCATGCCCGCGGCCCGGGCCGCCTGGATGTCACGTTCATCGTCGCCGACGTAGATGCAGGCCGCGACTTCTACGCCCAGCTCGGCGGCCGCCAGTCGCAGACCGGCGGGATCGGGCTTGGGCACCGGAACGCTGTCGCCGCTGACGATGCTCGCTGCACGCTCGTGCAGGCCGAGCTTGCGCATCAGTGGCACGGTGAAGCGCGCCGCCTTGTTGGTGACCACGCCCCAGGGAATGTCGGCCTGTTCGAGCCGGGTCAGCACCTCGCCCATGCCGTCGAACAGGCGGGTGTGGACGCAGATCGCTGATGCGTACAGCGTCAGGAACCGGTCCACCAGTTCCGTGTAGCCGCTGTCTTCCGGCTTCACGCCGAAACCGGCGCCGATCAGGCCGCGGGCACCGGCCGAGGTATGTGGGCGCAGCGTCTCTGCGGGCAGTTCGGGTAGTCCGCGTTCGACGCGCAGGCGGTTCAGTGCCCCGCCGAGGTCGGGCGCGGTGTCGGCCAGCGTGCCGTCGAGATCGAACAGTACGCCGCGGGTACGCGGCTCATTCATCACGCACGCACCGCATCAGGTAATTGACGGCGGTGTCCTTGCCGAGCGAGTAGACCTTGGTGAAGGGGTTGTAGCTCATGCCCATCAGTTCCGCTTCGCGCAGGCCGGCTTCGCGCGCGTCGCGCGCCAGTTCCGACGGCTTGATCATCTTCTCGTATTCATGGGTGCCGCGCGGCAGCAGGCGCAGCACGTACTCGGCACCGATCACCGCAAACAGCCATGATTTCGGATTGCGGTTCAGCGTCGAGAAGAACACCGTGCCGCCGGGCCGGACGAGGGTTGCGCAGGCGCGCACGATGCTGGCCGGATCGGGCACGTGTTCGAGCATTTCCATGCAGGTCACCACGTCGTACTGACCGGCGCGCGA